>JAFRGQ010000077.1 GCA_017433725.1 Lachnospiraceae bacterium
CACCATGATCAGGTGATAATACAAAAGGAATACCGAATGTGCATTGTTGTCCATCTGTCGCATGGTTCCAATCCTCTTTTCCGTTTCGACTGAATCTATTATATCACCTTCTCCGGGAAAGAACAAGTGTTCTCTTTGTTCTTTCTTTGTTTTTCGGTGCAATTCATCCCGCCGCTTACAGAAGACGGGGGATTTCTTGCTTCCACTATGTTAAAGCGCACAATTATCTTATTATTGTCAATACTTCACCAATGTCCTCATCGATACATATGCTTCTTTTTTCAATCTCGCCCGGACAGAATGCTTCTCCATAATTGATGCAGGCATAAACGGATTTCTCGTTGGCAAGTGTCATTTGCCAGAACGGATACTTCACAATGACGGGTGTATTGGCTCCCACGCCAAGCTCCAGATAAAGCACATGAAGGCTCTCATGTCTGCGCAGGAAATCCGCATATGCCGCAGACGCTCTGTGCCACCCTTCATCTTCGACAAAGGAATCATCCGCACGAAGATTCATAGTAACATCAGACCCATCATCCGGACATTTCGGAATGAGTGATGCAGGAATCTTCATTTTCAATTCACCACTTTCAGGAACCTGAAACAATCCATTCTCGTCTCTTATGAACTCCTGCGCTTCCATTGCTTTCATTACCCATTCTTCATTATCATAGGTTTTCTGCATGGATGAACCTGCGCTCTGGAAAAGTCCGTAGTCTCCTTGGGTGTAGAACAGACGCTTTTTATCAAAGCCTGCTCTCTGAAACTGGTGATCGACGTTCGTTGTAACAACAAAATAATCCTTATCTTTCACAAGTGAGAGCAGTTCCTGATAGACAGGCTTCGGCGCATCGATATATCGGTTGAAATAGATATGCCTTGCCCACCATGCCCAGCGTGTTTCTTCATCGGGGAAGGGATAGAACCCGCCGGAATACATATCCCGGATGCCATACTTCATTGCAAAATCAAAGAAGTACCTTTCAAATCGCTCTCCGCTATATGTCAATCCGGCGGAAGTGGAAAGTCCGGCACCCGCACCGATCACTATAGAATCTGCCGTTTCAATCTCTTTCTTTAATCTGGAGATTCGTTCCTCCTTAGATCCTGTTCCGAATGACACATTTCTGCCGAAATACCGCACCGCACCGAGTCCCTTCTGAATGCTCTCCTGATAGCCGTTCGGCATTTCATCATATAAGTTCTTCATAGTATTTTTTGTCCTCATCCTTAAAAACATTAAAGATCACCCTTTCTATAGCACCCGGATGCTGCGAAAGCCAGCTGTCCACGGTGCTGACGGCGATTCCGGCTGCCCGTTTGTTCGGAAAATGAAATACGCCTGTAGAAATACAGCAGAACGCCACGCTGCGCAGGCCGTTTTCCGCGCATAGGTCGAGCGTATTCCGATAGCAGTCTGCCAGATCCTTTTCCAGCGCAGAAGTCAGTCGTTCTTCCACAATCGGGCCGACGATATGAATAATCTTCTTCGCCGGAAGGTTATAGCCGTCCGTCAGCATCGGGACAGCGGTCGGCTGCTCATAGTCTTTGCCATAGCGGATACGAAGCTGGTTCATCTGTCGATTACACTCAGCACGTAACTGTACCCCTGCAAAGGTATGAATGCAGTTGTCAATGCAGGTGTGCATCGGGACGAAGCAGCCCAACATCTGCGAGTTTGCGGCGTTCACGATGGCGTCAACGGCCAGACGGGTGATGTCGCCCTGCCAGATCGACATGCCATTCCGAATCACGGGGATCTCCGAAAGCGTGACAATCCCGTTTTCGAGGACGCGCTCCCGCAGGTATTCATCCTGTACGGTCAGTACCGAATCGTCCAGCTTTTTCGGCATACGAATGTTCATCAGGGAACGGAGGATTCGCCGTTTGCCCTCCGTATCCGCAGGCGTCTGTAAATCTTTATATTGAACGGAGTCAGCCTTGAACGCTTCGACCAGCGTGTCAAGCCGCTGCTCCTGTGTCATTTTCTCCTTCATGCTGTTACCTTCTTTCCACCGCATCTACAGGACAAACCGTCATGCAGTTCCCACAATGCAGGCAGTGTTCCTGTTCAATCACAAACGGCACTTCGTCCTGAATGATACAGTTTTGCGGACAAACCGCCGCGCAGCTTCCACAGCCAATACATTTGTCAGTAATGAAATATCCCTCTACCTTTTTCTCCACTTCTCCAAATGTAAAAGAATCACGCTCTATCGGTTTCTTTGAAAGGTCAAACCACTCACCGCTGCCTTCATAAATCTGGAACACCGTCAGAGCCTGCATAGACTCCACTGTGGGATATATCTTGCGCATATACGGATTATTCTCGAACAGTTCCGGAATCTTATCATATCCAAGCTCCCGAACCTTTCCGCGGATAGACACAGCCACACTGCTCATGGTATCCTCACCCTTCATTGCGGTCAGGGCAAGAAACTCTTTTTTCTTCAACCTGTCATAAAAGCCTTTGCCCTTTGCTGTGAGGAAATACAAACTCTTTTCATCACTGTCCATCATATCGATTGCTGCCGTCACAGGAAGACCGTCGTCATCGACAGTGGCTACAATCGTTCGATGTATTTCATTCACTATATAGTCAAGATAGTCTTTTGCTGTCACGTTTACGCCTCCTTAGAAAAGGACTCCGAAGCAGTCTGCCCCGGAGTCCCGTTTTGTCAGGCTTCTTTTGCCAGAATATCCTGCATTCCCGTCCTTAAATCCGCTATGGTGTACTTTTTCATTTCATCCTCCATAGCTTTTTGGATGTCTTTTAGTTTGTCATCCAGAAGGGTATGGATATTTCTTCCTACAGGACAGTCAGGATTCGGATGCTCGTGTAAATGAAACAGTCCTTCATCATTTACACAGTCAACCGCCTTATAAACATCGTAAAAAGTGATTTCATCCAGTTTTTTAACAAGCGTTATACCGCTTTTACCCTGACTGATGTCGATAATCCCCGCTTCCTTGAGATTGCCCATAACATTCCGGACAATGACAGGATTAGCGCCTACGCTGCCCGCCAGAAAATTGCTCGTCACCTTTTCGCTGTCTTTGAAATAATCGATGGCGGTAATGATATGAACAGCTATCGTAAATCTGCTTGTAATCTGCATTGCCTCTTCTCCACTCCGTTCCGGTCCGCACTGAACATGCGTCCACTGGACGCATAGTGCCCTCCTGCTTGTAATATAACGCTTTACAAGAAGCCTGTCA
>JAFRGQ010000078.1 GCA_017433725.1 Lachnospiraceae bacterium
AGCTCGGCAGGACTTGAATAAATAGAGAAAAAAAGATAAACTCATACTGTAGGGAGTCCCTTCGGTATGAGAGCCGCGTCGCCAAACTAAGCAGTCATCCGGAGGGGCTTTTCCTTTTATAGGATGAGCTTATCGTAAACGAAAAGGACCGCCAATGCAATGGCGGGATTAAGAAACAAGAAAGGCTTCACGCGCAAGCGTGATTGGGTTCAAGTAAATGAAGCCGGAAGTTGGACACCGGTAACATCAAGTGGGAGTATTTCATATGGTAATGAGAATGTTTTCCTTCGATACGCTCGGAACCAGCATAATATCCATTTTATTTCCCAAGGAGACCATGTCACAGGGAGAACAGAAAATATTGTAAATGGAGTATATTATGAATCCGGATTGAGCAAATATGCTGAAGGTGGTTCTGCTTATTATGAACCCACTAACGGTAATGAAGGCTATTACTTTGCTGGATGGTATGCGGATCCTGATTGCCAGATCCCTTTTGATTTTAATACGACAATGCCCGATAGCGATATTACTGTCTACGCAAAATGGGACACCTACCGTGTTCGAGTGGTTCTGGTGCCAACACCGAATAATGAACACAATGATGAGGTACAGCTTGCGAACAACCAGGCATTGTCCTTCCGCCTTGATTACAACGAACAGGTTGATGATTCAAATATTAATACTTCAGTGGCGAAAAGACCCGGATATAAACTGATTGGCTGGTATTATTCCCCGGGCTTTGATCCCACAACAGAAATTCATTTTCCGGTTCTGATTAACAATAACACTCCCGGTGTCGACATGAATTATCAGTTAGGGGAGGACTGGAATAAGTACGGCGATAATGACGGTAGCCATGATAATGTTCGCGGTATTCTGAAGTTGTACGCCAAGTGGGAACTGGATGTTGACGAGAACAGCGTCTATGTCGAATACGATGTTGATGATGTTTATCGTACTTATGATACGGCGGGAATGCTCCAGACCACAATTCCGGTTGATGATAATAAATATGCTTTGACCAATAATAATGTCACTTTCCAGGTGGCGGAAGCGCCTACAGAGTATACTTCCGGTTTTGAATTCTACAGATGGGTACTTTTGAATCCCGATGGTTCCGAATCAGATATTATGTATAATCCGGCTGATACAGCTTCAGAGATTCCGAGCAGCTTTATCTATGAAGAGACGATTACAGATGACCTGGGAAACACGGCAACGATTAAAAAGATCCGTCTGAAGGCAAAATTCAACATCGAGACCGAGAAGGTGACCACGGTAACCTTTGATGGAAACGGTGGTGTGACGAATGACAGTGCACAACAGGAGAGCGTAACGGAATCATACCCGATCAATAAAGATTTCCTTATGAAGGATGAAAACTCTTTTGTGCGAGAAGGTTATACTCTGCTTGGCTGGGCATTCGAGAGAGAAGACGGTTCCAAGATTACAGTTGAGACTTATAAGAATGCGATTGCAACAATGACAGCTGACGATCTGATTCAAGCCGGTATATATCAACTTGGGCAGAAAGTAGCAGCAGATAATCTCGAAGTCAGCGATGAGAACAACTGGAATCCTTTGGAAAACACTGTCTATGCGGTGTGGGAGATTAATAAATATACTGTAACGGTTAAGAAGGTTGTAGAGGGGGACTCGGAGGGTAAGACCTTTACGTTCACTGCAACCGCTTCCGGAGACTATACATTGCCTGAAACCGATGCCGGCTTTGCACTTCCCCATGACGGAACGAAAACAATTGAAAATGTTCCTTATGGCTCAGTTTTGACATTCAAAGAGACCCCGGCATCCGGGTATAGCATCAAGAGCGTGGATGCGAAGCAGACGTCTTTACCGGACAAGACACCGTTGGAGGAATCCGCTTATATTGAACTGGACGGAGATGATGGAGAACCTCTCGCCATCAAAGGCGATACGGTCATCACGTATACCAATGAAAAAGTAAAGGAGCAGAAGCTCCGCATCCATAAGATTGGAGATGACGCGGAAGACGGCCTTGCAGGCGCTACCTTTAGTCTGACGAGCAGCGATGCGGATGGTTTTACCGACATGACTGAGCTTGTCTCCATGGATGGCACTGCGTCCGTAAACCCTGGTTATCTGCCAAGTGGTGATGTATCGGACACTACACTATTTACTCTGCCAAGCGGAAACTACACTTTGATGGAAACGGAAGCGCCGCAGTACTACGAAGGAATCTCAGGAGACATAGCGCTGAGTGTAATGGGCGATGGGATTAGGATTACAAGCTATGGAGCGGATGAAGAGGCTCCATTTGACGAAGTATCAATCAGTGAGCCGGATGTTGACGGTGTATACACGCTGACCGTGACAAATACCAAAAAGAAAGGAACTGTGACGGTCGTCAAGAACGTAATCGGAAACGATGCAGATAAGGATACGGAGTACAGGTTCACGGCAAAGGGGCTCACGCAGGAGGATGATGCGTTTGTTCTTCATGGACGCCAGCTGCCTGAGAATCCGGCTGAAGGTGAAGCTGTGACTCAGGAGAACAAAAAGGTTTATGAGGATATTCCTTATGGAACCGTGTTCTCGATTACAGAGGAGACTTACGGTGATTTTGATACAACTATCGAGATCAGCAATGAAGCCGAATCTATAACTGACACTCGGACGGCTACCGGCAATGTTACTGTAGACGGAGACATTACCATTTCCTATACTAACAAACGGAATAAGCAGCCTGTTGCTATTTATAAAACCGGTCTTGGAGAGTTTGAAACAATCACTACCGGAGCGTCATTTGTTGTGTACAAGGCAAGTGAGTTCGATGACGATACGCAATCCGCAATCGATGAGGCTGTTGTGGTGGCTCAGGGAACAACGAATGAAAATGGTATTCTGATTCTTGGTAAGCTTCCGATCGAATCAGGAGAGGAGTTTACAGAATATCGTCTTGTGGAAACAACTGCTCCGGCGGGCTACGATCTTCCGGATTATCTGATGAAGATTTTTGTTTATCCGGATAAGGTGTTTGGTATGCAAGCAACGGGTAATATGTTGATCAAGGATGCGGAGGATTATTCTGATATAACGGATAAATCAACGACTGTTTTGAGAGTATGGAATAATCCAGGCGTAGTCCTTCCCTCCACCGGCGGCCCCGGCACCAATCTGATCTATCTCCTCGGCATCATTCTGACGGCATTTGCCGGAGCAGGTCTGGTGATGAGGAAGAGACAGAGAGATGCGGTATAACACTGGCAGCCCTAGCACTTGGGCTTAAACGATCCTCGGCAGCATCCTGATCCTTGAAGCGGGCGCATTGCTGTGGATGAGACGAAGATTGATTTAACATAAGGTTTAAGAGAGGCTGGTCTTCAGGAAACTGGGGATCAGCTTTTTTACATTTCTCTCGTTAAAATGCGGTCAGACGCATATAATATAATTGTTAACGTAAATCGATATTTTGGGAAAAACTATGGACTACATCACAATTCAGGAAGTACTCCACCAATTGCCGTTCTCCGTCCAATCCGGCAGCTGCTTTTGTACATTCTTGCACTTCTTATCTGTTTTTCACATTCGCATTTTGACATCCTGACGAACTTAAAAAGGTTCGTAAAAAGCAGTTGAAAAAGAGAAATAATCAGCGTATCATGCTGAATTGGAGCATTTTCATGAAGATACAGAGGTGTGAAAATGGCAAAACAGAGGCCGGAAGAACCAAAACCAAAAAAGACACTCCTTATGAGTGTGACAGAATTCTTTAAGGGTATTCAGAACCCGTTCAGAAATATTAAAAGCCCACTTGAAAACGAAAAAATAAAAAAATATACAGATAAAGTCCAGGGGATGGACAAAAAACAGGGAAGGAAGCTGCTCGCAGGGATTGTCGGCGGCTTTCTGCTTGTGATTTACCTGATTCTTGTTCATGTTTATTCGAACCGTTTTATTGACGGAACGATCATCAACGGGATTGATGTCGGAAGCAAGACTCCGGAGCAGGTCGAAGCCCTTCTTGAAAAGAGAATTGAAAGCTATACGCTGTCCCTTACGATGAGGAGTACAAAGGCCGCAGCTGAGTATATGGAGGAAGTCCAGTCTATCGGCAAGGAAGAGCCCGAGCAGTCTTCTGACGGGGCAATGGAGATTATAGCTCCTGTCTATGCTGCGGAAGGAGATGCAAGTGTAAAGCAAATGAGCACATCCTCTCCCGATTCCGCAGAAACAATTGAGCCGGTAGAAGCCTCAGACAGTGATACATCCGTTACGGATTCTTCAAAACCGGATGAATCCGTTTCCGATATGTCATCTGACGAGTCGCTTGCCGATACGACCACCGCAGAGGAAGCAGCCGCAGAAACAGCGGATAAACAACAGGAAAAGATATCCGACGAGAAGACTCCGGAAGAGAAGAGTAAGGAGTCCCAGGATGTTGCTTACAATGATGTCGTGGTGGAGAAGATTCCGGGAACGGCATTTGACTATACTTACATTCCGAGCGGTGAAGTTGCTGAGATTCAGGCTAAACAGAATCCGTTCCTGTGGGTCATCGGTAAACTCGGCTATAAGCAGGAGTATACGGTAGCATCCGCTACGGAATACGATGAGAAGAAGCTTTCAGCGAAGATTTCTTCGCTGGTTGAGGCTGATACGGAGAAGCAGACTTCTCCGACCAATGCACAGATTATTCTTAAGAATGACAATACATTTGAGATTATTCCCGAGACATACGGAACAGCTCTCGATACCGAAGGTCTGATCAAACTCGCCAACAAGGCTGTAAAGAGCAGCACCGAGGAAGTCAACGTTGCCAAGGAAGAAGAACTGTATGAACAACCGGTAGTCATGGCTACGGATGAGAATCTTGTGAATCAGGAGGAGGCTCTCAATACCTTCCTGAACACGGAAATCACATATCAGCTTCCGAATGACGAGACCCGTGTACTCGGGCGTGATACCACAAGCCAGTGGGTATCCCTTCAGGATAACGGATACTATTATATTGATGAAGCGGTAGTTGCAGACTGTGCTGCAAATTATGCAGCGGGGCTTGCCAAAGAGTTCAACGTCCTTCGTGATACACGCGACTTTGAATCCACCAATGCCGGCGTTATTCAGGTCGATTGCGACACTTACGGCCGCGTCGTTGACGAGGAAGAGGAAGCCGCGAAGATAACGGAAGAGCTTCTCAGCTATACGAGTGAGACGAGGGAGCCGATCTACTCCATGAACAATCTGGAAAGGGATCCGAGACTCGGCGGAACATATGTCGAAGTCGACAAATGCGATCAGACCGTTTATTATTATGAGAACTACGAGCTGCAGATGGCTTCCGAGTGCGTAACCGGAACCGAGACGAATCCCTCACGCTACACGCCTACAGGAATTTACTCCATTTACATGATGGAAAGGGGCAGAACGCTCAGAGGTGCACAGCAGGCGGACGGATCCTACGCGTATTCATCGTATGTTAACTACTGGATGGCTTTTAACGGCGGCATCGGTCTTCACGACGCGACCTGGAGAGATGATTTCGGTGGAAGTATTTACTGGTACAGCGGATCTCACGGTTGTGTCAACCTGCCGTACTGGGCAGCCCAGGAGCTGTACAACATGGTGGATATCGGGACTACAGTTATCGTTATAGATTACTGAAATAAAATTGAATTACAGTGTATCAGTGTGAGGCTGTTGCATTAAGGCGCGCTACCACTATACACGACAGACATTATTTTAAAATGTTTGTCGTGTATAGTGGTGATTCCGTCTAATGCGCAGCCTCTTTTTGCGTCATGGGTTTGGAAAATGTCAGATAGCGCTGACCCGAATCCCGCGCCAAGTCACGCGAGCGAGACTTGAATTAGCATTAATATACGAAATTTTCATCGCCCGGAATGGCTTTATGTAATATAATATTTCCAGTATGAAGTCCTGAAAGATAAATCAGAGGTAGTACAATGGCACGTAAGAGAAAACGAGAAAGCTCTATAGTAGAGAAGGTGTTTGTCCAATCCTTTTTTACAACAGTTCTTTCTACGATGGCATTCTGCATAGGTCCGATGGTCGACGGAATGATGATCGGAAACTTCATGTCGACCGATTCGGTAGCGGCTTACGGGTTGGTAGGACCGAGCATATTTATCTTCTCGACGGTAGGAGCTGTCATAGCGGGAGGAGCCAGAAACATCGTTTCACGGTTAATTGGAGATGGAAATCTTGATAAGGGGAACAAGGCATTTTCTCTTGCATTATTTCATTCGATAGCAATTTCTGCGATAATGGTCCTCATCACCATTCTTTTCAGCAGCCATATCACAATATTGCTCGGAGCAAGAGGCTCTCTCTCGGAGCTTATCAGACCGGCACGGCTTTATCTGATCGGATATGCGTTAGGGGTCCCGGCTTCAAATGCTTCGAAAGTACTTTCTTCCTTCATGCAGATGGATGGCGACGGAAAACGGGTCATCAACTCTGTTGTTGTCATGACAATAGTGGATGTGATAGGAGATATTCTGGTGGTATTTGCATTTTCAGGCGGAATGCTGGGGATGGGTATCGCTACTGCTGTCGGTAACACTTTTCAACTTGCAGTGCTCCTGATGCATTTTACAAAAAAGAATACTATGCTGCGGCTCAACTTTCGGGATCTGCCATGGAACAGGACGCGGGAGATGGTCTGGAGCGGCCTTCCTGTCGGTATATCCCGTATCAGCAATACATTCAACGGTCTGACCGTCAACCATCTTCTTGCAATTTTTGCTACCAGCAATGCAGTTGCGGCATATGGCGTACAGCGCTCCGTTGACAGTATGTTCAACGTATTTTATCTTGGAGCTGCCGAAACTGTCTGGATACTGTCGAGCATATATTATGGGGAGGAAGACAAGAACGCCCTGAAAGAACTGATCAAGGTGACTTATTTCATAGCGACGCCGATCATTATCCTCATTGCTTTTATACTCCTCGTCGGATCTGCATTTTTTACAAGAATTTATCTGAATGTGTCCAATCCGTCTGCTTTTACGATGGCGACAGGGGGCGTGAGATGGCTTGCGATTGCTTTGCCCATGCTGCTTGCATCCTATTGTTTTGATGATTATCTGATGGGCGTTCATCGTTTTAAGCAGGCGAACATTTACAGTTTTTTTCTGGAGTGCGGCATCAGTATTCCGGCCGTAATTGTATTGGTCCATTATTTCGGCGGAAAGGGAGCTTTGATGGCCAGACCGTTTACTGCATTTTTCGCGTTGCTGTTCGCTGTCATCTATGTCTTGAGACAGTACGGAGATACTTTCCTCGATAAGACTCTGTTGCTCTCGGAGGACTTCGGCTTTGCAGCAGGTAAAGAACTGGAGCTTACGGTAGAATCTCTTGAGGAAGTTATGATTATGTCCCGTCTTGCCTCTATGTTCGCTGAAGAGAACGGCGTGGATGAGAACAGTGTATATTTCCTGGGACTGGCTATTGAGGAGATGGCCGGGAATATCATACAGCACGGTTTTGTCGAGGGAAATGAGAACTATATAGATATTCGGATTCTGGTCAAGGAGGATGAGGTCATTCTTCGAATCCGGGACAACTGCAAGCCGTTTAATCCCATGGAGCAATACGAGATTCTCAAAGATGCCAGAGATCCTCTGAAAAATATGGGTATCCGAATGATCGTAAAGATGGCAAAAGATGTTATATATCTTAACACGATGAATACGAATAACCTGATTATACATGTCTGAGTGTGACCTGTACGGTCTGAGCCGGCTGCATCTGCTTTGTTGACATGTGTACGTAACTTGAACGCTGAATAAGGAACTGATTCGTGTTGCAAACAGAATAGAAAAGGAGAAGGAGTATGAATATAACAAAGAATAAGGTAGTAACACCGGAGGGCACAGTCTTGAACGTGTCGATAGACGGCAGAATAGATGCTAACAATGCAGAAGAATTTCGCGATACAATCAGCGCGGATCTGAAGAGGGTCAGTGTTCTGACTCTGGATTTCCAAAATGTAGATTATATCTCATCCGTGGGAATTCGAAGCCTTCTGCTTCTTTTTAAGCAGTTGCGGCGTCAGGACGGGAGAATGGAGATCATAAATATTAACGATCAGGTCAGGGAGATACTGAAGCTGATTGGGCTGATGGAATTCATTAAGCATGATAATTAAGTGACTTTTCCTGAGCTTCCTTTCTGAAATCCGGGTGATGATCCGGAAGGAACAGGATAAAGCTCTGGGGAAAGGCTCAGAAAACCGGATGAATACCCTTATTATGAAGAAATATGCGGAAGAGCTATGGAAAGGAGCTTTTCTGAAAAACGACGGGGCGGTGATCACTGAGCGGGAGAGGCAGAAGGAAGATCCCGCGAAAAGAGAGAAAAGAAAGCTTTATGCGGACATGCTTCGGGCAATGGGCTTTGATATCCGGTATCCCGACGCCGAAGGTGAAAGAACGGGAATCCTCTTGAAAACTTCAAGAACCGGCCGATAGACAAAGCCGCGCCGATTGGCAGTATTGCATGATTTCGACTGACAGAGTATTTAAGCGGGAAGTCTGAGTAAAGAATATTCCGGCTTACATGACAAAAAGGAGGGGGTATCAATATGATTCTGGAAACGTTACAGAAGTACACGGCAGAGTATCCAAATGTGCCGATTCTCTTTGATGACACACATTCCAGAGGCATTACATATACACAATTTGATGAAATGACCGGCAGGGTGTACGCATGGCTAAAAGAGCAGGGAGTCGGGAAAGAAGATTTTGTCCTCATAAATCTTCCGAGAGGAGTCTTTCCGGTCGCAGCCATGGTCGGTGTATGGAAAGCGGGAGCGGCCTGGACGCTCGTCGAGGATACCTACGCTCCTGACCGAATCGCCTATATCCGCGAGAACTGCGGCTGTGTGGCGGAAATAAGCGGGGAAAACTGGGATATCGTCATGCATACAAAGCCGCTTGCAGGCTTTGTGAAAGCTGATGTCCATGATGCTGCGTATGCGATTTATACGTCCGGAACAACAGGTAATCCCAAAGGCGTTCTGCATGAATACGGGAATCTGGAGAGGGCAATCGACTCGATCAGGCTGAACGGTAAAAGTCCTTTTAACTCGAAGGACAGGATCGCTCTGCTTGCCCCTCTGAATTTTGTGGCTTCTGTTATCGTTGTCCTGAAGGCGCTGAGTGTTCCCTGCGGCAGAAATTATATCGTGCCCTATGCGGTGATCAAGAACCCGATAAAGCTCATGCGGTTCTTCATTGAAAAGAGGATCACCATCACCTTTCTCACCCCGTCTTATGTCAGAAAGATCGGGAATAAGACAGGACCGTTCCTCCGCATGCTGATCGTCGGGAGCGAGCCTGCCAACAAAATCTATAATAAGAACGTTCAGTTGGTCAATGTCTATGCAGCCAGCGAGAGCGGTTTTGCCGTCGGCATATTTATCATTGATAAGCCTTATGATGTCTGCCCGATCGGAAAACCTGAAGTCAGTACAAAGATCAGGCTTCTCGATGCAGACGGGAATGAAGTGACGGATGGTGAGACGGGAGAGCTCTGCTTTGAGAATCCCTATGTCCGCGGATACGTCAATCTTCCGGAGGAGACAGCAAAGGCGTTCAGGGAAGGCTTTTATCACAGCGGGGATCTTGCCCGAAAGGATGCTGACGGAAACTATGTCCTCCTGGGCAGAAGCGGAGATATGATCAAGATCAACGGCAACAGGATCGAGCCGGCTGAGATTGAAGCTGCAATCTGTCAGGTCCTCGGAATCAAGTGGGCTGCCGCGAGGGGATTTGAAGACAACGGAAAGAGCTTTCTCTGCGCGTATTATACGGAGAATGTCAAGTTTGACCAGGAAAAACTCCGAAATGAGCTCATGAGGCGGCTGCCGTACTATATGATCCCATCTTACTATGTCAGAATTAAGACGGTTCCGCTCAAGGCCAACGGCAAGATGGACCGCATGGCGCTTCCGAAACCGGACATCAGTGATTTTCGGTCCGATTATGCTGCACCGACGAACGAGACGGAGGAGAAGCTTTGCAGAGCATTTGAGAAGGTACTGAAGATTGAACGCGCGGGAATCCATGACGACTTCTATGAGATGGGAGGCGATTCCCTCACATCTATTGAATTGATCGTTGAGAGCGGTCTTCCGGGACTGAACGCGAGTGAAGTTTTCCGCGGACGTACACCCGAAAAGATAGCCGAAATATATGAGGAAATCCATGCGAAGGACGACGGAGAGAGTCCGGATGAGAAAAATGCCCGCTCCATGGAGAGTGAGCATCCACTCACGGCAGAACAGCTCTATATGGTCGATTATCAGCTCTATACACCGAACTCGACCATGTACAATCTGTATTCCATGATGAAGCTGGATCCGGAGATCTATGATATGGAGACGATGGCTTCCGTCATGCAGTCCGTGATCGGCAGTCACCCTGCGCTTCTGACGACGTATTTCTGGAACAACGACGGAGAGCTTTGTCAGAAGTATACTCCGGAGATCCTTCAGGATATCCATGTGGAGAAGCTTTCCGAATTCGAGTTCAGATTTGTCAAAGATACCCTGGTCTATCCGTTCAAGATCGTCGGCGGGCGGCTGTATCGCTGCCGGGTCTTTGAGACAGAGAAGTCGGGCTATATCTTCTTTGATGTGCATCATTCGGTGTTCGACGGTACATCCTTAAAGATTCTGATGGAGGATGTTGCCAAAGTCGCCGCAGGGACGCAGCCGGATACGGATTACTACTATCTTATGCTTCAGAACAGGCAGGACGCGCTTTCCTCCCGATTCTACGATGAGAGCAGAAAGTATTTTGAGGATCGCTATGAAGGAATAGACTGGACATGGCATCCTGCGTTCGATCATGAGACCAGGAAAAATGAGATGGGAGAGATGCTGGCCGAAATCGGTCTTCTTCAGCCTCAGATGACAGCGATGGAGCGCGCATATAAGATCACCAGAAATGAGTTCTTCATCACAGTCGCTGCTCTGGCTGTATCGATCTACACAGGTAAAAACGATATCATGCTTTCTTGGATATATAACGGAAGAGAGGATGTGCAGAACCTCTCCACGATCGGTCTCCTGTTCAGAGATCTCCCGGTCGGCGTCCGTCTCAGAGAGGATGAGACTCTGCGGGATCTCTTTGAGGATGTCCACGAACAGGTTCAAAGGGGCATTGAGCATAGCTGCTATCCCTATGTGGAGAAAAACGGTCTGAATCTAAACCATGAGACGGTATATCTTCTCTATCAGCAGGATATCCGCGACATGGAAAGCTATGGGATCGAGACGATCGATATCCGTCAGAATCAGGCGGCGTCCCAGTCCGTTCTGGACATAGAGATCCTTGACGGTTCCGACGGTCTTCAGATGATGATCGACTATTTCGCAAGTCTGTATGACGATGAGAGCATTGAGAGATTCAAGGACATTTACATCAGGACAGCACATGCTCTCGCTACACACAATTCACAGTCGGACGTAACGATCGGAGATATTAAGGAGAAGCTTGGAGATAAGAAGAATTTCTTCCAGTATATTGCCGGAATTTTCTCCAGAAAGAGATAAAGAAAAATGGAACAGGAACAGAGTTTTACCCAGGATGAAGAACTGGCTCAGGATTTTTCGTTCTGGTCACTGCTTAAATTTACCGGGCCCAGTATCTTTACTTTTGTATTTATAGCAGTCTATCAGATGGTCGATGGTCTTTTCATCGAACGCTATGTGGGCGACCTGGCTATCAGTGCGGTCAATCTGTATTATCCGGTCGTCTGTCTCTTCATTGCGGTCGGTATCATGATAGGTACCGGCGGCAATGCGGTGATTGTCCGGAAAGTCGGACAGGGCAAGCGTAAGGAGGCGGGCCAGACTTTCTCGAGAGTCATCGTCTTTACGATCATCATCGGGATTCTGATTACAGCTGTGTGTCTGACCTTCGCGGACCCGATCATGCGTCTCTGCGGGGCCACAGACGGAAATATCGAATATCTGCGCCCGTACTACATGCTTTTGTCAGCCTTCTCGATTACGATCCTGCTTCAGTCGGAGCTGGGCATCCTCATTATCGGGGAAGGTCAGACCGTGGTAGCGGCTGTCGTTATCATGATCGGAGGCGTGCTTAACTGTGTGCTGGATTATTATTTTATGAAGCATCTTGGGCTCGGCATCTTCGGCGCAGCCTGTGCGACCGTCATCGGGTACTGCAGCACGATCGTTTATGCGGTCTGGTTTTACGCGATAGGCAGGAAGAGCTCCTACAGGCTTGAGCTGGCGAAGCCTGACCTCGGAGAGATCGGCGTGATCTGCTTTAACGGTTCTTCGGACATGGTATCCAACCTCGCCGGCGGGGTAAGCGTGCTATTCATGAATCATCTGGCTTTTCGCTGCTACGGGGAGGTCGGCGTCAGCGCACTTTCCGTTATCACCTATCTGCAGTTTCTGATCGAAGCCGTGTTCATGGGCTTTACGACCGCTGTGGAGCCGATTTTTTCCTACCACTATGGCAGCGGAAATATCGACATGCGAAGGAAGGTATATAAATACAGCGTGCAGTGGTGCTTTATTCTCGGAGCGGTGCTGATCGTTGTCCTCTACTTCCTGCGCGGAGCGATCACAGGCATTTATTTTAAGCCGGATACCGAGTTTTACAGGATATCCCTTCTGGGTTATGTGATCTCACTTCCGGCATGCCTCTTCACAGGCTACAATCAGTTCGGCTCGGGACTTTTTACGGCTTTCTCGAACGGAATCGTCTCAGGATTTCTGTCCCTTGTCCGCACCTTCGCTGTGTTGATCATCTGTCTGTTTGCCCTGACGGCCCTGTTCTCGGGATACGGTCTCTGGAGCGCGTGGCCGGCAGCGGAATTCATAAGCTTTATCATTACGGCGATATTTCTGTGGCGTTATCGCGGAAAATATAAATATGCATAGTTTAAGGAAGGATTATAAAAAACGACAGGAGACGAAAAACGTCTCCTGTCGTATATTTCTTTCATAGCGAGAGGGGGATTCGAACCCTCGACACCGCGGGTATGAACCGCGTGCTCTAGCCAGCTGAGCTATCTCGCCACAACGTATTTTTCAACGCTTGATTATTATATAATTTGAAAACGATTCTGTCAATAACAGATTAAAAAAAATTGGGTTATTTGGGGATTTAATACGGTAACAGTGGAAATTATCACGATTTCGTAATAAAATGTAATGTACCTAAATGGAAGATAATTATAGTTATTTGGAAGATGACGATGAACAGGTGCCGCGAATCAGGCAGGTAAACAAGACTGACCAGCCGGGGGAGCACAGAAGATCTATTGGGGAGCATCAGGGGAGCAATATGAAGTATCTGATAATCGGAGCCGGCGGGACCGGAGGAATCCTGGGATATAAAATGGCGAAAGGTGGACTGGATGTCACCATGATCGCGCGGGGAAAGCAATTGCGGGCGATCTGGGGGAATGGCATCCTGGTCGAACAACAGTGGGATCACAATGTGGATTCAGCACCGGTCAAGGCCTATGATACGAGCAACTATTATGATGATCCGGATGTGATCTTCCTATGTGTGAAGAGCTACTCGGTAAAGAGCCTGCTTCCTTTCCTCCGGCAGATTGTGAAAAATGATACAATCGTCATTCCGACCCTTAATGTATACGGAACCGGAGAGTATATTAACTCCAAACTTTCAAAAGGGAAGGTTATGGACGGCTGTATGTATGCCTCTGCAAATATCAAGAGTTCCGGCTGGATCCTTATTCATCGAGATATTCTGAGAGTCATTTTCGGACCGAGAGAGCAGAAGGATTATGATCCGCGCTTACAGGATATTGAGAGAGACTTGATTAGCTGCGGCATCGATGCAAAGCTTTCGGATATCATCCAGAGGGATTGTATGCAGAAGTTTTCGTATATTTCTCCGATTGCGGCAGCAGGTGCTTACTATAACGCCACGGTGGCCGATTTTCAGCGTACCGGGGAACCTCGTGCCATGCTGAAGACAATGATACGGGAGATTATGGCTCTTTCTTATGAGATGGGGTATCCGTTCGAGAAGGATTATGTCGATGAGAATCTCAAGGTGTTGGAATCACTTCCGCCGGATGCCACGACACGCATGCAGCGGGACGTCGCTGCCGGCAGGAAATCCGAAATTGACGGTCTGGTGTTCAACGTGATTCGTATGGCTAAGAAGTACAATGTTCCGATGCCTGCCTATGAAATGGTAGCTGAGGAGCTGGAGAAGAAATACCTTCAGCCAGACAAAAAAACGAATTAATTGAGGGCTTCTAATATTGATATGGAAATAAAGATGACCCGGCTGCCTAACGGACAGCCGGGTCATTCTTACGCCGGGCAAGGGGTTTTCGCTCGGGTGCGTAAGCGAATGGAAGTAGGATTGATTGATATCAATCCGCATGAAATACGGAGGGGTTCTCGTATTGTAATATCATTTTTATCAAGTATATCTTCTGAAATAATAATACCCTTTTTATGAAAAGGAATTCAAGATGTAATCGATAAAATCTTGTATTTTTTCTGTACAGTAGACCATATTTCTCAGGCGAGAGTCATATCTCCGTCTTTTACCCACCCCATTTTCCGGCAAAGCATGTTTATAAGAGGGCATATGACAGCAGGAAGGATAAAGGATACAAGAATGAGGCCGATCCAGTCGGCTGCGGTGATGGCGGCTTTGGCGCCGTTTGCCACATCATTTACCCAGCCTGTATAGACGCCGATCTGTCCGACAAGACCGCAAGTACCCATGCCGGAGGATACGGCTGCGCCGTTCATCTGCAGACGGAATATGCAGGTCGCAATCGGTCCGGTTATCATACTTGTGACACAAGGTGCGATCCAGATACGGGGATTGCGTACAATATTGCCCATCTGCAGCATGGAAGTTCCGATGCCCTGGGAGATCAGTCCGCCCCATTTGTTCTCAGGGAAAGACATAACGGCAAACCCGACCATCTGCGCACAGCATCCTGCAAGAGCCGCACCTCCTGCGAGTCCGGTAAGACTCAGAGCAGCGCAGATCGCAGCGGAAGAAATCGGCAGTGTAAGGGCAACGCCGACAACGAGAGACACAAGGATTCCCATGAGGAACGGCTGGAGTTCGGTAGCCCACATGATAATGTCGCCGACTTTCATCGCGGCTTTGCCGAGAGCCGGAGCCCACCAGGCAGACAGAGCTACGCCGACGCCAATCGTGACCAGAGGCGTGACGAGGATGTCGACTTTGGTTTCCTTGGAGATCGCTTTTCCGACTTCACCGGCAATGATGGCAATGAAGAGAACGGAGAGCGGTCCTCCTGCTCCTCCGAGCGCGTTGGAGGCAAATCCGACGGTGATCAGGGAATAAAGTACCATCGGAGGGCAATGGATCGCATTTCCGATTGCCACTGCCATCGCGGGTCCGCTCATGGCTGTAGCAAGTCCACCGACTGTGTACTCAGCCCCGCCGATCGTTGCGACGGGATTCGTCAGGAAAGCGATGTGGAACTGAGAGCCGATCGTGTTGATGATCGTGCCGATGAGCAGCGAGCAGAAGAGACCCTGTGCCATGGCACCGAGAGCGTCGATTCCGTATCGTTTGGCGGAGAAGACGATATCCTTGCGCTTGAGAAATGCTTTGATTTTTTCCATTTCAATTCCTCCTGTATGTACAGAAAATATTACAGGTGTCAAGACACATGTATACACTAAAAAGGGGCGGCTGTCAAGTGTGTAAATGTTAAGATTTGGTGTTATACTATTCAGCTTCCGTAAATTGAAGCAGCCGGAGACAAGAATTCAGAGCGAATTACGGAAGTAGCCGGCAAAACATGTCATACTTCCGTAAACAGAAGCAGCCGGAGCCAAGAATTCAAAGCGGATTACGGAAGTATGCGGCAAAACTTGTCCTACTTCCGTAAATTGAAGCAGCCGGAGCCAAGAATTCAAAGCGGATTACGGAAGTATGCGGCAAAATTTGTCCTACTTCCGTAAATTGAAGCAGCCGGAGACAAGAATTCAGAGCGGATTACGGAAGTATCCGGCAAAACTTGTCCTACTTCCGTAAATTGAAGCAGCCGGAGACAAGAATTCAAATTGAATTACGGAAGCGGAAGCAAAACAAGTCAAAACTTCCGTAAAGCAAGTCAGCACCCCACTAAATTTGCCGCAGAACTATCGTAGGAGGAGTAGGAAAACTCATAATCATTATCCAAAATTGTCTAAAACAGTGAAAGTATCTAAGTTTTGTATTATACTTAGATGTACTGGAATTCGGATGGTGAGTGAATATGGATAAGAAAAAATTGGCGGGTATCGTCATTGAACGATTGAAGAAGGAATACCCCGGAGCGGAATGCACCCTGGACTACGATGAAGCCTGGAAGCTCCTCGTGAGCGTGAGGCTCGCCGCGCAGTGTACAGATGCGAGAGTGAATGTTGTCGTGGAGGATCTCTACGCGAAGTTTCCTGATGTCAATGCCTTGGCAGCAGCCGAGCCGGACGAGATAGAGGAGATTGTCAAACCCTGCGGCCTTGGTCACAGCAAGGCAAGGGATATCAGCGCCTGCATGCGCGTTCTTCGCGATAAGTATGACGGGAAGGTGCCTACAACGTTTGATGAGTTGCTGGCTCTGCCCGGCGTGGGGCGGAAAAGCGCGAATCTTATTATGGGAGATGTCTTCGGTAAGCCCGCGATCGTCACCGATACCCATTGCATCAGGCTGACGAATCGGATCGGTCTGGTCGACGGAATCAAGGACCCGAAGAAGGTGGAGATGGCACTCTGGAAGATTATTCCTCCGGAGGAAGGCAACGATTTCTGTCATAGGCTTGTTCTGCATGGTCGGGAAGTATGTACGGCAAGGACCAAACCGTATTGTGACCGGTGCTGTCTTGCCGATGTGTGCAGAGAACATACGGAGAAGAAATGAGCGAACGCGAATTTTTAAGGAAATGTCCGGTCACACTCGCACTCGTGGCGGCAAATGTAGTGCTTTTTCTCATCTGCGAAATTCTCGGAGGGAGTGAAGATACCGGAGTTTTGGTGAGAATGGGAGCTGCCGTTACGCAGCGGATTCTTGACGGCGAGTATTGGAGGCTGGCTTCCTGTATGTTCCTGCATATAGGTATTGCGCACCTTATTAATAATATGATCGTCCTTATCGCGTTGGGGGAGTTCGTTGAACCGGTCGTAGGGCATGTAAAGTACCTTATCCTATACTTTATCGGAGGCATAGCAGGAAGCGCTCTGACAGTCCTCGTGGATGTGTGGAAGCAGAACCTGTGGACGGTCTCTGCGGGGGCTTCGGGGGCAGTATTTGCCCTGATCGGCGCTTATGTTGTCATGGTGTTGAGACGAAAGATTCAGAATCAGAGGCTGAGTCTCGGAAGGCTGGCATTCGGAGTGATTCTGGCGATTTTGCCGGGGTTCTACACGCCGGGCGTAGGTGCAACGGCCCATCTCGGGGGAATGATCGCAGGGGCGGTCATGGGGCTGTTCCTGTGAGCTCAGGCCACGCTCATAAGATTAGGAGCGGTTGTTATAGCAGGGGTGGTTATGGAGCGGTTTTTGTAGGTTCTGATTACGCTCGTGCATTTGGGACGGCTGTTATCGCAGGGGCGGTCATGGGGCTGTTCCTGTAAGGTCAAGCCTTGTGTATGGGTCTGGGCATATGCTTCGAGTCAGCGTCAGCTGACATGATTTAAATTGGGAGGTTATTATGAAATCAATTGGCACACTCTGTTTTATCGCCGGATTTATGTGCATAAGCATGGGAGTCAGCATTCTTTTGAATACGTTTTATTACTCGGTCCCTGCTGAAGGTATCTTCGTCAGAGCGGTGAAGCACAAAGGCACGAGAGCGAAGTATGAGAAATACAGAAACCTGATGTTCATGCATGATATTCACGGACTTCAGGTGAAAGGGGTCTCACTCGACGAAGTGCCTGTGGAGGAGACGGAGCAGTATATGATGGGTCAGAAATATACGATCTGGACACATCGTCATCATCCGGAAATGTTCCGGGTGGACAGGAAAGGCAAGATGAAGAACGGTGCGATTTATATGGCAATCGGAGTAGTCTTCCTTATTATCATGGTAGCATTAAGGAGGTTTTATTGATGAATAAGCTTGAAAGAATGTTGCTTCTTCCACTGACAGCCGCAGCTGCTGTGGCAGGCGTTATTGAGGGAATTATAATTTATAATAAGATGGCTAAGGTGAAGGTCGCGGAAGCAGCCCTCAATGAGATGGAGAAAGAAGCTGAAGCTGAAACAGAGGTCGAGTCTGAAACAGAGGCAGGAGCTGAGACAGAGGCAGAATCTGAAACAGAGGCAGAGGCTGAGACAGAGGAAGAAACTGAGGCAGAGGCAGGAGCTGAGACAGAGGCAGA
>JAFRGQ010000079.1 GCA_017433725.1 Lachnospiraceae bacterium
TGGGCAGAGTCTTCCGTAAGGGAATGTTCTGCCTTCAGAGGGACGCTTGAGCAACTGGAACTCAGTTCGCAATCCCTTACGTGAATGTTCTGACTTCAGAGGGTCGCTTGCATTAGATGTTCACTTGATATATAATCCCGTTTTCGACAGATGTAAAAGATGGCAACAGCGAGATCTTTTGAAATGAGTGGGATCTCGCTGTTTTGTTCTGTCTTGAAATGTTGTATGGAATTGCTACTTTAAAATTCTTTTGATTTTTTTGTTGAGCTCTTTGGGAAGATAGTTCTTTCGATCCAAATCGAGTGGAATGATCCCATTGATCGCAGTCAGTGCTTTGGATCCTGTATAGGTGGCCATGTAATACATATCCTGCACATTGGCGACATTCATATTCTTCAGTGTTTCGATAATGTTGTCGGTGGTGAAGTGCTCGCCGGCATCATCCAGCTTCTTCTCCATCAGCCGATAGATCAGCAGCGCAGTATAGCAGATCATGAAGTGTGCTGTAATGCGCTCCCTGTTATGGTGGTAGACCGGACGGCCAGAGAAGTTCGTCTTCATCACCCGGAAGCAATCTTCGATCCTGTGCCGCTGGGCACTGATCTCCACGATGGTCTGGGCATCATCATCGAGGTTGGTGGCAATGGCATAAAAGCCGTCGTACTTTTCCTCCTCGGCAATGAGATCCCGGTCGATCGCATAACGGTCAACGGCCTTCTCGCCGGATTTTCCTCTGGATGTACGTTTGATGAACCGCGTCACATCGTGGGGTCCCTTCTTGTAAGTCTCGGGATCCAGATTATCCAGCAGAGCCTCAGCTCTGGCTATCTGGCGGTTACGGATATACCGCTGGTATTCCATCATCTTCCGGGAAAAGGTGATGATCAGATTCTGCTTTAGAACACCTTTCGCCTTGACCTGTTTGACCTTGCCGTTCTTGTAGTGTTTTTCCTCATACAGATCGAGATCGATCAGGTTGTCGACATTGATGATCTTGTAAGCTTTGTCCTCATAGAGGGCTCGGTTAGCCGGATCTTTACGGTCAAAGGAGTGCATGTCATCCAATGAGATCGGCAGATCTGAAGAAAGCAGACGGTAGTCGCAGTCGTTGAATACGGCTTGCTGCAACCTGTCAGACAGCTTCTTGATCGACTGCGTTATGACGAAAGCCCTCCCGCCCATGGAGTTGAACCTGCGGATGTTGTAGGAGCCAAGTCCCGCATCCGCACAGTAGATGAAGGGCTTTCCCTTGAACATCTTCGTCAATTTCTGCTCCAGCGGTATGGCTGTCGTCTGTTCGTTATCGGAACCGGAGGTCAGACACATGGAAAGAGGGATGCCGTCCGTATCCATGAACAGCCCCATCTCCACCAGTGGGTTGGGACGATGCTCCTTACTGAATCCGTACTTGCGGAAGCCTTTGATGATCTCGCCGGTCACTTCATCGATGTAGTCCTCATCCGGAGCCTCGATCTCGAAGTAGAAGTTCGTACAGTCATAGTAACAAACGGATGTATTGCGCTTCACGATGTCATTACTGCACTCAAACAGATGCGAGATATATTGGTCATAGTGTTCTTCCATCAGATCCATGGTTCGCAGGATGTGTTGATAGTTGAACTGCGGTTGTTCGTAGTAACGATCAAGATGCCGGTGGGTGTCCAGTTTGGAGCCGGGATGAAGGATCCGGGCATAGGTCAGGAATCGGTTCACCAGATTCGGATCGAATTCGATTTTTCTATCCCTCATCGCATTCTGAAAGAAGGAATGGATCTGCAGGTCATGATAGATCTGCTGCAGATAGAAGTAACCGATGTTGCGCAGGGTAGAGGCAGAAGCGGGATCATTCGTTGCCTTGACTTTTTCATCGAAGTCGATGGTCATTTCCATCGTGACCTTCTTGTTTTTCCACTCCTCATTGTATTTCGCGACTTGTTCCTTAGCGTAGGCCAGAGGATCGTCAGTGATCGCGAGAAGCTCCGAATGTTTCCCGATACGTGCCACGTTCCTGGTAGAGGTCTTCTTGCCGTTGCGGAAGCCCTGCTGGATGAAATATGTAGGATCTTTTGATTTTCTGTCATAGTTTAGTTTCATACTTACATTGTACCACAAAATGTTGAGAAGTACAACACCGTACAACACAAAATATCGAAAAATTTGACATAAAAAAATCCGCTACACATTGGAACGTAACGGATTCGGATAACGCATCGTTTATACAACTGTTGAAAACCCGGCTATTTCGCCGAAAGGATCTTAGTTGGCGGAGGTTTCGAGTCGGCAGGATTCAGGCATTTAGATGTGCAACAGGGAGAAACGAGAAGTGTCACAAACTATTGATTTTGCACGGTCGAGTAACTATACTGATAGTATAATTGTATAGGAATGCTCTATCATGTCTCTGCGGCGTTTGGGTGCAGGGATGAGGGAATCAGGTGAGAATCCTGAGCATTAAGCGGTGCTGTGAGTACAGGAGCTGCTCTTCACGGTGAAAGCCAGCCATTGGGGGAGACTCTGATAAGGCGAGGAGTGGTGTGGTTACAGTTCAAAGCCGTTGCCAAGGGGGTACACAATCAAGTGTATGGCAGGTGTCAAGACTGCTTCCGGCTGTGCGAGCCAGAAGACCTATGATAGAAACCGGGACACACTAGCTTGTGTGTGTTTTAGGGTGATACGTAAAAACGCGCGTAGCCTTTTGTTGTGGTTACGCCTTTTATATATCAAGTCCAAAGGGTCATGGAGAGCGAGTTGAAAGGAAA
>JAFRGQ010000080.1 GCA_017433725.1 Lachnospiraceae bacterium
AGCGCCTTCCACTGCGCATGTCTGCGATCCGCCGGAGGCTTTTATTCTTCATCGCGAGATTGTACTCACGATGAAGCCAGATTTCACTTTGCGCGCGTATCTCACGACTGAAGTCACGAGTATTGCGCGATGAAGAATAAATGACGTCCGCTGCGCTCTTCATCCCCGGATGTATATCTTCCAATGTACGAAAAGTAAGGGGCTGTCGCATTAGACGGTGTCACCACTATATATGGCAGACATTTGCAAATAACGTCTGCCACATATAGTGATGGCGCGCCTTAGTGCGACAGCCCCATCAGCTGCCAAAATATGATAATTTCAGTCAGAAGCCTTAAAGTTATAAATCGGCTTCATCACATCGATTATATCCACGGAATCGCGGATCACATCGATAATATCCTCCAGAGACTTGTATGCCATCGGCGCTTCATCCAGCGTGGATTCGTTCACGGATGTGGTATAAACCCCCTTCATCGTCTCCCGGTACTCCTCAAGACTCAGCTGCTCCTTCGCTGTGCGGCGGGACATAATTCTTCCCGCCCCATGAGGCGCCGAATAATTCCATTCTTCATTGCCCTTGCCGACAGCAAGAACACTTCCGTCCCTCATATTAATCGGGATCAGAACCTTCTCCCCGGCATGGGCTGCAATCGCACCCTTCCGAAGGATCATCTCTTCCGTATCGATATAGTTATGAATCGTATGGAAGGCTTCTCCGCCGGTGATTCCGGTTCTCTCAAGCAGAATCTCTGCCATCTTCTCACGGTTTCTGCGTGCAAATCGCTGGCAGATCTCCACATCGTGCAGGTAATCGGCCAGATACTCTCCGTAAAGGAAGCATAAATCCTCCGGCATCGTTGATTCCTTTTTGTCCCAATATATCTGTTCCAAAGCGGCCTGGATTTCCTTTCGTCTCCTCTGTTCCTTAAGGGTACGGATAATCTCATCCCGCTGCTGAAAATATGTCTCTTTTCCCTTGTTAAGATCAATCGCGAGGCGCTGATACAGCTCTGCGACCTGCTTTCCCAGATTGCGGCTTCCGCTGTGAATGATCAGATACTTCGTTCCGTCTGCTGCCTCATCGACCTCGATGAAATGGTTGCCGCCTCCCAGAGTTCCCAGGCTGCGCTCCAGACGCTTAGTGTCCCTCAGGCTGCGGTAGCATCTTAATTCCTGCAGATCGAATCGTTCCTGTCTTCCCTCCCAGACATTCATGCCTGACGGGATATAGTGCGCTGCCTCATCCAGCTTTTCAAAATCAACGGCAGACTTACCCAGATTGACTGTGTACATTCCGCATCCGATGTCGACGCCGACAATATTCGGAACGGCTTTATCCACAACTGTCATGGTCGTTCCGATCGTGCAGCCCGCTCCCGCATGGACATCCGGCATGATACGGATCCTGCTTCCTGCCGTAAATTCGTAATCGCACATACGGCGAATCTGCTCGATTGCTTCCTCTTCAATTACATTTGCATAACAGATCGCTGTATTGACTTTTCCCTTAATCTCTAACATTATTTTCACTTCCCCTTTAATGAACCTATTACTTACCATACCACATTATTCAGGGGAATTCACTATACCCGTAGTGTAAAAGCATCGACAGAATTTGCAATTTATCACTCCTTCTTCAGGTATTTCATCGGCACCTCCTTCGTAAGCCAGATATGATTGGCAGACTCGAAAAACGGATACCCATCCTCCGCCATCTGTCGGCAATCAATTTCATAAATGACCGGCCTACCGTGCCGGCTGCCCACTTTCTTTGCTGTTTCCCTGTCTGTGGAAAGATGCACATAAAGCCGGCTCTTCGGAATCAGTCCCTGCACATCAATCGAGTCAACATACTTTTCGCCGGTCCCATGCCAGAGAATATCAGATGGCGTTCTCTTCTCCAACTCAACATCTACCGGGATGGAGTGACCCTGATTTGCCCGGATCAATGTGTGGTCCTCGTTGAAAGAGTAGCGCTGCTTCTCATCAGTCCGCACGATTTCTTCCAGGAGCTCCATGTCCAGAAAATGACCTCCCGAATGATTGATGCCATCGATCAGCTCCTGTACGTCTGCCCAGCCGTGCTCATCCAGTGTGATACCGATCGTTTCCGGTTTATGGCGCAGAATCATAGAAATGAATCTGCTGGTTTTCGTCTTACTGTCGGCTCTCCTGTTTCTCATCTGATCTCTCCTCCGGTTGCTCTCGTTCAGCGGAATCACAAAGACGATCCGGCAGAGATATTTCTGCCGTTCTTTTAAACAGTTATCCGTGAACTGCTCAATTAACTAAAACTTCCCACTAAGCTGCTGTCGAAACCATAAATAATGCAATCGGAGCGGCGTCGTCGAGCGGCCGGTACTTTAAATTTTCAAGCGTCAGCGCCGAAAATTTATTAGTACCGCTGCCAGCGAGACCGAGCGGGAGCGTCCCGACGATGCATTATTTAATGGTAAGACAGCTCGGATATTTCATGTGGGAAGTTTGAGTCAATTAACTGTTTTCCTCATTCTTTCCATTTCATAAATCTCTTAGGCTCAGTATTACCAGCCAAAGATCCCCGCAATATCTCCATCAATACAGATACTTCTATCCGCGATTTCCGCAGGGCAGAATGCCTCCCCGTAATTCAGACAGGCATAGACGGCTTTATCATTATGATATGTTTCGTGCCAGAACGGGTACTTTATAATGACCGGAGTGTTAGCTCCCACCCCAAGTTCAAGATACAGAACATGTTTATCCTTGTGACTTCTCAGAAATTCGGCATACGCTGCCGAAGCTCTTTTCCAGCCTTCATCTTCCACAAATGTGTCGTCTGCACGCAGATTCATACTCATCGGTTCACCGCAGACAGGGCAGTAAGGAATAAGGCCTGATGGAATCCTCATTGACAGCATCGAGAAGTCCGTATCACCGTTGTCTTTGACCGGGACAATCAGTTCACTGTTCTCGCCGATCACAAACCCTTGGGCGAGGAGCATTTTTACCACCTTACCCTTGTTATCATAAGTTCTTCTATGACAGGGCTTGCTGCACTGCCAGAGACCGTAATCACCCTGCGTGTAGAACAGCCTCTCTTTGTCGAAGCCGGCCTTCAGGAACTGGTGATCCACATTTGTGGTAATCACAAAATAATCTTTGTCCTGCACCATATTAAGGAGCTTCTGATAAACAGGTACGGGAGGATAAACATAGCGGTTCACATAGATATGTCTGGACCACCATGCCCAACGGGTCTCCTCATTCGGGAACGGATAAAATCCACCGGAGTACATATCCTGAATGCCGAACTTTGCGGCAAAATCTCCGAAATATCTGTCAAACCTCTCCCCGCTGTATGTCAGTCCGGCAGACGTTGACAGCCCGGCTCCGCCGCCGATTACTATGGCGTCGGCAGTACGGATTTCTTCCGTTAACCTGTTAAACTGTTCTTCCCTCGTGCCCTTTCCGGCAGAAACATTGCCTTTAAAGCTCTGAACCGTTTTTATCCCTTTTTGTATACTTTCAAGATATCCGTTCGATAATTCAGCGAAGTTCTGCTTCATAATACGCCCTGTCCTCCTCCTTAAAAACATTAAAAATCACTCTGTCCATCGTCCCGGGATGGGCAGAAAGCCATTCTTTGACCGTCCGTACGGCAATTTCGGCCGCACGGGCATTCGGGAAATGAAATACACCCGTGGAAATACAGCAAAAAGCCACGCTCTTAAGATTATTTAGCGCACACATTTCCAGAACATTCCGATAGCAGTCTGCCAGCTCCTTTTCCAGTTCCGGCGTAAGCCGAGTATCCACTATCGGTCCCACAATGTGAATCACCTTCCTTGCCGGAAGGTTATATGCTTCCGTAAGCATCGGCATAGCTGTCGGCTGCTCATAATCACTGCCATAGCGGATACGGAGCTGTTGCATGCGGCGTGCGCATTCGGCACGGAGCTGTACTCCCGCATATGTATGGATACAGTTGTCAATACATGTGTGCATCGGTACAAAGCAGCCAAGCATCTGAGAATTAGCGGCGTTAACGATCGCATCCACCGCCAGCCGTGTGATGTCACCCTGCCATATCGACATGTCCTCTTTGATTACAGGGATATCGGTAAGCTGAACGATTCCCTTTTCATCCGCGCGGCCTTTTAAATATTCGTCCTGAACTTCCAGCACCCTTTCCGGCATCTGCTTCGGCATACGGATGTTCATCAGTGAGCGAAGGATACGACGTTTTCCCTCCGTGTCACCGGGTGTCTGCAGATTTTTATATTGAACAGAATCTGTTTTAAATTCTTCTACCAGATAATCCAGACGCTGCTCCTGCGTCATTCTCTCATTCATATGTTTTCTCCGTGTGACTCACATTGCTGAAATTATATACTTCACTCAACATCATCGGAACCGTTTCGCGAACCCGATAATCAAAAGTGGCCGATGAATCGGCTTTTATGGGGAGTGGCTCCGCTACTTCCGATAAAAGTATTATATCTCTTATAACTCGCATACCATGATAAATTCTTCATCATTTTCATCTATTATTTCAAAGCCGACATCCTTATACATCCTGACAGCATAATTTGCTTTCTGCACGGCAAGTGAAGCCTGTTTGAACCCGCGGTCTTTCAGCATGGTAAGCATTTCTTTCATCAACCTGGTTCCGATTCCCCTGCCTCTGTATTCAGGAATCAGTGATATGGCAAACGACGGCGTCTCATCATCTACATGTCCGTAATCATGCATGATTCTTGTCCATGCAGCTCCCACCACACGGCCGGCTGCTTCGGCCACAAGACAATGATCCGCAGGACCGGTACCAAAGTCATCGTAATAAATCCTTAGTTCCGGACGTTCCACGATATCTCTGGCCGGAGGCTCCAATCCTTCCGGAATGAAAATCGCCTCGTACAGAAAATCTCTCAGCAAATAGGCTTCTTCCGGGCACAGCTTTCGTATCATTATGCCATTATGAATCTTAATCAAGTCCTCCACATCAACACACCGGAATCCGTTCTCCATGAGAAGCTCAGCGGTCACGCCGGACCCGTCTCTCAGTGTTCCGGTAAATGTGCCGTCATACCGCTGCTTGACGCCGCAGCTGGGACTTCTTGACTGCAACACGATAAGGTCCGGCTGTTCACGCAGGGCAATCTCCAGGCACTTTGCCGCGCCGGCACGGAATTCTTCATCTACGATCCGCCCGTTTTCAGCCGTAACCACGCCGTCTATGATTTCTGAAGGAACTCGCGGCGTCGGAAGACCGCCCATCTGTTCCGGACAGACTGTTATCACTTCATTCCCTTCCGTCAGCTGCAGGACCTTCTCATTCCGGTTGTTCCCGCCGTTATATTTACAATTCTCACCTGCCAGGCAGGCACTTACCATGATTTTCATGTGCTGATCCTTTTCTCCATGAGACTCGTTCGGTATATCTCAGCTAACACTGACCCGAATCCCGTGCCAAGTCTCGCGAGCGAGACTTGAATCTGCCTGATTTTCATTATCACCATTCCCTGTTTTCCTTATGTCGCGGCTTTGTTTTTCGGTAATCGATTTCGCTTATACGCCATTTCTTGTTTCATCATAAGCGCTTAGTTCTTCGAGTCCTCATGAGATGTCGCTTCGGACAAATCAGCCACCATATAAAGTGTCCGACTGAGTTTATCATGAGGCATCAATTTTACGGCTTGTTCTGGGCCCCTGATTCCAACTGACTTCCCACGCCTTCTCCGACGTTCGGTCCTTTTATAATGCAGAATGCTAAGTCTACCGCAAATGCCGCAACAAGAACCAAACACAAGATACGTGTTTTCTTTTTTCCGAGCAATTCAAGCATTCTTTTGACAAACGGTCCGATTATGTAGACGCCTACGAATCCTCCCAGCGCGAAGGCCATCAGTCCGGCAAGGCAAATCCGCCCGTTCAAATTCATGAACATCCCCTTATAATCCCAGTACTGTGCATTTTTAAAATAGTCAAGCGCGAAACTTGTAAGATACTCCAGGGTTCCGCACAGCAATATCGTCATAATAAAAAGCTTGGGTTTGTTTTCCTTGTATTTGTTCAGAAGAACGATAATGAGTGCGCCTCCTGCTCCGTAAATCGGGAGCCACGGTCCGTGCATGAAGCCTCTGTTAACAAATACATGGTAATTATAAAAATGCAGTGAGACTTCCCATAGCCAACCGACAAATGAAAACAGGAAGAACATCATTATCACATCGAGAAAACCATACTTATCATTCAAATCAAAGCTGGAACCGGTTATTGCAAAATCCTCCAGCTTAAATTCGACATTTATATCCTCCGGCTTTTCTCCGCACTCCAGTCTGTCCACATAAGCCTTTTGATCAAAAGCCTTCTCCACAAAAAGGCTGCTGTCAATATCGGGGCGGCTCCTGAGTCCGAAATATGCCTCCGTCTTAATATTTTCAATATACGGTGCGGTGATCAGAAGGTCTCCGAGCGGTATCAGAGAGACAAGATAATATGGAAGACATGACACATGCATCATCAAAATCTTCAGTTTATATCCTTTCGTCATGGCGGAGGACAGTTGCCTTGCCTCCTTCCAGGTGACATCAGGATTTTCGGCCACAATAAACGGCACAAAGTAGTATTCAAAGAGCTTATATATACCGCCTATAACTGTCAGGAACCAAAGTCCCATACAGATGTAATAGGTAATCATTGTCCGGAAGACCCTTATGAACGTACGGGGACCGAAAGGCGCTAACACACGTCTGAGCTGTACATCTTCCTTGAATCGTCGTTCCATATAAAAGCGTTTCTGACCTACGACCAGCGTCTTTCTGATCAAAAAGGAACCCACTGTGACCAGGAGCATGGCAATAATAAGGATTCCGACTACTTCTCCTTTATTTCTCTCCATGTAACTGCGATTCCATGCCAGAACACTCAGCACATCCCTGTTATTGAGAGCAAGATTTATTCCCAGCTGTCTAATCTCGGTTCTCAGAAAGTCCGGCGTATCTTTGATGACGGGCAGCGATGCGATATAGTCGCCAACCGCCTCCACCTGACTATAATCCTCCGTTCCGAGTTTAAACAATCTGTCAAAGGCTCTTACATAGTTGGAGGCTAAAAATGAGACCGCGCCGATAAATGAGAAAATAAATACTATGAGAACCATAAATCCATAGGATTTGAGTCCTCTTTGAAATACGTTTTTCCGGTTTCTTCGCTTAAACTCTTTGACATCCCATACACATTTGGAATCATTTGTTGCGGCTGTTTTTTCCATCGCTGCCTCCCGCTTGCCGAGCATGTTACTCATTTCCCGGCTTACTTAAATTTGATATTCACGACAGTTACCTCGCTGTCTGTACCGACTCTTAAAGGCGGTCCGTAATATCCCACGCCGGCAGTAACAATCGTATCTATACCATAGAGTTCCTTTACGCCGTAAGCGTTCTCATTGAAGAACGGGACAATAAAGTTTCCGGGGAATACCTGACCGTTATGCGTGTGTCCGCACAGCACAACATCCGCTCCGTTGTCTGCAAGGTCTTTGAACTGTTTCGGTTCATGCTGAAGAACGATAATAGGTTTCGTTTTATCAACCGGTCCGAGCAGTTCGGCAGCGCTCATACGATCACTCGTTCCGTCTCCGGCCTTCTCTCCGTCTACACGGCCGGAAAGAATCACCTCGCCGTCTGCCAGTTCGACATTCTCATCATATAAGACATAGAATCCCGCATCCTCGAAGAACTTTTCCATTCCCGGCGTCCTGAATGCTTCGGATATCGGCGATATCGGAAATCCGCCGAAAAGATTTTCTTCCACATCGTGGTTGCCGCATACGGCATATACGCCGTATTTGGCCTGCATCTCCCTGAGACAGGCCGCGTATTTTTCAGGATTCTTAAGACCCTCAAAAGTACTTGTAAAAATGTCACCGGCAATTACCACCACGTCAGGGTTCACCGAGTTGACTTCCTCAACCATCTTTTCGGTCGCTCTTATGTCCGAATTTACGCTGAGATGCAGGTCTGCTATAAGGACGACCTTCAATTCTTTTACACTTTCGGTCTTTTTATCTACATTTATCTCATAGTTCACCAGCCTCGGCTTTTGAGCATGATACATTCCGCTGAGAGTGACGAGCAGAGCCAGGACTAAGGAGATGTTCAGAATGTGTCCCAGGACTGTCTTCTTTTTATCCCGTATTATAAAATGAATGATATGGCTTACTATAGTTACAACAATAACTAAGCCGGAATAGTACATAAAGAATCCCAGCCAGATGTTTCCGAATTCCATACAGAAATATTTAAAGGAGCATTTGGGGAGATATGCCCCCAGCATCGGAATGACCGCAAGAAGGATATAGATTAACACTCTAATAATCCTTGTTTTTCTGCCGATGGTTCTGTAAAACCTGTTCTGTTTAATGACATATTCCGTCAGTATAGACATGCCGGTCTGAAAGATTATGTAAACTACAAGGAATATTGTACCAAGCATAGACCCCTCCTTATCTTCAAGAACGCCTCGGCGTTCTTGCCGCGACGTGCGCGGCGCCAAGGCGCCTTCCACTGCGCACGTCTGCGATCCGCCGAAGGCTTTTATTCTTCATCGCGAGATTGTACTCACGATGAAGCCAAATTTCACTTCGCGCGCGTATCTCATGACTCAAGTCACGAGTATTGCGCGATGAAGAATAAAAAAATAATCCTCACGGAGCGTTATAGTCACCGTCAAATTGCTTTTGACGTCGACTATAAATACTATAATTTTCCCACTCACTAACAACCCTGCCGATGTGGGAGTTGTTTAAGTTACTTATACTATATTCACACTTGACTGTCCATATATTAACTCATGCTATGCACAGATCCGGATCCGTCAGAAACATATTTGTGCACGACTCCCGGACGCCTTTCACTAAAAGACATACAGGTAGAGCATCTCGGCATCCAAAACTTCTGAAAATGTAAAGCAGTCCCACCACCTCTCATATTGTAACCCGCCACTGAGACGAGCAGGATATTGATTTACCCACCGCTTGTAGAAGCAGGGGTTTTCTCCCACTGAGATAAGGCAGATTTTCTCAGAATCTGTTATAATATCTGTCATACAATGATTAAGACATAACTGCGAAGGAGGCCTTAACTTTAATGGCAGCTTTTTTTGGAGAAAATGAACTTTGGAAGAAGTATGAGGGAGAGGGAAGAGAACCCGTGGTCCTGGTAGGCGTGCGTGAACTAAGTGCCAAGGAACCGGTTTCGGAGGAGGAATTCCAACACTCTCTGGCAGAACTTGCGGAGCTTGCTAAAGCCTGCGGGATGGAACCGCTGGATACCTTGACGCAGTCACTCTCCCACATCAATACCGGCCTTTATGTAGGCACCGGAAAAGCAGATGAAATACGGGGCAGTGCGGAAATGTTAGGTGCAGAGCGGGTCATCTTCAATGATACCCTGTCCCCCTCTCAGATCCGGAATCTGCAAAAGCTCTTGAAACTGCCTGTGATGGATCGGACAGCGCTGATTCTCGAAATCTTCGAGCGGAGGGCAAGAACCAGAGAAGCGCGTCTGCAGGTTGAGCTCGCCAAAATCCGCTATTTAAAACCCAGACTGATCGGCATGTGGGAGACCCAGAACCGCCAGGGCGGCGCTTCCGGCGCCATGTCCGCCAAAGGAGAAGGCGAGACCCAGTTGGAAATTGACCGCCGTACCATTGATCATCGACTCAGCGAGCTGACCAGGGAATTGAAGGGCGTCAGCCGTGAACGCGCGACCCAGCGTAAGAAGAGACAGGGATCAGGACTTCCTCTGGTATCTCTTGTGGGCTATACCAACGCAGGCAAATCCACGATCATGAATGCAATGCTGAAGCAATACTCGTCTGAAGAAACTCCGGGAAACGAGCCGGATAAGCGGCAGGTTTTTGAAGCGGATATGCTCTTTGCCACCCTGGACACGACCGTGCGCCGTATCACCGTTTCAAGAGGACAGGAATTCCTGTTGTCCGATACGGTCGGATTTATTCATAAGCTTCCCACATCTCTTGTCGAGGCGTTTAAATCGACTCTCGAAGAGGTGACTCAAGCGGACCTTCTGGTACAAGTGGTAGACGGCTCCGACCCGCATTGCCAGAAACATATTGAGGTCACAAAAAGCATCATCGCTGAGATTGGCGCCGGTCATATTCCTATGATCACGGTCTACAACAAGGCGGATCTCTGTGACCCGCCTGTTGCTCACCCTGTTACAGGCACGACAGAGCAGACCGTCGACAAGATTACCAACATAAATCTCTACCTCTGTGCCAAAGAAAGCAGTTCCATCGACTGCCTGTGCAAAACAATCTTTGATATTCTCCACTCAGAGAGGAGTGTCCGGACATTCCTCATTCCATACAATCGTGGAAACGTTGTCTCGTTTCTGATGGACCGCTCTGTTGTGCTGCAGACAGAGTATACAGAAGAGGGGACGAAGATAACCGCAGAGTGTGATCAGGCGACTGCGGATCAGGTAGAAAAAAGGCTGTGACGACGCCATTCATATGATAATTACAGGATTGTGGGAATGCGTAAGCACGGAACAATCCGTAATCGACTTTTGGCGATTTTTATTATACAATATACTCATAATATATACACACTGACATACATACTTACGGCTTCACGGACACTTTTTTACATCAGCATTTGATGAGGTGGTTATATGATACCTAAGATTATTTTCAGCGATGTTGACGGAACGCTACTGAACAGCAGCCACAAGGTCCTTCCGGGCACTGTTTATGCAATCAGGGAACTCAAGAAAAAAGGGATTCCTTTTGTCATTATTTCTGCCAGAAGCCCCTCGGGAATTCGACCGATTCTTCAGGAAAATCATTTCACCTGCCCGATGATCTCCTACAGCGGAGCACTGGTTCTGGACGAAAACGAGAATGTTTTGTATTCTGAAGGATTCAGTCGTGACGATGCCGCCGAGATGGTCCGATTCATCGAGAACAATCAGCTCGACTGCACCTGGAACATTTATTCCATGGATACCTGGATCGTCAAAGATCGCTCAGATCCCCGCGTGAGACGTGAGGAAAACATCGTCAAAGCCAATTCCATAGAGGGCAGCGCACAATCCCTTGATCCTTCCGCAAAAGTAGGGAAGATCCTGCTCATGTGCAACCCCGATAAGATTCTTGACATTGAGCAGGCCATGAAGGCTGCCTTTCCTTCCATGTCCATCGCCCGCTCCTCAGACATTCTGATCGAAATCATGCAGGGTGGCATCACGAAAAGAACCGGTGTGACAGAGCTTTGCCGTCTGTGGAACATTCCGATGGAAGACACTCTCGCTTTCGGAGATCACTATAACGATCTTGAGATGCTTGAGACGGTCGCGCTTCCTTTCCTCATGGGGAATGCTCCGGAAGAATTAAAGGAACGATTTGAAAATGTCACGGCTTCGAACAATGACGAAGGCATCTATAAAGCCTTGTTGCGTTTGGGTCTCATTGAAGGGGCATTCGAAGAATAACTGCCTCCGGCGGATCGCAGACGCGCGCTTTGGAAGGCGCTTACACGCCATGTGCGTCTCAGCAAGAACGCCGAGGCACACTTGCATACCTGCCGGTATCGCTGACTGTGCCTGTGATCCTTATGCTGTCTGCCTCCACATGGCAGCTGTAATAGACGACCTGTACGCCGGCTTTTGCGGCGCGAGCCAGCGCCTGCCCGAACTCCGGCTGAGTATCATTGTTCGGGAAGACCATATGGATCCCATTCATCTGGATGACAAAGGCGATTTCGCAGAAGTAACCCTTACCGGCTGCTGCCGCCAGCTCATCCAGATGTTTCACGCCGCGTTCCGTCGGTGCATCCGGGAACATCCCTATCCCCCGTTTTAAATCTGTAGCCAGTGTGCAGCCTTTCACCTCCGTGAGATATTTCTCCCCGTCCCTCTCCATGTAAAAATCAAACCGGGAATCACCGAAAGTGTACTCCGGTTTTACCAGATCGTAGTTCAGGCTCATGAGCTGCTGCTTCATGAGCTCATTCGGGGCGAGGCTGTCAATGTTCACCCACTTTAACCGAGGCTTATATACCGATATCAGGTCATATGCCGTCTTTCGATTCGGATTAGATGTTTTCTGAAGAGTGACTTTCGCTTCGGGCACCAACAGCTCTTTTAAGCGGCCGGTGTTCTTTACATGCACCTTCTCCGTATTTCCGTCAATCTGTACCTCGGCGACAAAGCGGTTGATCCTGCGGACAAACAGACCTTGAACTGTATTCTCATAGTGGATGGCAGGCTTTACTCTTGTCATCATTGTTCCTTTCTCTGTTTCCGTTTGGATAAACACATATATTCCGTGTGAAGCTTACATCATCAAAGTATTTTCAGCTCCGTGTTCACGAAAATGATATCTCCAGCATTTTCCCCTCACCTTTTCCGCGATATACAAGGTACAGCGGATATTTTCCTTTAGCAAATGGCACCTCCGCGCCGCATGATATCCATTCCCCGGATGCCGGCATTTTAATCTCCGCAATGCATTCCGCTGCAATCTCATTTACAGATATATATCCTTCCGGCAGTCCCTGGTACACCTCGATAACGGCATCCTGTTCACATTTCGCTGTTACCGAGAAGAAACCGGCACCGGTAAAATCAAAATAACGATATCCTATCAGCGTTCCATCCTGCAGCTCTGCTACATACCGCATCCCGTCACCGCTCCCGATATGCGGAAAATGCTCCGTGAACTTATGGTTGCTCCCGTGCGGCATATGTCCGTTTGTGAGAACACAGCAAATCGCTGCGGGATACTTGCCCTCAGCGGCGAGAGGCTCCCCGTTTAACCCGCATGAACTGACTTCCACCTGTCTGATTTTTCCGTCCGGCAATATCTCGATCGGCTCTGCACACCCTTGCCTGCTGTAATCGGATTTATGCGTCAGTCTGTGATAGAAGACATACCACTGATCCCCGATTTTTTCGATGCCTCCGTGTGTCGTACCGGTCATATTAAGCCGTTCAGAACCTGTTCTTCCGTTAAACCCGACATCACCGTTGGAGACAATCGTCCCTCCGTATTCATAACCGTAATCAGGATAATCACTCACTGCATAGCAAAGCTCATGATTCAGGCAGGAAGAATAGACAAAATAATACTTTTTCCCCACCTTGCGTATTGAACTCCCCTCAAAAAATGAATGTCCTTCGAAAGATGTCCCTTTCACTTTATATGGGATGACAGGATGTGCCTTTTCTTTAACTGTCAACATGTCATTCTCAAGAATGACCGAATATGCACCCATCACGCTCACGCCGGCTGCATGTGTCACGATCTCCTCTCGAGACTTATTGAACATATCCATCTCTTCTTTGATTGCGTCTTCATCCGTGAGAAAATCTTCTTCCTCTTCGCTCAGGTACTGTGTGCCGTAATACAGCCTGATTATTCCTTCATCATTAATCACAGCCGGGTCGAAACATACGCCGTCCCGCATCGGAGATCCGTCTGTGTGTCTCACGAATCCAAGATACTGATATTCTCCTGCCGGCGTATCGCATACCGCCACGCGGATAGGCCCATGGTATCCGCCTTGCCCGAATTTGCCTGAAAGGCAATAGTACAGGTAGTATTTTCCGTCATTCCCGCGGACAACATCCGGTGCGTAAAGATATTCGCGGACAACCGGAGAATAGATGCTGTCCTTTTTTCCGTAATCCGGGTCCTGAGAAGCACGATAGATGACTCCCTCATTGCGCCATGTGCGCAGATCGTCCACCGCTGCAGAATAGCAGACATAATCCAGCATGCAGAACGTCTCACCGTCCTCCTTATCATGTGAGCCGTACACATATACTCTACCGTCAAAAACATGCGGTTCCGCATCCGGAACGTATTCATCAAGCGGAAGATATGGGTTGTATGCTTGTTTTTTCATTTTCTATTTCTCCTTTTATTTGCTGGCTCAGCTTCCGGTGGTAGTAAGGATTATCAGAACTTCCAGGACAAGGCGGACTATGTTAATACCCCTTTCGTCAACCTTGAAAATTCGGTTACGCCAATACGACTCTCCTATAATTTGCACCTCACCTGTTCAATATTGTGGGTAATCTCGAATATAAACGCAAAACTTAAAATATTCAATAGTTTTACGTTTTGCAAGCATGAAAATAAAAGGCAGAACTCTCGCTGATTTTTCTGTGAGCATTCTGCCTTTCGCCGTGTATCTGCTTATTGCAACAGTCACCACCGCTATAATGCACCGTTATTTTTTTCCAGTCAGCAGAGCGGAGCCCGAAAGACCCATCCATCCGGCTTCGCTCTTGCGAATCCATTTTCCGTTTGTTGTGTCAATCAATTCAACTTTTTCGTAACCCATCTCTTTAAGTTTTTTCACGAAAGAGCTCATATCTCCGTATTTTCCGGCTGAGAAAATATCATGAATTGCAAAGGTCCCGCCCTTTTTCAGGGTCCTCAGTGTCTCCAGAAGGATTGCCTGCCGGTCTTTTAAAGGGATATTATGATACACATAATTGCTGGCGACGGCGTCGAACGTTTCATCCGGAAAATCCAGACGCAGAGCATCGCCCTGCTGAAAACTGACATTTGTCACGCCTTCAGCTCTTGCATTGCTTTCACAGAGCGGCTTGTTAAAAGACGCATATTCCTTGCCCCAGCGATCGATGCCGATAACCTGCGCCTTGGGATTTCGTTTTGCGATTGCAATAGCGAGTGCCCCGCTGCCGCAGCCCACATCCAGGCAGCAGCCGCCTTCAGACAGATCCACGCCGGCTGCAATCCCTTCTATAATATGCCGGGACATCTGTCTTTTTCCGTTATAATCGAATGCGCGGTACATCATATAAGACCAGACGGACACGCCTGTCAGCAGGCCCCCGGTGGCTGTTGATGCTATCGTCATTACATTTTTTACAGTTCCCTCAGGCATAAGGGTACGCACACCCAGAGCCGCGATCCACGCTCCCACAGCTCCGCCTGCAAAAGAAGCTATCATTCCTTTCGGCATCCAGTTTTTATAATTTGCTTTCATGGTCAAATCCTCCCGGTTTCTTCCTTATATGATGATTCAGATTGCGAAACAATATATCTTACCTTTTCCTCATTAAAACAGAGCGTATCCGAAATCCATCGAATCCTGCTACATGAAAAGTACATTTTATCTTTTTCCCCTCTTCATCTATTATCTCTTTTTTCTATTATCTCTGAGGCGGTAATCACAGCAATCGTCGCCTTCCGCGACAGATTTCGTCCGTGTATACTTCACCCCGCGGAAGCCGGTCATATATTGCTTGTCCATACAGCAGATCATCTGTACTGCCTCCGGCGTTCCGAGGGCTTTCGCCTTGTCATAAAGCGGACATCCTGTCACATCGAGTGAGCAAAGGTGTTCTGTCACAACGACATCCCTGCATTCATAGCCACTGCTCATTTTCGCCGCGATCTTATCCATGTTCTTCCACATGAGCGTCGGGATGCCCGGAAGGGCCGTCACTTTTCTGAAAATGTTCCTCATCCGGATTCCTGTCTTCGTCCCGTACGCCCTTGTCACCGCAAGGGCTTCATCCGGTGCGTAATGCTCTACCGCACGGTATATAGCCACCGCAGGGAAGACAAATGACCTGCTGCTCTTATCTGCATCCGGTTCGGCTGCCTCCAGCTTCCGCAAAATATGTTCTGCATACTGCCATATGACCTCCGCTTTTTGAGAGCCATATTTTGTTTCCAATTCTTTTTTAAATTTCTTAAACATAAAGGACTTATCAAGCTTCATTCTTCTGCATTCCTTTCAGTATTCGGAAGAGGGTATTGGCCAGTTTGTATTGTATATCTGCTATTAGATTTACCAGTCGGCATTAACCCAATCCAGCAGCTCGTTTTTCAGGGCATCTCGATCCTTCGCACACTCTTTAAGGTGACGCCGCTCCGATTTAAATGCCATCTTGTAGATCCATGGAAGTCTCGTCAGTACGGCATGACTCATGTGCTCGTAAGCTATATGCTTATGGGTATAAGGAAAACCGATCTCAGTCAGTTTCTTCTCCATGTAAACGGCACTTTCATAAGACGGCCAGACCTCATCGTGCTGTCAGCTTCTCGGAGATTGAATCTCCGAGCTTGCTGGTCCGCCGCGGGAGTCTTTCTCTGCTTCGCGGGCGGAAAAGCAACCTTGTCCGGATACAGCAGGCGCGCCACCCTTCCCGCAGGATAAGGTGGTGGAGGTCCGC
>JAFRGQ010000006.1 GCA_017433725.1 Lachnospiraceae bacterium
CTGAGCTGATTCATGGCTCCTTTGAGCTCGCTCACTTTATCCTGCAAAGATCCCGTATCCGAGAGATCCATGTCTGCGAACATTCCACTGAGAGCAACTGTATATGTTCCGTCGATTTCGAATTTATCCGTATATGCTTTGATGCTGACGCTCTCCGGTATGTCGAGAGCGGATATATCTGTGTTGAGATTGATCTTCAGGTTAGGAAAAGCTATTCCGAGGCAAACGCATTTGCTACCGTCGTCTATCACTTTACCGCCTTCCACTTCGATGTCCGTGAAGTGTTCATCATCCAGAAGCACTCCGCTCGCCATGGTAAAAGGCGTCTTGAATGTGTATCCGCCGGATTCCACGCTGTCATTTACCTTGTAGCTGAATCTTATCACTACATGTCCTTTCCGGCCTGCGATCTCGGATGCGCTCATCTTCTGACCGTCCAGATAATATGAGATGTTCACCTTTACGGGAAGCTCTTTGTCCGTATTTCCCTTGTACTTGATGTCCGAGCCGCCTGCGTCCCATACGAGCTTGTTTCCGTCCTGTTTGAACGATTTATCGTTTGCGGTATTCTCTATGTCCTTGAGGCTTGAGACATCATTTATCTTATCCTGGGATTTGCCGTTTCTGATCCATTCTGCGACGGATGTTTTTGTGACGTTTCCGTCCGCGTCCATGACCACATATTCGGTCTCTTCCTTGAACATCTCTCCTTCCGAATCGGAGGATGCCAGCAGGTTCGGATATTCTTTTTCAATCGCTTCCTGAGTCTCCGTACTGGTCTCGGGCTCGTTCTCGGCAAACGATTCCATCACGTTCAGTCCCCACAGCGCCGAGCCGAAGAGCATGGCAACCGCAAGACATATCGACATGTATCTTCCGGTTTTCTTTCTGTTTCTTTGTTTCATTTCCTTTCCTCCTCGATGTACCGATACATCATTTCATCTCCGTTATCTTGCGTCCCTGAGCCCTATAGTCGTCTTGCAGATCAGTTTATCCAACGCCATCAGAAGCGACGGAAGCAGCAGTATTACCGTGAACATACTGATCAGCGCACCTCTGGCCATAAGCGTGCAGAAAGTGCTTATTATCGCTATGTTGGAATAGATCGATACGCCTATCGTGGCTGTGAAAAATCCCAGCGCACTGACTATAATCGACGGTATCGATGCGCTCGTGGCCGTCTCGACCGCCTCTCTTCTGTCTTTACCGCCTATCCTCTCTTCCTTGTATCTGGTCGAAAGGAGTATCGCGTAGTCCACGGTCGATCCGAGCTGTATGGTGCTGATGCAGACCGGCACTATGAACGGCAGCTCAAGTCCCGTAAAGCCCGATATGCCGAGGTTCACTATGATGGAAAACTCTATGGCCGCCACAAGTATGAACGGAAGCGAGACGGATTTGAGCACGAATAATATGATCACGAAAACCATTGCTATGGATATCGCGCTGACCACCTGGAAATCCTTATTCGTGATTTCGATGAGGTCCTTGGTGGCCGGGCCTTCTCCTATCAGGGTCGCGCCCTTGTCGTACTCGTTTATTATTTCGTTAATTTTGTCTATCTGCTCGTTGCACTCATCCGTGGAGACTTTATAAGATGAATTTACAAGAATCATCTGATGCTTATCTCCCAGAAGAGCTCCTCCGAGCTCATCAGGCAGCATCTCCTTTGGAATCGAAGTTCCCATGATTGCGTCCAGACCGAGAACGCTCTTTACTCCGTCCAGCTTTTCGATTTCATCGCACATGGCCCGCCCGTCCTTGGCTTTAAGGTCCGCATCCGCGATTATTATGTGCGAGGTTCCTATGTCGAAGTCCTCCTGCAGTTTGTTGTTGGCTATCAGGAAGCCTATATCCTCTTCATCCATATTCTCCGCATTGCTGGCAAACATCTTGGCGAAGTCATATACTACATTCTGCTGATTGTAGAAGTGGACTGCCGGCACAAGCATCACGAGGAATATGATGATATATACCGCATATCTGCTCGTGAGATGTTTCGCAAGTCCGTCCATTTTCGGAATCAGCGATCTGTGTCGCGTCCTTCTGAGCAGCTTCGTGAATCTAAGTATCATGACAGGCAGCACCGTTACGCTTGCCACGACGCCGAAGACGACTCCCTTGGCCATTACTATGCCTAGGTCTTTACCCATTGTGTAGGTCATAAAGCACAACGCCAGGAATCCCGCGATGGTCGTGATAGAGCTTCCCGTGACTGAAGTCAGAGTATCGTTTATGGCGTGTGCCATGGCTTCTTTTTCGAACTCTCTCTCCTGCTCCTCGTCTTTTAATTCCCCACGGGCATCGAGCCTCTCGGTATATCTGTGCCAGAGGAATATCGAATAATCCATCGTGACGGCAAGCTGCAGCACTGCGGCTATAGCCATGGTGATGAAGGAAATCTCTCCGAAGATTATGTTGCTTCCCATGTTGTAGAATATGGCCATTCCTATGCTCAGCAGGAAAAGCACCGGCGCGGCATATGAGTCGAGCAGCACCATCATAGCAACGAGCGAGAGCACTACAGCCACGCCCACGTATTTGACCTCTTCCCTCTCGCACAATTTTTTGAGGTCCAAAACGAGAGAGCTCATGCCGGATATGTACGCGTCTTTGGTCAATATGCCTCGTATGGTCTCCACGGCGTTGAGCGTCTCCTCCGATGAAGTCGAAGAATCAAAAAACACCACCAGCATGGATGCATCCGGATTGCTTATGCTCTGCTGCAATACATCCGGGAGCATCTCCTCGGGTACCGATGGGTCTATCAATTGTTCCAGATTTATTACCGTGTCTACGTTGTCTACGGCCTCGATGTCCTTTGCAAGCGCCGACACCTCATCCGTTTTCATATTCTCCACTATAACCATGGAGAATCCGCCTTTGCCGAATTCATCGAGCAGGACGTTCTGTCCCTGCACGGTCTCGATATCGTCAGGCAGATAATAAAGCATATCGTAATTGATCCTCGTCGCTATCATGCCGATAATCGACGGAATCAACAGAATAAGCGATGCCAAAAAAATCGCTTTTCTGTGCTTCACGACTTTAGAACCGAAATCCATTTTTTATCCCTTTCTCCTCAGTTTTCAACCATAGGTATGGTAAGCCTAAGCGCAGTCGACTTGAATGGGCAGTTTGAAAAGCCTGTCGCATTTTTGGGCAAATTCGCAAAATTGTCTGACTTTCGCATGCAAATGGGTTAGAATTGCCTGAGGAGGATTAGTTATGTCGAACAGTAAGATTACAGCGCGCGCCATAAAGGATGCTTTTCTCGCGGAGCTGAACGATAGGCCGCTTTCGAAGATCAGTGTTAAGGATATTTCGGACAGATGCGGCATCAACCGCAACACCTTTTATTATCATTATGATAATGTGCCC
>JAFRGQ010000081.1 GCA_017433725.1 Lachnospiraceae bacterium
ACAACTTCGGCATCAACTACGATCCTTCCCATTTCGTATGGCAGCAGATCGATTACATCAAACCGCTTTATGAGTTCAAGTAAAAGATCTTCCACGTCCACTATAAGTACATCAAGATCTACAAAGACAAGCTGGCAGATGTCGGCGTGATGGCATATCCTCTTGAGTACATGACTCCTAAGCTTCCCGGACTTGGAGATGTTGACTGGGGCAAATATGTTTCGGCTCTGACCGATATCGGTTACAAAGGATACAGCGTCATTGAAGTGGAAGACAAGGCATTCGAAGGCAGCGCAGAGGATGTTAAGAACTCTGTTATCCTTAGCGCGAAGTATCTGAGAAATTATGTAATTTGAGAAAACAGCAGAACAAAGCGTCAGCAGGGGCTGCGTCCCCGCTGACGCAGAAAGAGGAGAGCATGAAATCTTATGCATTTGGCGTCGATATCGGCGGGACAACAATCAAAATGGGGCTCTTCACAACGGAAGGAAACTTGCTGGATCACTGGGAGATTCCCACCAGAACAGAAGATGGAGGATCCCATATACTGAATGACATTGCGGCTGCAGTGGAAAAGAGATTAAAAAAGGATGGAATTTCCAAACTTGATGTAGAAGGAATCGGAATTGGCGTTCCCGGACCTGTCGGCCCGGACGGAACAGTGCTCGGCTGCATTAATCTCGGATGGGATGTGTTTAATGTCGAGAAGCGGATGTACTCGCTGACCGGTTTCAGATGCAAAGCGGGAAATGATGCAAACGTTGCAGCGCTCGGTGAGATGTGGCAGGGCGGCGGTAAAGGTCATAAGGATATTGTCATGGTGACATTAGGGACCGGCGTCGGCGGAGGTGTCATTATCGGCGGAAAAATATTGCCCGGTATCAATGGCGCGGCAGGTGAGATCGGACACATTCCGATGTATGATGATGATCCTGAGGCTTGCGGATGCGGTAAGCACGGATGCCTGGAACAGTATGCATCGGCTAATGGAATTGTACGTATTACAAAACGATACTTCGAAGCGCGTCCTGATGCTGAATCAAGTCTGAAGTCAGTTCCGTCTCTGACCTCCAGAGAAATCTTTGATGAAGCCCGCAAGGGAGACGCTGTTGCGCTTGAGATGGTCGGACAGGTTGGGTACCTTTTGGGGAAAGCCCTTGCCTCCATCGCATGCGTGGTCAATCCTGAGGTCTTTGTCATCGGAGGCGGCATGAGCAAGGCAGGTGACATTCTTATTGACAGCATCCGAAAGGAATATAGGCGATTTGCCTTCCATGCTTCACGTGAGACAGAGTTCAAACTTGCTGAACTGGGAAACAATGCAGGAATCTACGGTGGCGTACGGATGATCCTGGAGTGAGAAATGGGAAAAAGTCGCAAGATCAAGATTGGAGTTATTGGCTGCGGTGCTATTTCTGTGAGAAGACATCTTCCGGAGTATGCCGAGAATGAAAATGTTGAGATCACTGCAGTTTATAACCGCACGAGAAGCAAGGCGGTAGACATTCA
>JAFRGQ010000082.1 GCA_017433725.1 Lachnospiraceae bacterium
GCGCGGCTGCGATCCGCCGTGCCTAAGCATGCGTAACAATGCTCCAGTGGAGCATTGTGTAGCTGAGGCTTTTAATCTCTGACGCGGGTTTGTATCCCATGTCAGAGACAAGTATCATTTTGCGCATTCATCTCACGACTTGAGTCACGAGAATTCTGCGTCAGAGATTACAGCAAAATAAAAGAAGGCCGCTATGAGGGGTTGCGGCCTTCCGGGGATGCCGAATGAATCGGCATTGAAAAAGTGAGTGCTGTTTTCAGCACAGTAAATATATACCATACAAGTTTGAACAAACCATGAACAAAGCTAAAAAATTAAAAAGTTTGGCGTTTTAACGAAAAAATTAATGTAAAATTAACAATAATTGTGGAAAGGTTCTCATGAAAGAATCAAGTGCTGAAGTAGTCTTGAAAAAAGGGGAAGGGCGCCTGCTGAAATCGGGAGGAGCCTGGGTATTTGACAACGAAATAGCTGAGGTAAAAGGCAGTTTTCTGAACGGCGATGTCATCCGGGTATCCGACTTTGACGGTTTTCCCATGGGAAAAGGTGTGATCAATACCAATTCCAAGATCCGTGTTCGTATGCTCACAAGAGACAGCGGTAGGGAAATCGACAGGTTTTTCATCCGGGAGAGGGTACAGAATGCATGGAACTATCGAAAGGATACTGTCGATACATCCAGCTGCCGCATCGTGTTCGGTGACGCTGATTTTCTTCCCGGTATTACGATTGATAAGTATGAGGATGTGCTCGTCATCGAGTCCCTGTCACTGGGGATGGACCGCATGAAGAGTATGATTCTCGATGAACTTGTCGATGTGCTTGCCGGGGACGGCGTGAACATCAGGGGCATTTATGAGAGAAGTGATGCGAAAGAGCGGATGAAGGAAGGAATGGAGCGGACGAAAGGATTTCTTTCGGAGCCCTTTGACACGCAGGTCCCGATTATCGAGAACGGCGTAAGATACCTTGTCGATGTCGCAGACGGTCAGAAGACAGGTTTTTTCCTCGATCAGAAGTATAACCGGGCAGCGATAGCCGGCATTTGCAAGGGTAAGAGAGTACTTGACTGTTTTACGCACACGGGTTCCTTCGCTCTGAATGCGGCACTCGCAGGGGCAGCGAGTGTTCTCGCAGTGGACGCTTCGGAGAGAGCAATCGTACAGGCGGAGAAAAATGCATATCTGAACGGCTTTACGGCAGATGTCTCATCCGGTGAGGGGGATGGAGGAAAATATATCATTAACCAGCCGGAACATCCGTGGATGAGAAATGAAGCCGGAACAAGACTGCGATTTGTCACGGCTGATCTTGTAGAGATGCTTCCTGAGATGGAGAAGGCCGGGGAGAAGTTCGATGTCGTGATACTGGATCCGCCGGCATTTGCAAAGTCCAGACAGAATGTGAAGAATGCGGAGAAGGGATACCGCAAGATTAATCGCGCCGGTATGCGGTTGGTGAAGAATGGGGGATACCTCGCGACGTGCACCTGCTCTCATTTTATGACGCGGGAGCTCTTTGAGGACATGCTGAGAAAGGCAGCCAGAGATGCTCACGTACGTCTCCGCCAGATCGAGGCGCGCACACAGGCACCGGACCATCCGATCCTCTGGGCGGCGGAGGAGAGTTCATACCTGAAGTTTTATATTTTCCAGGTGGTGAGTGCGGAGTACGGAAGCGGAAAGTGACGGCGGAATAATGGCTAACATAGCGAGCGATGCACACCGAAAACAATGCCGGGGAGAATCAAAAGCAGTGCGGTTACGTCGCAGTATGATAATGATAAATCGAGCAACCGAGAAAGGAAAATGAAATGGTTTACGAAGAAGCTTTGAAGAAACTCAGCTCATACGGTCAGGAACATCTGCTTGCATTTTATGATTCGTTAAGCGATGAACAGCGCGCTTCATTGCTCGATCAAATCGAGGAGACTGATTTCTCCGTTATATCTGCACTGGCCAATGAGAAAGCCAACACAGCCCGCGGCGAGCTCTCACCGTTATCCGCGATGACTGTTGCACAGATCGAAGAGAGAAAAGAGGAGTTCACTCGCGTCGGTCTTCAGGCAATCCGCGAAGGAAAAGTCTGTGCCGTCCTTCTCGCAGGCGGGATGGGCACACGCCTCGGAAGCGCAGACCCGAAAGGTATGTACGATATCGGTCTGACAAAGCACGTTTACATTTTCCAGCGTCTGATCGAGAACCTTATGGATGTTGTGAAGGAATCCGGAACCTGGATCCGCCTCTTTGTCATGACGAGTGATGTCAATGATGCAAAGACGAGGGCTTTCTTCGCAGAGCACGATTATTTCGGTTACAAAGCGGATAAGATTGCATTTTTCAAGCAGGACATGGCTCCTACGGTCAGCTTTGAGGGAAAAGTTCTTCTTGAAAATAAGGGCAGGATATCCACATCTCCCAACGGAAACGGCGGATGGTTCTCTTCTATGGTGCGCGCAGGTATCGGCGACATTCTGAAAAATGAGGGGATTGAGTGGCTTAATGTATTTGCCGTCGATAACGTACTGCAGAGAATCTGCGATCCGGCATTTGTCGGAGCAACGATCCTGTCCGGCTATGAGGCAGGTTCCAAGGTAATCCGGAAGGCTGATCCGGACGAGAAGGTGGGCGTCATTTGCAAGGAAGACGGGCGCACCGCTGTCGTTGAGTATTCGGAGATGACGGATGAGCTCAGGAACTCGGTTGACGAACATGGTGATTACCTGTATTATTTCGGAGTTATTCTGAATTACCTGTTCAGCGTAAAGGGACTTATGCGTGCGCTGGATGAGGAGCTTACGATTCACATTGCGAGAAAGAAAATCAGTTGCATTGATGAGAAAGGCAACGAGGTGAAACCTGAGGAGCCGAACGGATGCAAGTTTGAGCTGTTCATATTTGACTTGCTGAAGGCACTGGAGGGATGCCTGCCTTATGAGGTCGTGAGAGAATATGAATTTGCTCCGATCAAGAACAAAACGGGAGTGGATTCCGTGGAAAGTGCAAGGAAGCTTTGCGCGGAGAACGGAATCGAACTGTAAAAGGGAAAATCCCGCGGGTGAGACTTGGACTCACTGCTGCGGGATGTGACCTTAAGAGAGGAGATTATGGAAGAAAGAGAAAGAAAACTCGCCCTTCTGATTGATTCGGACAATGTGTCCGCAAAATATCTGAACGGAATTTTTGATGAGCTTGCCCAGTACGGAATCATCACATACCGTCGAATTTACGGTGATTTCACAACGCAGGCCAACGCAAGATGGAGTGACAGACTGCTTGAGAAGTCTATCATTCCTATCCAGCAGTTCTCGAACACAACGGGAAAGAACGCGACAGATTCAGCGCTCATCATCGACGCGATGGACCTGCTCTACAATTCCAACGTGGACGGGTTCTGTATCGTCTCATCGGACAGCGACTTTACGCGTCTGGCGAGCCGGCTTCGCGAGTCCGGAAAGATCGTCATCGGGATGGGAGAAAAGAAGACGCCGGATTCTTTCAGAGCTGCCTGTACGGTATTTACCGAGCTTGAGAATCTGCTTGAGAATGAGAATGCCTCGAGCGGTACGGACAAGGAGGCAATCGAAAAGGATATCATCAATATCATCACACAGAATGATAACAAGGGCAAGCTTACCGGCTCGGGCGAGATCGGTAGCAAGCTGCAGAACAAGTATCCTGATTTCGATATCCGTACATTCGGTTACAGCCAGCTGTCCAAGTTCCTGGAAGATATGGATGCTATCGAGGTGCTGAAGGAGAATAACGCGATCACGGTCAGGCTGAAGGACGAGGACAGCGAGGCGGATCAGGTGATACAGGACATCGTGGAGATCGTGAGGAGGCGGACGAAGCCGATCGCGCTTGCGACGCTGGGTCAGGAGATTCGCAGGAAGCACAGGAGTTTTAATGTGAAGCTGTATGGGTACAGTCAGCTGTATAAGTTCATTGACAGTATTCCGGAGCTGTCGGTGAAGGGGGATAAGAACGATAGGAAGGTGTCGTATAATCCGGGGAAAAAAAAGAAGTAGGGGAAACTTCTCGCAGTCAGGGGTTCTACCAGCCTCACCTAATAATACTGTAATGATTGAATTAGGAAACTTTCCTCTTGAGTTCACGGACAGTCTCACCTTATAATACTGCATCGGCGGGACGCTTTCGCTCGGTCTCGCTGGCAACGGTACTAATAAATGAAGTAGGAAACTTTCCGTATTTTAGTACGCTACCAGTCTCACCTTATAATACTGCATCGGCGGGACGCTTTCGCTCGGTCTCGCTGGCAACGGTACTAATAAATTTTCGGCGTTTACGCTTGAAAATTTAAAGTACCGGCCGCTCGACGACGCCACGCCGATTGGCAGTATTATACGGTTCGACTGGTGGAGTACTGAAGCGGGAAGTTTTGTTATGTGGGGAAAAGCTCACCGCGTAAGTAATCGCCAGACATTATACGGTTCGACTGGTGGAGTACTGAAGCGGGAAGTTTTGTTATGTGGGGAAAGGCTCACCGCGTAAATAATCGACAGGTATAATATAGCTTTGACCGGTCGAAAACTGAAGTGGGAAGTTTTAAAAGCTCACCTCTAAAACTTCGGGATGAATTATACTGTTTGGCTTGCGGGGGACTGCAAGAAGCCTTTAGTCTTGGTCACGAAATACCAGATTGTTATCCGACATACTCTCTATGATCGCGAGGGAACGCACATCCACCCCACTCTCCCGCAGCTCCCTGCCACCGTCCTGAAAGCCCTTTTCGATAACTATACCGACGCCCTCCAGCACAGCACCCGCCTGCTCGACGAGGTCGATGAGACCGCGGGCGGCGCAGCCATTTGCAAGAAAATCGTCGATGATAAGCACACGGTCATCGGACGTCAGGAATTTCTTTGATACGACCACGTCGTAGGTGGTCCGGTGCGTATAAGAGTTGACCTGAGTGGTATAGAGGCTGCCGTCGAGGTTTATAGTCTTTGTCTTTTTGGCGAATACGATCGGAACCTGAAAGTATTGGGCAGTGATGGACGCAATGGCGATACCGGATGCCTCTATCGTCAGGATTTTTGTGACATGCTTGTCAGCGAACACTCTTCTGAATTCTTTACCCATTTCGTTCATGAACGAAATGTCGATCTGATGGTTGAGGAAACTGTCAACTTTCAAAATATTTCCCGGTCTTACATGTCCGTCTCTGAGAATTCTCTCTTCTAAAGTTTTCATATTATTGCTCCAAATATTTTCTAAGTTTATGTTTCGCAAATGTGTCTTTATGTGAGATCAAGGTCAGCAAAAGATAGATGGATCTGTGCAGAATGCAATATCACTGCTTCCTTATTGTCTTAATATCATACATTCATGTATAATTCAAGTTTGAACGGAATTATCTTAAGGTTTAGCCGGGTTTATGCCGGCGAAGTATGCGTTTAAAGAGCAGGCGCATTCTTGTAAAGTTATTTGATGAAAAAAGACAACTATACTGAGATACAGGAATTAAATAACGAAGCCGCTAATTCTTCGCTTAAGGAAGAAACCATGATGGATGGCAAAAGAGTAGAAGGTATGTATGATCAGAAAGAAGCCGATGCCCTTCCGCTCATCAGAATTTCTGTTCGGTCTCTTGTCGAATTCATTCTGCGAAGCGGAGACATCGATACCCGAAAGGGCGGCGGTTTTGATGTTGAGGCCATGCTGGCGGGCGGCCGCATCCACCGCAAGATCCAGAAGGGAAAAGCCGGAGACTATCAGGCTGAGCTTTCACTTTTTGATGAGATCGACTGTGGGGGCTATACGCTCAGAATTGAGGGACGGGCTGACGGCGTATTTACGGATGATGGAGATAAGGGACAAAGTAAGCGCAAGACATCTGCGAAATCCGGCAAAAAGGACAGGAGAAAGAAGAAGGCAGACTCTGGACCGACAGAGATTGAGCTGTTGATAGAGGAGGCGTCTCACAAGGCAATAATGAATCCCGGGTTGGATGAGAGTGCTCTTCGGGGAGAGGAGGCGTTTCAGAAGGCGTTAATAAATCCCGGGGTGGATGAGAGCTTATTGCCATCGGAGAGAAATAGTGACAATGACAGTAAGGCTGATTCTCTTACTACGTACGCGTGCGATGATACAAAGGCTCTACCGGACGATAAAGCTGCAGACTCCCTGCCGCTCGTCATCGTAGATGAGATAAAAGGTATCTACATGGATCCTGATGAACTGGATGAGCCTGTCGAAGTGCATCTGGCTCAGGCCAAGTGCTACGGAGCAATGTTTCTTCGTAAGTATTTGAAGGACGGATGGAACGATGCCCCGTGCCGAACGGATCGGATCGGCGTTCGCATGACGTATGTCAATCTGGAAGATGACAAGAAGATGCGGTATTTTACGAGCACGTATTCCCGCGAGGAAATCCTGTCATGGTATGATGAGATCTGTCTGGCTTATCGAAAGTGGACGGACTGGCAGGTAAAATGGCAGGATAGCCGCAACGCTTCTATGGGACCGCTCAGCTTTCCGTTCGAATACCGGAAAGGCCAGAAGAATCTTGTCTCCTCGGTGTACCACACCATACGGGAGGAGAAAGAGCTCTTTCTCATGGCACCGACCGGCGTCGGGAAAACGATGTCTGTTGTTTATCCTTCTGTGCGGGCGGTCGGTCAGGGTATGGCGGAGAAGATTTTTTATCTGACGGCTAAGAATCAGACCCTGACGGTCGGGGCGGAGGCATTTCAGACTCTGATGGAAAATGGACTTCGCCTGAAGACAGTCCAACTTACCTCAAAGGAGAAAATCTGTCCTTTAAATGAGCCTTCCTGTAACCCGGATGACTGTCCGTATGCGAGAGGGCATTTTGACAGGATCAATGATGCGGTATTTGAGTATCTCGAAAATGCCGACTTTTTCGACAGAGACAGCATTCGTGCGCAGGCGGAGAAGTGGAAGGTGTGTCCGTTTGAACTCGGGCTGGATACCTCTTCGTGGTGCGATGCGATTCTGTGCGATTACAATTATGCGTTCGACCCGAACGCTCATCTGCGTCGCTTCTTTGGAGAAGGGGCGAGAGGAAAGTACATTTTCCTTGTCGACGAGGCCCATAATCTGGTGGACCGCGCGCGGGAAATGTACAGTGCGGAGCTCATCAAGGAGGAAGTGCTGGCAGCGAAAAATGCAGTTAAAGGGAAGAGAACGAAAACTGCGAGACAACTCGAAAAGCTGAATAAACAGCTTCTTGCCATGAGGAAATCGCTGGAGGTGCTGGAAGAAGAGCAGCCCGGAAAGCTCAACGTGTATGAGGAAATCGAGAGACTTGAGGAGACATTTGTCAATGAAATGCTCGCAAGTTACGGAGAGTTGCAGGTATATTTTAAAGAAGAAAAAGATTCGGGCGATGCTGATGAGCAGGAGGCTCTGCGTGACTTTTATTTTCATCTGAGAGATTTCGTATCCACATATGAGGCGATGGATGACGATTATGTGATCTATGCATTTCGCGATGAGGATAAGCATTTTCATCTGAAGCTTTTCTGTGTGAATCCCGCAAGGCGGTTGCAGGAGATGGTGGATAAGGGAGTCTCCGCCGTGTTCTTTTCGGCGACGCTTCTGCCGGTGAATTATTATAAGCAGCTCCTCAGCCGGAGAGATGATACATATGCTGTTTATGCGGAAACGCCTTTTCAGGATGATCAGAAAATAATACTGGTCGGTACGGATGTCAGCACGAGGTACCGGAGCCGCAACCGGAACATGTATCAGCGGATTGCGCGTTATATCCATGAGACGGTGACGGCGAGGAGAGGAAATTATATGGCATTTTTCCCGTCCTATAAGTTCATGAAGGACGTTCTCGATGTGTATCGGGAAGAGCTTGATGAGGAAGACGTGAATTATGTGGCCCAGAGCAGATATATGAGCGAAATCGACAGGGAGATATTCCTCGAAAACTTCTACGAAGATCCATCCATGACGATGGTGGGATTTTGTGTGATGGGCGGGATATTTGCAGAAGGAATTGACCTTGTGGGCTCTCGGCTGATTGGGGCGATTGTCGTCGGCTGCGGACTGCCGCATGTCTCGGCTGAGACGGAGATTCTGCGCAGGTATTATGATGAAGACCATGAGGACGCGGACGCGAAGGGCAGGGAGAAGAATGGATTTTCCTATGCGTATCTCATCCCGGGGATGAATAAGGTTCTTCAGTCGGCCGGCCGGGTCATTCGGACGGCGTCAGACCGGGGAGTCATCGTGCTTCTTGATGACAGGTTCCTGACGAGAGAGTGTCAGAGTATGTTTCCGCGTGAGTGGAGCACCTACGTTCCGTGCAGGGCTGAGCAGGTACGAGGAGTGCTGGACGAGTTCTGGAGCGGGGTTGAAGGGGAAGAGTGAGATGGGATATTTCCGGCGCGGAATTCCCGAGGTTTTAGAAGTCAATATTCTGCTTTGAAGTTGGAGTGTCCGCGTACGTCACGGCAAAAATACTTGATATTCCTATCATTTATTTACGTGATATACAAACGAAAACCTGAGACAGGAGATCATATGAATATAACCGTATATCTGGGAGCGAACCCCGGAAAAGATGAAAAGTACAAAAAAGGAGTGTGGGAACTCGGATCCTGGATCGCAGCAGCCGGACACCGCCTGATCTATGGCGGAAGCGCGGTTGGCCTCATGGGCGTTCTTGCAGACGCTGTGCTTGCGGGCGGCGGTGAGGTGATCGGTGTCGAGCCCGATTTTTTCGTACGTGACGCCCTTCAGCATGAGGGAATCACCCAGCTGATCGTGACCGAGACGATGCAGGAGCGGAAGAAAATCATGTTGGAGCTGGGAGATGTGTATATCGCTTTTCCGGGAGGGACCGGAACGCTGGAGGAGATAGCGGAGGCCATATCCCAGACAAAGCTCGGGCTTTCTGACAAGAAGAGCATACTCTTCAATCTGGACGGATACTATGATCCTCTCATCGAGATGATTGAGAGAATGACTGAGGAGGAGTTCCTGTTCCGCGAGGAGAGGCGCGGGCTGTTTTTTGCGCGTACGGTGGAAGAGATAGCGGATATAATTTCGTAAATCGTACAGAGGATTCAATGCCGGCAGTCAAGAAATTACGGAGCAGAAATCAAACCTGCTTTTACTTCCGTAAATCCGGCAGAGGATCAATATGTGCATATTTTACATGGTTGAAATTGCACAATTTCAGATTGTATTTGAACGCACAAACCCCCCTCCCGGTCTTATAATCTCACCATAAAGAAAGCGCTTACATAATTGCTTTACGGAGGATAAGGTCATGAGTGAATTCATTGTAAACATCATTCATCGCCCCGAAATGGTTCCGGAGTACTCCGCAACCGTTACAGGACAGGGTAAAGAAGGAGATCTCGGCGATGCGAGCCTTCTCGTAGAATCACTGGACATCTTTAAAACACAGCAGAGACTGGCCCATGAAAATGGTCTCAAGGTCACGATCCAGATGACATACGCTTCTCTCTTCAACGAGGAAGCGGTAAAAATCGCGAAAGAAGATCACGAAAAATACGGTGATGAGATCGCGCTCTCTCTTCTCGGACTTCCCTGTGAAGAGTTCCGTGAAAAATACAAGACCAAGGATTTCTGCATCTGGATGTTCTCCATGGAAGATAAGAAAGCCATCGTGAATGATGTCTTCGGAAAGTTCTACGATGCATTCGGATTCTATCCGGAATCCACCGGGTCCTACTATATGGATGCCGAGCTCATCAACTACATAAAGGAGCAGTATCCATCCGTTAAATGTGCTGTCGCCACATGCTGGGAAGAAGGCCCGAAAGCATACCACACCTGCAATAACAGCTGGTACACATTCATGGATGGCGGTCCGTGGGCTCCATGGATCCCGTCCAAAGTCAATACGCACGCTCCGGCTGCAAATGCCGCAGAGGACAGCGGAATTGTCGCCATCCCGCACCTCTCTCGAGACCTGATCGCATGCTATGACGGGAACGGTTCCAATTTCGGAACACATCCGCAGAACGTACTTCGCGGTATGATTTATGATTCGAAGACATGGGAATATCCGTACCTCTACAATCTGATCGATCAGTACAGGAGCCTTGAGCAGTACAACAACGGTTACGCATACAACATGATGTTCGTCGGTCCCGGCTGGATGAACAAGATGGGACGCTGGGAAGCTCCCTACGAACTTCTTTACAAGTCCTATTCGGACGGTTGTAAGTATTACGGCGATCTCAAGAAAAAAGGTCAGCTCATCGACATGACAATGTCAGAATTTGCGGATTATTACAGACAGAAGAAGCACTACACAGAGCCGGAATGTGCACTCTGGAGAGACGTACTCTACGGAAGCGATAAACAGCTCTTCTGGTACTGCGATCCCTACATGCGTGCATGCGTCAACATGGATCAGGGCGGAGCAATCGTTGATCTTCGTCCGTATGCCGCAAAACTTGAGTGGCCGGTCGGAATCGGAACGCCGCATATTCAGGATGCGAGCTATCCTTTCCTGATTCAGGAGAAATACAGGGCAGGCTATTTCACACACTATGCGGGTGAGGGAACGATTCGTTCTGCCAAGATCTGCCACAACGGTGAGGAAGTTGACCTGTGCCTCTGCAGAACAAAAGCGCATTTCTCCGAGGAGAGAACGGAAGAAGGCGTCGGAACAAAGAGAGTGCTCACACTGGATCCGGTCGACATCGAGTTCACTGATCTGACAGTGAAGATTCAGACGGTCATAACATTTGAAGAAGGATCTTCCGAGATCAAGATTGCACGGAAGATTCTCGAGATGAGCGATCCAAATGCCGACGTTACGATCAATGAGTACATGGTCGCCTGCTATGGCACGACAGAATACACGGAAGATATGGCCGGCATCACACTGCAGGTAAGCGGCGATGAAGTAAAGACTATCAATTATGAGTACAAGTGCCGTGAGGAATCTCTGCAAGGTGCAAATGAAGTCTCCGCTCTCATTCCCGCTATCAAGACCCGTGCGGCACTTCGCGCGGAGGATAAAGATGCAGTCGGTTATGTGCGTGAGGGATACGCATTTTCACCGATGTTCACACTCGGATATACGGTTCGGATCACCGGAAAGGAGGAATTTGCAACATGGCTCAATCTGGCAAGGGAAAACTGAATTTCAGATGCCCCTCCTGCTTTCAGAGGGATCTGGATATAGATATGTTCTATGATAAGGATAAAAAGGAATATTACTGCATACGCTGCCAGTTCCACGGGACCGAGAAGGAAGTCCTCGCTGGAAACGAGATAATCCGCTGGAGATATAAGGATATGCATAAGCGCTATGCAATGGAAGATTTTTACAAGAACTAAATAAAAAATAATAATAAAAATCCGACCGTCGAGGTCGGATTTTTACTATGTATGGGGAAGGCTGCAGCAACTGTCTGATGCGACAGCCTCCTTTTATTCTTGAATTTTTCGGATTTAGTCCCGGTCAGTCATTTACGCCTTCGATGAAGACCTGATTGCCGTCCTCGTCGTAGATCTCATACGAACCGTCGTAATACTTAAGATTTACCGGATCTCCATCACCATCGACGAGCTTGCCGTACTTGGAGTATTCGGAGTCTTCGTTGCTCTCCGAGGTGCTGTCGGAAGAGCCGGTTGAAGAACCGGTGGGAGCATCGGCAGACTTGAGATACTTGGAGTAGACGTAGCCCTTTTCACCGTCATACTCGACGATGTACCACTCACCTTCGGCTCCTATGACAGTGATTTCATCTCCCTCATCGTATCCTCCGAGAATATCGCCTTCGAAATCAGCTTCCTCGCGGACATTGATATCCGCTGTCGTTATCATCTTCTGTGAATTTGTCGTGCCCTGGGTTCCGTCAACTGTTGCTCCGTCAGCTGTTGTGCCTGCAGCTGTTCCGGCAGTTCCGTCAGCAGTCGTGCCGGCAGCGGCTGTGCCGTCTGTAATTTCCTGGGCCGGGATCGGCGTAATGACATCGCTCTGACCGCTCTCTGTTGTGGAAGCGGAATCGGTTGCAGCAGGTTTTGTGACCTGAGAAGCGGTCGTGTCGCCGGCAGTTGTTTTACTGTCAGTCGCAGCCTTTGTTACAGTCGGCGCTGTGCTAATGTCGGATATGCTTTGATCTGCGACAGTGGCTGTCTCAGCCCCTTCTTTGGAGCCGCCGCACGCCATGAATGTGCCTGCGAGAGTGAGCGACAGAAGAACTGCGAGAAGTCGTCTTTTCATAATGTATCCTCCTTTAAGTAAATGGATTTATCTTATCTGCTCGACTGATATGTCGTGGATATCTGATTTAAGTGACAAACCCTATTTTACTATAGATTTCCGAATCCTGCGATAGTGAGTTTTGCTAAACAATCAATTTATTCTTCATCGCGCAATACTCGTGACGTAAGTCTATGAGACGCGCGTAAGGTGATATTTGTTTTCATCGTAAGTACAATCTCTTATATCTTTTTCATGCGAATCCGGAAGCAGCTTCTGTCAGTTACACCTTCGAACAGGCGGGCATCGTCCGTTTGATACGCCCTGACGGTGATTGTATCACCGGGACGTACCTCCGTCAGATACTCCGCTTCAATCAATGTGTTATCATATCCGATGTATTCTTCCGTCGGAATCATATCCTCGACCACATCGAAATACCTGCAGTTGTTGACATGCCCATTAATGTCAATGTGACTGAAGCGTGCTGTGTAAAGATTCTCGGAGACAAGCCGGAGGTCATCAGTATTTCTGAACCAAATCGCAAGAGAGCGCGGTTCGGGAATCTCGTTTCCCGTGAGAAATCCTTCTATCTCGATTCCGTACTCATCGGGGAAGATAAAGTTCCTGGTCTCCTCGTCAATCAGCATCCACATGGCACATCCCCTGACAATGGTTTCGTCTCCCGACGAGACCTCATAATATCTCGGGAAAAATACCCGCATAGTCGGACCGGGCCATGACCTGAACGTTACTTCCTCATCGTAGCGGGGCATTCTGATGATTTCAGCAGACTGTCTGGCAATGATCCAGAGAAGACCTTTGTCCAATGTCTTATCACGTCCGACTCCGAGAGCTTCCGTGTGTGATATGGATGCTTCCTGAAAGAAACCGAGCATGTTGGATAGCCTGAGCTCGCGATGCCGCGTTACATCACGGCTGTGTATAGTAAATGTTTTTTCGAAATAATCCATAGTTAATTTCTTTATTTTGAATACTTTTCTATTGCATCAATGAGTTGCCCGAGCGTCTTCAGACGGTTCCATTTACGGTTTGGGATCTTAACATCGAATTCTGCCTCAATCTTGCAGATAACAAGAATGAAGTTCATGGAATCCATAGCCATGTCCGTGTTCACAACAGAATCTTCATCGAGCGGGACTCCGTTCAATTCCGGAACACAATTGTAAATGATTTTCAATGTCCGCTCCTTAATTTCATCTCTTGACAGTTTTGCCATTTTAAATCTCCCTTCAGACTAAATGTCTTTCAATTTCCCATCGTCGTATCTTGCCCGTTGCAGTTCTCGGAAGCGGTTCGCCATAGCTGAGGACACCGCAGATACGGAGCCCCATCGCTCTCTTCTCGTTGAACCTTGCAAGCAGATTATCTATGTTTTCGGGTATGCTTCCTTCAGACTCACCGATGACCAGGAACGGTCTGTTTTCTTTCAGAATGACGGTGAGATCCGATAATCCAATAAGTTCCGAAAGCTCCTCTTCATATTCCGGACAAAATACCTTCGTGCCGTCCGGCAGCACGAGCATGTCTTTTTTTCGTCCTGTAAGATGCAGTGCACCTTGCGCATCCAGAGATCCGAGATCCCCCGTGTAGAGCCGTTCGCTCTGAACCGGGATGATCGGATGGCCGAGCACGTACGCAGAATTGTCATTGTTTTCTGCTTTATCGCTTCCTGCATCTTCTCTGACTGTCTCCGAAAAATCCAGATAACCTTGCATCATGCAAGGCGTCGCAACAGAGATCTCACCGTCCGGTTCGATGCGAATATCCGCACCGGGACATGGATAGAGCGCGAACGGATCCTTTTGGTCCTGAGTGATAGCAATCCCGCTGGATGTCTCTGTCAGTCCGTATCCAAGATAGACCTTCATCCCCATTTTCTGCAGTGCTTTCACCGAAACGGAATCGAGCGGCGCCGCACCGATAAGCACGACCTTGAGGCTGTCGGGGAGCGCATGCTGCTGCATGAGCATTCTAAGCAGGGAAGGTACGACCGGAAGAATAGTGGGTTTAAAGAATTCGCAGTCACTTAAGAGATACCTTGTGCCTCTGCCGAGCGCAATGGTCGCACCGTAAGTCAGTCCCCACAGCATTGTACAGACAAAACCGAAGACATGGGAGAACGGGAGCAGTGACAGAATGATATCACCCGGTCCGCACGGCAGCATACTCTGTCCGGAGTAGCTGCTGCAAAGAAGGCTCTCTGACGTGAGAACGACGGCTTTGGAGCTGTCGGTCGTTCCCGATGTGAAGAAAATGAGGCGGCCCTCACGATTCTCAACTGCGCCGGAAGAGTAACGCCGGCTTTCCTCATCGGTCTGATGATCTGTAACAGAACATTGGCTGCTTTCTTCATCGGCGTGAAGTTCCGCAGCAGAATCCGTCAATTTCATGTTGCATGTCGGTTCAAAGGTTTGAGGCGCGCATCCGCACTCTTCACATAACTCCTCAAGCAGGTCGGGATCGGAAGCGTAAACGCTCTCCGCGCCTGCCATACGGGCCAGCGCAAACAGTGTCTCATCGGGCGTATTCTCATCGATCAGGGTGACATCGCAACCGGATATCACACAGGCGAATATGCGGATAATCGTTGCCGGCTCGTGATCGGTCACAATCAGTTCGTTTCGGATGCCGGACTGCCGTATCTCGCTTGCCGCGCTGCGGATCATGTCCGACAGTTCTGCGTATGATATGGCTTTCGAATCATCTCCGTAGATAATTGCCGTACCGGAATCGGCACTCCATACTTTGTGTATATTCTTGAATAAATGATACATTTGCATAAAATTACTCCGTTTATTGCAAATATCTTGTGACAATTATATAATTAACTTATGATAATTTCTACATAAAAAGGCAAATATTAATTCAAAACAATAAAGGAGAGACACATGGCAAATATTAATGAGAAGATATGCATTATAGGTGCAGGACCGGCTGGTCTTTCAGCGGCAATGTATCTTGAACAGAAAGGTTACTTCAATTACACGATCCTTGAGAAAGAGGATCATGTCGGTGGAAAATGTCATTCACCTCACTACAACGGCAGAAGATATGAGATGGGAGCAATCATGGGCGTGCCGTCCTATTATGCCGTTCACGATGTGGAGGAATTCTGCGGTATTACACACGACGGGCCGAAACTGAATCGTAATTATAAGAATCTGAAGGGCAAGGTCATCGAGCCGTTCGAGCCGAAGAAAAATCCGCTCAAGATTCCTCGTCTGCTCAAGATGAGAAAGCAGTTGAAGAAGTTCGGTGAACTCCTTGAGACAAAGTATAAGGGATATGATGTCAACGGACACCGCGGCGTGGCGGAAGGCCGCTATGACGGATATGCCGTAACACCGGGACGCGAGAAGATTTCCGGCGAGAACCCGAATCTGAAGGAGCTGGCTCTCCCGTTCAAGGAGTTCTGTGAACTCAACGGCGTTGAACTCATTCAGGACATCTGGATCGGACCGTTCACTTCTTTCGGCTACGGATACTTTGATGAGATTCCGGCAGCGTATGTCCTGAAATACCTTGATTTCCAGACGACCATGAATTTCGTCAAGGTCAATCTCTGGACATGGAAAGAGGGCACACAGTATATCTGGGAATGCCTGAATGACAAGCTTCGCAACCAGGCAAGACTGAATTCCGATATCACATCCGTCGAGCGTCATGACGGAAAAGTATTCGTGACTGTGAATGACGAAGTCGAAGTATATGACAAGATTATTGTGACGGCACCGCTTCAGTTCCTGCCGAAATATTTTGACGCGACAGAGGAAGAGAAGGAGCTCTTCTCGAAGATCGATTATGAGAGATATGACGTTCTCGCAGTCGAGACAAAACCGGAGAATCATCCTGAAATTTCCTATTATATCTTTGACAACATGACTCCGGAGAGATATGGTCATCTGATGGTTTACTACCGCCGTTGGAAAGACAGCGTGGATCAGGTCATTACGACCTACGCACTGCGCAATCACAGAGGGAAGAGAACGTACAAGACAACCGCATGCAAGAAGATAGTTCTTCAGGATCTTGAGGCTATGGGAAATGCAGCATCCAAGGTCGTCAATGAGAAGAACTGGTACTATTTCCCGCACGTTTTCACCGAAGACTATGCAGCAGGCTGGTATGACAAGGTCGAGGCTATGCAGGGTATGAACGGGACCTACTATGCCGGTGAGATCATGTCCTTCGGCGACATGGATGAGACAGCTGAGTATTCACGTGAACTTGTGGACAGATTCTTCTGATGACAAACAGTCAGGGGCTGTCGCACTGAGGCAAATAACCGCTGTTCATAGCTGACATTTTCTGCAAATAATATCTGCAGACGTTAACCGCAGATATTGACTGCAAATGTATGCTATAGATTTCGGTGATGTTTCCTGTTGCGGCAACCCCTCTCTTTATCTGCATGTGAGCACGAGCTTAAACAGGAGTAAATATGAAGTTTTATAAAGAGCATTATGATGTGATTATTATGGGCGCAGGTCTCGCAGGTCTGTCCGCAGCCCTGCAGCTTCAGGCCAGAGGCATCACAGACATTCTGATCCTGGAAAAGCATAACCTCCCAGGCGGTCTCGCCACGAGTTATGTCAGGAACGGAATCGAGATCGAGGCAACACTCCATGAGATGATGTCGATCGGTTCTAAGGAGGATCGGCTGAAGGTCGGCACGTTCTTTGACGAGATGGGAATTGATATTGACTGGCTGAAGGTACCGGAAGCGTATCGTTTTATTGAGAAGACGAAGAAGATCGACATCACCCTGCATTCAGGTTTCAAGACCATGTCGGATGAAATCGACGCGCAGTATCCGGGATGGGGTGACAAAGTTTATGATTTTATGAATCTGTGCAACCGGGTCTACAATTCCATGAATACCCTTTCTGTCACGCCTATGAGTAAGCCGGAGATGCTGAAGAAACATCCTGATTTCGTCAAGACAGTCGGATATTCTGCAAAGCAGGTCATGGAAACGTATGAATTCCCGCAGGATATAGTAGATATACTGACGCCGTACTGGATCTATGTCGGCAACCCGATGAGTTCACTTCCGTTCACGATCTACGCTTTCCTTATGGCGGATTACTTCCGCGGAGGAAGTTATGTCTGCCGCAATTTCTCACACGAGATGAGTATGAAGCTGCAGGCTAAGGTGGAGGAGAACGGTGCGCAGATCGAGTTCCGTCAGGAAGTCGAGAAGATTCTTGTCCGCAATAAGAAAGTATACGGGGTGCGCACGAAGAGAGGGGACGAGATATTTTCCGATTATGTCATCAGCGCCGCATACCCGAACAAGGTCTACACGCAGATGATCGAGCCGCTGTCGGAAGTTCCGGTTAAAGCGATAAAGATGGTCAATGCAAGGAAGCTGTCCGTCTGCCCGGTCTCGGTCATGATGGTCCTGGACGGAACGCCGGAGGAACTCGGGATTCGGGATTATAATGTCTTCTCGGGAGATACGATGGATACGGACAAGATCTGGGAGAATTACCACACGCTCGGCCCGTACGGATACCTGACATCGATTTGCCTCAATCTGGCCAATCCGGGTTGCACGCCGGAGGGATATACACAGTTCTCCATTACCGCTCTTCCTCTGGTCGATCCGTTCCTCGAAGTGAAGGAGACGGAGTATCATGCGCTGAAGCGTCGTCTGGCCTCGGAGATGATAGCGAATTACGAGGAGACAACAGGGGTGAACATTCACGACCATATCGTTGAGATCGAGGTGGAGACGCCGGTCACGGTTGCACATTATGTCGGTGCATGGAAGGGAAGCATTTACGGATACTCCCATTCGCTGGATGACCACGCAGTCGCACGCCTTCAGATGAAGGAGGAAGATCATTTTATTGAAGGTCTGGAATTTGCCGGTGCGCACGGCATGTCAGGGAACGGTATGGGACCCGCTGTGACGAACGGCCGGGCAGCCGCCAAAGGGGTACTGGATTCGCGCAAAGAACAGAAAGAAGATTACAGACTGGTATCAGGCTATATGAAACTGGCTGCAATGATGAACAGGAGAAAGGGGGCCGACAAATGAAAATAGAAAGCTTTTTGAAAGATGTCGGCGGAGCTTCAAGGGTGACCTCCGCACGCCGCGAAAAGTTCAGGAAAGGCTCCCCTATACCGGAACCTGAAGATCCGATCCGCGAGCTGTCCGATGCTTTGCATCCGGAAAAGATGCGCTTTATCGTGACGGATGTGAGGGATGTTTCCCCGACATCTAAGACGTGGAGGCTCAGGTCAACCGACGGACACATTCCGATCTTCCAGTCCGGACAGTACGTATGCTTCCACCTGCAGATCGGTGACAGTGTCCTGAACCGTCCCTATTCCATCTCATCGGCTCCGTTTGAATCAAAGTGTGACAATCCTTTTATTGAGGTGACAATACGCAGGAACAGACCTTATTTTGTTCCGGACTATTTCTTCGATCATGTAAAGGTCGGGGAGGTCCTTTGGGGCTCGATGCCGTTCGGAACATTCTATTATGAACCGCTCCGCGATTCAAAGAATGTCGTTGCGATAGCCGGCGGCAGCGGTATCACGCCGTTCCTCTCGATGGCCAGGGAAATCGCAGCAGGGTGGCTCGATGTCAATCTCACGATCATCTACGGTTCCGTTCACTCGTCGGATATAGTGTGCGGCAGAGAACTGGATGAAATCGACGGAAAATGCGATAAAGTCAAAGTCGTTCACGTGATGTCCGACGATCCGGATTGGCAGGGCGAGAAAGGCTTTGTTAACCGGGAGATAATAGAGAAGTATTCCGGGGAAGATACGACGTATATGTTTTGCGGTCCGTACGCCATGTATACATTTGTCGAAAAAATTATGAAAGAGATGGGTGTACCGGCAGGAAGATTTCGCAAGGATGCGATCGCTCAGCCCGATGTGAGCCTGATTCCCGGTTATCCCTCGGATAAAAAAGACGAGGTCTATATGATCAAGGTCGTGAGAGGTATTCACGAGGATATCATACAGGCAGCAGCTTCGGAACCTGTTGCGGTCGCGGTCGAGAGGGCGGGCATAGCACTCGATACGCACTGCCGCGGAGGTGAATGCGGAATGTGCAGAAGCCAGTTGCTTGAAGGTGAGATTTTCGTATCGCCGATCGGGGACGGAAGACGCCGCATGGATAAGGAGCTCGGATGGTTCCACGCATGTTCGGCGTATCCGATGTCCGACCTTGTGATCAAGATTCCGATTCTGTAAATACCGTTCACGTGCAAGCACGATATGTGAATATACTTTTTTCGCTCTAATCATAATATGATAAGGTCGCCAAAAGTCGATTACGGGTTGTTTCGTGCTTACGCACTAATGATACATTTGCCACTATAACCATAATATTGGTGCACACGAAAGATTTCTGTGCTATACTTTGTTCGGCTTTGGGTGACCGCCGGGAAAAATGCGGTGTCCTGAAGCCGAACTGTGAATTTTCAGATGTTCAAATCGTATCAGGAGGAATTAATGGTCAGAAGAGTATACGTTGAAAAGAAACCCGCATTCGCAATCGCAGCTAAGGACCTACTGCATGAGGCAAAGTACTACCTGCATGTTGAGGGGATTGAGGATATTCGCGTATTCATTCGTTATGATGTTGAGAACATAACAGATGAGACCTATGAGAAAGCGACGAGAACGGTTTTCGCAGAACCGCCGGTTGATGATCTCTACGAAGAGCAGCTTCCGGAAGCAGAGGGCACATACCGTGTCTTCTCAGTGGAGTATCTGCCCGGACAGTTCGATCAGAGAGCCGATTCCGCCGAGCAGTGCATCCGCTTCCTCAATGAGAAGGAAACGCCGACTGTTCACTCCGCTACCACATATATGGTCATCGGAGACATTTCCGATGAAGATTTTGCAAAAATACAGAACGACTGCATCAACCCGGTAGACTCCCGCATCACCGATGAAGTAAAGCCGGAAACACTGGCTGCGGATTATCCGGAACCGGCAGATGTCGCTGAACTCAAGGGCTTCAGATCCATGCCGCTGGAAGATTTTGAAGTACTCTACAACTCTCTGAATCTGGCCATGACATACGAGGATTTCCTGTTCATCCGCAAGTACTATCGGAACGAGGAGAAGAGAAATCCGTCCATCACGGAGATCCGTGTGCTCGATACGTACTGGTCCGATCATTGCCGTCACACGACATTCCAGACAGAGCTGAAAGAGGTCAACTTCGAAGAAGGCGATATGAGAAAGCCTCTGGAGGATACCTTTAAGATGTACCTCGCGCACCGCGACGAAATGTACAAGGGACGCGATGACAAATATGTATCTCTCTGGGATCTGGCAACGCTCAGCGTCAAGAAGCTGAAGGCCGAGGGCAAACTGAACGATCAGGAAGAGTCCGACGAAATCAACGCATGCTCCATCGTGGTTCCGGTTGATGTGAACGGGGTAGAGGAAGAGTGGCTCATCAATTTCAAGAATGAGACGCACAACCATCCGACGGAAATCGAGCCGTTCGGCGGTGCCGCCACATGCCTCGGCGGTGCGATCCGCGATCCGCTTTCCGGACGTACTTATGTATATCAGGCTATGCGCGTGACAGGTGCTGCGGACCCGACGAGACCGCAAAGCGAGACTCTGAAGGGAAAATTACCGCAGAAGAAGATCGTTCGCCAGGCTGCGCACGGTTACAGTTCCTACGGCAATCAGATCGGTCTTGCCACCGGTCTTGTAAAAGAAATCTATCATCCGGATTACGTTGCAAAGCGTATGGAGATCGGCGCAGTCATCGCTGCGGCTCCGAGAAGCGCTGTGATCCGTGAGAATTCCGATCCGGGCGATATCATCATTCTTCTCGGCGGACGGACAGGTCGTGACGGTATCGGCGGTGCGACCGGATCTTCCAAGGTCCACACGGAAAAGTCGACGGAGGAGTGCGGCGCTGAAGTCCAGAAGGGTAACGCTCCGACGGAGAGAAAGCTGCAGAGGCTTTTCAGGAGACGCGAGGCTGCGCATCTGATCAAAAAGTGCAACGATTTCGGTGCAGGCGGAGTGTCTGTTGCGATCGGAGAACTTGCACGCGGTCTTGATATCGATCTCGATAAGGTTCCGAAGAAGTACGCCGGCCTCGACGGCACGGAGATCGCTATCTCCGAATCCCAGGAGAGAATGGCAGTCGTCGTTGACCCGAAAGATGTCGAGGAGTTCATGCAGTATGCGCATGAGGAGAATCTGGAATCCACGGTTGTCGCGACTGTTACGGAGAATCCGAGACTTGTCATGCACTGGAGAGGAAATAAGATTGTCGATATCTCAAGAGATTTCCTTGATACGAACGGCGCCCACCAGGAGGCTTCCGTGCTGGTCGATGTCCCGAATTTTGCGGACTCTGAGCTGAATGTCTCACCGTTTGCACCGACAGATGTCAATGATTCCGAGAATATCCGTAACCAGTGGCTGTCCACGATGGCTGATCTCAATGTCTGCTCGCAGCGCGGCCTTGTCGAGATGTTCGACTCATCAATCGGTGCTGGTACGGTCACAATGCCTTACGGCGGAAAATATCAGCTCACCGAGACACAGGCAATGGCTGCCAAAGTACCGGTACTCGGTGCAAATACAGAGACCGTTACCCTGATGAGCTACGGATTCGATCCGTATCTCTCCAAATGGAGCCCGTACCACGGTGCAGTCTGGGCTGTCACGGATTCCATGGCCAAGATTGCAGCGGCAGGCGGCGACGTGACAAAGATCCGCTTTACATTCCAGGAATATTTCCGCAGGATGACGGAGGATCCGACACGTTGGAGCCAGCCGTTCGCAGCATTGCTCGGCGCATATGCAGCTCAGATCGGATACGGCCTTCCGTCGATCGGCGGGAAGGATTCAATGTCGGGAACATTTGAACACATCGATGTTCCGCCGACACTGGTCTCTTTCGCAGTCGACGTCGCAAAGGAAAAAGACATCATCACATCGGAATTCAAGTACCCGGGCAGCAAGCTCGTCTGGATACGTGTTCCGAGAAACGAGTATCAGCTCCCGGTTTACGAGGGCGTACTCGAAACATATAGAAAACTCCGCGAGGATATGCAGGCAGGACGTATCGTCTCAGCTTATGCTCTTGAGCGCCACGGCATCGCTGCGGCAGCTGCGAAGATGGCGTTCGGCAACCGCCTCGGCGTAAAAATCGAGCATGATCTCGATCCGCGCGATTTCTTCTCCCCGGCGTACGGCGATCTGCTGGTCGAGGTGAAGGACGGACAGGTCGGAAACCTCGTGTCCACATACAGAGTGATCGGCGAGGTGACGGACGACAACACATTCAGCTACGGCAACGCGAGAATTTCGCTCGACGATATGCTCGGTGCATGGACCGGAACGCTGGAGAAAGTCTTCCGCACACACGCGGGCGTGGATGCTCCGATCGACGCCGACAGGGGAATCTATCACGCCGACAGTATATACGTCTGCAAGAACAAGATCGCAAAGCCGCATGTATTTATACCGGTCATGCCGGGCACGAACTGCGAGTACGATACGACGAAGGCATTTGAAAATGCCGGCGCCACTGTGACCGCTACCGTCTTCCGCAACCTGACGGCGGAGGATATAAGAGAGTCTGTAGATGAATTTGCAAAACAGATCGCAAACGCCCAGATCATCATGTTCCCGGGCGGCTTCTCGGCAGGCGACGAGCCGGACGGCTCCGCAAAGTTCTTCGCAACGGCCTTCCAGAATGCGAAGATCAGAGAAGAGGTGGAAAAGCTCCTCAATGAGCGCGATGGTCTCGCACTCGGTATCTGCAACGGCTTCCAGGCACTGATCAAGCTCGGACTTGTTCCGAACGGCAAGATCACGGGACAGGATGCAGAAGCACCGACGCTGACTTTCAACACGATCGGTCGTCATATCTCCCGCATGGTCTATACGAAGGTCGTGACCAATAAGAGCCCATGGCTCATGAATGCGCAACCGGGCGGCGTATATGTAAATCCGGCATCCCACGGCGAGGGACGTTTCGTCGCTTCTCCGGAGTGGCTCGATAAGCTCTTTGCGAACGGTCAGGTCGCTACGCAGTATTGCGATCCGTTCGGAAATGTCTCTCTCAATGAGGAGTGGAACGTGAACGGTTCATACAATGCCATCGAGGGTATTACATCGCCGGACGGCCGCGTCTTCGGAAAGATGGCGCATGTGGAGCGCCGCGGGGACGGCGTTGCAGTGAATATTTACGGCGAGCAGGATTTGAAGATATTTGAGTCGGGTGTGGAGTATTTTAAGTAAAGGGCTCAAACTTCCCACACGAGTAGGTATCCGAGCTGTCTCACCATTAAATAATGCATCGTCGGGACGCTGCACAGCATAAGTTCGATCACGGAAATCGAAGATTTCCTATCTCACTTATTTCGCTCGGTCTCGCTGGCAGCGGTACTAAAAAATTTTGTACGCTGACGCTTGAAAATTTAAAGTACCGGCCGCCAGGCGACGCCCTCCGATTGCATTATTTATGGTTTCGACAGCAATTTAGACACAAGGTGGGAAGTTTTAGTAAAGGGGGATATCTACGGTATAGGGCATAAGTTGTAGCTGAGGAAAATTGAGGAGGCTGCTGCTTTGATACAGGGCATGGAGGCGATGTATCAAGGCTGCAGCCTTTTTTCGCTTACGACCGTCCCCCCGAGGGCAAAGTTCACAGGTTTTTCACAGAAACTTGACATCCATAGTATAATAATAGAATGGCGGTAACCGTTCATCTGACGTGTCGCCGCCAAGGCGCACCGTTCTCTGAACGTGTGCAGACCATAAACGCAGGTAACTGCTCAGAACCCCATTTGCAGGCGCTTTGTACCTTGCCCATGCTGAACAGTTACAACCACAGTTTCGAATACTTCTGTGCGGACCGGATCCTGCACAGACACAGGGGGGAAAATGGCAGAAGTAAACAAGAAGGCAGTCCTAAGCAAAAAGAAAAGGAAAGTTCTTAAAACTTTTCTCTGGGTAACAGGCGTGCTTTTCCTGGTGTGCATGATATACGGTCTCGTGCGGCTCCGTCCGCTTTACATAGAAGCCAGGGAACGCATCTATGACATCCTCGCTGATATGGATACCGGAAGCTTCCGAAGACAGACCAACACCATGATTTACGCCCGTGACGGAGAGCTGATCGGCAAGCTTGGTTACGAACATTACGATTATGTCGACATCTCAGATATCTCACACTATATTCAGCAGGGCTACATTGATGTCGAGGATAAGAGCTTTAAGTCTCACCACGGCGTCGATTTCAAGGCTACGATCCGCGCAGCGATCGCACTTGTGACACATCGAGGAAGGATCACACAGGGCGGAAGTACCATCACACAGCAGGTCATCAAGAATAACCTGCTTTCGACGGAACGTTCATTTGAGAGGAAAGCGCTTGAGATTCTGATCGCTTTTCAGCTTGAGAAAGAATACACCAAAGCGGATATCATGGAGTTCTACTGCAACAGCTGCTACTACGGCAACAGCTGTTACGGCGTCGAGGGTGCTGCGAAGTATTATTTTGGCGTTGATGCGAAGAGTGTCGATCTCGCGCAGGCTGCGATGATCGTAGGGACGAGCAATTCGCCGAACAATTATAATCCTGTAGCCAACTATGAGCTCTGTATGCAGAAGAAGGAGAGAGTACTCGGGCAGATGTTAAAGGAAGGCTCGATCTCCGAGCAGGAGTACGCAGCCGCAGTCGCCGAGCGTCCCGAAGTACATGAGATCAGCGATAACATCGGCAGTGAGAGCTATGAATCCAGCTATGCGGTCTACTGTGCCGCCATCAAATTGATGGAGCATGATGGGTTTGAATTCCAGTACACATTTTCTTCGGAGGAAGATTACGACGCGTATCAGGAAAAATACAGCGAAGCATATACGGAAGCGACCTCAAGAATCAGGAGCGGCGGATTCAAAATCAACACATCCTATGATCAGGATGTACAGGAAAAGCTGCAGAATGCACTCGACACGACACTGGAGGAGCAGACGGACCAGCAGGAAGACGGCCGTTACGACATGCAGGGTGCTGCTATCTGTATTGATAATGATAACGGACAGGTCATAGCAGTTGTCGGCGGAAGAGGCACGGACGATGCATTTAACCGTGCATATATGGCGAAGCGACAGACAGGATCCGCAATCAAGCCGCTTCTGGTCTACGGACCGGCGCTGAATGAAGGAATCGTCACGGCTTCTACGATCTACAATGACAGTGAGATCAATATAAACGGTTACTCGCCGAAGAACTCGGACGGCCAGTACCTCGGGGATATGACCGTGCGGGAAGCTCTGGCAAGGTCTGTTAACACGATTGCTGTTCAAATCTATAATGATGTCGGGACCGAGACCGCTATGTCTTACCTTGACAAGATGAAATTCGGAAATATGTCGTTCGGTGATGCATATAACTCAGCTCTTGCTCTGGGAGCGTTTACGAACGGAGAGACGGTCAGCGACATGGCGCGCGGCTTTGCTGCCATAGCGAACGGCGGTGTGATGCGTGAGAGTACTTGCATTTTCTCATTGATATCGGAGGCGGACGGGACTATTTATTCGTACGACCCGAAAGACGGAGAAAAAGTGTTCAGTGAGGATACCGCATTTATTCTGACCGATATGATGGTGGGAGCAATCGAGGAAGAGTACGGTTCTGCCGTGTCCATCAAGAATGAGGATCAGTGCTTTGCGGGTAAGACCGGAACGACAAATGAAAACAGGGACGCCTGGTTCGCCGGTTTCAGCCGGTATTATACAACGGTGACCTGGATAGGCTGCGATATGCCGAGATCGGATGACCACCTGCAAGGTAACGGATATCCGGCTCAGGTCTGGTCTGCATTCATGAATGAGATGCATGAGGATCTGGAAAGAAAAGAATTTGAAATTCCGGAGACTATCATTTTGTCAGGACCGGACGGCTCTGAGCAGAGACCTGATTATCATGAAAACATTTACGCAAGCAGACCGGATGGTATGGATTATACTTCCGGTGAGCTGAAAAAGAAGATCGCGGACAATGAGCGCGAACGCAGAATCGTTCAGGAAATGGCTGAGGCGGAAGCGACTGTAAGTGAATTTGAACAGTATCAGGTCGCCAACGTGGACGAAGCGATCGCCATCGATGACAAGTTCAATGCAGTCATGGAAGTCATCGGCAGGATTGAAGATGACCAGAGGCAGGCGGATCTTCGCGAGCGAGCAGAGTATAAGTATTCGCTGCTCGCGGGAGACGTTAAGAACAACTGGATAGACGCTATGAACGCCGAAAATGAGGCTCAGGCACAGGCTGACCGAATCTGGAACGAGGAGCAGGCGGCCCAGTCCTCCGAATCGGCCCTTCAAATTACGCATGACAGTTGGGTCAACACGGTGTGGTATTACGTCTCTGCGTTGAATGACAGGACCATTTATTCCTCGTCGGTCGATACACTGATTGCGGGGGCCGAGGAGGCAATCACGCACTGTGAAGGCTACGGCGAGTACGATGATCTTCGCTATGAACTTGACCAGGCTACGAAGAAGGCAAGAAATCTTCCGACGGAGGCCGAAGTTGAGAGACAGAGAGCGGCAGCAGAGGCAGCGGCGGCAGCAGCTGCAGCACAGATCGAAGCTTCACGCGATCCGGTGGTCGGTACCGGACCGAGTAATGTGACCATTCAATAACAAGTTTGTTTTCATAAAGACTATGTGATATAGTATAAACCGGTCGGGAGCACGATAGGTTAACGGGCATACTGACCGGAGTATACCGAAACATGTAAATCCGGCAGCACAGAACTTTGTTAACAGTTCAGAAGCCGGTACGATAAAGGAGATGTGTATGAAGAGAGGCATTGCAGCATTTGCAGTATTTTTGTCAGTCAGCCTGCTCAGCGCCTGTAATTCGGCGGGAATTCTCGGAATAGAAGAGAAAAAACCGGAGACAGCTGTCGAATCCACAGCGGATCAGTCAGAGGCGAGTAAGGCAGAGAGTGTTAAGGAAGTTGTAGTTGAGGAGAAGGTCCCGGAATTCAAAAACGGTGAGACCTGGACCGTCGACGGGCAGTGGTCCATGACGATTCTGGGTGCAACGATGACAGAGGAGCGCAACGAGTTCAGTGACCTGAATCCGGCAGTGATCTATGTTGTGGATTACACCTACACGAATCTCGGATATGAGGATACTATTCTGGATGGTCTTTATATCCCACTGGATCAGGAAATCGTTGATTCGACCGGAGCCGAGGGCTGTTTCTATCCCGGTCTGATAACCTATCTGCCGGAAAATGTACCGGTCGGAGCTACCTGCCGTGCACAGGCATGGATCGGTGTGGAGAATCCCGGCGCATTCAAGTTAAATATGTCAATGTATGATGTAAAAATGAAGCAGAACAAGGCGTCGTTTATCGTTGATCCCGATGCGGAACACGTGGAAATGGCAATACCGCCTGTAGAAGCTGAAACTGCCGGTACGCTGGGAATCGGCGAGCCCTGGACGGTGGACGGACAGTGGTCACTGACGATTACCGGAGTAAGACCGACGGATGAGCGAAACGAGTTCGAGTACAGAAATCCTGCAGCACTTTATGTCGTAGATTACGAGTATACGAATTTGGGATATCAGGAAGAAGCATCCGATGTGAGCGGGGATTCCGAGGACGTCGGTCTGTTCATGACTGTAGATTCTCAGATCGTCGACAGTGCGGGACTCATGGGATACTCGTATGCAGGTTCAGTCGAGAGCTCTCCGGAAACTATACCTGTTGGTGCGACATGCCATGCACAGGAATGTATCGGCGTGGATAATCCCGGAGATTTCAGACTTACAGTAAGCATGTATGATACAACAGGCACCAAGCAGAGACAGACATTCCTTATTAAGGTCGGCTGACTTGTTTAAAACTGAATAGAATCACCTTGATTTTGCTTATGCCTGAGCTAATCACAGGCAAGGCAATGAATATTCAGGTGAACTAAAAAGAGGCGATGCGCGTATGACCAGACGTCCGCTGGCTTTCCTGTGCGTCCTCTGTATTGTGATCTTTGCAGTCCTTACATTTTTCGGTCTGCCCCCGGAGAGGGGACAGGCCGAAAGGAGGGCTGTTTACAGATTGCTGGAAGTTCCCCGGGACGTTACTGTGACCGGTGAGGTCCTCCGATCGGAGGAGCAGGAAGACTTTTCTTATCTTTTTCTCAAACAGGCAGTTCTGTCTGTTCATTCTCAAACATACAATATAAGCAATGTAAGAATTACACTGAAGGTACCCGCTCATTATGCGGTCGGGATACATGTCAGTGCTTTTGGCATGCTGAAACCTATTGAAGAGCCTACAAATCCGGGCCAGTTCGACAGGGCATTCTATTATCGCCTGCGTGGAATCGGATACACTATGTCCGATCCGCAGATTCAGGTACTGTCTTCCCGTATACATCCGGTGCCTGAGGGTCTTGCAATCGTCCGGGAAGCGCTGCGAGAACGCATCCGACATGCTTTTTCGGAGGAGGCAGCCGGAATAATATCCGCCATGATTCTCGGAGATAAATCGCTGCTGACCGAAGATGTGCGGACCGGTTTTTCCATGGGCGGCGTGTCCCATATGCTCGCAATATCGGGGCTTCACATATCTCTGTTCGGTGAGGGCATTTACCGTCTGCTTCTTCTTATTCCGTTCTTTAACAGAGACAGAAAAAAGGGCGCAGGTGCTCTGGCAATTGTGATTCTTATCTCATATGCAATCCTAACCGGTCTGTCGGTCGCGACGATTCGCGCAGTGATCATGTTTGTGGTCATGAGAGGTGCAGATTTTGCGGGGAGGACGTATGATCCGCCGACAGCGATCGCATTTGCGGCACTTCTCATTGTCATAGAGCAACCTCTATATGTCTTCTACAGCGGTTTCATTCTTTCCTTCCTGGCAGTCACGGTGTTCACTGTCTTTTATGACCGCAGCGGTCTAGTAACAGGTCTTATATTATTTCTTGTCACGCTGCCGGTCATCCTCTGGTCATTTTACGAGTTCTCATCCTACACAGTTCTGATTAATATTATCGTGGTTCCGCTCGTTCCCTTCGTGCTGTTGTTCGGTCTTTTCGGGACGATATTCGGCGGTGTATGTTCGGGTCTTTTTTCCCTGCCGGCAGTGGTCCTGCTGAAGGCAATCATGGCGATTCTGGCATTTTTCCGACGTCTTCCCTATGCAAATTTTATATTCGGGCGACCTGAGGTGTGGCAGATTGTGCTCTACTACCTGCTGCTTGTCGGATTTCTATATTTTCTGGACAAATGGCGAGCGAGGATCCGCAGGTTCCTTTTGTATCCGCTCGTGATTCCGCTTGTCGCGATATTTGCTATTCATGTCCGCACGGGTCTGACGCTGCATTTTCTGGATATCGGACAGGGCGACTGCTGCGTGATGGAGATGCCCGGCGGGCAGAATGTGATGGTTGATGGCGGCTCTTCGACCGTTTATGATGTCGGTTCATATCGGATCATGCCCTTTTTAAAGCATGAGGGAATTCAGAGACTTGATTATGTGTTCCTCACACATATGGATTCGGACCACACGTGCGGGGTGATTGAACTGCTTGAGGCTGTGCGGGACGGTGAGACGGCAATCAGGGTCGAAAAGCTGGTCCTGCCGGTGCTGAGGGAGCACGGCGAGGCTTACAGGCAGATGGAGGAGCTGGCAGGGGAAGCCGGCGTGCAGGTTTTGTATGTGGAGAAGGGGGATGCATTTGCATTTGAGGGGATTAAAAGCGGGAAGGCGGATACATTGGCATCCGGGGGAATCAAAGGCGGGAAGCCGTATACATTGGCATCCGGGGGGATCAAAAGCGGGAAGGCGGATACAATTGCATCCGAGGGGATCAAAAACGGGAAGCCGGATGGGAACCGAACCGTACATTTTGAAATACTCGGACCGGACGTGAGCGTGGAGACGGTGCCGGTGGATGAGAACGGGCAGTGTATTACATTTGCACTGCGATGCGGCGGCTTTGACTGCCTCATGACGGGGGACGTGCAGAATGCCGGGGAGGAGAGAATGGTGGAATGCCTGAGGAAGGTGGGATATAGGGCGGAGATTCTGAAAGTTGCGCACCACGGCTCGAAATACTCGACGCCGCAGGAGTTTCTTGATTTCCTGCGGCCTGAGATCAGTGTGATTTCCTGCGGGAAGGACAACTGGTACGGGCACCCGCACGCAGCCCTGCTGCGCAGGCTCATGAAAGTCAACACGGAGATACTTCGAACGGACGAGTGCGGGGAGGTGAGTTTGTGGACGGATGGGGAGAAGTATAGGGTGGGGTCGTTTATCAGAGGTCAGAAGATATGAGATGGATGGGAGTCGAAAACAGACTATTATCTCATAGTCAAAGTAGTGGGTATTGTGCTATGAAGAATAAATACAGACAGGGGTCTTCGGAATGTGATATTATATGACTAAGCGCCAAAAGCTGGTTGAGGATTGCTTCGTGCTTACGTACTTCTGCAATCCTGTCATACATTCGCAATTGGTGGGACGCTTTTCTCACTTTTTGCTCATGTAGGGCGTGGCCCAGGTATTATTCTTGCCACTTGATAAACACGGTGTCGGAAGGATACTTTTGGAACTGTAATCATCATATACTTTAAGGTAATGATTCAACGATATAAAAGATAGCCGGTGAGAAAATGGAAAAAAGAGAAATCAAGGATAACGAGACCTGTCTGAAGAAAGATGCTGCAGGCGCAGACGATGTAGCGCTGATGTGGGAAGAAGTAAAACGGGAACATATCATACAGGATGAGTGGTTGGATTTTCGCAGGCTGGCCTATCGGCTTCCCGATGGGACTGTCTCGGAACCCTATTATACATACAGTCGTAGAGACTACGTGGTAATTGTTGCGTCGGATGAGAACGGACGATATATCTGCGTGCGGCAATACAGGCAGGGAGTAGACCATGTCACGACGGAATTCCCGGCGGGTGGAATCGAGCGGTCAGGAGCGTTTGATTACCGGACAGACAGCGCACGGGAAGACATCGCCGAGGATTCTCTGGAGAGTGCGAAGCGCGAGCTGCTCGAGGAGACAGGGTACGAGGCTGATGAGTGGGAGCACCTGCTCACCATTCCTTCCAATGCGACAATTGCCGATAATTATGCTTACATATACCGCGCAAAGAATTGCAGGAGAGTGTCGGGTCAGCATCTGGATGATATCGAGTTTCTTCATTCAAAGCTTCTTACAGCGGAGGAGATTGAGCGCCTGATACATGGCGGGGATTTCCTGCAGGCAGTACATGTCATGGCGTGGCTGCTTGCAAAGGAGAGCGACGATAGATAAGTTCAAAACGACACAGCCGGAGCGTTGAGATGCATAGGAGCGTAAGTATTCCTTCCGGATGGGAGATGATTACCTGTGAAGAAGCCGCTTGGATTATATATACATATACCGTTTTGCGTACGTAAATGCGAATACTGCGATTTTCTCTCGTGGAGTGGGGTGAGCTGTGCGGACAGGACTGCGTATGCGGCTTCTTTGTGCAGGGAGATTAGTGCAGCTGCGGAGGTATTTCCGAAAGCTGACGTTGACACGATCTTCATCGGAGGTGGAACGCCTACCACTCTGAGCCCTGAAGATCTTTCTATGATTATGAATCATGTCCGCGGGGCATTTCATGTTTTGCCGGAAGCAGAGATCACCATGGAGATGAATCCGGGGACGTATTCAGAGGGGATGCTTGCATTTGTCAAAGAGCATCTGACCCGAATCAGCATCGGGCTTCAGTCAGCTCGGAATGAAGAATTGAGACGACTGGGCCGCATCCACACGTATGAGGAGTTCGAGAACTGCTACCGGTCTCTGCGAAATGCAGGCGTAGACAATATCAATATCGATCTTATGTCAGCGTTGCCGGGGCAGTCTCTTCAAAGCTGGGAATATACTTTGCGGAAGGTGATTGGCTTGGATCCCGAGCACATCAGCGCATACAGTTTAATCATTGAAGAAGGAACGCCGTTTCATGACTTGTATGAGAGTGGCAAGCTCGATCTTCCTGAGGAGGATGAGGAGAGGGAGATGTATCATTTGACGAAAACGATCCTCTCCGGAGCCGGTTACCAAAGGTATGAGATTAGCAATTATGCAAAGCCCGGTTTTGCATGCAGACACAATATCCGGTACTGGAGGCGGGAGCCGTATCTGGGATTCGGAGTGGGGGCTGCATCGATGTACGGCGAGATAGTGCCGTTACCTGTGAATTCGGCTGCGATGAATTGCGAGCAAAGCGGAAATGCCCGGAATGCGGGTGATAGTGCGTTTCTTTTTTCGGATGTAGTCGGAAACAGGTGTGTTTTCCGGAATAACGGAGACGGCGTGAAAGAGTTCATGTGCTGCAGCGGGACATTCTCGGGGCAGTATCGGCGAACCAACGTCACAGATATTAGCTGCTATATCAGGCACTATGATTCGAGAAAGTCCGAAGGCAGGAGGGTATGGGATGGTGAAAACACTACATCGAACCTGAGCCTGAAAGACGCCATGGAGGAGTTCATGTTCCTCGGGCTTCGGATGACGGATGGGGTTTCAATCCGCGAATTTTATGATGCATTCAGTTTTTCAATGGATGATATCTATGGAGATGTGATCAGAAAATACATTGGAAACGGGCTCCTCGAACGGGGGGAAGACCGCATTGCGTTGACGGAGCGCGGTTTGGATGTGAGTAATGTTGTGATGGAAGAGTTTTTGCTTTAAGGATGTAAAAAATGAAAGACAAAGCGAAATTGTATCTGACAGTCGGCATAGTATTTCTTGTTATTGGAATTATACTTCTGATAACCGGCGCTGTATCGAGAACAATAGCATATGGTGATTTCGTGCTTGCGTTCGTGTTCCTTGGGATGTATACCAGGGAAAAGAAGAAGGCAGACGGAGATAAAAAAGACGAAGGTTGACTTCTGATATAACGAGTATTGCGCGATGAAGAATAGACCGGAAAGACGTAGGTGACGTGAATGAGCAGGGATGAAAATCAAAATATACTTGAGCAAAATACAGGCTTTTGTGGCGGCTGCCGCAGCAACTGTCCTCTCTCTGATCCGAATTGTCCCACTGGAATGGAAAGGGCAGGTTGGAGTTCTGAGGAGATAGAAAAGGCAATGGTTGAGCGGGCAGTGCCAATTAAGAGATAAATCGGGTGAATTAAACAAGCTGAGTGCCGAGGATATCGGTATTCAGCTTTTATAAAGTAATCCAGGAGGTATCCGTTGAGCATTACATTACAGGAAGTAATAGACGCATTGACTCTTACAAATGACCACACCCGCTATTTCTATGACCGGGAGAAGGATGAGATTGTTATGCTCCTCGATCAGACTTTTGCCGTTCCGGATCCGGAAATGAAGAAACTTGCCCGTGCAATAAAACGCACACCGGATCGTTTTGCGGAAATCCCGGTACTCTCGCCGGGTGAGCAGTATCAGGCCATGCAGGCTTTCATCTCGACGATGGAGGATGAAAAAGTACGCGGCATGTTCCGGCGGCAGACACAGGGACCGGAGTGTTTTCAGCGTTTCTACATTATGGTCGAGGGATTCGGATATTCGAAGGCATGGGAGCTGTTTCAGAGTCTGATTTATGAGGGCGTTGCTCGTGAGTGGTGCAGAGAGAATGGAGTCGGGGTAGCAGAAGACGAAGGTTCTTTTGGCAGCTAAATAACGGGAGCTGTGAAGTGCAAAATTTTATATCTCTCATACTAAACTTGGCACTGCCATATGTGCTTGCGTTTCGCAAGCATATCGCATATAATATCATCAGGAGGAGTTAATTATGGCAAGAACAGCAAATGTATTTGCTCGAGTAGAGCCCGAAATCAAAGAACAGGCTGAAAGCATACTTGATCAGCTTGGCATTCCGATGTCGAATGCTGTTGGTATGTTTTTGCGACAGATTGTTATCCACCGAGGTATTCCATTTGAAATAAAGCTTCCTTCGAAGCATCCACTGGTTATGGGTGAGCTAAGCAAGGAGCAATTTGATGCTGAGCTTCTCAAGGGAATGAATGAAATTGAGAACGGTAAGGTCTTTTCTGCTGACGATGTTGAATCTGAAATGAGAAAGATGTACAGTGTATGAACTGGAAAATAAAATATTCTGCAAGTTCTAGAGAGGACTTAAAATCAATATTTGATTATATTGCCTATGAGCTTCTCTCTCCGGAGTATGCGGCAGGTCAGATTGAACGCATATTGAAGGCTGTGCGTTCTCTTGAAAATATGCCGAAACGGTGTTCGGTATATAGTGAAGAACCTTGGAAAACTAAGCAGGTCAGATTTCTTCCTGTTGATAATTATATTGTCTTTTATTTACCGAAGGATGATTCCGGCACTGTTAACATCATAAGGATTATTTATGGTGGTCGTGATATGAAGCGTCAGATCATGGAAACGAAAGTGGAATTGTAAAAGGAGTAGAATAATGTCGTTTAAAGCATTTATCGAAAGGTAAGTGCTTTTTTATGGTGGAAATTAGGAACAACATTTGTGATTTAGAAAAGAATAGCAGATGAAAAGCATGGAGAAAAAACAGATGCCGAAGAAAGAAAATGCGAAACACGGCGTGTTCTACGGCGTTGGGATAGGTCCCGGGGATCCCGAGCTGATTACCCTGAAAGCTATCCGGACAATAGAGCGTTGCCCGGTCATAGCTGCCCCAAGGACAAATGGCGGCGACATGATCGCCCTTAATATTGTCCGAAAAGTAGTTGACTTGGGAGATAAGCTGGTTATGCCCATGGATTTTACTATGGAACGGGATGTTGCCAGAAGGCAGGAGAGTTATCGCAGAAATGCCGATGCGGCCGCCGCTTATCTCGAGAAGGGGATGGATATTGCCATGGTCAATCTCGGTGATGTCTCAATCTACTCAACGTTCCATTATGTGGCGGAGGAAGTAGAAAAAAGAGGATATGAGACCAAGATGATACCGGGCATCACAAGCTTCTCAGCTATCGCTGCGTCGCTCAATATGAGCCTCACGGAGATGAATCAGCCGCTTCACATAATACCTGCGGTAGGTGAGAAGACGGGAGAGAGCTTTGATCTACCCGGAACGAAAGTGATGATGAAAGCAGGAAGACGCCTGCCTAATTTACAGAAGGAACTTGAACGTCGGGGATTGCTTGATGTGACATCGGTAGCAATTAATTGCGGGATGGAAGATGAAATTCTGATAAAAGCGCTTGAAAAAGAAACCGACATTTCGGAAAATGCCGGTTACTTCACAACAGTTATCGTCAGAGATAAAAAAATATAAGATACTCTCAATTCTCGATTTATACCTGCAGTACAGTCGCGATTATTATGACGGTATCAGTCCATCAGGTTTTCTTTGGCTTCCTTTACATATAGATCGGCACTTCTGTGGATGCTCTCGATTTCCTCATCGGTAAGCTTACGCAGTGCCCTGGCCGGAGAACCGAGGATAAGGCTTCCCTCCGGAAACTCTTTATTTTGAGTGACGAGGGATCCTGCACCTACAATGCAGTTCTTACCTATATGAGCACCGTTGAGTACGATGGAGCCCATGCCGATCAGGGTATTGTCGTCCACCGTGCAGCCATGCAGGATTGCACTGTGACCGACGACGACACTGTTCCCGATGCTTGTGGGATAGCCTTTTGCAACATGGACCATGGAAAGATCCTGGATGTTGGTGCCTTTTCCGATAGAAATGGGTGCAACATCGCCGCGGATTACGGCGTTGTACCAGACGCTGCTGTTTTCATCGATGGTGACTTCGCCGACGACATGAGCGCCGGGAGCTATATAGACGGTTGAATGTATATCCATGTTATTCCTCTCTTATATGGATCAAATGCTGTTCTAAAGACCAAAAGTGAATTGGGTCAGCGTCAGCTGACATGGTTGCAAAATGAATTCTGCACATTATCCTATCAAATCAAATACGTATCTCAAAGAAAAAGGATCACCGCATATGCGATGATCCTTGCTTTTCTCACTTTGATCAGCCGATAGAGTTAACTCTCTTTGCCATACGGGAGATCTTTCTTGCGTTCGTGTTTTTCTTATAAACACCCTTGGAAGTAGCGCGTCCCATTTCAGCTTTAAGAGCATCAAGGGCCTCGACTGCTGCTGCCTTATCACCGGCTGCGACTGCTGCGTCAACTTTCTTGATTGCAGTCTTTACACCTGAACGAATAGCTTTGTTTCTTGCTGCTCTCTTTGCATTGACAAGAATTCTTTTCTTAGCAGATTTGATGTTAGCCAAATCAGTTTCCTCCTAAATGATACATACAATCTAAGTTCTCAGCTGTCCTGCCTTTAGCCAAGAGACACGAGATTGCGGCATGGGCGGAACACACTTTGTTATTGTATGCAAAACGTCTATCCGTGTCAAGATGTAAAATTAACTTTTTTATACGATTTTCAGCGCGTTTTACGGAAGCGTCCCACTGACTTTAGAAGACGTCTCATTGCTTTTTTTATTGAGATGATTCGTTTCATTATCACAGGTGTCTATAACTTCTTTTCAATGTTTCGTATCCGTTTTCAGGCACTTTATTGCCAATTAACATTCTTCCGCTAATACCTTGATTTACTCTCCCGCCGCCCCCAGAAGAATCAGCTCGACGGAGAGCCGGTCGCCTATTTGCCCCGTCTTGACCGCCTCCTCCATAGCTACACATGCGTTGATCGATCTCTCCAGATCATCCCGCGAGAACTTGCGAGTGATACCGGTTAGTTTCTGGACTGCAAAGGGGTGGATTCCGGATTTCTGTGCAATCAGTGATGGTGAGTTTCCCTCCCCAAGGAGTTCCTTTATTATAAGAAGCTGGTTGTACTGGCGGCCTATCAGGTAGAGAATCCGCATCGGAGGTTCTTTGAGCGCAAGAAGATCCGCATAGAGATCCAGCGCTTTCCCCTGATTACCGGTAGTGACAGCTTCAATCATGTCAAATATATGGCTCTCGATCTGTGTTCCCGTCACCGCCTCGATGTCATCGCGCTCTACGGCGCCCTTGCCGTGACAGTAATTCACGAGTTTGTCGATTTCAAGGGACAGATGACTCATATCCGGTCCCGTTCTGGAGAGAAGATATCTCATGTTGTTAACAGAAATTCGAAGGCCAGATTTCCCGAGTAGTCCTGCACCCCATTTCATGAGAGCCGCTTCCTTCTGTTCGGCAAATTCCGAGATGTATCCGGCATTTTTGATGGCTTTGAAAAGGCGGCTGCGTTTGTCGACTTCCGTCTCGGAGAAGACGATAACAGCGTGGTCGGGGATATTTTTCATATAGTCCGGAAGTAGCTCCGCCCCGCTTTTTAAGAGTCCGCTGTCTTTGATCCGTATTAGTCTATAGTCAGCAAAAAATGGCATCGTCTCCGCGAAGTCGATGACTTCGCTCTCACGCACTTTGTCTCCGTCGAGGCTCAAGCGATTCATCGTGTCGGATTCCGGAACGATTGCATCACAAAGACGCTTCGTATAGAGAAGACGAAGGTAGCTTTCCGGGCCGTACAGGAGATAGACGCGGCCGAATGTTTTGTTGTCGATATCGTTCTTGATGCGTTTCATGGGAACCTGCCATATGTTCTGCCGGAGGCAGAAGATTTCACTTTACGCGCGTATCATAGACTCGCGTCACGAGTATTGCGCGATGAAGAATAATACATGATTACAGGATTATCGAACTGCAGGAGTGCGTAATCACAAACAATTCGTAATCGAATTTTGGCGACTTAATCATATCATAGATTCCTATGTCGTGCCAGAAAATCAAAAGTTAACCGGAAATCAAGAATTATCAAGGATCGTGAGCGAAGAATACTTTAACGGTTACAGTCGTTTTTCGGCTCCGGAAATACAGAACCTTAATGCGGTATTTATACAGTATATCGAATCAACCCGATTTAACTATTAATCAGGAGCGCCTCAATCCACGAGAATTCCTCACCGGAGGTTTAAAAACAAATGTTCGACACTATTGCATTTAGCGCACTCTTTTGGTAGAATAATCAATACTGAATTTTCAGGAAAATACCAATACTTCCCGAATATTGCTCACGAGCAGACTTTACACATAAAATGCATAGTCAGGACGATTCCGCTTCTACTGCACTTCAGATGTGAAGCGGGAAGTATAATCAAATGTATATGTCTCAATGTTACATCCCGAAAAAAGGAGCCTTCATGGATCAGAGCAAAATCCGCAATTTCTGTATAATAGCCCACATCGACCACGGCAAGTCCACCCTCGCCGACCGCATCATTCAGATGACAGGTCTTCTCACGGAGCGTGAGATGCAGAACCAGGTTCTCGACAACATGGACCTGGAGAGGGAGCGAGGCATTACGATCAAAGCCCAGACAGTCCGCACGGTTTATCGTGCGGATGACGGGGAAGAGTATATTTTCAACCTGATCGATACCCCCGGCCATGTTGACTTTAATTATGAAGTTTCGCGTTCGCTCGCTGCCTGCGACGGGGCGGTGCTCGTTGTCGACGCGACGCAGGGCGTGGAAGCTCAGACTCTGGGAAATGTCTATCTTGCACTCGACCACGATCTGGAAATCGTGTCCGTCATCAACAAGATTGACCTGCCGAGCGCAATTCCCGATGAAGTCGCGCAGGAAATAGAAGATATCGTCGGCGTGGAAGCTATGGATGCACCACGCATCTCCGCCAAGACCGGCCTCAATGTGCACGATGTTCTCGAGGAGATCGTGACAAAGCTGCCTGCTCCGACCGGTGATGCGGACGCGCCGCTGAAAGCGCTCATATTTGATTCACTCTATGACTCCTACAGAGGCGTCATAGTATTCTGTCGTCTCTTCGACGGAACTATGAAAAAAGGAAGCCGCGTGAAGATGTGTGCCACGGGTGCCGAGTTCGAGGTAGTCGAAGTCGGATACTTCGGCCCGGGACGGTTCATTCCGTGTGAGGAGCTGAGAGCCGGTGAAGTCGGTTATATGACTGCCAGCATCAAGGAGATCCGTGAAACTCGGGTCGGCGATACGATCACAGATAAGGATAACCCCTGTGAGGAAGCGCTCCCCGGCTATAAGGAGCCGCAGCCGATGGTGTACTGCGGTATTTACCCCGCGGATTCCGCCAAGTATCCGGATCTTAGGGATGCGCTGGAGAAACTGCAGCTTAACGACGCAGCCCTTCAGTATGAACCGGAGACGAGTCAGGCGCTCGGTTTCGGATTCCGCTGCGGATTCCTGGGACTGCTTCATCTGGATGTAGTTATCCAGAGACTGGAACGCGAGTATGATATGGACCTTGTCACCACGGCACCTTCCGTTATCTATAAAGTACACAAGACGGACGGAACACTGATCGAGCTCACTAATCCTTCGAATCTGCCGGCTCCCTCTGAGATTGAGTACATGGAGGAGCCGATGGTCCGGGCGGAAATCATGGTCACGACCGAGTATATCGGATCGATCATGACGCTCTGCCAGGAGAGGCGCGGCGTATACGAAGGGACAGAGTATATTGAGACGACGCGCGCTGTATTAAAATACAAACTGCCGCTCAACGAAATCATTTACGATTTCTTTGACGCGCTGAAGAGCAGGTCGAGGGGATATGCTTCATTTGACTATGAACCCATCGGCTATGAGCAGAGCGAACTGGTCAAGATGGATATTCTGGTCAATCATGAGGCGGTCGATGCGCTTTCCTTCATCGTATATGCACCGTCAGCCTATGAGCGCGGCTCAAAGATGTGCGAGAAACTGAAGAAAGAGATACCGAGACAACTCTTTTACATCCCGATCCAGGCGGCGATCGGTTCCAAAATCATTGCCCGTGAAACGGTCCGTCAGCTGCGCAAGGATGTTCTGGCCAAGTGTTACGGCGGTGACATCTCCCGCAAGAGGAAGCTGCTCGAGAAACAGAAGGAAGGCAAGAAAAAGATGCGTCAGATCGGTAATGTTGAGATCCCGAAAGACGCGTTCCTCAACGTGCTCAAGTTGGATGAGGAGTGATTGGCTGATATATGAGAGAAATGAAATTTATATCGATTCGCGGGGCAAATGTCAACAACCTGAAAAATCTCAGTGTTGAAATTCCGCGCGATCAAATGGTCGTTCTCACCGGACTATCGGGTTCCGGCAAGAGTTCGCTGGCATTTGATACGATTTATGCAGAAGGACAGAGACGCTATATGGAGTCTCTGTCTTCTTATGCCCGCCAGTTCCTCGGTCAGATGGAGAAGCCGGATGTGGAGAGTATTGAAGGTCTTCCGCCCGCCATTTCCATCGACCAGAAATCGACGAACCGGAATCCGAGGTCCACGGTCGGAACTGTAACGGAGATTTACGATTACCTGCGTCTTCTTTACGCGAGAATCGGTATCCCGCACTGCCCGAACTGCGGCCGTGTGATCGAAAGACAGACTGTCGATCAGATGGTCGACCGGATCATGGAACTCCCCGAGAGAAGCAGGATTCAGCTTCTGGCACCGGTCGTGAGGGGCAGAAAAGGCCGTCATGAGAAGATCTTTGAGCAGGCCAAGAAGAGCGGCTATGTTCGCGTCATGGTCGACGGAAATATGTACGAGCTGTCGGAGGAGATCACGCTCGATAAGAATATCAAGCATAATATAGAAATCGTGGTCGACAGACTGGTCGTCAAGCCGGGCATCGAGAAGCGTCTCACGGACTCGATTGAGACGGTCCTGGGGCTCGCGGAAGGCCTGGTCATGGTCGATACCATGGACGGCAATGTGATGACGCTCAGCTCGAGCTTTGCCTGCCCGGACTGCGGTATTTCGATTGACGAGATCGAGCCGCGAAGCTTTTCGTTTAATAATCCGTTCGGTGCATGCCCCGTGTGCGCGGGACTCGGCTACAAGATGGAGTTCGACCTGAATCTTATCATTCCGGACAGAACGATCTCCATTAATGAGGGGGCTATCATTGTTCCGGGATGGCAGAGCGCCATGGATGAAGGTTCCTTTACCCACGCTATTCTGGCCGCACTGTGCGAAGAGTACGGATTTGACCTCGATACGCCGTACAACAAGTATCCTCCTAAGGTTCGCAAGATTCTCGAGTACGGAACCGACGGCCACGAGGTCAAGGTACGCTACAAGGGACAGCGGGGAGAGGGCGTGTATGATGTGGCGTTTGAAGGACTTCTTGCCAATGTCGCACGCCGTTATCGCGAAACGTTCAGCGAATCATCGAAGGCTGAATATGAGAAGTACATGCAGATATCACCCTGCACGGCCTGCGGCGGTCAGAGGCTGAAGCCGTCAGCCCTCGCAGTCACGGTCGGGACGAAGAACATTACGGAGGTCACGAACCTCTCTGTCACAAAGTTCCTCAGATATTTTGAAAAGCTGGATCTCAACGAGACGCAGCTGGCGATCGGAAGACAGATCCTCAAGGAAATCAACGCCCGTGTCACGTTTCTGAGGGACGTCGGTCTCGAGTATCTGACACTCAGCCGCGCGACCGGAACACTCTCCGGTGGCGAAGCGCAGAGAATCCGGCTCGCAACACAGATCGGTTCAGGTCTGGTAGGGGTCGCTTATATTCTGGATGAGCCGAGTATCGGTCTGCATCAGAAAGATAATGACAAATTGCTGGCGACTCTCAAATCTCTTCGCGATCTGGGAAATACTCTGATCGTCGTAGAGCACGATGAGGACACGATGCGGGCATCGGACTACATAGTTGATATCGGTCCCGGAGCGGGTGAGCACGGCGGACAGCTGGTAGCGGCAGGAACCGCAGAGGATATCATGAACTGTCCGGAATCGATCACCGGTCAGTACCTGAGCGGCAGAAGATACATACCTGTTCCGAAAGTCCGCAGAGAGCCGAAGGATTGGCTTAAAGTGAGAGGCGCAAATGTCCATAACCTGAAGAATCTCGATGTGGATATACCGCTCGGCGTCTTTACCTGTGTCACAGGCGTGTCCGGATCGGGCAAGAGCTCTCTGGTGAACGAGATCCTGTTCAAGAGGTTATCCAGAGACCTGAACAGGTCGCATGAAGTGCCGGGTGAGCATAAAGAAATATTAGGTATAAAGAAGCTCGATAAAGTCATCAACATAGACCAGTCACCAATAGGCCGCACGCCGAGATCGAACCCCGCCACCTATACCGGAGTATTTGACATGATCCGCGATCTGTTCGCGGGCACGGTCGATGCGAAGATGCGTGGTTATAAGAAAGGAAGATTTTCCTTTAATGTGAAGGGCGGCCGCTGCGAGGCGTGTCAGGGAGACGGTATCCGGAAGATCGAGATGCATTTTCTGCCTGATGTCTATGTTCCGTGCGAAGTCTGCCACGGCAAGCGCTATAACCGCGAGACGCTGGATGTCCACTATAAGGGCAAGAGTATCTATGACGTTCTGAATATGACCGTGGAGGAGGCTCTGACATTTTTTGAAAATGTTCCGAGAATCCGGTCTAAGATCCAGACACTGTACGATGTAGGTCTTTCCTACATACGTCTCGGTCAGCCATCCACAGAGCTTTCCGGCGGCGAGGCGCAGAGAATAAAGCTCGCAACTGAGCTCTCAAAGAGATCCACGGGCAAGACGATCTATATTCTTGATGAGCCGACAACAGGCCTTCATTTTGCGGATGTCCACAAGCTTGTCGATATTCTGCAGCGTTTTACGGAGGACGGGAACACCGTCGTGGTCATTGAGCACAACCTTGACGTCATCAAGACGGCTGATTACATCATCGATCTCGGACCGGACGGCGGAGACCGCGGAGGAACCGTCGTGGTGCAGGGTACGCCGGAGGAGGTCGCTGCGTGCGAAGCATCTTACACAGGCATTTACATCAGGAAGGAACTCAAGAAGGCTATGCAGCTGGAAGCGGCAGGAGCTGAGTCGAGTACTTGAGAAGCACTTGTACATGTGTATTCATTCTTCATCGCGTAATGCCTGTGACGCGAGTCTATGATACGCGCGCAGTGGAGGGCGTTTACGCGCCTTGAACGTCGCGGCAAGAACGCCGAGGCATTCTTGAATCCGAACTTCATATGACATACAATCGGTCACAAGGCACAAGGTATTATATTCAATCGGGAAACATTCGCAGTCCTGCTGAGAAACGAAATCCATTGCACTTTGTGTGACCAAGTGTATGCAGGATGCGACACGCGGGAACACAAAGTGCAGATATGGATTTCGATTCGCAAGAAAGGACAAGAGTTTCCCGATGAATATAATAACCGGTGCCGTAGGCTATGTAAGCCGATAACCGGTGCCGTAAGCTATGTAAGCCGATAACCGGTGCCGTAGGATATGCATGCCGTAAAGGCAGTTATATCTGTGATGCCGCTTATTAAGGCTACAAAAAAACACAATCTCAGCATTGAACTGACAATTAGGTTCGTGTATTATTATCTCAGCGGGTCGTGTGACCCGCTGAGTTTGTCATTACAGACAAGAAATCCATTGCTTTGAATGTTACAGACGGGAGGGAAACATGCCTGCAACAGATATAGGAATCGATCTCGGGTCATCCAACGTCGTCATCTACGCAAAACAGAAAGGTATAACCATACTTGAACCTTCTGTCGTCGCTTATGATAAAGATACAGAAAAGATCCTGGCATACGGCGAGGAAGCGCAGAGGCTCATCGACCGTACCCAGGGCAACATAGTCGCAATCAGACCGCTCCGCAACGGAGTGATTTCCGATTACCGCATGACGGAGCTTCTCCTGAAACATTTCATCCAGAAGGCTTTGGGAAGACGCGCCTTCAGAAAACCGTATATCAGCATCTGCGTACCGAGCGGTGTCACGGAAGTAGAAAAACGCGCCGTTGAGGAGGCATCTTACCAGGCCGGGGCCCGCGATGTTACGATCGTCGAGGAGACAGTCGCGGCGGCGATCGGTGCCGGCATCGATATCACCAAGCCGGTCGGTAACCTTGTCGTAGACATCGGAGGCGCGACGACAAAATGTGCAGTTATCTCTCTCGGAGCACCTGTCGTTCTTCAGACACTTCGCATCGGAGGAGATACATTCAGCGAGGCCATCGTACGCTATGTGCGCAGAAACCATAACCTTTTCATTGGCGAAGGACAGGCCGAAGCAATCAAGATAAAGATAGGAACGGTCTATCCGAAGCCGAACTCCGAGTCCATGCAGATCAGCGGCAGGAACGTCATCACAGGACTTCCGAGGACCATTTCCATAACGTCGGATGAAGTCAGACAGGCCTGCGGTGAAGCGGCCAATGAAATCGTAGAGGTCGTGCACGGCGTTCTTGAGAAAACTCCGCCTGAACTGTCACAGGATATCGTTGAGCGAGGTATTATCCTGACCGGAGGCGGTGCACTGCTCGACGGTTTTGAGGAAATGATCGAAGAGCGTACCGGCATCAACGCCATGACTGCGGAGCATCCCGAGTGTGCGGTGGCAGAGGGAACCGGTCTCTATAATGAAAAAATCGCCATGCTGAGCCGCATGGATTGATTTCCACAGATAGAATTAAGGCCCGATCTCAAGAGAGGACGGTCCTGATTTTGCTGAGTACGCGGATTGAATAAAGGACATTAGCATGCAGGAATCTGTAAAAGGGATCATAGAACACATCATATTCAGGAATGAGGAGAACGGATATACCGTTCTGAGTCTCAGGTCCAAAGGAAAAGAGCTGACACTGGTCGGCTTTTTTCAGTCTGTGAACGAAGGCGAGAGCATAGAGGCGTTCGGTCGTTTTACTTCCCATGTCTCCTACGGGGAGCAGTTCAAGGTGGAAAGTTACGAGATCCGTGAACCTGAAGGCAAGGAAGCCGTTGAGAGGTATCTCGGGTCGGGAGCCATCAAAGGGATAGGAAAAGCCCTCGCCGCGAGGATCGTCAGGAAGTTCGGTGAGGATACGCTGAGAATTCTTGAGGAGGAGCCGGAAAGACTGGCAGAGATCAAGGGAATCAGCATGAAAAAGGCCAGAGACATAGCGAGACAGGCTGACGCGCAGCGCAGCCAGCGGGCCGCTATGTTGTTTCTCCAGCAATACGGTGTGACACTTGCTCTCGGCGTGAAGATTTACACGAAATACGGCGAGGATATGTACAATATTCTCCGCGAGAATCCTTACCGCCTGGCAGAGGATATCGACGGGGTCGGATTCAAGACGGCAGACGCTATCGCCGCAAAAATCGGTATAGCCGCAGACTCGGAGTATCGTATACGTTGCGGAATACTTTACGTTCTCGGGCTTGCCTCGGGAGAGGGCAGCGTCTATCTGCCCGAATGGGATCTGACCGCAAAGACAGCAGATCTTCTGGGCGTTTCCGACGATGATGTTGAGAGGCAGATTATGTCCCTTGCGATCGAGAGGAAAATCATCATTCGTAATCATACATCTATGGAGGGAATGCCGGAGGAGAGCCTCTCGGAGGGAAAGAACAGGATCGTATATCTTGCCAGATACTATTATCTTGAGCTTAATGCCGCGCGAATGCTGTGCGATCTCAATGTGCGCGTCACCGCGGACGAGGACGCGGATATTGAGCGAAGGCTCATGCATGTGCTCGCACGCGGCGAGAACAGGAACATTATTCTCGAGGAGGAACAGAAACAGGCAATCCTGAGCGCCGCCAAATACGGTCTGTTCATCCTGACCGGCGGACCCGGTACAGGCAAGACCACTACAATTAATCAGATGCTCCGGTTCTTTGAATCCGAAAATATGGATATCCGACTTGCAGCCCCCACCGGCCGTGCGGCAAAGCGGATGACCGAGACGACGGGATATGAAGCCTCCACGATCCACAGGCTGCTGGAAATCAGTTCCATGTCTGATGAGATGGGGGAGAGCGTACGCTTTGAGAGAAATGAACAGAATCCGCTGGAGACGGACGTTGTTATCATCGATGAGATGTCCATGGTGGATATATTTTTGATGTATTCCCTTCTGTCTGCGCTGCCCGTGGGCACCCGTCTGGTGCTAGTAGGTGACGTGGATCAGCTACCGTCCGTGGGACCCGGCGCGGTCCTTGGAGATATGCTGAAGTCGGGTGCATTTCCGAGTATCCGCCTGTCCAGGATCTTTCGACAGGCCGCATCCTCGGATATTATCGTTAACGCGCACAAGATTAATTCCGGACAACAGATTGTGCTCGGAAACAAGAGTCAAGACTTCTTTTTCCTGCGCAGATCCGATCCGAATCTGATCATCAGCAACATCATAGAGCTGGTCCGGGATAAGCTGCCCGGGTATGTGGATGCAAAGCCGTTTGACATACAGGTCCTCTCCCCGATGCGCAAGGGTGCGTTAGGTGTGGAGCGCCTGAACCGTATTCTTCAGGAATACCTCAATCCACCTTCCGAAGAGAAAGCAGAGAGGATGTTCGGCGATAACAAGTTTCGGGTCGGCGACAAGGTCATGCAGATCAAGAATAATTATCAGATCGAGTGGGAGGTAAAGAGAGGCAGATACGGGATTGTCGTTGACCATGGTCAGGGCATTTTCAACGGAGATATGGGAACGATACGGGAGATTAATGAATTTGCAAATATCCTGACCATCGAATTCGACGAAGGCCGTTTCGTTGACTACCCGTTCTCAAACATCGAGGAACTCGAACTTGCCTATGCCGTAACGATCCATAAATCGCAGGGAAGCGAATATCCCGCGGTTATCCTTCCGCTCCTTACCGGCCCGCGCATGCTGTTCTCGCGGAATCTGCTATATACAGCCGTGACACGCGCGAGAAAGTGCGTGATGATCCTGGGAAGCGAGGAGACCGTGAGAGGAATGATTGAAAATGTAACGCAGCAGCTGCGATATACTTCCCTGGATGAAAGAATCCTTGAGATGAAGAAGCTCAATGAGGAGGAATTTACGTGAACAGCCGTGGAAGGACCGGAACCTTGAAGTCTGCCCTTAAGAGGACTGCAATTGATCTTTTGTATCCGCGCCGCTGTATGATCTGCCACGGTCCTGCGCCCTGGGGTGAGTACATCTGTCCGGAATGTGAACCGAAGCTTCCGGTCATCGAGAGCAGAAGATGCAGAAAATGCGGAAAACCTGTCGAAGACTTCGAAACGATCTGCCCTGACTGTGAAAAGAACCCGCATCAGTATGACAAGGGAATCGGGATCTATCGATATGATTCTGTTATGCGGGAGGCGGTCAGTTACCTTAAGTACAAGGGGCGCAGGGAGTATGGGGAGACCATGGGCGTCTATGCAGCCGTTTCTGCGCGGGGCGAACTTGCGGCCTGGAATCCGGAGATCATTGTGCCGATTCCCATACATCCGGCCAGACTTCGTGAAAGGGGCTACAATCAGGCAGAAGTCATTGCGAGGGCGGTCTCGGAAGAGAGCGGTATCAGGATCAAACCGGATGCTCTGCGAAGAAAAGACACCACATCAGCCATGAAGAATCTGTCAGTCAGAGAACGCTACAGTAATCTTTCAAAGGTCCTGGAGGCCGGACCCGGGCTATCCGGTATTCGCAGCGCGCTCATCGTCGATGATATTTACACGACGGGAGCGACGATCGATGCGGGAGCGCGGGTACTTCGGGATGCCGGAATATCCCGAATCTATTTCCTGTCGGTTTGCATTGGCGGTGGTTTTATGGTATCATACTAATAATTACGCCAACTTATAAGTAAAGGCGCTGGAACCGTTCAGGAGGATGGACGGTTACTTGGCGTATTTTCAGAATGGAGTGTATTATGCCGGATGAGAGAAAAGTGAGAGCCATGATCGATCTCTGCCGTTATGAGAACGGGGAAGGCCGCGAGGATGTCCGCATCAGAAGATATTATCGGGCGGATTATATGGCTCTGCAGTTAATAAAATCGTGGATATTTACAAGCATTGGGTATATTCTGATCCTTGCCCTGATTGTTGCCGGCAATCTTGAATACCTGCTAAATAATATTGACTCGATCAATCTTAAAGTTCTCGGTTCATGGCTTTTGATCGGGTATATACTGTTTGTGGGAATATATCTCGCGATTGCGTATATTTCGTCGCTTGTCAGATACAACAGAGCCAGGAGAAATGTTCAGGAGTACCTGACAAAACTCAGAAGATTGCTTCGTATGGAGTAAAGCAGTGCCGGGAGTGCATATAATGCATGCCGTTTCTTGCCGGCGACCTGAGCAATCATAGCAGGCCGGATTTCGAAAAATCCGTTTTTAATCTATGACGCAGAATTCTCATGACTTTAGACGTGAGATGAATGCGCAAAATGAAATTATCTCTGACATGGGATACTAACCCGCTAGGAAGGATTTATTACGTTATGACAATGATGCTGGAACTGAAGGAAAAACTGAAAGCTGCATATGCAAAACAGACCATCTATATTGATATTGTTCTCAAGGCTTTGCTTGCATTCATATGCTTTTACTGGATAAGCGTGGCATTTGCAACGGATAGTGTATTTTCAAATGTCTTTATAATGCTCATCGCAGCTCTTCTGTGTTCGGTGCTTCCCCTTCGCGTCATCCCGATGTGCTCCGCCGGTTTTATTATCGGTCATGCGTTTATGATGGGAATCGATGCGGGTGCGGTCACTCTGGTAGTGCTTCTCGTTCTGCTGTTCCTTTTTCTGAGATTTGTCCCGGACGATTCTTTGGGCCTCATCCTCATGCCGATCGGAATGTACTTCGGAATGCCGGCGCTTATACCAATCTGTTTCGGTCTGAGAAGGCGTCCTGTTTCACTCGTTGCTGTAGGCAGCGGTTGTGTTACATATTATATGATTGATTCGCTCACGAGAAATAAGGATCAGCTGGCTATGCTGGAGCAGACAGAGTATATGGAAAGACTTACCCTCCTTCTGGGAGGTCTGGTTTCAGATAGCGGAATGATCGTAAATCTGCTTGCAATCTCGGCTGTAATTGTTATCGTTTACGCAATCAGACGACTGGGATTTGCCCATTCGTTCACGGTGGCTACTCTTGTCGGCGCGGTGACATATGTATTTTTCATAATGCTCGGCAATGCCGTTGTGGAAACGCATTTCAATATTTCGATGATTATGATCGGAGCAATGTTCACCGTCGTGATAGCTTTGATCGTTCAATTTTTCTTCCTGTCTGTGGACTACAGCAGGACGGAGACCATGGAGTTCGAGGACGACGATTATTATTATTTCATCAAGGCTGTGCCGAAGCAGTATGCCTATAAGAACAGAGTAAGAGAAATTGAGAGCGGCAACCAGTATAGAGACCTTGATGAGGAAGAACCTCAGCAGGTAACGCCGGCTGAACCGTCCAACGTCGACTTTGAACAGAGACTCGAGGAGTCTTTAAGGAATCTGTAATATCCCGCTAACGAGATGCCCCGCCTCTAAAAGGCGGGCTTCGAATGAGTTTACGTTACACGCCATTTGTAACAGTCAGCTTCTGCAGACCCGGATTATGCATCATTAGGAGGTTGCTGTGTCCGCATTTCTTCAACAAATCGCCAATTTCTTTTCAGGCCTGTACTTTCCGAGGGTACATGCCAATGATGTTGTGGAAATCCTCATCCTCGCCGTGCTGCTCTACATGTTCATGGAGTGGGTACAGAGGACAAGGGCGTACACGCTTCTGAAAGGCTTTGTAATAGTTATTATATTCATCGTGTTCGCATGGCTGTTTCAGCTCGCTACGATCCTATGGCTCGTATCGCGACTGGCATCCATTGCCCTCTTATCTCTGATCATCATATTTCAGCCTGAACTGCGCAAAGCGCTGGAATCACTGGGCAGGCGTACATTTACGTCTATTCTCCCGTTCGACAGCGGCAGGGAAGTTCTGAGGTATTCCGACGCTACAATCAATGAGATCATTCGTGCGGTAAACGAGATGGCCGAGGTCAGAACAGGCGCGCTGATCGTCATTGAACAGAATATATTTCTGACTGAGTATATTAATACAGGTATCGCCATGGATTCCCTGGTCTCTTCACAGCTGATCGTAAATATATTTGAGCATAACACTCCTCTTCATGACGGAGCCGTTATTATGAGAGGAGACCGGATCGTCGCAGCGACCTGTTACCTCCCACTCTCCGAGAATGTGTCGATCAGCAAAAAATACGGTACGAGACACAGAGCCGCGCTCGGAATCAGCGAGGAGAGCGACGCCTTCACAATCGTCGTATCGGAGGAGACCGGACGTGTTTCCTATTCCTATATGGGACATCTTGAGACAGGCGTCACGCCAAGCGAATTACGTGAACAGCTGCATCTGGTTCAGAAAGACACTATGCACGACAGAGAGGAAAAGAAATTCCATATCTGGAAAGGACAGGCGCGATCATGAAGAAAAAGCTGCTTGAGCATCCCGGTCTGAAGCTGGGGGCACTTGCCGGTGCCATCCTGATGTGGCTGATTATTACGAACTTTAACGATCCCATTGTGACCATGACCTTCTCAGATATACCGGTCATGGTCGTAAATTCGTCTTATGTCGAATCCATGGGACAGTCCTATAAGATTTCAGAAAACTATGATACCGTAGATGTTACGGTGAGGGCTAACCGGTCCACGGTGGATCGTCTTGCCCCGACATCAATCACAGCGACTGCTGATCTTACACAGATCATCAGCTTTGAGACAGACCCTGTCATGGTGCCGACAAGCATTAGCATTCCGGGCGTTTCGCCTGCCAATGTGACGTCTTCTCCGAAAAATATCAGCATTGAGCTGGAGGATATGGTCAGCAGCGAATTCGTGATTGCGGCAACAGTCGGAACCACCAGACCTGCGAACGGATATGAAGTCGGAAAACTGGAAGTCAGTCCGGAAACTCTTACAATCAGAGGCCCCGGCTCCCTGGTAAATATTATTGAGCGTGTTACAGCCAATGTAGATGTTACACTTCTGAAAAAAGACAGTGATATCAGAGCGCAGCTCAAGATTTTCGACCGCAACGGCATGGAATTCACGGATGCGCAGATGTCATACCTGACATTTAACGTCGATGAGAGAGACGTCATTGTACATGTAACTCTTTATAAAGTCGTCAGCGGCGTTACGATCCAGGTAGAAACGAGCGGCGAGCCGGTCCCGGGATATCAGGTAGGCAGAGTTACTGTGACACCTTCCACGGTCTCTGTGGTAGGAAGCGAGGAAGCACTGGAACAGCTGACTGCAAACGGAAATATTATCACGATTACATCAGACTCCGGTCTGATCAACATAGAGGGGGCAACCTCCGATCAGGAATTCCGGCTTGATATCAGCAAACTGATGCCGGACGGCATATCGCTTGCACAGGATGTCAGCAGTATGGCCCTCGTCAATGTCCAGTTACTGCCTTACAACAGTAAGTCTGTTCCCGTCGCGACAAAGAATATCCAGACGACGGGCCTTGCAGAAGGAATGAACTGTGTATTCGGTGTAAATCGACTGGAAATAAAAGTGCAGGCAACAGATGAGAATCTTGAATCGCTTGATGCCAATTCGATCGGTATGAGCGTAGATCTCACCGGGCTTCCGGCAGGTACTCATAAGGTGCCGGTGGCGATCACTTTGCCTGAAGGTTGTGAACTTGTGGAAGAAGTAACAGTGGATGCCGTGTTGTCAGCGACGGAAATCAATCAGTGACGGGAGGTTAGCTATGGTCAGTAGAAAGGTTGTCGTGATAAATCCGGAAGGACTTCATCTGAAGCCGGCTGCCTGCTTCTGTAAGGAGGCTTTGAACTTTAAGAGTCTTATAACATTTACGTTTGACGGTACGACTGCAAATGCAAAGAGCGTACTCTCCGTTCTGGGAGCCTGCGTGAGAGCAGGCGATGAGATAGAGATCGTCTGTGACGGAGAAGACGAGGCTGAGGCGCTCGAAGCCATCTGCAGGGCAGTAGAAAACGGTCTCGGTGAATCTCTTTGAGCATCGGGATGATAGTGAGGAGTTTTAGCAAATGAAGGATATGTTTTATAAAAAGACCGTAATTGGGAAGGTTATGCGCTCATTTGCAGTCTCATTCCTTGTCTGCGCACTGGTTCTCGGAAACGCACGGCCAATCTACGCTGCCGAGGCAGCGCCCGAAGCCGAGGCAACACCCGCACCGGCTGATCCAAGCATAGTCTCGACCAACGGAATTGCGGGATGGCCACAGGCGCGGGATATCTTTTCCGATTCGGCTGTCCTTATGGATGCGGACACGGGAACGATCCTCTTTGATAAATCCATGGACAGGCAGATGTATCCTGCGTCGGTCACAAAGCTGATGACGATCCTTCTTGCTCTGGAGAACGGAAACCTTGACGACCCGGTGGCTATGACGGAAACCGGAACGGCTTACTGCGTGGACGGAAGCTCCAACCTCTATACGCAGGTCGGGGAGGTGTTCACGCTTGAGCAGTTGCTATACGGGACCATGCTCAAATCCGCAAACGATATGGCAACGCAGGTAGGAGAATACATCGGCGGTACGCTCGATAATTTCATACAGATGATGAATGACCGGGCTGCGTCTCTCGGATGTACGGGAAGCCATTTTGAAAATGCGTGCGGCATGCCGAATGATGCGCATATGACGACCGCACACGATCTCGCCCTGATCGCCCAACAGGATCTCAAGTATCCGAAGTTCAGAGAAATCGTCAATACGGCTTCATACACCTTGCCGCCGACCAATATGACTTCGACGGAGCGATCCATGACGAACCACAATGCACTGCTGGTCGTTCCCGAATTTTTCTATCCCGGAATTATCGGAGGAAAGACAGGATACACGGATGCGGCACAGTCCTGCCTCAGCAATTTCGCATCGCGGAACGGCATGACGCTGATCGTCATCACACTGCACGCCATGGACGGAAGCTACGCGGCACAGGATAACGTGGACCTGCTTGACTACGGTTACAATAACTTTAAACTTGTCGATATCGGCGTTGCGGATTATATTACATCTGGTGGAAAAGTTATCATTCCATCCACGGCAGATGTAAAAGACTGTACGGTCGAAGTTGAGGAGTATGAAGACCCGACGACCGGTAAGATGGTCAACTGGGTATATTATTATTCGGGACACAGAGTCGGCAACATTCTGATGACTGCTGAAAACGCCGACGCCTACGAGAAATACCTGCTCAAGGAAAAAGAGAAAGCCGAAAAGAAGGACGATTCAAAAGCGGATAAGAAGAATAACAACAAGAATAACAATACGACGAAAACAGACGAGTCTTCGGCAGACTCCGGTAAGAACAGTTCTGTGAGTGACGGGAAGGAGAATGCCGGAACAGAAAAGAACAACGAAATTCTTCCCGATGAAGTCAAAGCCGAAAAGGATCATGACGGCAATCTGAGAAGTATTCTTAAGAAAATAATTATCGGACTCGTCATCTTTATAATCGTCTTTGTTGTTGTCATGAGCACTGCTCTGAACATAATCAGGAATAAGAAAAGACGAAGAAAGAAAAGAAAGAGAAGAAAGTAGGTGTTAAGCTGCGTATGCGAGTCTTAATAATTGGCGCCGGTCCGGCCGGTATAACAGCCGGCTATGAACTTAAAAAGAGAGCTCCCGAGACAGATGTTACGATTCTTGAGGAGAGCGGAAAAGTCGGCGGGATATCAAAGACTGTGAAGTATAAAGGCAATCGGATGGATATCGGCGGGCACAGGTTCTTCTCCAAGGACACGAGAGTGACTGATTGGTGGGAGAGCATCATGAAGACACAGGGAGCGCCCGCGTATGATTATAAAATGCTCGGAAGAGATTCGACCGTTGTGCCGGGGGGACCGGATCCTGAAAAAGAAGACCGGGTCATGCTCATAAGGAACAGAGTATCCCGTATTTATTATCGAAAAAAGTTTTTTGACTATCCTGTCAAAATGAATACCAATACGATCCGTAACATGGGTCTTGCAACGACTGCGGAGGCGGGGGTTTCCTATCTCACCTCTATGGTCAAAAAGCTTCCGGAGGATTCACTGGAGAATTTCTACATCAACCGGTTCGGGAAAAAACTGTACTCCATGTTTTTTGAAGGGTATACCGAGAAGCTCTGGGGCAGACATCCGCGTGAAATCTCGGCTGACTGGGGATCCCAGCGTGTCAAAGGTCTTTCTATCCTTGCCATCATCCGGGATATGGTCATGAAGATGAAACCCGGCAAAGTTGATGCGAAAAAAGTGGAGACATCTCTGATCGAGGAGTTTTCCTACCCGAAATACGGACCCGGACAGCTTTGGGAAACGGCCGCATCCGATTTCGAAGCGATGGGCGGCACCATCATAAAGCATGCCCGCGTATGCGGAATCAGTAATATTGAAGGTCATGTGAACGGTCTTACGTGGATGGATGAGACGGGGCTGACCCATGATGAGCAGTCTGATATTATCATCTCATCGATGCCGCTCAAGGATCTTGTCGCGGATATGCGTGATGTACCGGAAGAAATCGCAGCAATCGCGGAAGGACTCCCGTACAGAGATTTTGTTACGGTAGGTCTGCTGGTGAAAAAACTCAATCTGAAAAATGAGACAGATATACCGACTCTCGGGAATATTGTTCCGGACAACTGGATCTACGTGCAGGATACGGGCGTGAAACTCGGTCGAATTCAGGTCTTCAATAACTGGTCGCCTTACATGGTTAAAGATCCGGAACATACCGTCTGGATCGGACTTGAATACTTCTGCTCCGAGGGAGACGAATACTGGTCGATGCCGGGCAGAAAGTGGAAAGCCCTCGGCGTGCGTGAGCTCAAGAAGATGGGCGTCATAACAGGTATAGAAGATGTGCTTGACGCGCATTGTGAGAGAATCAAAAAAGCTTATCCTGCATATTTTGATACTTACCAGAGAATCGATGAGCTGATTGAATACCTTGATACATATGACAATCTTTACTGCATCGGAAGGAACGGGCAGCACAGATACAATAATATGGATCATTCGATGGAAACAGCGTTCCAGACTGTTGACAATATTCTGGCCGGCAGAAAGGACAGGAGCAATATCTGGAACGTTAACACTGAAAAAGAGTATCATGAGGAAAAATCGTAAAAATGGGTAATGCATCGCGTGTTCGAAGCAAACTGCAGTCTATACGGAATGACCAGGAGGTTATTCCGTATGTTTTGTTTTTTGTAATACTGATTGTTTTTAATTTTATCCTGATGTTCAGACACGAGGCGTGGCGGGATGAGGCGCAGGCCTGGCTTATGGCGAAAGAGCTGAGCCCTTTATCCCTGCTGAATGAGCTCTCCTACGAGGGACATCCGTTTCTGTGGTTTTACGTCCTGATGCCGTTTGCTAAGGCCGGACTGCCCTATATTACGCTGAATATTGTAAGCTGCGTGGTTATGACAGCCGTTATGATCCTGATTGCGGTCTTTGCGCCGTTTGACAGAATTTCCAGGATGCTCCTCGCAGCGAGCCCCTTATGCATTTATGCGTTCTCTGCTATAAGCCGGAGCTACTGTCTGGTTGCACTCCTCATGGTCCTCCTTGCTATGGCGGACTATGACCGCTACAGGCATCCGTTCCGGTTCTGTATACTGATCGCTTTGCTCGTTCAGACGCATATTGTCATGATCGGTATGTGCTTCGCGTTATGTGCCTGCCACTTCTTCGGCACGATCATACGCTACAGGAAGATGGTGAAGGTGCATCACGAGGATTCGAAGAAGAGTCTCTGGACAAATATGGGTGCCCTCGCGATCCCCCTCGCCAGCGCGTTGTTCCTGCTTTATGAGTTCCGTGATGTGGGAAATGCCGCTTCCGTAAATGTGGGCGGAGCGGTCACTGTCTCAAAGCTGATTACTGAATTCGTCGGTACATCAAAGACCTGCCTGGTACTCCTGTTCACCAACTTCCGCTACGGTACGGTGATATTTATAGGCCTTTTTGTCCTCGGTGCAGTATTATGTGATTACATACTCCTCAGAGGAGTGTTTGTCTGTGCAGTCACTATGGCTTTCCAGCTTTATGTGTATGCCGAGATCTGGGGACTCAGCAACTACCGGCATCTTCTGTGGCTTTGGCAGATTTTCTGGTTCATGTGGATCGCTAAGGACTACATTGATGAGAAGGAAGATCATTTCCTGCATATTCCGGTAAATATTCTTCTGAGTCTTGCGATTCTCACATCCAGCCTGGCTTCCTCATGGTCACTGATCGATGATATCAAGCTGGATTATGACGGGCTGTACACGGATGCACAGAGTGTTGCGGATGCTCTCGAAGCGCTTCCGAAGGATGCGGTGATCTTTGAGGGATCCGGTGAGTTCTGCAACTCAGTCATTGCGCGTCTGAAAACGAAAAAAGTATATTCCGCTTTCTATGAGCAGGAAGCCGGATTTTGTATCAGGAATTCGACCAGATTTAAGGATCTCGATTATTCGGGATTTGAGAATATAGTTAAAAAGATGTTTCCGGATGCGGAAGGCGTGTATGTATTTTTCTCGGACACATCCCCTGAAGGTTTTATGGGCAATATTAACGGATATCCGAAAGAGTACGAAGAAGTATACGCTACCGCAGTCGACACGATCCGTGACGAAGGATATAAGATTGTCTATATCCCGTTCAAAGCGAAGAAAAAGTGAGCAGAGAGCTGTACGGAGGTTTTTATGAAAGTTGTAATTCTTGCCGGCGGATTCGGTACGAGAATCAGTGAGGAGAGCCATTTAAAGCCGAAGCCAATGATCGAGATCGGAGACAAGCCGATCCTCTGGCATATTATGAAAATGTATTCATACTACGGCTACAATGAATTTGTCATATGCTGCGGTTACAAGCAGCACGTGATCAAGGAGTGGTTCGCGGACTATTATCTGCATAACAGCGATATAACATTTGACTTTACCGCCGGTAAAAATGAGATGATCGTCCACAATAACACCCTTGAGCCGTGGAAAGTCACTCTGGTCGATACCGGGCTGCGTACCATGACGGGTGGACGTGTAAAAAGGGTCAGGGAATACCTGAATAATGAGACGTTCCTGCTCACATACGGTGACGGAGTGGCTGACATCGATGTGCCGCAGCTCGTTGATTTTCACAGAAAAGCCGGAAAAATGGTCACTATCACCTCTGTCCATCCGAGCGGACGTTTCGGAATCCTTGATATACAGGATGACGGGACAATCACAAGCTTCCGGGAGAAGCGGAAGGAAGAAGGTGGTTGGATCAATGCCGGCTTCATGGTCGTCGAACCGGACATCTTTGACTTTATTGACGGCGATAATGTCGTTCTCGAGAGATATCCGCTGGAGGAAATTTCCCGCCGCGGACAGATGAACGGATATAAGCACCACGGTTTCTGGCAGTGTATGGATACTATGCGCGAGAAGGCGCTTTTGGAAGAGCTCTGGGAGAGCGGAAAGGCACCCTGGAAAATATGGGACTGAGTTTGGAAGAGTTTTATAAAGGCAGGAGAGTATTTGTGACAGGACATACCGGGTTCAAGGGGAGCTGGCTGTGTCATCTGCTCCTCTATCTCGGTGCGGAGGTGACAGGCTATGCGACCATGCCACCGACAGACCCGAGCATATATGAACTCACAGGCTTGTCCGACAGGATACATTCTGTGATCGGAGACGTAAGAGATGGGGAGAAGCTGAAGAACGCAATGCGCGAAGCTGCTCCGGAGATTGTTCTCCATCTGGCAGCGCAGCCGATCGTGCGCGAGTCTTACAGAAATCCTGTCTATACCTATGAGACCAATGTCATGGGAACCGTGCATGTCCTTGAGGCAGTTCGGGCTGTGGAATCTGTGCGTTCCTTCCTGAATGTAACGACCGATAAAGTCTATCAGAACAATGAATGGGAATGGGGATACCGAGAGACAGATCCCCTTGACGGCTACGATCCGTATTCGAACAGCAAATCCTGTTCTGAGCTCGTGACCCACAGCTATCAGAAGTCTTTCTTTACGGACGGACGATGCGCCATATCGACAGCTCGTGCCGGCAATGTAATAGGCGGCGGCGACTTTGCGGCGGACCGCATTATACCGGATTGTGTGCGGGCTGCACTGACGGATCAGGATATCATCGTAAGGAATCCTTTCTCTACGAGGCCTTATCAGCATGTCCTTGAGCCGCTCTGCGCTTACCTGATGATCGCTATGAGACAGTATGAGGATAGTAGATTCTCCGGCAGCTACAATGTGGGTCCCGATGACCGGGATTGTGTGACGACCGGAGAGCTTGCAGATCTTTTCTGCACATCCTGGGGGGAAGGCGTGAGGTGGATCAACAAGTATGACGGAGGACCTCATGAGGCGAATTTCCTCAAGTTGGACTGTTCCAGAATGAAATCCGTGTTCGGGTGGAAGAGTGTCTGGCGCGTTTCCGAGGCTGTGGAGAGAACCGTTGCATGGAGCCGTGCTTATGCGGCCGGAGAGGATGTGACGGGGGTGATGGGGCGGCAAATAGGGGAGTATTTGCAGGCTTTTGTTTATAATTGATTAAAACTTCCCACGGGCAGTTTATCATCAGTCTCATCATAAAAAAATGCATCGTCGGGACACTTTCGCCAGGCGACGCCCTCCGATTGCATTTTTAATGATTTCGACAGCAACCAAGCATGAAACGGGAAGTTTGAGTAAATAATTCTAACGGAAGGACAGTATCATGGTAATAGATGAGAGAGCACGATGGTTCGGATTCTGGCTCCTTGACCGCAAAAACGGCGGGGTCATCCGCAAAGCATACGATGAGATCCGCTACGCATACCGGAACGGTACGTCCGTCGCGGAGACGGAGGAGAAGATCGCTAAGCTGATCGACCATGCCAGAAGGACAACGAAGTTTTACAGCGATATTCCCGAGGGAGCCGGGCTCAGCGACATGCCAATCGTCAATAAGGACACCTACAGGGCTGATTACGATGCGTTTCTCTCGTCCGAATACCTGAATGAAAAAGGCAGCCGCATAATGTCGACGAGCGGCTCGACCGGAACCCCGCTGCGCATCGTGCAGAATCTGGACAAGGTTCGCCATGATACAGCGGACGGGATCTTTTTCGGCGCCATGGCAGATTATTATATCGGCATGAAGATGGGATTCATACGGGTATGGGTCCACAATGTCACGAAGAGTCCGCTGCGTCTTTTGGCTGAAAATATGATCATGGTCGACAGCTCGGATCTCGGAGAAGAGGCGTTGACGGAGATGCTTGACATGATCCGTAAGAAGAAGGTCAAATGCCTTCTCGGCTACGCATCCGCTCTTGCAGAGATGAGTCGTTTCATTGAAACTCATGATGTCGATACGTCAAAATTCTCTGTCACGTCAATCATCCCGATTTCGGAGAGCATGCCGACTGTCGTCAAAGAGAAATTGAAGGAACAGTTCCATTGTCCTGTTCAGCAATGGTACTCCAACGAGGAGAACGGTATCATAGGCATCCAGGGCAGGGATAACGATGTCTATTATATCGATTCGGAGAATTTCTATTTCGAAATTCTGAAGCTTGACAGTGATGAACCCGCCGAGCCCGGTGAACTGGGCAGAATCGTCATTACGGACCTTCGCAATTACGCTATGCCGATCATCCGATATGATAACGGTGATCTTGCAGTTTATAAGAGAGTTGAAAAGGACGGCAGATTCAAGCTCTATCTGACAGAACTGTACGGAAGGCGGAGCGACACGATTTACGATACGGCGGGCAATGCGCTGACTCCGTTCATTATCACGAACAATCTCTGGGACGTGGAGGGTGTGCGCCAGTACAGATTCTTACAGGATACAAAAGATACGTATACGCTTGAGCTGAACGGCGACCCGGATGTGATGGATGAGGAGGATATCCTCGGCAGGATCCTTCCCTATTTCGGCGAAGGCGCAAAGATCAATATAGTCTATGTCGATGAGATTCCGGTCCTTAATTCCGGCAAGAGAAAATATATCGAGAACCGCTGCCCGGAGTATGTAGGCAGGTAGACGGGCATGTCAGGAGGAGTATTTACTTGAATCCTAATACACAGAAAAAAGTCATAGCGGGAAATACCGTCTATACGATCGGAGCAGGCCTCCTTATGAACGGAGTCCTGCAGATCATCGTGTATCCTCTCCTCAATCGGCATATGGGAAGTGAGCCTCTGGGAAATCTCCTGTTCATTATGGGATTGACTGCCATAATTACTCCGTCCATCGGTCAGGCTCTGAATACGAGCCGGCTGGTCGTGAGGAGAACGGAGCCGGTCAGCAACGGCGACTACAACGCGATGCTCCTCGTTTACGGCTCGATCGGCGCGGTCATAGCACTTCTCATAGCTGCAGCGATGGGACAGGGGACGCTGGGAGGCATTTTCGGAGCGGCAGCGACATTTGCATTGATCCTTCTGATGGTCTTCCGCTATTACGGAGACGTCGAGTTTCGACTGAACCTGAATTACCGGAATTATTTTATTTATTATGCAATTCTGACCGCGGGATATCTGATCGGATTCGGTCTGTATTTTGTCACAGGAATCTGGTATCTGATCTTTGTCACGGGCGAAGCGATGGCAATCTTCTATCTGGTCCTCAGAGGAACGATATTTAAGAATTTCCTGAAGACCAGCAATGCTTTCCGCGTTGCGGTGACACGAGGAACTTTCCTGATATTTTCATACGTCATCACGAACCTGACGCTGAATATCGATCGTCTTGTGCTTAAGATGCTGATCGACGATCTTGCTGTCACGCAGTATTATGTCGTATCATTGATCGGAAAGACAATGGTGCTTCTTGTGGCACCGATCAACACGATCATAATTTCCTACCTGACGAAGCGGAAGGAGAATCTGGATAGAAAGCAGTACATGATGTTCGTAGGTGGCGGACTTCTCGTGAGTCTTGTCTTCTTTCTGGGAGCGGAAATCGCAACCCCGCTATTCCTTATGCTTTTCTACGGAAACCTGTATGAATCGGTGCGCGGTCTCATCACGATTGTCAACGCAAGTCAGATCCTCGGCCTTTTGTCGGCCTACATATTTATCGTGGTTCTGACGTTCACAGAGGAGAAATGGCAGATGATACTGCAGACGATTCATCTGATTATCATTTCCCTGCTTGTCTTCTTTATGACGCGGGGCGGTGATCTTCACGGGTTCTCGATTGCGGTTCTTATGGCAAATACGATCCGCGTTATTACAGTCATCACATTCGGTCTGTTCCGGGTGGGGAAGAGACAGACGGAATAAAAATGGTTTGCAGTCGCAAGAACGGCTGCTTTGAAAGGAGTATTATGCAGGCTGGAGAAGTCTTAAGAAGAGTTGCGTTCAATACGCTTGACATGATCAAAGGCGGTAAAATGAATCGCATCATGGAAGTGAACGAGAGCGAGATCGTCAGAGGCATCACGCCTGAATATGAGGAGAGACGGCTCCGCGCGATCACGGATTATGCGAGATATAACTGTGCATTTTATAAGGATATTCCGGAAGATCACACCCTCACGGATTTCCCGGTCATGCGCAAGATGGACTACAACGAGCATCGGCAGGAAATCCTTGCGGATGAGTATCAGGGGAAAGAGGATACTCTGCATCAGCTGAACACGAGCGGTTCGACTGGCGTTCCGTTCACGGTCTACGCAGACGATGAGAAGATGACGCGAGTTCTCATGAATACAATGGCTGTCTATGAGCTGAACGGATTCCGTATGGGCATGAAGCGCGGTGAATTCCGTGTGTGGATAGAAGGAAAAAATGTCATCACACCCTGGAAATCGTTCAAGAATAATCTCCAGATGATTGATATCTCCAATATGGGCGACGACTATCTCGCGACGGTCTGCGAGCGCATACGCAGGGAGAAAATGCAGTGCCTTGTCGCTTATTCCAGTGCGCTCACTGCGCTGACAGAATACATTAAACGCGAAAATGTGGATGTCAGTCAGTGGAAGGTGGAGATGATATTCTCCATGGGAGAGGGACTGCCGAATTCTACCTACTCGCTTATCGAGGAAATTTTCGGTTTCTCGCCGGTCCGTTCCTACGGAAACAATGAGAACGGCTTTATTGCGGTCTCACTGCCGAGCGATGACCGCTATGTCGCCGACCTTTACAATTTTTATGTCGAAATCCTGAAACTTGATTCCGACGAGCCGGCTGTTCCCGGTGAGGTCGGAAGAATCGTGGTCACGGACTATTATAACAGGGCTTTTCCGATGATTCGCTACGATACCGGTGATACGGGAGTCTACTGCACGGAAATCGACAAGCTCGGAAGAAAGCACGGCTATTTCACAGAGATCTACGGCAGACGAGGGTCGCTCCTCTACAATACCAAGGGAGAGCCTCTGTCGATCCATGTATTCATGAACGTGCTGCTGAAGATGGAGGGCGTCGTCCACCAGTCCAAGTGCATTCAGTGGGAGAAAACGCGCTACGAACTGTTAATCAATGCGGACAGGGAAAAACTGGACGAGGAGAAGCTTGTCGGACTGTACAGAAGATACCTCGGTGATGATGCCCGGATCGATGTGACGTATGTGGATGAGATTCCGGTACAGGCTTCCGGAAAGAGGATGGTGTGCGAGAACCGCTGTCCGGATTATGTAAAATAATACTATGATTACAGGATTGTGGGAGTGCGTAAGCACGGAATAATCCGCAATCGACCTTTGGTGACTTTATCATATTATTCTGCGGAGGATGAACAGACTTGAGACAGAAGGTTTCGGATTATATAGCTGATTTTTTAGCCGGTGCCGGAGTTACCGATATATTTACGGTACCGGGCGGTCTTGCAATGCACATGAATGACTCTTTCGGTCATCACCCGAAGATCCACTGCACGTATCAGCACCACGAGCAGGCCTGCGGTATGGCAGCGGAAGCCTACGCAAGGTATTCCGGTAAAATGGCCGGCGTCTGTGTCACGGCCGGTCCAGCTGCGACCAACGCGGTCACAGGCGTTCTCGGATGCTGGATGAGCTCCATACCCATGATCGTACTCTCAGGCCAGACCAGAACGGCTACGTCTATTGAGAGCACGGGATTGCCGATCAGATGCCGCGGCATTCAGGAATGTGAGATAGTCGATGTTGTGAAACCGATCACTAAGTATGCGGTGAAGATTCGTGAGGCGGAGTCGATTCGCTACCATCTGGAGAGGGCATTGCATCTTGCCGTAAACGGCAGACCGGGTCCTGTCTGGATCGATGTTCCGCTTGATATCCAGGGCGGGAGTATTGAGACGGATGAACTGAAGACTTACGATCCGGCGGAAGATCCGGAAGCGATGAGACCGGAGATTCCGGCTGAGATTATATCAGAAATTCTGAAGCGGATCGCAAATGCCGAGCGGCCGGTACTCTTCCCCGGTTTCGGCGTAAGAATGGCCGGGGCACATGACTCCTTTATTGAGATGGCGGAGATTCTCGGCGTACCGGTCGCGGACGGAGTAAGCTCAGTAGACGCGATTGCTTACGACCATCCGCTCTATACCGGCAGATGCGGCGGAACGGGTGATCGTGCCGGAAACTTTGCTGTGCAGAACAGTGATCTCTTCTTCTCAATCGGATGTCGTCTCAGCTATTCACAGACCGGCTTTAAGACCGAGAGTTGGGCGAGAGAAGCGTTTAAAATCATCGCCGATATCGATCGCAATGAGATCATGAAAGCAGATCTTCGCGTGGATCTCCCTGTCGTTTCTGATGCGAAGGATCTTATAGAAAAAGTCATTGCAGGTGCAAAAGCGCTCGGAGCGACAAATGAAGAGCCGCTTAACAAATCATCGGCGTGGCGGGATAAATGCAGATACTGGAAGGAAACCTATCGTCCAATCTCCGCAGAGCATTACAGAGTGCTCGAGGAGGGGCGTACGAACATTTATGCATTTTACAATGAACTATCAGATGCCCTTCCGGAAGATGCAATCCTGATGGTCAGTGTCGGAACATCTCGCGTTGTCGGCAGTCAGACGCTCAGAACTAAGGCAGGACAGAGATATATCAATAACTCCAACACAGCCTCAATGGGATTCGACCTTCCGGCAGTGGTAGGCATAAGCCGCGCAGTACCCGGAAAAAAGATCATCTGCATCACCGGTGAAGGCAGTCTTATGATGAACCTTCAGGAATTCCAGACTCTAAGGCAGAACCGCGTCCCGTTCACGTTGTTCGTCATGAACAATGAAGGGTATCATTCTGTCCGGCAGACACAGAGCGGATTCTTCAAGACCAGTCTGGTAGGAGTCGGCGAGGAGAGCGGTGATCTCAGTTTCCCGGATCTTAAACTTCTGGCCCCTGTATTCGGACTGACCTACAGTTCCTGCCACGCGCCGGAAGATCTGAAGTCTGTGATTCGGGACGCACTTGCTCAAGAATCGAATATCTGCGAGATATTTGTCACAAAGAAGCAGTTCATAGAGCCGAAGATATCCTCCCGAAGACTGGAGGACGGAAGTATGGTGTCTGCTCCGCTCGAAGATATGTATCCTTTCCTGCCGAGGGAGGAACTGGCACAGAATATGTACGTTGAACTGGACGAGAGTTCAAGGAAGGCTTGACTTATGCAGACTATTTTTATCACGGGTTCGACCAGTATGATCGGCGCCGCACTCGTTCGCGAGTGTCTGAAAGAAGGCAAGACGGTTTATGCGATGGTGAGGAAAAACTCACCTAAAATTGCGCGACTTCCGAAACATGAAAATCTGCATCTGGTGGAGGGATACTTGGATTCGCTCTCCAACCTTTCGGAAAAGGTGCCGGAACAGTGTGATACATTCTATCACATTGCCTGGGGAAATACCGGAGCCAGGAGGAACGACAGCACGGAGCTTCAGGCAATAAATATTCAATACACGCTCGATGCGGTACGTGTTGCCAAGGCTATGGGATGTACCAGATTCATAGGGGCGGGCTCTCAGGCGGAATACGGTCCTAAGAACCTTGATGTGATAGGACCGGATACCGAGACAGCACCGGTCAACCCATACGGGGCAAGCAAGCTTGCAGCGGGGCTGCTTGCCAGGATGCTCTGTCGGGAGATCGGCATGGAGTGTATCTGGCCGCGTATTTTCAGTACATACGGAATCTACGATAAGGAGAGCTCGATGATTTCATCCTCCCTCAGGAAAATGCTGAACGGGGAGAAGACATCCTTCTCACCGGCTGAGCATCGCTGGGATTATCTGTTCTCAGAGGATGCGGGACGGGCATTTTACCTGATGGGTGAGAAGGGAAAGGACGGAAGCATTTACTGTATCGGAAGCGGACAGGGCCGTGTGCTTCGTGAATTTATAGAAGAGATGGCTGCATGCTGCGGCGTTGCGGTTCAGGGAATAGGCGATATTCCGTATCCCGCAAGCGGAAGAATAAGAAATCTGTGTGCGGATATAACGAACCTGACGGAAGACACGGGGTTTGTCCCGCAGGTCTCCTTTAAGGAGGGGATTGCCCGTACGGTTGAGTGGATGAGAAATGAGAGGTGTTATGGATAAAAAACTGATTTCGGTCGTTGTGCCGACATACAATGAGCAGGAAAATGTCGTTCCGCTCACAGACACGCTTGTGAAGATCTTCTCTGAGGAGCTTCCGGAGTACAATTATGAGATCATCTTCATCGACAACCATTCTAAAGACAACACGAAGGCACTGATTCGCCAGATCTGCAGCGAAAATCCGAATGTCAAGGCAATATTCAATGCAAGGAATTTCGGACAGATGAGGTCGCCTGTTTACGGTTTTAAGCAGGCCTACGGTGACTGCGTTGTCAGACTGAACGCTGACTTCCAGGATCCGCCTTCACTCATTCCGACATTTGTCAGGGAGTGGGAGAAAGGCCATAAGATCGTGATCGGAATCAAGGAGAAGACGGAAGAGGGCTTCTTCATGGCTTTTGTCCGGAGACAGTATTACAAGTTCCTTCGGAAGATCACAGATATCGGACATATCGAGAACTTTACCGGATTCGGGCTTTTCGACAAGGCTTTTGTCGATGTGGTGCGCAACATTCACGACCCCATGCCGTATTTCCGCGGAATGGTCGCAGAGTTCGGTTTTGAATATAAAACGATACTGTATCAGCGTCCGAATAGGAGAGCGGGTAAGAGCAAGAATCATTTCTACACGCTCTATGATGTGGCTATGATCGGTATCACATCCTACTCAAAGGTCATGCTCCGCCTTGCGTCTTTTCTCGGTTTCGCAATCGGGGGATTAAGCTTCCTTGTGGCTCTTGTCTATTTTATCCTGAAGCTTGTGCATTGGGACTGGTTCCGCTCCGGAATTGCGCCTCTTGTAATCGGCGTGTTCTTCCTCGGAGGGGTTCAGCTCTTCTTCATCGGACTTCTCGGCGAGTATGTGCTCGCCATCAACTCGAGGGTGCTTGACCGCCCGCTGGTTGTGGAGGAGGAGCGCCTCAACTTTAACGTGAGGCCTGATCCTGAGCCGGACCCGGCTGGCTCCGAGCCGCCGGTGGAGCAGGGGGCGTGAGTAGCGAATCCGTATCCTTAAATTTTGGGCGCAGAGTCTCTTGACTTTCGTCGTGGCATGAATGCACAAAATAAAACTCATATATGACATGGTTTTAAACTCGCGTCAGAGATTAGATGCCTTCAGCAGCTTACAGAAGTGTGCGTAAGGTGCGCATGCGTGTCGCGGCAAGAACGTTGCAGCAGTATAGATATTTATAAAACCTGACAAAAAAACAGTCTCACCACAACACCAGCGGTGAGACTGTTTTCATATCCCCACGTGTTCAATGACTGATCCTTCCCACCCGGTTATCACAGCACAGTCGAATCATAAAAAATGCAAACGGAGGGCGTCGCCTGGCGGCCGGTACGTTAACTGCAAGAATTATCCTTCATTTATGAAGGATAATTCACTCAGCAGGGATTATAATCCCTGCTGAGGTGCCGCTGAAAGCGGCGGCAGTTTATGAGCAAGTAGCGAAGCGGATTGCGAATTACCCCTAACAGCGTAAGCGCCGAAAATTTATTAGTACCGCTGCCAGCGAGACCGAGCGAGAGCGTCCCGACGGTGCATTTTTTATATCATAGGAGACTTCGTTTCCTATGATATAAAACGCTCCGCGAGGATGCGACTGGTGCGCAGATGAAGATGCAAGCTGACGCTTGCGCGCACCAGCGCGCAAAGAGTCGCTTACGCGACTCTTTGTTTTGATGAGACTGCCCCAAATAGACCTGGAAAGTGTCAGTTATTGAATCACTTTTCTTTTTTTCTCCCAAAAGGAATCACACACAACACCAGCACCCCCACCAGCGCCGCCAACGACACATACATACCCACCTTAAAGTGCGGCACCGCATACCGTATCATGACCCTGTTCTCCCCCTTCTCCAGCGTCACGCCCAACATACCTCCGTTGATGTTCAACAGATCGGCCCTGCTTCCGTTCACATATGCCTTCCAGTTCTCCGAATAGAGAAGCGGTACGCAGAGCACGCCGCCCTTATCCTTCGTAGTGACTGTAGCCGTATATGTATCGTCCCGGAAGAGAGCATCCTTGATATCCGTTGCAGCGAGTGCCTCAAAGTCTTTGGCAGCGTTCGATATCGTCGTGATCTTCATCTCGCGGAATGTGATCGCCGCGGTGTTTCCGAGATCCACACGAATATCCTTCACCTGATCCGGCAGAAGGATATTGAGCTCAGGATAATCTTGGCTCAGGTAATAAATTCTGCTGAGTTCCGGGCAGAGCTGAGGATGCTCTTTCGTCGTCAGGAAAATCTGAATTTGTGATTCGCCACCAAGAGTATCGGGATCGGCGGTCAGTGTCAGATACTGGATCTGATTTTTTCTGCTTGTGTTAAGCCCCGATAAATCATAGAGGAAGTAGGGATCCGTTCCGTTTGAATAGATTGTCAGTGTATGATCTTTATTTTCTTCAAGCGATACGTCATTCGGAGAATAAATTTTCTCCAGAAGATCCGTTTCTCTTTCCGTGCGGTCAAAATCCGAGGCAGCTTTATTTCCGGAGCTTGCCTCATCCTGAGGCAGGATCTCTTCTGTCCTCACGTATCCTGTCGTGAGAGCACGCATGCGGTCGATGCCGTCAAGGGCGGAAAAAGCGGCTCCGTTCAGCTCATTTTCATAGACATAGCCGAAGGGGAGGGCGTTGACATTTTCAAATATCCTGTTCGTACCCGTCTCATCAACCTTCTTGAAAAGAGACTCCTCATAGGTGTCAGCAAAGAAATCGGGCTCATCGGTAATCAGATATTTTCCTCCAAGCAGCGTATACAGGTAGTACTGAGGATATCCGACGATGAAGAAATTGCTGGATTTCTGATATACTTTAGCAGCCCGGGTCAGAGAGACGAGCGAAGCGGCGTTGGTATTGGAATATACACTGACGGAGTTATGACCGTCGACCAGACCTTCGTTGGCTGTATCGTAATCCAGACCGGTGCAGATCCGGTAGAGAGATTCGTCTGTACTCCGGATTTTTCCGGATGCTTCCTGTGTGCCGTCATTGTAAAAATTATGTGTGAACCCTTCCTTGGTCAGGAAATCGCGGTCATACAGAGAAGGTATGCTCTGTACTGCAAGCTCTCCTATGAGGACCAGCAGCATGATTGCGGGAAGTAGTTTCTGTCTGAGCTTCTCCGAGAAATGCATGAAGAGAAGCACAGTAAAAAATACGACACATGCGGCCGACAGCACCAGGGTCTTGTTCCTGAAGTTGAAAGCAAAGCGGTCTTTTGTGTAATAAAGCAATGCGAGCGAACCAATCGTGATCACCGGAGTCAGAATCCCGGAGAGTACCAGCGGGGCCTTGTGTATACCTTCTTCGAGATCCTTCATTAGGAATGCTATCGCAATGCACTCAGCAAAGCAGATGATGAAAGAATAGCGCTGCGCGTGACGGTTGAATGTCAGGATAAATCCCGCGAGCGGAACCGCGAGCATGGCTGCGGTAATCAGCAGGGAGAAGAGTGTTTTTACAAATGTTCCCCTGCGGAAGAAAAGGTACACTACAGCAAATGTGAAAAGGATACTCGTCGACAGAAGAGCCGTCTCATAATAATTCAGAGATCCGGTAAAAGCGTTCCCGGAACCGAAAAGGTTAGCAGAGAAGACTCTTCCGAGGAACGTCATGTAGGTTTTCCAGTCATATGGCGTAATGAGTGCCTTGATTCCTGCGGACGTCGTATCTCCGGATCGAGCGCTGCCTGTGAAGGACATGATGATCGGCAGGACCGATACAGCAGACACGAGGACTGCGCCGATTCCGATTGCGAGCAGCATGAACAGTCTTTTGAACGTGAGAACGAATTTTCCTTCCCCGCCGGAATAAAATGTGTAAAGAATGACGTAGAGGGCGCTCACCGCAGCTGTCATGTAGAAGAAATAGTAATTGGATATCAGGAAGATCGCGTATCCGAGGAGGAGCAGCATAGCTCTTCTGATACCGCCGTTTTGCAGAAAACACTGTAAAAGGAACATGACCACGGTGAACATGAGCATGCACATACCGTAGCTGTAATTCTGTCCCCATACGACCATATAGGATGAGAAACTCCAGGCCAGGGATGGAAAGAGTGCGGCGTAATCGTTCTTTGCAAGGCGCCTGAAAAAACCGAACGCGAAAAGTGCGGTCAGCATATGTGTCAGAAATACGACCAGCAGGATGCCGATCGGGAAATTGTCACGTCCGAAAAGCAGGATCAGGAACTTCAGCGGGTTTATGTACTGCAGGAAGGTGGATGTTGTGTCGGCGCCGAGACCGTCCCAGAGCGTGTAGTAGCTGAATGTACGTGTTCCGAAAAGGCGTGAGAGCATTACAATGATCGGATAGCTTGATGAGAGCGAGTCGGAACCGACGTCGCTGTACATGTAGACCGCATCGCCGAACAGAAAACGACCGTACAGTATCAGATACAGTACGGCCGTCGCTGCAAGGAGTGTGGTCCGTGTGTGTTTTCTTATGAAGGAAGACATAGCACGTAAAACCTCCTAAATGTACTTTAGTGTGAGATGTCCCCGCCCATACAGGCGGTGCATTTCAAATCTGTGCGCTCCAAAAGAACGTACAGATTTATTCGAAGAATGAAAAGATGGAAGAGACGACTTTCTCACGATCTTCCTGTGTGATTCCGTAATACAGAGGTAGTCTGAGAAGACGTTCGCTTTCCTTCGTCGTGTACTCATCCTCGCCGTGGAACCGTCCGAACTTCATACCGGCAGGTGCGCTGTGAAGCGGAATATAGTGGAACACAGCCAGGATACCGTTCTCTTTCAGATGCTTTATAAGTGCGGACCGCTGCTCAAGATCAGCCGCTTTGATGTAGTACATGTGCGCATTGTGACCGCATTCTTCCGGGATATACGGCTGCTTAATAAGACCTTTGTCCGCAAGCGGGCGGAGAGCCTTATTGTAGTAATTCCATGTCGTCATGCGATCGTTGTAAATCGTGTCATATTCCTCGAGCTGTGCCCAAAGGTAGGCTGCATTGAGATCGCTTGGCAGATAAGATGAACCGTAATCTACCCAGGTGTACTTGTCAATCTGGCCGCGGAAGAACTTGCTTCTGTCGGTACCTTTCTCGCGGTAAATCTCGGCCTGATCTCTGTATGCGAGATCCGGAAGAACCAGTGCTCCGCCTTCTCCCATGGAGAAATTTTTCGTCTCATGGAAAGAATAGCATCCGAAGTCGCAGTCCTTACCGAGGAACCTGCCCCTGTAAGTGGAGCCGAATCCCTGTGCCGCATCTTCGACGACTTTCAGGCCGTGCCTTTTTGCGATAGTCCTGATGGTATCAATCTCGCAGGCTACTCCGGCGTAATCCACCGTCACAATGACGCGTGTTTTGTCCGTTATGGCTGCCTCGATCTTCTTTTCATCGATGTTCATCGTATCGGGACGAATGTCGACGAATACGAGCGTTGCGCCTCTCTGCACAAATGCATCTGCTGTTGAGCAGAACGTATAGGATGGCAAAATGACTTCGTCACCCGGCTTCAGGTCACAGAGAAGAGCTGCCATCTCAAGCGCCGACGTTCCGGAAGTGGTAAGGTATGTTGCCGGAACACCGAACTTCTCATTCATCCATGCCTGGCATTTTTTTGTAAAAGGTCCGTCACCGCAGATTTTTCTGTTCTCAATGGCCTGTTTCATGTAATATGTTTCTTTCCCGGTGCTTGGCGGGACATTAAAATCAATCATGCATTTCCTCCGTACAGTGATAAGTCCCAAGGCAATTCGGATACAGAAGATCATGACCGTCTGCATCTCTCATTGCCATTTCAGAAATGATTTCTTCTGAACGTGCATCGATTTCCTCCCTTGAGTCCGCAACGATATAGAAGCGGGCCGCATAGGGCATTCTCTGCGGAGAACCGATCCGTTCGCCGGCAGAATAGAAAATCTTACCGTATTGTACATCGTTTCGGGCAAGAATGGCAAGAGCGGAGCTCAAATCGGCGACAATTCCGTCCTCTGCATGGAAATAAATGACGGCTGCAGAGTTTTTGGCAAACGGATTACAGGAATCGAGCAGCGAGCGCAGCTTTATTCTGTCAAATGCTCCCGCAAGCAGGATATCTTCAATCGAGACGCAGGTGGTGAACTCGATGAGCTCATGCTCGTATCCGAGATATCTTGCGGCAATCTCGCCGACCATGAATCCTTTTTTCGGTCCCCAGAAGAACTGCATGGAAAGAGGTCCGTCCGTCTGACCGGTTTTCACTATGTAACGGGAGAGCGCATCAAGCGCGGGCTCATACACTTTGTCTATCAGTCTGGATGGATAAATGTTACGGGTGCTGAGCGGAATCTCCGACGGATCGTGGGATGTCTTTTCCCGGTCTGCGATACCAAGAACGCGGACTGTTCCGTCCAGTACCCAGCACTGCATATTGAATTCATATTCGTCATTGTACTCTTCCGCAAGGACTTCCGGCCTGTGTGATGTTTTAAGGCAAGATTCAAAGTGAGCGCGGATGTCGGATGCGCTGCTTACAATGCGTAGGCCGCGGGATCCGTACATGTCGAGCGGCTTTATGATCATGGGAAATTCGAACCCGGTGAGTTCCGTATCCTCAAAGTCCGGTTTGAGAAGGACGCTCTTTGTCGTTCCGATTCCAAGCTCTTCGCATGTTCGGTTCGTCACATCTTTGTCGCGGTACCAGGGGAGCTGGTCGGGCGTCAGGTGGCAGGGCAGTCCGGCTTTGTCTGCGATTCTGACCATGCACTCCAAAAGAAGGTCCGAGTAGGCCGTGGTGATGGCGTCGGCATGTTCTTTTGCGGCGATGCCGGCTACAAGCGCCGTGTCACGGACGTCGGCGTCATAGGCAGAGCCGCCCAATCTCAGGGCTTCTTCTTTTGCGGGCGCGTCGGGGTTTCCGTCAACGACGACGGGACGGATGTTTTGTCTGACCGCAAGCTTTACGAGCGGGACGAATTCCTCCAGGGCTCCTAATATAAGTAAGGTTTTTTCTGACATGGGAACTCCATTCTTTTATTTTAAAAGACCGGTCGGGTAACGTGGCCGGTAATGCTGCATTTTATCACCGGCACGGGATACTTGCAACGGTAGTTTCAATGAATGAAAAGCGCTGATAATATACTTCATATAAGTAGTTCAACATGAAAGCTCACGCAGGACCGCATCCGCGACGACTTCCATATCTTCCTTGTCATATCGCTGATCGCATGGCAGAGCCAGAATATCGGCTGCATATCTCTGCTCCACGCTCCCCTTCGGAGCATCTGTAATAAGAGCAGACCAGTAAGTCGGCACGAAGATCTTCTGTGCCGCGAGCTTCTTTCGCAGGGCGGGACCGTTCTTTACAAGCATCGGGTACACGAACGGACCTGTATCCGGAACGCGCAGGTTGTGGCTCAGTGCAAGTTCGTTGCAGCCGGCAAGACGCGCATCAAGGGCCATATAGTTCGACATCCTTGTTTTTGCGATTCTGTCGTAATCCAGACCGCCCAGCATATTTTCGGTAAGACGGGACATTCTTGCCGGCGCTGCACCTTCGTAGCCGTGTGCATTGTCAAGCATCTGTTTATAGAACGTCCCGGCGTCTTTCTCATATCTGCCGAGAATGTGGGAGAATCTACCATGGGAGAAGTCCTGCAGCTCCGGCTCGGCAATCTCCCGGTCCGGATAGAGGTAGGCTCCGTCGGTCACACCCAGGAACTTTCGGACGGAATAGAGCGTTGCGACGCCTTCCGCTGGTTTCTGGAAAAAAGCGTGCGTGTTGTCCACAAGGACGCGGTCATAGCGTTCCTTGAATGCGGAGAGCTCTTCGTTGGTCAGCTGACCGTAGGCATTATCTATAAACAGCCATGCATCGTCTTCGAGAGTTTCCGGCAGCTCGGATGTTTCCGGCCTGAAATCCGGCCGCATGCTGTAGCGTATCAGCTCGATGCCCGCGTCGCGGACAGCGTTCGTGACAGATGCGCATATGAACCACGGGAGATAGAGCCTGCGGCATCCGACCTCGGACAGGAACCATGTGATTGCACATCTTCCCAGATTCAATTTTAAACAGCCGGGATGATATTCCCGGCTGCCAAGGTTTTCAAATTCCAGATATCCACCGATTTCTTTCATGAGGTTTCCTTTTCTAAATTATTATCAATATCTTTCTGCCTGAGCACATAGTGCGGCATCTTCTTCGTCTCATCGAGAATATGCATCATATACTCTCCGAGTATTCCGACGGACAGAAGCGTCAGTCCGGTGGACGCGAGCATGACCAGGATCAGGGAAGTCCAGCCCTGAACGGACGTGCCGACCGCAAAGTAACGGATCAGATAGAACAACCCGAGGACCATGCTCACGAAGAAGGTGATGATTCCGATATTTCTCACAATGATCAGCGGCAGTATCGAGTTGGTCGTGATATCGTAGAGCAGTTCCTTGACAAGCTCCTTCATCGTGTAACCGCTTTTGCCGTAAGCTCGCTCAGCGTGATGAACATCCACGTTAATGATTCTGTTCGAACTCATGACCAGAAGATTACCGATCTGCGGAAGATGGATGGAAGTATCCATAATAGCATCCACGATGAATCTTCTCATCAGACGGAAACTTGTGATTTCGAGATCCGGGTCTTTGCCGAGCATTTTTGAGGTCATGGACACAGAAATCCTTGTGCCGATCTTGCGGATGATATTGTGTTTTCTCCCTTCGTAGCGGGCGAGAATGACATCCACATCGTCGCGCTCGTTCATGACTTTTATGAGTTTCGGAATCTCTTCGGGCGGATGCTGGAGATCGTCGTCCATTGTGATAACGAAATCCCCCTTAACATAATGGAAGCCGCACAGAAGGGCGGGATGCTGGCCGAAATTCCTTGCCATCTGGAATATTTTGACCCGGTCGTCCTTTGCGCGGAGAGCCTTCATGACTTCCCAGGAGCGGTCCTTGGAACCGTCATCCACCAGGAGCAGTTCAAAGGGTTCTTTTATTTCTTCATCAAATACTTTTGCCAGCCGTGTGTACAACTCATCCAGCATGTGTTCGCCGTAGTATACGGGAACAACGATTGAGTACAGACTCATGATTTCCTCGTTTTCTGTTCAAAATTCATTTCGGTAACAATGATTTTGTCAGATCTCCGCACGGACAGACCGGAACCTGCCGGCAGAATCCGACACTGTAACAATATACCATGTTTAACGCTTTCTTGCAACTCATCATCGATGATGCTATAATAACTCTGTCTGTACTATAATAGCAAAAAAGTGCTGGTACCAATACAGCATATAAAAAAGGAGATTTAACGGAATATGAGAACGTATGTCGTCACAGGTGGCGCCGGCTTTATCGGGTCAAATTACATTCACTATATGTTCAGAAAATACGGCGATGAGATTCGCATCATTAATGTGGATAAACTTACATATGCAGGAAATCTTGAGAACCTGAAAGATGTAGAGAACAGAGACAACTATACATTTGTAAAGGCTGACATCTGCGATGCGGAAGCGATCGGCAAAATCTTTGAGGAGAATGATGTTGACCGCGTTGTACATTTTGCCGCTGAGAGTCATGTCGACCGATCCATCAAGGATCCGGGCGTATTTGTCAAGACAAATGTCCTCGGAACGCTCACGATGCTCAACGCCGCAAGAGCTGCATGGGAGCGTGAGGACGGCACATATCCGGAAGGAAAGAAGTTCCTGCATGTTTCCACCGATGAAGTGTACGGCTCCCTTTCCAATCCGAACGAATACTTCTATGAGACGACTCCGTATGATCCGCACAGTCCGTACTCCGCGAGCAAGGCGTCTTCTGACTTTATGGTCAAGGCTTTTATGGATACGTATAAGTTCCCGGCCAACATTACGAACTGCAGCAACAACTACGGTCCGTATCAGTTCCCGGAAAAGCTGATCCCGCTTATGATCAATAACGCTCTTCACGGAAAGGATCTGCCTGTCTACGGCGACGGAAAGAATGTACGTGACTGGCTCTATGTTGAAGACCACTGTAAGGGCATCGATATGGTCCAGGAAAAGGGAAAACTTTTTGAGACATATAATATCGGCGGTCACAACGAGAGAGAAAATATTCAGATCGTTAAGACAATCATCAGCACACTTCGCGAGGAGCTCGCGGATGACGACCCGAGAAAAGAGAATGTATCCGAAGACCTTATCAAGTACGTCACAGACCGCAAGGGCCATGACCGCAGATACGCCATCGCACCGGATAAGATCAAGGCTGAGATCGGTTGGTATCCGGAGACATGCTTCGAGGAAGGTATCAAGAAGACAATCCGCTGGTACTTCGACCATCAGGAATGGATGGAACATGTGACAAGCGGCAATTATCAGAAGTATTATGAGGATATGTACGCAGGTCGCTGAGAAAGGAGTTTACTTATGAAGGGAATTATTCTTGCAGGCGGTTCCGGAACGAGACTGTATCCGCTGACCAAGGCAGTCAGTAAGCAGATGATGCCTGTCTATGATAAGCCGATGATTTACTATCCGCTTTCCACACTGATGCTCGCCGGAATCAGGGACGTTCTGATCATATCCACGCCGCGCGACCTTCCGGCGTTCGAGGAACTCTTCGGTGACGGCAGCCAGCTCGGAATGCATTTTGAGTACGCTGTGCAGGACAAGCCGAGAGGACTCGCCGATGCCTTCATCATCGGCGCCGATTTTATCGGCGATGACAGGGTAGCGCTTGTGCTCGGTGATAACATTTTCTATGGACAGAGTTTTTCCAAGGTCCTTAAGGAAGCAGCCGGAAGAGAAAAAGGTGCTACGATTTTCGGTTATTATGTAAAAGACCCGTCAGAATACGGCGTAGTGGAATTTGACGAGAACGGAAAAGCGATCTCCATTGAGGAGAAGCCGAAATATCCGAAGTCAAAGTATGCCGTTCCGGGACTTTACTTCTATGACAATGACGTCGTGGAGATTGCACGCAATGTCAAGCCTTCCGCAAGGGGAGAGATAGAAATCACATCCATCAATAATGAGTATCTTCGCAGGGGTGACCTCTACGTCGAGACGCTCGGACGCGGATTTGCATGGCTCGACACGGGCAATCATGACATGCTTCTTGATGCAGCGGATTTCGTAGCCGCTTTCCAGAAGCGACAGGGAATGTACATATCCTGTATCGAGGAGATCGCATTCAGACGCGGCTTCATCGACGCAGCGCAGTTAAGAAAACTTGCAGAGCCGCTGATGAAGACACCATACGGTCAGTATCTGCTTGATGTGGCGGAAGGTCTGTAAAGCGAGACTTGAATGAAATCGGTTCTGGATCAGATAGGGAATGATAACAAGGGAGCAACAGCAGACATGAGAGTTCTTGTCACCGGGGCGAACGGATACATCGGAAGGCATGTTATCCCGGAGCTTTTATCCAGAGGAGTGAAGGTGACGGCGGTGGATCTTTGTTGTGATGCGGTGGATGAACGTTGCGATACGATCGAGACGGATATATTGTTCGACGGAGACGGTCTTTATGAGAAGGCCGGAAAGCCGGATGCATGTATTCATCTCGCATGGAGGAACAGCTTCCAGCATAACAATGAAAGCCATACGACAGACATGGAGAAGCATTTTCGTTTTCTTTCCGGCCTTGTCGATGACGGATTGCCTCAGCTCATGGTCATGAGCACCATGCATGAAGTGGGCTACTATGAAGGGGCTATTACCGAGGACACGCCGACCAATCCGATCACTGCCTATGGAATCGCAAAGAACACATTGAGAAAGATGATGACGGACTACTGTCAGGAGAAGAATTGCATCCTGCAGTGGATCCGTGGATTCTATATTGTCGGTGACGATGAACATAATAATTCGGTATTCACACGCATGGTGGAAGCCAGTAAGACCGGGAATGAGCCGTTCCCGTTCACGTCAGGCAGGAATAAGTTCGATTTTATCGGAATAGATGAGCTGGCATGCCAGATCGCGGCGACTATCATGCAGAAGGAAGTCTGCGGAATCATAAATTGCTGCAGCGGTATCGCTGTTCCGCTGGCGGATGAAGCGGAGAGATTCCTGAAAGAGCGCAAGATGGATATACAGCTCGACTACGGAAAGTACCCGGAGAGGGAGGACGCCTCCCCGGCGGTCTGGGGCGATCCTGCGAAGATCAGAAAAATTATGGAAGCGGACAAGGTAAGAAAGGAATAAAAATGGGCAAAATTACGGTTGAAACATGTGACATAGAGGGACTTAAGATAATTACTCCTACCGTTTACGGCGACAAGCGCGGTTATTTTATGGAGACTTATAATTACAATGATTTTGCGGCTGCGGGAATTGACCATCAGTTCGTTCAGGACAACCAGTCCAGCTCTACCAAAGGAGTTCTTCGCGGTCTGCATTTTCAGATCAATTATCCGCAGGATAAGCTCGTTCGCGTAGTCAAAGGCGAGGTCTTTGATGTCGCAGTTGACCTCAGAGAAGGCTCAAAGACATATGGGAAGTGGTTCGGCGTTCTCCTCTCCGCTGAGAATAAGAAGCAGTTCTTCATTCCCAAGAATTTTGCTCATGGCTTCGTCGTTCTGAGCGATGAAGCGGAATTCTGCTATAAGTGCACGGATTTCTATCATCCGAATGATGAAGGCGGACTTGCATGGAATGATCCGGATATCGGTGTTGAGTGGCCGATTCCCGAGGGCATGGAGCTGAATCTTTCCGAGAAGGATCAGAAATGGGGAAGCTTCATGGAGTATACCGAAAAGTATCACAAGTAATAGTAAGAACATAGAATGATAAGGGCTGTTGCATACACGTGTAATATAACTGTATCGGTCGTTGTTTCGGAGATATGGTCATATGCGTTCTGTGTGGCAGCCCTGTGTTTTTGAGAAGGGAACAGGCAGCAGGGAGCAGTACTTATGGCAGAGCAAGTGGTCGGAAAGAACCGTCAGGCGGTATATTGCTTTTATGATAAAGATGGGATCGTAGACGGATATGTTCCTTTCTTTCTGAAAGGGCTCAGGGAAGTGGCGGACGGCATATGTGTCGTTGTGAACGGAGAGGTAAGCGACAGCGGCCTCGAAATCCTCCGCACATGTTCCGATGAAGTCATTTTGCGTCCGAATGACGGCTATGATGTCACGGCCTATAAGGCCGGTCTGGAGCATATTCTATCCGAAGGGGAGGACGTAACTTCCGTGATTCTGTGCAACAATACGCTGTTCGGACCGTTTCGGCCTTTTTCGGAGATGTTCAAGTCGATGGAGAACCGCGATCTTGATTTCTGGGGAATCACCGCATTTGAGGGAGATCCGGGGGACCCGTTCGGCACGATCCGATACGGATATATCCCGGAGCACGTGCAGTCTTTCTTCATGGTATTTGAGAAGAGATTTCTGAAGACGGATGATTTCAGAAACTGGTGGGAGCGATTGCCTGCGATACATCGTTACGAGGAGGCAATCGGATACTTTGAGGCAGTCTTTACGAAAGATATGAGCGACCTCGGGTACCGATGGGACGTTTATATGAATTGTCCTGAACTCCGCGGATACACAAAGGATCCGCTGCGTGATTTTCCGCGTTATCTGATCGAACGCAAGGGCTGCCCGGTCATGAAGAAGCGCTCTTTCTTTCATGAGTATGGAGAAGCCTTCGAGCGGAGCGGCGGCGAGGCCACAAGAGACGCCTTTGAGTATCTTGAGCGTAAGACGGACTATGATACGGATCTCATCTGGGAGACGATTCTCAGGACAGAGAATATGGCTGCCGTCAAAAAGCGCATGCATCTCAATTTCACGCTCCCTACAGAATGTTTAAGGAAAAGCAGTCCTGTTCAGATGAGCATTGCCGTGATTGCGCACATCTATTATCCGGAACTTGCCGGAAATCTGGCGTCATACGCGGCACATCTTCCCGAAGGGACTCCTATATATATTTCCGCTCCGGCAGGAGATACGCCGGAAATTGTCAGGAGAGCATTTGCCCCTTTAGAGTCTTCACATAAGGTCGAAATCAGGGCAACGGAAAATCTGGGCCGTGATCTTATGCCGTTTCTTATGCTCTGGAGGGACGTCATCTTCAAATATGATGTTATACTCAAAGTTCATGATAAGAAGGTACCGCAGCTGCCGATGCTGTCCACAGGACGATCATGGGAGAAGATGTGTTTTGAATGTCTGATGCCAACTGAAATGTTTGTGCGAAACGTTCTGGACCTCTTTGCAAAGAACAAAAGGCTGGGACTCCTTACGCCTCCGCCTCCTGTTCACGCGGACTACTATCCGACGATCGGACATGGGGAATGGGGAGAGAATTTTGAGGGAGTCAGAAAGATTGCCGCGGAATTGAAGATCCGTGTTCCCGTGGAGAGAGTGTGGGAGCCGGTGGCGCCGTTCGGCTCGGAGTGCTATATTCGCACCGATGCTCTCAGAACGATGTTCTCAAGGGACTGGTCACTCGCCGATTTTCCGAAGGAACCTATAGAGGCGGATTCTACTTTGCTCCATGCAATCGAGCGAGTGATTACGTTTGCCGTGCAGAATGACGGTTACTATTCCGGATGGCTCATGTCCGATCGGTGGGCGCCGGTCATCCTTGACAATCTGACATATCTGACGCATACATTGAAAAGCCGGGAGAGCGCACTGTGCGGCGGCTACATGCCCTACAGGTTCTTTATGGACCGGCTCAGTCACATTCCCGGGGAAGATGTAGACAGACCGGAGGAAGGTCTGCAATAAGAAATGTTCATAGACAGAAATTCGCGAAACAGATGTATAATATTTCTTTATTACGATAAGGACGGACTGGTCGATCGATATGTGACCGGTCTTCTTGACGCGCTCAAAAGCGTCTCCTCGTACGTGCTTGTTGTGGTGAACGGCTACGTGACAGGGGAAGGCGAGGCCGAATTGAGGAGCCACGCGGATTCTGTACTTGTGCGCGTCAACACCGGTTTTGATGTCGGGGGATACAGGGATGGTCTTTTCTGGATCGGTTTCGAGAGGCTTTCGGCGTATGACGAACTGGTCCTGATGAACTATACATTTTTTGCGCCGCTGTTCCCTCTATCGGAAATGTTCGGCGAGATGAACGTCCGCGACCTTGATTTCTGGGGTATTACGAAGCACCACGACGTTCCGACGGATACGACGGGCGGCCGGAACCGGTACGGCCATATTCCGGAGCATCTGAATTCACATTTTCTTGCCCTGAGAAGAGACTTTTTCCTCAGTTACAGCTACCGGGATTTTATCATAAACATGTCCGATCCCATTTCCTACGAAGCGTCCATCAACGAGTATGAGGCGATCTTTACAAGGCATTTTGCGGACCTCGGCTATAAATGGGATGTATACTCGAACACCGATGCATTCGAGGGCGTCGTGTACGCCCCCTTTATGTTCGAGGGGGGAGAGCTCATCAAGGAGCGCTGCCCGATCATAAAGCGACGTCTCTTCTTCGGCGACTATTTCAGCCTGCTGGCGAATTCCGCCGGGGAGAGCTACAGCGACGCCTGCAGGGCCGTGCGGGAGCTGACCGACTACGACATGTCCATGATCTGGGAGAATCTTCTGAGATTACAGGATCTGAATTCGGTACGGTATGCGATCCACGAATCCTACGCGGTCGATTCGGAAGTCTCGAAGGGGAAGATTTCTGCAAATGAAGCCTGCGTTCTCGTCATCGGCACCTAAGAGCAGGGTGATTTTCTTGCGGGAAGATATCTGAGGAAGATTCCGGCAGAGTGCGATATTTACTATTCGGATGGGATACCGCAGACCTTTGAAGAATTCGGAAGTCTGTTCGCTTCACCGGATCTTAAGAAATACAGGTATGTATGCGTTCTGAAACTTCCGGAAAATGCCTTCGAAGATATGGGATCGACCTTCTACGGAAGCGCTGAAAGCCTCATCGGCTCAGCCTTCCAGATAGAGAACACTGTGCAGATATTCAGAGATAACCCCGAACTAGGGCTGCTCGTGCCGCCTGTGCCCACTTTCGGAAGGCATTTTCATGAGGCGGAGGACGGCTGGCACGGGAGATATGAGGAAGTTCGAACGGTCGCGGATGCTCTCGGCTTTACTTTCCCGGTCCTTAAGGGAGATATGCCGCCTGTATGGCCGGCAGGCGGAAGCTACTGGGCGAAAGTATCCGTGCTGCGGGAAATATACGAGTCTCATGAAGTGTCGGATGTACTGCGGCGCGAAATCCGTCTGCCGGACGAAAGCCATGTGAGGGCTGATTCTGAACTCGTCATGCTGATCCTTCCGTACCTCTTTCAGAGCAGGAAGCAGATGACGGGTACGGTCACAGGTTCACACTATGCTTCCGTTCAGCTGACGAACCTGGATTACGAACTGCGGGAAAACAATAAGGTCCTCTTTGAAAAGATCCGACCGGGTGCCTGGTGGGAGGTTCTGAAAAAGCTCGACCGAATCGGAGAAAAAGTATGAAGAAACTTATTATGAAGTGTGCGGATGAGAGAAGACGGGCATTTGCAATGATCACCTCCGTATGGGAAGACGAAGGTAAGCGGTTCGTCGAAAAGTGCGCCGTCCATAAAGAGGGCAGGAGCCATCTTGAGAATATGATGCGGTATCAGACGCTCCTTGACGAGATCTATCCGGGCGTTCGTGTGTGCCCGGCAAAGCTGACGGAGAACGGTCTGGTTTTTGACTTTATCGAAGGGAGTTCTCTTGAGGACCGCTACCGCCTGGCCGCTTCTGAGGGTGACCGGGATGCTCTGGTCCTATATATGAAAAGCCATGCAGAACTGCTCGATTCTGTACCCGGCGGAACTGTTCCGTTCGAGGAGACGGAGAGCTTTCGGGAGTGGTTCGGGGACGGAAGTATTTATGCGGGCAAGCCGACGTACAGGGCAGCCAATTTTGATGCGACTGCGTCGAATATCATTCTGCAGGACGGAGAGCCGGTCTTTATTGATTATGAATGGGTGACGGAATTTCCGGTTCCCCGGGATCTTGTCGTCTACCATGCGATCCGCGACAGCTACTACCACATTCCTGAATTGGAGAGCCTGCTTCCTCTCGCGGAGGCGATAGCCCTTGTCGGCGTAGAGACGGAAAAGGAGGTTCTGCAGAGGAGCTATGAACATTTCTTTTTCAGCTATGTCTACGGCAGTGATTCGGATGCTGGTCTTTCGGTCCTGACGGACCGCAAAAAGATCGATTATCTTGCAAATGAGCGCACCCTCCTCGCAGAGCGCATGTGGAAAGAAAATGAGAGAGCAGTCCTCGTGCAGCGGTCAGAGATCGACCGTCTCACGAAGGAACTGGAAGAAGCGCGGAAGAAATATGCGGACCTCGATCAGTCGTGGTTCTGGAGATGGGACGAGACGAGGGACGCTCTGCAGAAGTTCAGGGAAGAGAACGCCGCTCTCCGGGAATCTCTGAGGCTCATGGAACAGGATCGGGATACCTGGAAATCCAATTTCGAGACGGTGACGAATTCCCGCTCCTACAAGGATATGATGAAATTAAAGGGGATTCTCGGGCGCAAGTAGGCATAAAAGCGCTCAGCTTGCACAGGTATTCTTTCGATGCTATAATACTTAGGATTATGGCAACTACTCAGCACCCGATTCGCAGGTGCTTTAGATTACAGACACAAGGAGCATACAACATGTCAAAGAAACTGAAGTTGATTGCTGCTCTCGGCATCCTTCTTGTCATTTTTCTCAATATCGGTATCCTGAACTGGCACAGCCGGGGAGGGACGGCATTCACGGGGAAGATGACAATACGATCGGACATTTCAGACAATGTCCAGATCTTCTATTCGGGTCCTGAGAACGCTTACGGAGAAAGTACGAGCACGATTGCAGGATATCCCGCCGAGGGACAGGGGATCGGCGATGACTGCGAGCTGGAATTTACAGCCGGGTCTCAGACCGAGTACCTGCGTATTGATTTCGGTGCGGCAGCAGGTACCTGGGATATCGGCAGCCTGACTGTGGCCTACGGCGATACGGTCGACGAAATCGACCTCGAAGCGGCAACGGGGAGTGCGGTGCAGAATGACATCGAATCGATGACCTGTAAGAACGGCGTTCTGCATGTGGAGACGAAAGCGGGGGATCCGCATATCGTGATTCCTGTAGAACTCGCACAGACGAAAGCCGCAGCCCAGGCAAGCACGCAGAGAGCCGACTGGATCATCCGTATTCTGGCGCTTCTTCTGCTTGACGGTGCGTTCATCGCGGCATTTGTATTCAGAAATAAGTTCCTGACTCTCCCGATAGAGATCTTTGAGAACAGGCAGCTCATTTTCAAGCTCGCCAGTAATGACTTCAAGACAAAATATGCCGGATCGTATCTGGGCATCTTCTGGGCTTTCGTTCAGCCGGTCGTCACGGTCCTGGTATACTGGTTCGTCTTCTCGGTCGGCTTCAGGAGCGGGCGCGTGGCGGAGGTCCCCTTCGTCGTCTATCTGGTATCCGGTATCGTTCCCTGGTTCTATATCCAGGATCTTATGAATTCCGGCACCAACGCCCTGATTGAGTACAGCTATCTGGTCAAGAAGGTCGTGTTCAAGATCAGCGTGCTGCCGATGGTAAAGGCCATTTCAGCCCTGTTCGTGCACTCTTTCTTTGTAGTGCTGACGATCCTGATCGCGGCGCTTTACCGCATCTGGCCGAGCCTCTACACACTGCAGGTCCTCTATTATTTTATCTGCATGTTCGTATTCGGTCTCGGCATAACTTACGGCACATGTGCAATCGTGATTTTCTTCCGCGACCTGTCACAGATCATCAATATCATCCTGCAGATCGGCGTTTGGACTATCCCGATCATGTGGAATCTGGATATGGTCCCGGCGAAATATCAGTTCATTTTCAAAATCAATCCGATGTTCTATGTCATCAACGGGTACAGACAGTCAATATACGGTCATGTCTGGTTCTGGCAGGATCTAAAACTCACGATCTATTTCTGGGCTGTGACGGCAGTTCTGTTCGTGATCGGTTCCGTAATATTCAAGAGACTGAAGATACATTTTGCGGATGTGCTGTAATGAGAAAGATCGTATCCGGGCCGGTGCCCGTGAGCACATAAGGCGACTCGAATCTTTTAATCTCTGACGCAGGATTCTCGTGACGCGAGTCTATGATGAATGCGCAAAATGAAACTTGTCTCTGACATGGAATACAAGATTGAAAAGAAGGAGCACTTATATAGATGAGTGAAACAGAAAAAGTCCTGGACGGGAACGTGAAAGAGCAGGAGAGCAGCGGCAGGAAGGTGGCTGCTCTTCAGGTCACGCATCTCTCCAAGATGTACAGACTATATGACAAGCCCTCAGACAGACTGAAAGAGGCACTGGGACTGTCCAGAAAGAAGAGATACCGCGAGCTCTACGCCCTCAATGATGTGAGCTTTGTGGTCAATAAGGGCGAGACGGTCGGTATCATCGGAACGAACGGTTCCGGCAAATCGACTATTCTGAAGATCATAACGGGCGTTCTCTCACCTACTGCCGGTGACGTAAAAGTCAACGGCAGGATTTCTGCGCTTCTGGAGCTGGGTGCGGGATTCAACATGGAATATACAGGTATGGAAAATGTCTACCTGAACGGTACGATGATGGGATTTTCGAGGGAAGAGATCGAGAAGAGAGTACCGGAAATTCTTGCATTTGCGGATATAGGAGACTTTATCAACCAGCCCTGTAAGACATATTCGAGCGGTATGTTCGTCAGACTGGCCTTCGCGGTTGCCATCAACATTGACCCTGAGATATTGATCGTCGATGAGGCGCTCTCGGTAGGTGACGTATTCTTTCAGGCTAAGTGTTATCATAAGTTCGAGGAGTTCAAAAAGCAGGGCAAGACGATTCTCTTCGTAAGCCATGACCTTGGCAGCATCTCCAAGTACTGCGACAGAGTCATCCTGCTCAATAAGGGCGTCAAGATGGACGAGGGAAATCCCAAGCAGATCGTTGACCTCTACAAGAAGCTCCTTGTCCACATCGAGGATGGGGGAGAAGGCACTGAGGGTGAAAATGAGCAGGAAGCGCTCTCGCCCGAGGAACAGGAAAAGCGTGCCATGGAGACAGGCGGTCTCACGGGCGGGCTCCCGAAGAATCCGAATACGCTGGAATACGGTGAAGGCCACGCGTCAATCGTTTATGTCGCGACTATGGATGCGGCGGGAAATGTCACGAGTTCCATCGAAAAGGGAACGGAATTCTCTATCCGCATGCGCGTGAAGTTCAATAAGGACGTGAGCGAACCGATTTTCGCATACACATTTAAGAACCTGCAGGGTACGGAGATTACCGGCACCAACACGATGTTCGAGGGGATACCCGTCGGACCGAGAAAAGCAGGTGATGACATCGTGATCACATTCCGACAGAAGATGGACCTGCAGGGAGGAGAATATCTGCTGTCCTTCGGATGTACCGGATATATGGACGGAGATTTCAGGGTGTTCCACAGACTTTATGATATCCTGAATGTCACGTGTGTATCTCCGAAGAACACAGTCGGTTTCTATGATATGAATTCCCAGATCACCACAAAGCTGCTTAATTAACGGAGAGAGTATGGAATACAGAGAGACAATCGGAAATGTCGTACTAAATACCGAGGATTATCCGGGACGTGATCTCTACTCGGACGGTGAGATAGAGGACGTCCTCCTTGACATTGCGAAAAATACGGATCCAAAGGATTTTGACAAGGTAGTCGAGGAGAGGGAGAGCTGGCCGGTCATGTATCATTTCTCCACGATCCGGACCAATATCATGAGCTGGATGCCGATTGACCGCAGTATGAAAGTCCTGGAGATCGGGTCCGGCTGCGGCGCGATCACCGGCACGATCGCGGAGAAAGCCGGAAGCGTCACATGTGTGGAGCTGTCCAGAAAGAGAAGCCTCATCAATGCATGGCGCAACCGGGAGAAAGATAACATCGAGATCCGTCTCGGCAACTTCGAGGATGTTGAGAAGAAGCTCGAAACCGACTATGACATGATCACCCTGATCGGCGTCTTTGAGTACGCGCAGGGGTATATATCATCCGGCACGCCCTACAGGGATTTCCTTGCCATTATACTCCGGCACCTTAAGCCGGGCGGACAGCTGGTCATCGCCATAGAGAACCGCCTGGGCATGAAATACTTTGCCGGCGCCACGGAAGATCACAGCGGAAAGTATTTTGAGGGAATCGAGGGCTACAGTGATACGAGCCGGGCGAGGACATTTTCAAAGCCTGAACTCGAAGCACTCCTTACGGAAGGCGGAATTTCCGACTTTACCTTCTACTACCCATATCCGGACTATAAGTTCCCGATGTCGATCTACTCGGACTATTATCTTCCGAAGCGCGGTGAACTTCGCATGAACCTTGCCAATTTTGACAGGGAGAGGATGATTCTTTTTGATGAGACGCAGGCGTACGATTCACTTGTTGACAGCGGGCTCTTTCCGCTGTTCTCCAATTCATTTCTTATCGTAGCGCGCCGATAGACCGGCAGGTGTATCCGAAAACTATTGCATCAGACTTGTGATTTAGAGGAAGCCTATGATTATTTTTACGAAATATTCAAATGACCGTCGTCCGGAACTCGCGATCCGCACGGATATCATCGAGGACGGAGGCGTAAAGTCTGTTATCAAGGCAGCTGCAGATCCCCGTGCGTCAGCGCATATAAACGGTCTTATGGACAGCTATCAGGGACTCAGGCGTATATTTGACAAGACGCGGTTCATTCCGAACCGGTGCACTGCCGGTGAGGGATTCTGTTCCTTTGAGTTCCTTAAGGGAGAGATGCTCGAGGAACATATGGATATGCTTCTTGAGCGTCCGGACGAGCTGGTCGGAGCGCTTCGGGAATACTTCGATGAGCTGATCAAGGCCACGGACACCGATTATGTAAGGACAGATGATTACGTCCGCGTTTTCGGGGATATCACCACATCGGGAACACGGGCCTTCTCTGTGGCCAATATCGATATGGTACTTAATAATGTGATTGTCAGGGACGGCTGGAACGTAATCGATTACGAGTGGACGTTCCATTTTCCCGTGCCTGTCAACTATATCATCTGGAGAGTCTACCACTACTATGTGGACGTGAATATGAAACGGCAGTTCCTTCACGATTACAACATCCTTCCGTCCTACGGGATCACGGAGGAGGATATTGCCGGATTCGAGCAGATGGAGACGAACTTCCAGGCTTATGTTACGGGGAATAAGGTCGCACTGCGCGATCTTTATCCGGTCATTTCGCCGGGGCACGTCGTGATCGGCGAGCTTCTCGAAGCATACAGCCAGAAAAATGAGAAGCGCACGGTCACGCTCTTCCCTGAAAAGGACGGAACTTTCACGCCTGATCACATGATCGTAACGTACTCTGCCCCGCAGGGTATCTACAAACGGACGATCCGTCTCGGAGGCTCTTCCATGCTGCGAATCGACCCGACCGAGGCAGCCGTCATCGTTCATGTGAACAGCCTGACTGCCGACGGAGTGCCCCTCGACCTCTCGAAAGCGATCATAAACGGAAGACTTCTGGGTGACAACGACCTGATCTTCACGGAAGAAGACCCCTGGTTCATACTGACCGATATTCCGAAAGGATCGGAAAGCGTGGAGGTCGACATGAAGGTGCTGCCTCTCGATGAAGGCTACACAGCTGCATGGCAGAAGGTGTCGGCCGCGATGAAGGAGCAGGAGTCGGTGAACGCCGCTCTGAAAGACAGGATCGAGGAACAGAAGACTCTGATGGCCGGTATGCGGCGTGCCGCGCGCCTTTCCCAGAATATAATCGATAACAGGAATCACGCTATTAACGAGCTGGGCGATACCAAAGTCCTTCGCATCTACCGCAAAGTCCGGGCAAGCAGAAAGCAGGATGACCCGATCGCACGATTCCGTCCGAAGATCACCAACGACGGGTCAGAGATCCTTTACAATATCGATAACGTGACAGCACACGACAGCTACCTTCTGATTCACGGGTGGACTGTGGATACATTGTTCGGAAATGAAATCCTTCAGGTCGTGGACGCAGAAGGACATGAAGTAAAATGCAGCATTCTCCGCTCATTCAGGGACGATGTTGCGGAGCAGCTCAAGTTCGATCCCGAGAGACGTCCGGGTTTTGAAATCCGGATTCGTTACAGCAGAATCGGGAGCCTGCCTCTTACGCTCAGAATCGAAGATCCGCGGGGATACCTCGAAGTGCCGGTTGAAGGCGTGGACGAGGCGGAAATCGAGCGCGGTAAACAGGGTGAAATCGTCTATGAGGCGCAGGAAGGCCGTCCGATGGAGTATGACGACTACACCAGACGGGGAAGAGCAAGTCATGAGGAACTGCGCAGACAGCGCAAGAAGACATTTGCTTTCGAACCGCTCGTAAGTTTCTGCATGCAGGTCTATAACGTATCGAACAGAAATCTAAGAAAGATGATAGACTCTCTGCTGTCCCAGAGCTATAGGAAAGTGGAAATCTGTATTGCGGACGGAAGTACGGGCGATGAGACGAAGAAGTTCATCGAAGACAGTTACGGTACGGAAGAGAAAATGCGCTATATCCGGCTCGAGGAAGATCCTGTCACGGCGTCCAACCTCTCGGAAGCGATGAAGATCGCATCCGGGGATGTGATCATTCCGGTCGACGCCAATGACATAGCGGATCCGAGAACAGCTTATGAGATAGTGAAATATATGAATCGTGAGGACGCAGACGTTGTCTATACGGATGAGGACAAGGTGACCCCGGAAGGATTCTTCTACACTTCACCGAAGTTCAAGCCGGATTACAGTCCGGATTATCTGAGGAGCAACAATTACATCGGCAGCTTCTTTGCGGTAAGGCGAGAGGTGCTTGAGAAAGCCGGCCTGCCGGATCTCAATTACGGCGACGCCTACATGTATGACTACATTTTCCGCTGCTGTGAAAATGCCCGTAAAGTCGCTCATGTACCGATCGCTCTCAGCCACAGACGGATCAATCCGGCGAGACTGCTCGAAAATCCTGACAGTATCGAAGCGGAATATATCTGTGAAATGCGCGCAATCGACGCTCACTTAAAGCGCGTGGGAATTGAAGGCCGAAGTGAGAGAGGACCGGTCAGAGGAGGCTATCACGTCAAGGCCAAGGTTACGGGAAGACCGCTCGTATCGATCATTATTCCCAACAAGGATCATATGCTGACCCTTCGCAGAGCGATCGATTCGATTATGGGGAAGACGACGTACGGAAATTACGAGATCATTATTATCGAGAACGGAAGTATCGAAGAACAGACTTTCCTCTACTATGAGAGACTGGAACACAGGTATCCGAATGTCAGGGTCCTCACATGGGATAAGCCGTTCAATTATTCCGCCATCAATAATTTCGGCGTGAAAGCTGCGAACGGAAGTTATCTTCTGTTCCTGAACAACGATGTCGAAGTGATCACGCCGGATTGGATCGAGGAAATGCTCTCTATATGTCAGAGGGAGGATTGCGGAGCCTGCGGTGCAAGGCTGCTCTTCCCGGACAACACGATCCAGCATGTCGGCGTTGTAGTAGGTATGGGAGGCGCCGCCGGTCACATGTTCAGCGGCGAGGAGGCGTCATCTCCGCACGGAAATCCAAGGTCATGTCTCACACAGAACCTGAGTGCAGCGACTGCCGCCTGCCTGATGGTGAAGAGAGATATATTTGAACAAATCGGCGGATTTGACGAGGAATACACAGTCGCTTTTAACGATGTAGACCTGTGCCTAAAGGTACGGGAGGCGGGCTATCTGGTGGCGGTGAATGCATTTGCACAGCTCACTCACTATGAATCCCTGACACGCGGAAGCGACAAGGCAAGAGATGACAGCGAAAAACATGAGAGGTTCCTGAGGGAGTCCCGCAGTATCAGAGAGCGCTGGGAGAAATATTTCAGGGACGGTGATCCGTATTTCAATCCGAATCTGGATGCAGCACGCGGAGATTTCGCGTTCGTCGGAGAGTATCCGAAGCTCGGAAATCAGGAAGAAGAATAGGAATGGCAATCGGAGGACACTATGTCACAAGATTCGTTAGAATACAGAGAGCTGAAAAACAGCTATGACCTGCTAAAAAAACAGTATGATGAACTTGTTGCGGAAAATGCAGGCGGAAGAACGGTAAAGATCTTTACAAAGTCCGGCGATACCTATGATGAGAAGCCGGCTCTTGAAATCCCCGTTAGTTCTGACGGCGATATTGCCGTCGAACTCCCGCTCGGAGACGCAGTGGAATTGCGTGTTGAACTCGGCCATATGCCGGCTTATGTCCGTGTGGCGGGCATATCGACCGACCAGGGCGTTCTGACAACGGAGAGTATGCAGGGGACTTTTCAGTCCATTACCGGAAACATCTGCATATTCCCGAATATGGACCCGGCTTTTGTCGTGAGCGAGTGGATGACGGGATCCCGTGTGTTCTACTGCCGCCTGAATGTCCTGACACTGTCCGCGGAGGTGGCTCCGCTTGTTGCACAGGAAATCGGCAATCGCGACGAGGAAGTAAGCCATCTTCGCATTGTGGACCGTCACAGAATGGAGCTTCTGATCGAGCGCAGTGCACTGCTCAACGCAATCGCGGATCTTAAAGTCGTGCGCACATACAGACAGATGCGCCGCGTAATGAAGAAGGACGATCCGTTCAGTCGCATACATCCGCGTCTCAAGAACGATACGGAAGGAATCTGCTATTATGTGGACGAGATCACGTATCATAAAGAGGTGTGCGTGTTACGCGGCTGGGTTTTTGACCGCGAGTACCTGATCAGTGAGATCAAGATCCTGAACGCCAAAAGGCAGCCGATCAATTGCAAGATCATGCGCCAGATCCGCAATGATGTTGCCGACCAGTTCTGTCTTGATCCGAAAGACCGCCAGGGCTTCTCGATCTCGATCAATTATGAGGATATACACGATCTGCCGTTGTTCCTTGAAATTCATGACCTTCGCGGTTTTGTTCGCAGAAAGCTCAACTATGAGCCGGATGCGGAGAAACAGAAGATCGTGGAAGAGAACCGGAACAGCGCTTATATAGATTATAACGACTGGGCCATCGATCACAGGGCTACGAAAGATGAACTGGAGCTCCAGAGAAGGAAACAGTTCCGGTATGAGCCCAAGCTTTCCGTGGTCGTGCCTCTCTACAAGACTCCCGAGAGATATCTTATGGAGCTTGTTGACAGTATCAAGGCACAGACTTACGCCAACTGGGAACTGATCCTCTCTGACGGCAGCGGTGAGAATTCCCCGATAGACGGAATCCTGACGCAGCTTGAAGAGTCGGACAACAGGATAAAGATCGTCCGCAACAGACAGCAGCTTCATATATCGGAAAATACCAATGCTGCTCTCCAGGAAGTCACCGGTGATTATGTCGTTTTCTGCGATCACGATGACATCTTATCGCCGGAAGCTTTCTTTGAAAATGTGCGCATGATCAACAAATATCCGGGCACGGATATGATTTATTCGGATGAAGATAAGATCCTGGATGATTGGATGCTCACGGAACCGCATTTTAAACCGGATTTCAATCTGGATCTGCTTCTTACCAACAACTATATATGCCATCTGCTGGTCGTCAGCAGGAGTCTTCAGGAGAAAGTCGGCGGTCTCGATCCTGCTTTCGACGGTGCCCAGGATTACGATTTTGTGCTCCGCTGCGTGAGCGAGACAAAGAATATCAGACATATTCCGAGAGCACTCTACCACTGGCGTATTTCAGCCACATCGACCGCGGAAAATCCGGAATCCAAGGAATACGCATTTTATTCGGGCAAACGCGCAGTGGAGGCTTACTACAAGCGGGCGGGAATTCCTGCCGAGGTGTCCATGACGGAAGCGGCCGGCTGGTACAAGACGACCTATCACTGGGACAGTGAACCGCTCGTATCGATAGTTATACCGAATAAGGACCACAGGGAAGACCTTCAAAGATGTATTAACTCGATCGAGGAGAAGAGTACATACAGGAATTATGAGTATATTATTGTGGAAAACAACAGTGTTGATCCGCAGACTTTCAGCTATTACGAGAAACTGAAAAGCGAATTACCGAATCTCAATGTTGTGACTTACAAGGATGCATTTAATTATTCGGCTATCAATAATTACGGCGTCAGGTTCGCGAGAGGAGAGTTCATTCTTTTCCTCAACAATGACACGGAAGTTATTAATCCGGATTTCATGAAGGAGATGCTCGGTTACTGCCTGAGAGAGGATGTCGGGGCATGCGGCGGCCGTCTGTACTATGAGGACGGTACTCTGCAGCACGCAGGCGTTGTCGTCGGTCTCGGAGGGCTCGCGGGACATCCGTTCGCCAAGACGATCCATGATGATCACGGGTATATGAATCGGATCGCATCGGCGCAGGACCTCTCAGCTGTCACAGCCGCCTGTATGATGATGAAGAAGACAGTCTTCAATCTGGTCGGCGGCTTCTACGAGGGGATGGCTGTCGCATTTAATGATGTTGACCTGTGCATGAAGATTACAAGAGCCGGTTACCGTATCGTGTATAATCCGGCAGTGGAGCTTTACCATTATGAGTCAAAGTCCCGCGGAAATGAGGATACCAAGGCCAAAGTGGCAAGATTTGAGCAGGAAGTTGCACTGTTCAGGGAACGCTGGCCGGAGATTCTCGAGAACGGAGACCCGTACTATAACCCGAACTTCACTTTGAGACGGACCGGGTACGCACTTCGCGAGAAGGACGAACCTGCGCAGGGCTGATAAGAAGGAGAATTCTATGTCTGATATCCTTACACAATACAATGAACTCCGGGCTTCCTACGAAGCGCTGCTTGCGGAAAACGATAAGCTGAGGAAGGAACTTGAAGAGCAGAAAAGTGAAACGGAAAAGGTAACGGAGCAATACAAGGCTGCAAGGCAAAGCGCGATTGATAAGGCAAACCTCGCAGCTGCGTTAGCCTCCAATAAGACTATGCGGGCTTATCGCAAGATGATGCAGCATACCGGCAAGGGAGACCCGTTCAAGATGCTTCGCCCCGAGCTTACGCAGGCGGAAGCAAGGATACTTTCCAATATCGACTCTGTGACATACAGAAAAGGTCATCTGGTGGTGAGAGGCTGGGCGTATGACCTGAACGGCGTCTTCCCACCCATCGTCCTGAAAGATCGCAGCCGAATACTTCCGATGACGGAACAGCACTACCCGAGACCGGACGTCAATGAGTCTCTTGAACTGGCTGACGACACATGCTCCGGCTATGTAATCAAGACGCCCCTGTCGGAAATTAAGCATGACAGGATCGCGATCGAGTTCGTTAATGAGTTCGGCTATGTTGCCCGTGAGATAAAGATCATCCTTGATGAGAAGAAGAGGGAGGCATATCTCGCCGAGAATGCCGAGCCTACTTATGCTGTGGATAACGCGGGCTACGATGACTGGTTCCATGATCAGAGGGTCACGGACGCGGAACTGTCGCGTCAGAGAAAGGACCATTTCCCGTATGAACCGAAGATCAGTATCACAATACCGCTCTACAATACGGGGGAAGAGTTTCTCACTGAACTGATGGATACACTTGTCGATCAGTCCTACGCCAATATAGAAATCTGCCTGGCGGACGGCAGTACGTCCGATGAACCGGGGAAGGTCATCCGTGAAAAATACGGAAATGATCCGAGGATCATCTATAAGCGACTCGAAAAGAACAATGGAATTTCCGGCAATACAAATGCTGCGATCGAAATGGCGACAGGTGATTTCATTATGTTGGCCGACCATGACGATACGTTGGAGAAAGATGCCTGCTACGAGATTGTCCGAGCGGTGAACAAGGATCCTGAAATCGATGTGATATACACCGATGAGGACAAGATGCTCCTGACGAAGGATATCTACTACAGTCCGAACTTTAAGCCGGACTACAGTCCGGATCTGCTTTGCAGCAACAACTACATTACACACATTTTCTGTGTAAGAAAGAGCATCGTCGACAAAGTCGGCGGAGAGCGGGAAGAGTTCGACGGAGCGCAGGATCATGATTTCATATTCAGGTGCTGTGAACAGGCGAGAAAGGTTCATCACATACCGAAATTTCTGTACCACTGGAGAGCACATGCATCATCAACAGCCGGAAATCCGGAGAGCAAGATGTATGCTTATGACAGCGGTCGAAGGGCAGTGGAGGCTCACTACCGGAGAATGGGGATTCCGGCGACAGTATCGCTGGCCGAGGATATCGGCAGTTTCCGCTCGACATATGAGATCCAGGGAGAGCCTCTTGTCTCCATCATCATTCCGAACAAGGATCTCGTACCTGTTCTGCGCAGAGCGATCGACTCGATTTTTGAGAAGTCTACATACAGGAATTTTGAGATCGTGATATGCGAGAACAATTCGACGAAGGAAGAGACATTTGCATATTACGAAGAGCTTCAGGAGGCACACGACAATGTGCGCGTGATTGTGTGGGACAAGTCGTTTAACTACTCCGCAATCAACAACTTTGCCGCGGCGCAGGCTAAAGGAGAGTACCTGCTCTTCCTCAACAACGATGTGGAAGTCATTACGGACCGCTGGATCGAGGAATTGCTCGGTTACTGCCAGAGACCGGATGTAGGCGCCTGCGGGGCAAGATTGTACTATCCGAACAACAAACTCCAGCACTGCGGAATCGTAGTTGGAATCGGAGGAATCGCCGGTCATATCTGCCATCTTGAGAAGCGCTCCTCGGGCGGATATTTCGGAAGGATTGTAAAGTCCCAGGATGTCAGTGCCGTCACAGCTGCCTGCATGATGATGCCGAGGAAGGTCTTCGAGGAAGTCGGCGGATTCGATGAGAGTTTTGAAGTCGCTTACAATGACGTCGATCTCTGCCTGAAGGTCAGAGAGAAGGGCTATTTCATAGTCTACGACGCATGGTGCGAACTGTACCACTATGAATCGCTCTCGAGGGGATCTGACGAGGAGGAAGATGACCCGGAGAAGCATGCGCGTCAGATGGCCGAAGCGAAAAGACTTCGCGCGAGATGGCCGGAGATCTTTGAGAAAGGTGATCCGTACTTCAACGCCAACCTTGATTACTGTACGTCGGACTTTGTACTGAAAGGAACGATGCCGCCCAACTATTCAACGCTTCAGAAAGCCAGAGAGGAAGTGAGCGAAGATGATGAATGACGGCTTTATCATTAAAAACGACCGTTTTTCACTGACAGAAGACAATCTCTATTTTCTGCGCGGCCATCTTGCTCCGCGCACGGATCTGACTGCTTTCCTCGATGGAAAACCGTTCGATGTGGATGTGAGAAAGCTCACCGAGAATGTGGATGAGCGATTCGGCGGAAGCGAGACGATTGCGTCTTTCCGCATCCCGTCGGACATTGCATCCTACCGGATGCTTAAAGTTTATGTAAATCAGGACAGGGGAAGACATCTCTGCTTTGAGATATCAGGAAAAGAACTGGCTGAGAAGATGAACCCCATCAAGCTGTTCATCGACGATTTCTCCGTGAATGAGAAAGACGGTTATATGAGACTTCAGGGATGGGCTGTCTCAAAGGAGCCGGTGAAGATGGCTGTTCTCGATGCTGACAGGAAGAAGATGAATGTCAAGGTCGAGCGGTATCAGAGACTGGATGTGCAGGGCCTCTTCGAGGAGTGCGAAGTCGATAAAATGAGCGGCTTCCACATCGAGATCCGTCCCATTCCGAAGGATAAGATCTATGTGGCGTTCAAGGCCGGTGAGGACAGAATGATCAGGGAATACAGGACCGGTTCTGTCGTTGCCAGAGTGGAGAAAGGACAGCGTCTCGCCAAAAAAGCGACGGAGTATCTGAAGTACCACGGGGTCCGGGCACTGACAGTCAAAGTTTATGACAAGCTGTTCAACCCCGCGATGAAGCCGGTCATTTATGCGGACTGGATCAAAAAGCATCTGCCCAGCGACCGCGCGATTGAGAAACAGAAAAAGACGACGTTCGCCTATGAGCCGCTGATCAGCATTGTTGTGCCGCTGTATAAGACTCCGGAGGAGTTCCTCGACGCGCTCGTGGATTCCGTCAGGGAGCAGTCGTATGGCAAATGGGAGCTCATCCTCTCGGACGGCAGCGGCGCGGACTCGCCGCTTGACGCCATCCTTGACAGACTTGAGAAATCGGATGACAGGATAAAGGCGATCCGGAACGGTCAGCAGCTGCACATAGCGGAGAATACAAACATGGCGCTGGCAGCGGCGAGCGGGGAGTTTATTGCATTTGCAGATCATGACGATCTTCTCACCCGGAACGCCCTCTTTGAGGTCGTATCAGCGATCAACAACAATCCGGAAGCCGAATTCCTCTACAGCGATGAGGATAAGATCGGAATCGGTGAGAAATACATGCAGCCTAACCTGAAGCCGGATTTCGATCCCGACTTCCTGACTTCCGTCAACTATATCTGCCATCTTCTCGTTGTCAAGAAGAAACTGATCGACCGCGTGGGTCTTCTGGATCCGGCTTATGACGGTGCCCAGGATTATGATTTTGTTCTCAGATGTACGGAGAAGACGGACCATATTGTGCACATACCGAAGATCCTGTACCACTGGAGATTCTTTGAGGGAAGCACGGCAGCGAACCCTGAAAGCAAAGCATATGCTTTCGACGCCGGTCAGCGTGCCATTCAGGCGCACTACGACCGTCTCGGACTGCCTTGCGAGGTCGTAAAGGGCGAGTTCCCGGGAATTTACAGGACGATTTACCACTGGGATGAAACGCCGAAGGTATCGATTCTGATACCGAACAAGGATCACATCGATGATCTTGACAAATGCCTGAACAGTATTGACAGCGGCCGCGTCTATCCGAATCTGGAGATCGTGATCGTTGAAAATAACAGTACCGAGCAGGAAACATTTGACTATTATAAAAAGTTAATTGACCGTGACAGCAGAGTAAAAGTGGTTTACTATGAAGGTAGCTTCAATTATTCCGCAATCAACAATTTCGGCGCAGGACATGCAACCGGTGATTATTTATTCCTCCTGAATAACGATACGGAGTTCATCAGTGAGGATGTAATAGGCGAGATGCTCGGTTTCTGTATGAGGCCGGATGTCGGAGCGGTCGGCGCCAGATTGTACTATGAAGACAACACGATCCAGCATGCCGGCGTCATTGTCGGATGGGGCGGAATCGCAGGCCACGCCTTCGTGAATCAGAAGCGCGGCGAGACAGGTTACCAGCACAGAATCATCTGTCAGCAGGATATGAGCGCAGTTACGGCTGCATGCCTTATGGTGAAGAAGAGTGTTTACGATGAGGTGGGCGGTCTCACGGAGGAACTGGCCGTAGCCTTTAACGATATCGATTTCTGCATGAAGATAAGAAAGGCCGGTTATCTGATCGTCTATGATCCGTACGCGGAGCTGTATCACTACGAGTCCAAGTCCCGCGGACTTGACCAGGGAAATCCGGAGAAAGTAAGAAGATTCCAGAATGAGATGGCTATCTTCCAGAAGAGATGGCCTGAGATCCTTCGGGACGGGGATCCTTATTACAATCCGAATCTGTCGATGGTGACGCAGGATTTTTCTTTGAAGCATAATTAAGAAAGATGAGGTGGAAATATGAAAGCGCTTGTAACAGGAGTAGCGGGCCAGCTCGGTCATGATGTTATGAATGAACTTGCAAAACGCGGGTTTGAGGGAGTCGGAAGCGATCTTGCCCCGGAATATGCGGGTATGCAGGATGGGACGGCGGTCACGACGATGCCCTATCTTTCCATGGATATAACAGATCCGGAGAGCGTCCGGAATACAATTATCGCTTCCGGAGCAGACGCAGTGATCCACTGCGCAGCCTGGACTGCAGTTGACAAGGCGGAAGAGATGCCCGAGGCATGCCGCAAGGTGAACGCCTACGGAACCGAGAATATTGCAAAGGTCTGTGAAGAACTCGATCTCCCGATGATGTACTTCTCGACGGACTATGTATTCAACGGAAACGGCACCCGCCCGTGGGAACCGGATGATGAATATGAACCGCTCGGCGTATACGGCCAGACCAAGGCTGAGGGCGAAGTCGCTGTCCGCGAACATGTCAAGAAGTTCTTTATCCTGCGTATCGCGTGGGTATTCGGAACCAACGGAACGAACTTTATCAAGACTATGCTCCGTCTCTCCGAGACACATGACAGCCTCCGCGTTGTGTGCGACCAGATCGGTACTCCGACTTACACATATGATCTTGCAAGACTTATTGTGGATATGATCCAGACGGATCGCTACGGCATCTATCATGTTACAAATGAAGGCGATTACATCTCATGGTACGATTTCACTCTGGCGATCTTTGAGGAGGCCGGTGTGACACATGTCAAGGTGACCCCGGTAACTTCCGAGGAGTACGGTGCGGCAGCGAAGCGCCCGTACAACAGCAGGATGGATCGGTCCAAGATCGTTCGCGAGGGGTTTGAGCCGCTGCCGGAATGGAGAGATGCTCTGAGAAGGTATGTGGCAATTCTGAAAGATCAGAAGTAATGAGGCGTGTTCTTGCTCACAATCACAATAGACTGATGAATAAAGATCGGAGATAGCAATGGCTCCGGATGCAGAATAGCTATGAATGAAACATTCCAGTTAAAACTGAATAAAATGACTATGTTGCTCCTTTCCGTCGTGATAGGAGCAACTTGCATGTTTGTATTCAGCGAATATATCTTCGGAAACCGGATCCTCGCTTTCTATGATATCGGTTCCGACACGGCCGAACAGTACCTGTCCCTATACGCCATGCTCATCAGAAAACTCCAGAGCGGTGACCTGACCCTCTGGGGAGCGGACAACGGTTTCGGCATTAATCTGAATATGCTGAATATGACCAACCCCGCCCTGATGATTGTATACTTCGTTGGGGCTGTGATCGGTACCGAGCGTATGCCCTACATGCTTATCTGGGTCTATATGCTCGAGATTCTGGCCGCCGGGATCAGCTGCTACCTCTACCTGTCCGTATTCCGCCTGGATGAGAGGGCGAAGGCGATGGCAGCTTATATGTACAGCCTCTCAGGCTTTATCATGGTCTGGGGACAGCACTATCAATTCGCGATCGTGCCCACGCTTCTGATTCTCGAAATGTTATTTATCGAGAGATGCATACGCTGTCCGCGTAAGTGGAAAGGGCTCACAATCATGACGGCAATACTTGTTTTCAACAGCATGTATATTGCCTACATGAGTTTGATATTCTGTGCGTTTTATGTATGTGTGAGAGTTTTCATGCGAAGACTCCGTTCTTTTAAGCGGTATTTCTGGGATGCCTTTCATCTTGCCTGGGTCATGGGACTCGGAGTCGGAATCGGCTGCGTGACTCTTCTTCCTGCGGTCGCGGCTATCCTGAGTGTTTCTTCACGTCTGGCCACGCAGGACTCTCTGTACTACAGACTATTTGGCATGAAGTATCCGAAAATCTATTACAGTACCCTGATAGGAAGACTTTTCGGCAGTACTTTCAAGGGAATTTCGGACTACAGGGGCTTCTTCAACTATTATGAGGATCCGTGTCTCTTTTTCTCGATCCTTTTCGTGATCCTTCTTGCCCAGTATGTGTTCCTGATTCCTTCGATCAGCGTACATGTTGCAGAGCTGGCTGAACAGAGCGGGAAAAAATACCGGGTGAATAAAGTGAAACTGATTGCCTGTCAGTATGTCCTGCTTGTTTTCGTTCCGGCTTGTCTGTCGTGGGCGGGGACCGGCACGATCTTTAACGGATTTACGACTTTCTTCTCACGATATATGTTCATCTGCATGCCGTATTTCGCGCTGATTGCCTCGTTCACTCTGAACGAGATCATCAGAACAAAGAAGGTAAATTATATAGGCCTTGCCCTGGGCGGAACGATTACGGCGAGATTCTGCCTTGTGTATTATATTGATACCGGTATCTCGAATCCGAAGTATGCTGCTCTTACACATTTGATTTGCTGTGTGCTTATCTGTGCTGTTCTGCTTCTGTATACGATAGACAGACTGGATTTTATCAGAAAATATCTTATCATTGCGTTGGCGGGACTGCTTTTCGTTGACGTGACGGTGGACAACATTGCCAACTTCAGAGGAAGGGACACAGTTCTTAAAGGCGGCAAGTACTTTGAGGAACTATACGATGAAGATACTCTTTCGGCAATCAAGTGGATACAGCAAAATGACGGACAGTGGTATCGCATTGAGAAGACGTACGGCGCTACGATGGCTACGGATTCCATGGTACAGGGTTATCACCCGATCAGCGCTTATAACTCGACACAGAACGCAAATATCCAGAATTACATAAATATGTACTGGGATGACGTTCTGTACAATGATATAAATCACTACCTTTATGTTCTCGGAAGCGCAGACACGACTCAGTCTAAACTCTGCGGCATTAAATATGTGCTCAGCAAGAACAGCGATGCGGTGATTCCCGGTACGGAGCCTGTACAGCAATTCGGTGACGTCTACGTATATCGTTTCAGGGACGTGGGTAATATATGTTCGTATTACCCGTACAGCGACGCCTCCAAAACATTCGGTACGGCGAGCGACGGTTTTACCGGAACTGTGACGGTCGACTATGAACGCAGAGATACTACCGCACAAATCTATATGAAGGACATCGGAAAAGACAGCCGGATCGACGGCGACGTTACCGTGATCCAGCAGGGCGTGCTGTTCATCGCAATTCCTTTTGAAAACGGTTGGTCTGTCTATGTGGACGGCGAAAAGACGGAAATGCTGAAGGCAAATGAAGGGTTTATCGGTGTGGAACTCGAGGCCGGCGTCCATGAAATCAGTTTACGGTACGTGTGTCCGGGACTTATAAAGGGTATCCTTATAACCATCTTCTCGATTATCCTGTTCATCCTGTTCTATGTCCTTATACGGAGACGCGATCAGAGAACAGACGGACGAGATGATTGGCACAGGGTTACTCCGGCCGAAATTCTTATCGGAACGCTGCTTATTCCTGTGATTCGCAGAGTTAATCCGGAGTTAGCGGAGAAATATCGGGCAAATATCGATCCGCCGGCATCGAGACAGAGTACGCGCAGAAAATCACAGCGCAGAAAGCGGACCATGCCCGAGCAGACTAAGACAGAAACGCAAAAAAAAGAGCTTTCCGGAAAAGGAAAGAGAACCGGAAAGAGTACACGCGAGTCTGAAACAAATAAACCGCAGAGAAAAATGTCCGGATCCGCAGCGCGTGCAGGAAAGAAACGCGCCGTAAGGGACGGAGAAGAAGCGGGAAGGAGAAAACCTCGCAAGGATTCGGAGCAGAGAGTTCCTGCAGTGAAAAAGCAAAGAACTACATCAGATAAAACTTCTTTCGACAGAAAGAATACGAAAACAGCTTCGAAATCCGGGCCGCTTGACGGACAGAAAGAAAAATGGAAGGAGAGGCTGAACGGCGTAAAAGGCAAGCTGGACATAGGCATGTATTTCCGCCGAAAGAATGAAGAGAATCAGATGGAACTTTTCGACGATGAGATGGAGGAAGAAGATTCCTGATCGGATAGGACGGCTGTCCGGAAAGAAGGAGAAAAAACGTGCTTGTCATTACACCTTATAAGATTAAAAAAGCATTCCTTTACTTTAAACATTTCGGCGCACGGGAATTTATGAATCATCTCCTTGATAGGCTGGAACCTGAGGATGTGCCCTACGAAAAATGGTTCGCTGAGCATACGCCGGGAAAAGAGGAGCTTGCCCGGCAGCGGCGATCCGCACGAAATATGCAGGAAAAGGGCGTTTTGTTTTCTGTGATCGTACCGGCATACTGTACGCCTGAGAACGTCCTTCGGGAGATGATCGATTCTGTTCGCGCACAGACATATGAAAAGTGGGAACTGTGTATTGCGGATGCCTCCGACCGGGAGACCGCTCCGGGATCGCTTCGTGTGGAAGAAATCGTCCGCACCTATGCGAGAGACGATGACAGGATTCTCTATAAAAAGCTGGATGAAAACAAAGGAATCTCGGAGAATACAAACGCTGCGATGCAGATGGCCTCAGGTGATTACGTCTGTTTTCTTGATCACGACGATCTGCTTTCGCCGCAGGCCCTGTACCTGTATGCTGAAGAAATAGCAAAAAGCGGAGCAGACTTCCTTTATTCCGATGAAGATAAAGTGAAGGGGGACGGATCAAAACATATTCAGCCTCACTTTAAGCCGGACTTCAGCCTTGACCTTCTAAGATCGAACAATTATATAACGCATTTTCTCTCGGTCAAAAGATCATTGGCGGAGAAAATTGGAGGTTTTCGCCCTGAAATGAATGGGGCGCAGGATTATGACTTTATTCTGCGCTGCACCGAAACGGCTTCCCATATAGCACATATTCCTGAAATCCTGTATCATTGGAGAACTTCCGAAACTTCGACTGCCGATAATCCGATGAGCAAACAGTATGCTTATGAAGCAGGTAAGCGTGCGATCGAAGAGCATCTGGCTCGAACGAATACGACAGGGACGGTGGAGCTTCTTCCGGATTTCGGCTTTTACCGGGTGAAATATCCGGTGCAGGGGAATCCGCTCGTGTCTGTCATTATTCCGAATAAGGACCATGCTGATATGCTTCGGAGCTGCGTGGAGTCAGTGCTGGAGGCTTCTTATGAGAACATTGAGATCATCATTGTTGAGAACGGAAGTACGGAGCGGGAGACATTTGCATATTACAAAGAACTCTCCGAAAATCCTAAAGTCCGGCTGGTGAGATGGAAAAAGCCGTTCAACTATTCAGCCATTAACAATTACGGCGCGAGATTTGCACGCGGACAATACTATCTTTTCCTGAACAACGACGTACGTGCTTCAATCTCCCGGGACTGGCTCAGCGAGATGCTCGGCGTGTGCCAGAGGCGGGATGTGGGTATCGTCGGCTGCCGGCTTTATTATCCGAATAATAAGATTCAGCATGCCGGTATAGTAATCGGAATCGGCGGCGTCGCAGGCGCTATGTTCGTCGACCTGCCCAGAGGCCGTAGCGGTTATATGCACAAAGCAGCGATTTTGCAGGATCTGTCAGCGGTTACCGCTGCTTGTATGATTGTAAAAAAGGAAGCTTTTGAAGAAGTATCCGGTTTTACCGAGGAGCTTGCGGTGGCCTTCAATGACGTTGACTTTTGTCTGAAAGTCGGAAAATGCGGCTATAGGGTCGTCTACGATCCCTATGCAGAACTCTATCACGACGAGTCGCGTACCCGCGGACCGGAGGATTCGCCGGAAAAAGTTCGGAGATTCCAGAACGAGATCGAGTACATGCGTACACATTGGATCGACATTCTGAAGAACGGAGATCCGTACTATAACAAAAATCTTTCACTGAAAAAGTGGAATTATTCACTAAAGGCATAAAACCGGAAAGAACAGGCAATCATCCGGCAGATGATTACTTTATAGGATGGAGATGAATTATGGAGTATAGGGTTTCGGTAATTATCCCTAATTATAATGGAATGGACTTTTTCAGGCCGTGCCTTACGTCCGTTATGGCTCAGACGCGGCCTGCTGACCGCATTATTGTTGTGGATAACGGGTCTGTCGACGGCAGCCCCGATGCCATCGAACTTGAATTTCCGTCCGTGGAGTTGATACGTTATACGGAGAATACCGGTTTCTGCGGTGCCGTTAATGCGGGGATAAAAGCATCCGAGGACTGCGATTATGTGATTCTTCTGAATAATGATACGGAAGCGGATCTCCACTTTGTAGAGGAACTTCTGAAAGGTATAGCCGGGAAGGAGAAAGTCTTCTCGTGCCAGGCAAAAATGCTGAAGATGAGCGATCCATCTCTCTGTGACGATGCGGGAGATTATTACTGTTCGCTCGGCTGGGCTTTTGCACGAGGCAGAGGAAAACCGGAGTCGCTCTACCAGAGGCCGGCTGCCTTATTCTCCTCATGTGCCGGAGCGGCGATTTACAGTATGAAAATACTAAAAGAAATAGGGATATTCGATGAGAACCATTTCGCATATCTTGAAGATACCGACATCGGTTGGAGAGCAAGAATACATGGGTATCGGAATATATTCCTCCCCCGGGCAAAAGTGCTCCATGTCGGAAGCGCGTCAACCGGTTCGGTATATAATGACTTCAAGGTAAAGAATACCTCGAGGAACAGTATATATCTGATTTATAAAAACATGCCCACGCCTCAGATCATATTGAATCTGCCGCTTTTTATACCCGGTTTTCTGATCAAGGCAGCTTTCTTTACGCTTAAAGGTTTCGGAAATGAGTACATAGGTGGCATCCGCAAAGGCTTCGCTCTGTGCCGCAAGGGCAGGGAAGAAGGTAGAAAAATTTTGTACAATAAGAAGAACTTTTGGAATTATGTACAGATTCAGATGGAATTGTGGGTGAATTGCTGCAGAAGATTGCATAATTGATAATGCAACTTTTTCTTTTTTTAATATTTAGGGGAGAAATTCTGCCTTGCATTCAGTCTCTCTCTATAGTATAGTTGATGGGAACTGTCAGGGGGATACTTGTGCAAATCAGCATAGAGAATCGCAAAACAGGTATAGAAGCATAGGTATGCTGGGTTCAACTAAAACTCCATGTTCTTATAATCGAAGCACCGGATATGAAAGTCGGGTGCGCATGGGGGAATACCTGAATTTAATCGCCCGAGCTGGCGATGGGAATTTAAGTAAATACGGACATACGAAATATCGAAGGTAATCGAAATTGATAGAAGAAAATCAGAAGTTTTATAATCGGTTTCTGGCTTTCATTGATGCGGTCATCATCTGTGTTTCGTACTGGCTCGCCTGGTATTTCAGATACAGGAGCACGCTCCTTTTCAGCAGCTCATTTGAAGCTGTTCCGCAAAGGGTATATATGCGTGCGCTTTATTTCGTAGTACCGTCTATGATCGTCATTTATTCTGCCTGCAATCTTTACACGTCCAACCGTGTGAAGGGTAGACGGCTTGAAATAGCATCCATCATGCAAGCGAACATGATCGGTGCGTTGATCTTTATGTCTGTGTTGCAGCTTTTGCATCAGACATACTGGTCAAGATGGTTCGTGTTTCTTTTCTTCTGCTTTAATGTAGTTATGGATACCATTGTGCGCTTTGCACTTTGGAGTATACTTAAGCGCTATCGGAAGAAGGGATTGAACCAGCGCTCCGTTCTTCTTGTAGGCTACAGTCGGGCGGCGGAAGAATACATAGACCGTGTTGTACAAAACCCGCAATGGGGATACAATATCAGGGGAATTCTGGATGACAGAATAGAGGCCGGTACGACTTACAAGGGAATCAAGGTCCTCGGACGGATTGATAATCTTATGATCATTCTCCCGGAGAATCATCTTGACGAGATTGCAATCACACTGGGACTTAAGGAATATGCACGCCTGGAAGAAATCGTAGCGCTGTGTGAAAAATCCGGTGTTCACACGAAATTCATACCGGATTATAATAATATCATTCCGACGAAACCATACACGGAAGACATAATGGGCATGCCTGTCATAAATATCAGGTATGTGCCGTTGTCCAATACATTCAGAGCCGCAGTTAAGCGGATCGTGGATATTGTGGGCAGTATCTGCGCAATCATTTTAGCTTCACCTATTATGATCATTTTCTCAATTATCATAAAGGTGACGTCTCCCGGGCCGCTTGTATACAAGCAGGAACGGGTCGGATTGCACAATCGTCCGTTCATGATGTATAAATTCCGATCCATGGTCGTTCAGGAAGAACAGTCTGAAAAAAAAGCCTGGACGGTAAGAGATGATCCTCGTGTTACAAAAGTCGGGCGGATCATGAGAAAGACCAGTATAGATGAGCTCCCACAGCTTTTTAATGTTCTGAAAGGTGAGATGTCTCTGGTCGGTCCGCGTCCGGAGAGACCGTTCTTCGTTGAAAAGTTTCAGGAGGAGATCCCAAGGTATATGGTCAAGCATCAGGTGAGACCGGGTATGACGGGATGGGCGCAAATCCACGGCTACAGAGGTGATACCTCGATCAAGAAAAGAATCGAGTATGATCTTTATTATATTGAAAATTGGACACTGGGACTCGATATTAAGATCCTGTTCCTGACCATTTTCAAAGGCTTTGTAAACAATAACGCATATTGAGTTGTAATACGTTTTTCTGACAAAGATTTACGGCGACAGCTGCTGTCGTGTGTCGGTAGCAAGAATTAAAAGGCTTTCTGAAGGAGCGAAGAGTCATCATGGCCACTAACACTAAGAAGAAAAGAAGAAAGAAAAAGAAAAAGGGCGGCAATATAGTATTATTTATTGTCGAGATCGTCGTGCTCATCGTGCTCGTGGTGGGTATATTTGCATTTGCCAAAATTAACCGTTCATTAAATGAGAACCTCGGAACAGACATGGCCGGGGCGGTCGCAAATGACAATACCGATGATGTCATTATCAATAATGAAGTTGCTACGAATGAAAGACTGACCGGTTATACCAATGTTGCGCTGGTCGGTATAGATACACGTGAGCAGGATATCGATTACGCCAACAGTGATACAATGCTGGTAGCCAGCATCAATAACGATACCTGGGGCGTGAGAATGATATCTCTTTATCGCGACACCTATGTAAATATTGATCCGGACAGTGAGTACGGAAGCTATAATAAGGCCAACGCCGCATATGCGTACGGAAGTGTTAACCAGTTCCTGTCCATGCTGAACGCTAATCTGGATCTTAATATTACGCAGTATGTTATCGTCGATTTTAATGCTGTGGCTACTTTGATCGATGATCTCGGCGGTATTAATGTCACGCTCACTGAGCAGGAAGTCGTCCACCTCAACAATTATTGCGTTGAGACATCGCAAGTTACGGGTATGCCGTATACACCGCTTGAATACGATGAGGGTATGGAAGCCAGAGAATATAACCTGAACGGCGTTCAGGGTGTCTCCTATGCCCGTATTCGTTACACGGAAGGTAATGATCCGAAGAGAACGCAGCGTCAGAGACTTGTTATTCAAAAAATCGTTGACAAAGCCAAGAGCAAAGGATTGTCCTCCGTCACAGCGATTATCGAGGATGTCTTCCCGAAGGTTAAGACCAATTTTACGAGTTCACAGCTCATAAAGATGGCAAGCCAGATGTTCAATTATAACATTGAATATACTAGCGGCTTCCCCTTCGAGCATCTTGAGACAGATATCGGTGACCTTGACGCCGTTATCCCGGTAACACTTGCGGATAACGTCAGAGAGCTTCATGAGTTTCTCTTTGATGATACCGGCTATCAGGTATCGGCGAACGTCAAGGCATATAGTGATAAGATAGAAGCGGACAGCGGATTCGGTGCGGGTTACAGGGACGCCGCTATAGAGAACGGTATCGTACCTGATACAGGCAGCGAGGCGGATCTCGCGAAATAAAAATAAGCGAAGTACCATCTTTTTCGATCACGTTAAAGATGGTACTTTTCTTTTTATGCGAGGTCGTAGTAAAATACAATAAGGCGCTGCAGACCGGTACTTTTCTGAAAGGGGGACGAGGAACATGAGATATCCATCAGTAGATGTTATTATACCGACATACAAGCCCGATCATACCTTCTCTGTTATCTTAAGACGATTATCCGAACAGAAGTATCCGGTTTCAAATATACTTATAATCAATACCGAAGAAAAATATTGGGATCCGGAAGTGATCCGGGATATTCCTCATGCAGAAGTATTCCATATCTCCAAGGGACAGTTCGATCACGGTGCAACGAGGAATATGGGAGCCGGGTTTTCAACCGCTGACTATATAGTTTTCATGACGCAGGATGCCATACCAAAAGACAAGAATCTGATCAGGAAGCTGTTGGAACCGTTTGCTGATCCGTTTGTGAAGGTTTCCTATGCGAGACAACTTCCTCGCAAAGACTGCAAGATCATAGAGGGATTTAGCCGCAGCTTTAATTATCCTGCAGAGAGCACTGTTAAGACAGAAGAGGACATTAAGCAACAGGGAATCAAAGCACTTTTCTGCTCGGACGTTTGTGCCTGCTATGAAAGGGAATTTCATAAATCAATGGGTGGGTTTGAAGAACCCTGCATTTTCAACGAGGATATGATATTTGCTGCAAATACGCTGAAAAAAGGATATTCGGTAGCTTATGCCGCTGACGCGCGTGTTATTCATTCTCACAATTATTCGACCATGCAGCAGTTCCACCGCAATTTTGATAACGGCGTTTCACAAGCCATGCATCCTGAAGTCTTTGCGAAAGTCAGTCCGGAGGGTGAAGGAGTGCGTATGGTCATGGACACTGCCGCATATTTAAACAGCGTGGGAAGATCTTATATGATCCCGCAGCTTATCTGGCAGAGCGCATTCAAGTATGCGGGATTTCGCATGGGGAAGATATATGACAGTCTGCCTTCCGGCATGGTCCGAAAACTCAGTATGAACAAGGATTTCTGGTCTTACAGCAATATTGAGGATGTGTGACGGAATATCACATTTTATACACATTTGACCTATATATTACTAATTATATTCACGGTAACATAATAGTTCGAAGTGAGTAAATACTGATTAAAGGATCGCGCCGATAGATCCGGAGGCTTCATATATGGATGATAAGAATAAAGAATTATATACCTACGAAACAGAGGAGAGTGTAACGCAGCCGGAGGTGACGGATAATCCATCGGCTGAGGTGAATCCTGAAATCGTGGAAGAGAGTACAGAATATCCGGTTCCTGAATCGCAGACGGAGACTATTGTTGACGAACCGGTCTCCGAAATTCCGACGGACAGCTTTAATGCAGAAAGAACCGGTTCGGAAAGCGGAAGGGCAGATGATATGCCGGTAAATGGGACAGATAATAATCCATCGGATAATTTTTATAAATATGACCCAAACGGAGTCGAGGACGAGAGGCCTTACGCGGCTCCGGATACTTATACCCGGAACGGAGAAGATGTTCAGGGACCAACAGGCAGCTGGATGAGTTATACACAGCCGGGAGCCGGCCAGAGCAGCAGTAATCAAGTAAACACAGGCGGCCAGGGCACTTATGGTCAGATGAACGCAGGTAACCAGTCGGGATATATGCAGCCGGGTGTCGGCCAGGGCAGTTATAATCAGGCAAACACAAGCAGCCAGGCAGGCTATACGCAGCCGGGAGCCGGTCAGAGCAGTTATAATCAGGCAAACACAAGCAGCCAGGCGGGCTATACGCAGCCGGGAGCCGGTCAGAGCAGTTATAATCAGGCAAACACAAACAGCCAGACGGGCTATACGCAGCCGGCTGCCGGTCAGATGAACGCAGGCAGTCAGGGCGGTTTCGGAAGACCGAATAATTATGGCGCAAGTCAGCACGACCCGAACAGGGCAGGAAGAAGACCTAATCAGTACGGTCAGAATGCGAACTATGGTCAGAGTATTCATCACAATCCGAACCGTGTGAATCAGGATCAGTATACCGGTTACGGGCAGAAAGATACGCATGAACAGGGCGACAGCCTTGGTCAGAGAAATTCGGAGCGGAGAAACGGAGCAGCACCCGAAAACGAATATAAAAACAGGTTTTCAAACGACGGATACGGTAAAGGAAGAACAGGCTATTCCAGCAGCTATGATTCGTACCGCTTTGAGACACCTGTAGATCCGGCGCCTATCGAGCCGAACGAAGCTCAATACAACAATAAAAAGAAAAAAGTTGCACATAAGGAAAAAAACGAGAATAAAATAACAGGAAAGAAAGTGGGAATCATTGCAGGTATTGCAGCTCTTTTTGGCCTTGTTGCAGCTGTTGTATTTCTTGGAATCACAGCCCTTTTCGGAAATAAGGTTCAGGAAGCTCCTTCGCGGAATAATGGAGGAAGCATTGCAGTACCAACGCCGTCAATTATACTCGGAGAGCCGGATGAAGACACATCCGTGGCTTCTGCGGGCACGTCCGATGCCACAGCCACTGTCGTTGATCTTACAGTGCCGCAAGTGGTACAGCAGTGTATGCCTTCTATGGTTGCAATTACTAATACCACTATAGAAGAATACAGAGATTTCTTTGGAGGCAGATCCACACAGGAAAGTGTCAGCGCGGGATCCGGTATCATTGTCGGGGAAACGGAAACGGAGCTGCTGATTGCAACGAATAATCATGTCATCGAGAATTCAAAGGACATTACCGTAACATTCATTGACGAATCGGCTATTACAGGTACGATTAAAGGTATGGATTCAGACAACGATCTAGCTATCGTAGCAGTAAAGCTGGATGACATTTCCAATGAGACGAAAGACGCCATCAGAATCATCACAATCGGAAATTCCGACGATATGGTAGTCGGAGAATCGGTTGTAGCTATAGGAAACGCGTTGGGGTATGGCCAATCAGTTTCCGCTGGCATTATCAGCGCACTCGGAAGAGAAGTGAATATAGACGGAACGCCCCATTCACTTATTCAGACTGACGCGTCGATCAACCCCGGAAACTCGGGCGGTGCGCTTATCAACATGAGAGGTGAGCTCATCGGTATCAATGAAGTCAAGTACGTTGATGAGACGGTCGAAGGCGTGGGGTATGCTATCCCGATGTCAACTGCTGAACCGATTCTGAGCAGTCTCGGAAGCAAGGCTGCAAGGCAGAAGGTCGATGACTCTCAGGCATCCTATATCGGAATCAAGTGCATTGAAGTCCCTTCATATTATGTCGCAGCAGGCTACCCGGCAGGCGTCTATGTAAGTGAAGTGACGAAAGGCGGCCCCGCCGAAGCAGCGGGTCTCAAAGAGGGAGACATTATTACAGCGATTGACGGAATCAGTGTTACATCGTCCGCTCAGCTGATCAATTATCTTCAGTATTATGCGGCAGGAGAGACAATTGATTTCTCAGTCAGCAGATTGAACGAAGATAATACGGCATTTGATAAATCTAAGGTTCCGATTACGCTCGGGAATAAGAATGACGCCGGTCTTGTAGAGGACAACGGTGACGATGAGCAGGATGCGTCGGTGCCTGACGAAAGCGTTCAGGATGAAGAGCCGGCTGAAGATACGGAAGAGAACAGCGAACAGCCGGAGGAAGGTTCTGAAGAACAGCCGGAAGGCGGATTTCCGTTCCTTCCTGATGTAGAGAATCGATAAGCGACTGACATAAGGCAATCATAAAAGGATTATTAAACCTGCTTGGAGGCTGTTGCATAATACGGATGCATTCTGTATTCTGTATTGCACAGCCTCTTTGCTTTTTTAGGTTGTCGGAGGATTATATGACAGATAATTTTGATAACAAAGACAAGAATGAAATCCGGGATACGGAGAAGAAAAAAGATCGCTATTGCAGCATATGTCACAGACCGGAAAGCGTAACCGGTCCGCTTGTGACACTCACACCGGATATGTGTGTGTGCAATGACTGCATGCACAAAACGGTCGACTACATGAATAACGGCGGTCTCGACTACAGCTCCCTCTTACAGGGGCTTTCCAATATTCCCGGTCTTTCTTTTTTGAACCTCGGAGGAAATCAGGCTCCCGCTCCCAAAAAGAAAAAGGAGGAGCAGCCGGAAATCCGTTTTTCAATGAAAGATATTCAGCCCCCGCATAGAATAAAATCGATGCTTGACCGTTATGTTATCGGCCAGGAGCGCGCCAAGAGAATTATCTCAGTCGGCGTTTATAATCATTATAAGAGGATTATTGCCGAACAGAGAGCCGAGGAGCGGGCGAAGAAGGAAGCCGGTAAGATACCGGATCCTAATGTACCGATGCCGGTTGAAATTCAGAAATCCAATATGCTCATGATAGGTCCGACGGGAAGCGGCAAGACGTATCTTGTGCAGACATTGGCACGGCTTCTCGATGTGCCGCTGGCTATCACGGACGCCACATCCCTGACAGAGGCAGGTTATATCGGTGATGATATTGAGAGTGTCGTCTCCAAGCTTCTTGCAAATGCGGATAATGACGTGGAGAGAGCGGAGCACGGTATCATTTTCATAGATGAGATCGATAAGATCGCAAAGAAGCGCAACACGAACCAGCGAGATGTCAGCGGCGAGGCAGTACAGCAGGGAATGCTGAAGCTTCTTGAGGGCGCGGAGATTGAAGTACCTGTCGGCGCATCCAGCAAAAATGCTATGGTGCCTCTCAAGAGAGTCAATACGAAGAACATTCTTTTTATCTGCGGCGGCGCATTTCCGGATCTCGAGACAATCATCAAGGAGAGGCTCAATAAGCGCAGCTCAATCGGCTTCCAGGCTGATCTGAAGGACAAATACGATAAGGATCCGGATATTCTCCAGAAGGTCACTGTGGAAGATCTGAGAAAATTCGGTATGATCCCGGAGTTTCTGGGACGACTCCCCATTATTTTCTCGCTGCAGAGTCTGAGCGAGGATATGCTCGTGAGAATCCTGCATGAGCCGCAGAACGCGATTCTCAGGCAGTATGAGGCGCTTCTGGAGCTCGACGAGGTCAAGCTTGAGTTCGAGGACGAGGCTCTGAGGGCGATTGCACGGAAGGCTCTGGAACGCGATACCGGCGCTCGCGCACTGAGATCCATCATTGAGGAGTTCATGATGGATATTATGTACGAAATACCGAAAGATGACAGTATCGGCCGTGTTATAATAACAAAAGAATATATAGAGCACACGGGCGGACCGAAGATCATGCTTAGGGGACAGTGAAATTCGAGTACAGAGGCGGACTGAAGATTATGCTCAGGGGACAATAAAATTCGAGTACACAGGCGGACCTAAGATCATGCTCAGAAGACAGTGAAATTAAAGAACACGAATATAATTGTTAAGTAAAGACAGGAGGAAGTTATGGCAGAAGATTTTTTCGGCGAATTAGGCAAATCGATATCCAGGGCAACACAGCAGGCTGTTGATAAGACGAGTGTATTTATCGAGAGAACTAAGATTACTGCTCAGATTTCCGGTGAGCAGAAAGAGATTGATAAGCTTTATCAGAGAATAGGAGAGATTGTTTACCGCAAAGTGAAGATGGGTGAAATGGAGTCCGATCCGGAGTTTGCCCCGATTATTCATGACATTGATGCTCATACAAATCAGGTCACGACATATAAGAAAACCCTTGCAGATGTGAGAAAAATGAAAGTATGTGAGAGCTGCGGATCGGTTATCGCCATGGACGTTGCATTCTGCCCGAAGTGCGGGGCGCCCGCACCTATTGTGCCGCAATCACCGGCAGTGCAGAATCCGGCAGCAGTACAGAATCCGGCAGCACAGAATATGTCTGCAGCGCAGGATTTGAATGCAACGAAGTGCAACGAGAACAATTTGTATGAAGCAGCCGGACAGTCTCAGGACGCTTCTGTTCAGGGGAGTGAACCGGAAGAATGAAGTGGCTTATATTTTCATATATACTGTTTTTGATAGACTACAGGACGAAGAGAGAGGCTGAAGCGAGACTTAAGGTCGGCGCAAAGCCGGTTCCGGTTGCCGACGGAAGACTGCTGCTCCGCAGAGTCAGCAATAAAGGGATGGCCGGCGGTTTTCTGCCCGAAAAATCCGAAAAGGTTCGTTTGGCAGCATCTGCAGCCGGCGCCCTGATAGCGCTGAGCTTTCTGTGCGAGATTCCCAGGAAGAGAAGATTTTTCTCGAAGGCCGGATTGGCTCTGCTTACGGCGGGAGCGGCCGGGAACCTTTACGATCGTTGGACGAGAGACAGTGTAACGGACTTTCTGAGTATCGGAGACGGGGAAGGAAAGCCTTCAAAGGCCGTCTTCAATCTGGCGGATGTCATGATTTTGGCCGGAGGGATGCTTCTTATTCCCACAAAATTGTTCGATGGCGGTAAGAAACGCTGACGCTGTGATGGTTCATAGGACGTATAGCGGGCGTCGATCCTGCGCTACCGGACATTTGACAAAGTGATAAAAAAGGTATTGACGCGGCATGAATTATGAAGTATAATTCCTTTTGTTGACGCGAGAGCGTCCAAAACGCAGGAATGGCGGAATTGGCAGACGCGCAGGCTTCAGGTGCCTGTTCTATTCGGTTAGAGTGAGGGTTCAAGTCCCTTTTCCTGCATCGAATTGTATGAAGTGTCATCAGATTACATATTATGTTAATCTGATGGCACTTTTTCCTTGTGTCACAGACAAAATAAACCCCCTGCTATGCAGGGGGTGGGAAGATCTTTAGATATAAGAAACCTCCCGTGATAAGATATATGTGGGTCTGCAAAACCACAAAATAAATCACGGGAGGTGTACCGATGGGTACA
>JAFRGQ010000083.1 GCA_017433725.1 Lachnospiraceae bacterium
AGTGGGAAGGCAGCCAGCTCAATAAGGCCAAGGAGATACTTGCATACGAGCTGACAACTCTTGTTCACGGCGAAGAGGAGGCTAAAAAGGCACAGGATGCCGCGAAAGCACTTTTCGGCGGCGGCGCGAAGGCAGATATACCGACTGCAGTGCTTCACGACGAGGACTTCTCGGACGGAGAAATCGGTGTGATTCAGGCACTTGTAAAAGCCGGACTGGTCACTTCCAATGGCGAGGCGCGCCGTGCAATCACGCAGGGCGGCGTAAAGGTCAACGGGGAGAAGGTCGTAGACGTGTTCGCGATGCTGAAGAAGGATGACATTGCGTCCGCGGAGACAGTGCTCCAGAGGGGCAAGAAAAACTTTAAGAAGCTTGTTGTGGAATAAAGCAATTTGAATGCTAAAACTGAATTTGTGGGGCTGTTGCATTAGGAAGTGTCGTTACATTATATGGCAGACATAGGATATATTGTCTGCCGTACATTGTAGCTTCGCCCTTAATGCGGCAGCCCTAATTAAGTTAAAGGCTCATACTTCCCACTTCATATATTTCAAGTGGGAAGTATAAGTTAATGGTATTTACTCGTAAAAACAGAGTACTCCATCCGCACCTGCGTGCGAGCACGATATGCGGGCAGACTTTTGGCGTTGGAACCTTATGATTAGGTCGCCAAAAGCCGATTACGGATTGTTACGTGCTTACGCACTCTCACTCAAGCAAGCTTGGTGTCAGAATGATACTTGGGGCACTGTAATCATCTTATTGTTGCTTTAAAGCATGAAAGAGAGTAAAGTAGACGGTATGAGTGTCAGGCGAAAGCCGCACAAGGTCACTGAAAGAATGTGTGCTTGAAGATAGAGGGAGGAGATTATTATGATTTCTGAGAAAATGAAAGGCTACGTAGCGAACAGCTCCGTCATCAGAGCTATGTTCGAGGAAGGCAAGAAGATGGCCGCCATCTACGGCGCAGATCATGTATATGACTTCAGTCTGGGTAACCCGAATGTACCGGCTCCCGGTGCTGTAAAAGATGCAATCATAGATATAGTTACTAACGAAGATCCTGTGCTCGTTCACGGATATATGAGCAACTCCGGTTTTGAAGATGTCCGCACAAAGATTGCGGAGCATCTGAACGCACAGTATGGCACATCCTACACATTCAATAATCTTGTCATGATCGTCGGCGCAGCGGGCGGCATGAATGTCTTCTTCAAGACACTGTTAAACGCCGGTGATGAGGTCGTAACATTCAGCCCGTATTTCGGCGAATACCGCGCATATGTTTCGAATTTCGACGGAAAGTTGGTAGAAGTGCAGACAGACCCGGTCACATTTGAGCCGGATCCGAAAGCTCTCGCAGCTGCCGTTACTCCGAAGACGAAAGCGGTTATCCTGAATTCTCCCAACAACCCGACCGGCGTTGTCTACTCTGAAGAATGTATCCGTGAGATCGCAAGACTTCTTGAGGATAAACAGAAGGAATACGGCACGACTATTTTTATTTTCTCGGATGAGCCTTACCGCGAGATTGTCTACGGAGAGTACAAGGTCCCGTGGATCCCGAACTACTACAGAAATACGGTAGTCGGTTACTCCTACAGCAAGTCCCTCTCCCTTCCGGGTGAGCGTATCGGTTATCTGGTCCTGCCCTCCGAGATCGATGATGCGGAGGATATGATTTCAGCAGCAAATGTCGCGAACCGCATCCTCGGATTCGTAAACGCTCCGTCTCTGCAGCAGAGAGTCGTTGCCAAGTGCCTTAACGAGAAGACGGATGTCGATTTCTATGCGGAGAACAGACAGATGCTGATGGATGGCCTGAGAGAAGCCGGATATACATTTGTTGAACCGCAGGGTGCTTTCTACCTCTGGCTGAAGTCTCCGGAGGAGGATGAGAAGGCGTTTGTAGCAAAGTGCAAGGAAAAACAGATCCTGATCGTTCCGGGCAGCAGCTTCGGATGTGCAGGATGGACACGCGTTGCATACTGTGTATCACATGAGACTGTCAGAAACTCGCTCCCGGGCTTCAGAGAAGTCGCGGCTTCTTACGGACTGTGCGAGATGTGAAGAATATATTCTAAGGGGAAATAGTATGAGCTGGGAGAACAATGTCAGAAAAGTCGTTCCCTATACACCGGGTGAGCAGCCGAAGGTGAAGGACATCGTAAAGCTGAACACCAATGAAAATCCTTATCCGCCCTCGCCGCGCGTTGCGGAGGCGTTGAAATCACTGGATGTGAACCGTATGCGGCTCTATCCGGATCCTAAAATCGAGGATCTTGTACATGCCATAGCGACAGTCTACGGACGCAAAGACGAGGAGGTATTCGTCGGGATCGGCTCCGACGACGTCCTTGCCATGCTTTTTATGACTTTTTTCAATTCGAATAAGCCGATTTTGTTTCCGGACATAACCTACAGCTTTTATGATGTGTGGGCTGAAATGCTCCGCATACCGTATGTGACACAGCCGCTAGATGAGAATTTCCACATACGTGTTCAGGATTACAAAAAGGATAACGGCGGAATTGTTTTCCCGAATCCGAATGCTCCGACGGGGTCAGTCCTGGCACAGGAGGCTATAAAGGAGATCGTAAAAGCGAACCCCGACAGTATTGTCATTGTCGACGAAGCCTACGTGGATTTCGGAGCTGAGAGCGCTCTGCCGCTCATCGATAAATATGATAACGTGATCGTCACACAGACGTTTTCGAAGTCAAGATCTATGGCAGGACTTCGGGTAGGATATGCATTTGCTGCACCGAAGACGATTAAATACCTGAACGATGTAAAATACAGCTTTAACTCTTACACCATGAACTATCCGGGGATCGTTCTGGGAACAGCCGAAGTTCTTGACACGGAGAACTTCAGGAAAAACTGTGCGAAAATCATGGATACGCGCGCGAAGGCCGCCGTCCGTTTCCGGAAAATGGGCTTTACGCTGGAGGATTCCTTCTCAAACTTCCTGTTTGTCACGCATGAGAAAGTTTCGGCTAAAAGAATATTTGATTATCTGCGTGAGAATCACATCTTTGTGCGCTGGTTCAACAAGCCGAGAATCGACAATTATCTTCGTGTGACGATCGGTACGGACGAGGAGATGGAGAAACTTTTTGCTGCTCTCGCAAAACTGCTTGAAACGGAAGCCTGAAATTGGTATACTCGCATACGTGCGCTGAGAGTTCAATCTCCTGCTGAGACGAAGAGAAGCAGGTACAGGTATCAGTTCGGGATACGGGAGGTTTTATGCAGATTGTTGTAGATTGGGTACAGGCGAATCTTGGTTTCTTACCGCCGCAGGCTTTGGTGGTTATCTGTTCGATGCTGCCGCTCATCGAATTGCGTGGAGGAATTCCGCTCGCGAGAATTCTTATGCTGCCTCTATGGCAGGCGATATTTTTCTCGGTATTGGGTAATATCATTCCGATACCGTTCATCCTTCTGTTCATTGAGAGGATATTTGACTGGATGAGACCGACCAAGCTGTTCGGCGGAATCGTTAAAAAACTGGAGGCGAGAGCACTTTCCAAGTCGGAAGGGATTCAGAGGGCTGAATTCATGGGACTTATGCTGTTCGTCGGAATCCCGTTGCCGGGAACCGGCGGATGGACAGGGGCGCTGGCGGCGTCACTGCTGAAAATTGATATAAAGAAGGCGTCTCTTGCAATCCTTCTCGGTATCGCGCTTGCCGCGACGATCATGTCGCTGATTTCATACGGCATGTTCCAGATGTAAAATTATAATGAGAGAAAAAGAACCGGTGTGGGGGATATCATCCCGCACCGGTTCTTTTTGCATAGAGGTATAATTCGCCATAGAGAATATGGTCGGTGTGGGGTATAATATTAAGTACGGGAAGTTTGTGTGAATATCGGAAGTAAGGAGCAATCTATGGAAACAGTATGGAAAATAGCGATCCCTGTCGTGACAGTCGCAGCTGCCGCGGGTGCGGCGGGGGTTTCCGGATACAGGATGATGGAAGGATTTCTGAGACGTCATGAACCGTATGCGGATGATCCGCCGGCTGATGAAGAGTACACAACTTCTTCGTATCACAAGGCGTATCTTGACGGATTGAAATACAATGATGACATTGAGGCAGAGGACTGGACCATCACGTCGAAGGACGGGCTGAAGCTCGCAGCGTCCTATATCCCTGCAGAGGGCAATGCCGTGCGCAACATTATTCTCTGCCACGGATACCACAGCTCAGGTAGAAAGGATTTCAGCGGAATTCTTCAGTATTACCATGAGAACGGGGCAAATCTGCTGATGATCGAGGAGAGAGCCCACCGCAGAAGCGAGGGTGAATATCTGACTATGGGAATCCGCGAGAGTGAAGATATTGCACTTTGGAGCCGGGAGATGGTCAGAAAACTCGGGGATGAGCTCCCGCTGTATCTGCATGGCGTATCCATGGGTGCGGCTTCTGTCCTGATGGCAGAGGGAGAGAATCTGCCGGAAAATCTCGTCGGAGTTATTGCTGACTGCGGCTTTACGGATCCGCTGGATATTGCAAAAGATGTCATGATGAAAAATTTGGGCGCCGTGACATATGTTGCGCTTCCCATCATTAATTTCTGGGCAAAGAAAAAGACAGGGCTGTCGCTTGATGACAAATCCGCGACGGAGATCCTGAGGACTGCAAAACATCCGGTACTGTTCATACACGGGACGGGAGATGATTTTGTTCCTGTCCACATGACGATTAAGAATTATCATGCGTGCGCGGCTCCGAAGAGGATCTGCCTTGTGGACGGCGCAACGCACGCGATGTCCTGGTATTTTGATACTGCGAAATACAAGAGGGCGCTGGAAAGCTTTTTTGCGGATTTTGAAAGGAGGTAACCATGGGAGAAAACAGAGTGAGACACCTTGGTGTCATAATGGATGGGAACAGGCGTTGGGCGCGTCAGCATATGTTTACGTCTGTTATGCGCGGACATGAAAAAGGAGTGGATACCTTTATGGACCTGTGTACATGGTGCCAGGATGAAGGAATTCCGTATCTGACAGTCTATGCCTTCTCCACGGAGAACTGGGAGAGAAGCCAGGAGGAAGTAGCCAGTCTTTTCAAACTCATGGAGAAATTCTTTACGGAAGAGGTCCATACCTGTATCGAGCGCGATATTCGGGTCGTTGTCGTCGGAAATCTTTCAAGGTTAGATGATGAATCAAAGGGGATTATCCGCAAAGCGGAGGAAATGACAGCACACTGCAGCAATCTACTCGTCCAGATCGCAATCAGTTACGGAGGAAGGGATGAGATCCTCAGAGCCGTAAAGCAGTATGCAAGCGAGGTGGCTGCGGGACTCAGGGATCCGGACCGCCTGACGGAAGCGGAATTTGCTTCATATCTCGATACGGACGGTGTTCCGGATATTGATCTGGTGATTCGCACCGGAGGAAATCGAAGACTTTCGAATTTCTTCCCCTGGCAGACAGTTTACTCAGAGATCTGGTTCACGGATGTTTTGTGGCCGGATTTCTCCAGGGCGGATATGAAGAAAGCCCTGGATTATTATGAGACGATTCAGATCAATAAAGGGAAATGATACGGATGCACAAGGATTGGGACTGGAGTTATCTCAGCTGACACAGACACGAATCCTGTGTAAAGTCTCGCGAGAGGGACTTGAATAGGGAGGGGAAATATGGCACAGAAAAAAATAGCGAAAGAACTCGCGGCATTCTCAACATTCTACAGTGATTCCCTGAACCGACTGACGAAAAAGACCAATGCCTACAATAAGATATTGCGAAAGGAGCCGAATCCTATTATCCGACCTTTCCGTGAGGATCTTGCGGACCTCAACACGGGCGGTAAAATGCTGCGGGGCATGCTGGTCAATCTCGGATACCAGATTGCCGTCCATATGAACGGGGAGGCGGCCTGCAATGCGGCGGAGAGCGATATGCTGGCGCTTGCATTTGAAATCTTCCAGACGGGCGTGCTGGTACATGATGACATTATTGACAACGCCGGCACCCGCCGCGGAAAGATCACCGTGCACCGCAGATATGAACACAGATTGAATGTGCGTGAGACAAAAATGGTAGCAGCAGGAGAGAAGCCCGGAAATCTGGCGAAATCCGCAGCGATCTGTGTCGGTGATCTCGGGATATACTATGCCAACAAACAGATCGTCGACAATTACGCGCAAAATGAGCATCTGGCGGCACTTATCGGTTATTTTGATGATATCGTGCTCCAGACGATCCGCGGTGAACTGCTCGACGTTGTACTTCCCTATGAAATTCAGGATGACAAGTACAGTCCCGAGGAGAAGAAAAAACTGCTTGAAAAGTCCATCTGGGATATTTATTATCTCAAGACAGCCGGGTATTCCGTAATCGGGCCTCTTCATCTGGGCATGATCCTGGGCGGTGCGGATGAGAAGCAGATGAAAGCGCTCGACCGTGTTGCCGAGGACATCGGAATTGCATACCAGATCATGGATGACATTCTCGGAGTCTTCGCAGATCCCGAGAAACTCGGTAAGGACGTCGGGTCCGACATAACGGAATTCAAGCAGACGATTCTTTACATGTACGTGTGTACCATGAAACCGGAGTATGAGGAAGAACTGCTTCAGATTTACGGCAAAAAGAGGATCAGCGACGCGGAGCTTGATGAGGTCCAGAGAATATTCCGGGAATCCGGAGCGCTGGCATACGCACAGGAGATGCTGGGCGACTGCTTCGAGCGCGCCGAGAAGAGACTTGCCCGGATCAAGGGTATGAGCAAGGAGGATAAGGCGATCCTGCGCGGGTTCATTACTTACTGTAAGGGCAGGAGAAAATAAGGAACAGTCAGATGGCATGACGGAATACGAAAGAGTGCGGCTCTCACGGTTATGGGTCGTTGCTCTTTGAGGTCAGCGCGGAGATTTTCGCTTTACATTCGGATTGACCGGTCGTATAATTACGTTCATCGATAAAGAGACTGACAAAGGGGTCAGATTTCCGGAAAAAGTTCCGGGAATCCGGCCCTTTTTGCATTTTCCGCCGCGCTATTGTATTCACGATAAAGAAGAGGAAGAACAAAACCCATTGTCCGTTTCCTCTCTCATGTGTTACTATGAACGGGAATTTTTCATAGAACCATACCTGTAAATTGTTCTCCGGGATTCGAGGTTCAGGTCCCGCTTGCGGGACCCGGCGTAGGACTCCGGAAACAAAACAGAATGTAAGAGGAGGACAGAATGCACTTCACGAAAATGCACGGCATCGGCAACGATTATGTATATGTTGACTGTACAAAAGAACAGGTAAAAGACCCCGAAGCGGTCGCGAAATATGTGAGCGATCGCCATTTCGGCATCGGCTCGGACGGTCTTATCCTGATCAAGCCATCGGACATCGCGGACTTCGAGATGGATATGTACAATGCGGACGGAAGCCGCGGCAAGATGTGCGGGAACGGCATCCGCTGCGTCGGAAAGTATGTGTACGATCACGGCCTTACGGATAAGACAACGGTGAAGATCGCAACGGGATCCGGAATCAAGACGCTTGTTCTGACAGTTGAGAACGGCAAGGTCGCTCTCGTTCGTGTAAACATGGGCGAAGCTATTCTGAATCCGGACGACATACCGGTCAGGCTGAGCGATGAGAGCGGCAAAAGTGCAGTGGACACCATACTTAACGTCGATGGAGCAGACTACCGTGTTACCTGTGTATCCATGGGAAATCCGCACTGCATAACGTTTACGGAAAGTCAGGATGACGTGGAAAATCTCGAGATTGAGAAGATCGGCCCGAAGTTCGAGAATCATGAAGTGTTCCCGGACCGTGTCAACACAGAATTCGTTTACGCGCAGGACGAACACAACATCCGTATGCGCGTCTGGGAGCGCGGCAGCGGAGAGACATGGGCCTGTGGGACCGGAGCGTGCGCCACTGCGGTGGCTGCAATCCTGTGCGGCAAGGCACAGAGCCCGGTGACGATACATCTGAACGGCGGAGATCTCTTTATCGAATGGAATCAGGAGGAAAATATCGTCTTCATGACAGGGCCCGCAACGGAGGTATTCGAGGGCGATATTGATCTGTGACAGGAGGTATACACGATGTTCAGAATCAACGAAAACTATAACAAGCTCCCCGGCAGCTACCTGTTCTCAACAATAGCGAAGAAGGTATCAGCCTACAAGGAAGCCAATCCGGACAAAGAAATCATCCGTCTCGGAATCGGTGACGTCACACTGCCGCTGTCCGCACCGGTCATCGAGGCGCTGCATAGGGCGGTGGATGAGATGGGTGATGCGGAGCATTTTCATGGGTACGCACCGGATCTCGGATATGCCTTTCTGAGGGAAAAAATCGCGGAGCAGGATTTCCGCTTGAGGGGCTGCGAGGTTTACGCAGATGAGATATTTGTCTCGGACGGCGCGAAGTGTGACTCCGGAAATATTCAGGAACTGTTCGCTGCCGACACAAAGATCGCTGTCTGCGACCCCGTTTATCCGGTTTACGTTGATTCCAATGTCATGGCCGGCCGTACCGGCACCTATGATCCGGTGACAGGTACGTGGAGCAATGTCATCTACATGCCATGCACCGAGGAGAACGGCTTTACGGCAGAACTTCCAGAAGAGCGCCCGGATCTCATCTACCTGTGTTTCCCGAATAATCCGACCGGTGCAGCCATCACGAAGGACAGACTGCAGAAATGGGTTGATTATGCAAATGAGAACGGCGCGGTGATTATCTACGATGCAGCATACGAGGCTTATATTTCCGAGCAAAATATTCCGCACTCTATTTATGAGTGCGCAAATGCACGTACCTGTGCCATCGAGATCCGCAGTTTTTCTAAAAATGCCGGATTCACCGGGCTTCGCCTCGGATACACGGTGGTCCCGAAGGATCTGATGTGCGGAGAAGCGAGCCTTCATGATATGTGGGCGCGCCGGCACGGTACAAAGTATAACGGAGCGCCGTATATCGTGCAGCGCGCCGGAGAGGTCTGCTATTCGGAACAGGGAAAGAAAGCCATTCGCGAGCAGGTAGCTTACTATATGGAGAATGCCGCCCGTATTCGAAGCGGGCTCACTGAGATGGGCTATTCTGTGTCGGGCGGCGTGAACGCTCCGTACATATGGCTTAAGACGCCGGACGGAATGTCGAGCTGGGAGTTCTTCGACTATTTGCTTCAGAATGCAAATGTCGTCGGTACTCCGGGATCCGGATTCGGACCGAACGGAGAAGGATATTTCCGCCTGACAGCGTTCGGAACGCATGAAAATACGTTGGAGGCTCTTTCAAGAATCAGGGGAATCTGACGAATCCCCGGTATCTTGTTTCTGTGCCTCTTGTGTGATACAATACGCGCATACATCCAGTATTAGACATGAAAAAATACATCATGCAAGGAGGTACATAGAATGAGAAAGAAATTAGCGGGTTTGATTATTGCCATGACAGCGATGGCAGCCATGGCCGCCTGTGGAAATTCAGGGGCATCGCAGACCGGCGCTCCTGCCGCGGCGACTGCGACACCGGAGCCGGTCGTCCAGGAGTCAGCCGTCGAGACGCCGGTACCCGAAACTCCGGCAGCTGTCAGCGGAGAGATTTATCTTATATTGCCCACGGAGACAGGCCTTTCCGCTCAGGAGGAAGCCGTCATTATGGGCGATGCAAAAAAGGAAGGATATCAGGTCACTGTCAAAACTTCCGAGGGTGACGCTGCAAAGCAGACCGAAGCCTTTGATGCCGCCATTGCGGCAAAAGCGGCAATGATCATCTGCGATAATGTTGATAATGACGCGACGACCGCCAGTATTCAGAAGGCGAGGGAAGCGGGAATACCGACTATTCTTATGAACAGAGGTATCGAGAGTCAGGAGTCCGCAGTGTCTCAGATCCTGACAGACAGGAAGCCGTGTATCGTACGCTTCGCGGAAATCTTTGCTGACCACATGGGAAAGACAGGAAATTATGCAATCGTCCATACATCTTCCAATACTGATACGGCTGCCTGCGTGGCTGCATTTGCAGAAGCCATGAAGGGAGTCGAGTCCATGACTGCGGCAGATCAGATTGATGTGGATGAGTATAACATTGAGGCAGTAAAGGAATCGATCCGCCAACTGCTCGCTAATAAACCTGAAATATCCGCCCTTGTATGCGGAAACGGCGTGCAGGCCCGTGCAGCTTCTGAAGTGGCGGAAGAGCTGGAAAAAGAAATGGCGGTCTTCTGCCTTGACGGAAATGATGATGCGATCAGCACCATGATCCTTTCCGGAAAAATAGCTGCAGCAATCGTGAAGCCTTCCGAGGATATCGCGAGGTCAGCAATCCGTGATGCAATTGCTTACCTGAAGAACGGTGCGACCGGAACGAATGCGAACATGTATTATGTCGGTGCGATCCTCACACAGAAGGAGACGATCCTTGTCGTATCCCCGACGCCGACGGAAGGCCAGACAGGAACTCCTACACCGATCCCGTCGGCAACGGCTGCACCCGATGATTCGCTGACCGAAATCGAACTCGACGACAGTGATACCTCTGGGGCGGATACTTCCGAAGAGGATTACTCCGAGCCGGAAGTGGACGAGAACGGACGTGAACCGGGCAGCTTTGAGGTGGAAATTATTGACGAGAGCTTTGATGAGGGCGGAGAAGGAAGACCGCAGTGATTCGGTCAGGAGTGATGCCAGCGGACGCTGACCTTGAATCCCGCACCGAATTTTACGAGCGGGACTTGAACTCACGCGGAGTTTTCCTTATGTAAGTCTATGATGAAAGAGGTCTTATTATGAAATTAGCGGTGATTGGATGCGGCAACATGGCCAGCGCAATAATCGGAGGGATTATCGCGGAAGGGTCAGTGAAAGCGGAGGATATTACAGCTTCCGACAAGTATGCTGCGGCAAGAAAGAAAGCTTCCGATGCTTTCGGTATCCGGACAACGGAGGATAACAAAGAATGTGTAAAGGGAGCGGACATGGTGCTCTTCGCAATAAAGCCCAATGTTTTCCAGGTCGCGGGTGCAGAGCTTGCGGATGTCATCACGGACAGCCAGCTTGTTCTCTCCATTATGGCAGGCAAATCGATTGCGGATCTCGAGTCGGTCCTCGGCACAGATAAAAAGATCGTTCGCTGCATGCCGAATACGCCGGCCCTTGTCGGTGAGGGTATCACAGGTTACTGCCCGAATCAGAATATCACAGCGGATGAGCTTAAGATCTGTGCAGACGTGATCGCTTCCTTCAGCGAAGCCGAGCAGGTCCCGGAAAGTCTCATGGGCGTTGTCACCTCCCTAAGCGGAAGCTCACCGGCTTATGTTTATATGTTCATCGAGGCTATGGCAGATGCAGCTGTGGCTGATGGGATGCCACGGGCACAGGCATATCATTTTGCGGCGCAGACCGTGCTTGGCAGCGCGAAGATGGTCCTCGAGACCGGAAAGCATCCGGGAGAGCTCAAGGATATGGTATGCTCGCCGGGCGGTACCACGATCGAAGGAGTGACAACGCTGGAGCAGCTTGGTTTCAGGTCAGCCGTGATCGAGGCTGTCAGGGCGTGTACGGATAAGGCGCTCAACATGTGACAAATCGATACTTCCCGCACAGAGAGAAGTCCGGTCATTACGTAAAAATGCATGGAAGGAATCCTGCGACCGGACTATCTGCCTGAAACGGGAAGTATGAGCGGCTCACATCTTTGACATTACGGAATTGTGGTATCTCGGATCGTACGTGACGTCGCGGCCGAACCATGCAGGCGGCGTATATGCTTCAGCCTGTTCCACGGATTCGAACTCGATCTCAGCCAGATAAAGATCCTTGATCGGCGATGAAAAGTGGTCGAGTTCGATCTTCAGTCCGTCATCCAGAGGTATGATATAGCGAACTTTCGAGATAATGTGTCCGTCTGCTTTTGCTACGAGATGCTGATAGGATTCCGCATCCAGCGGAAGATTGTACTCTTCACGTGCCATCATTCCGCCGCCTTTATATGTGAGGACGTACAGTTCATCCTGCCTGCGTACACGGACTACAGGGGTCGTATTGAGGTAGCCCTGCTCGATGATGTGATGAGGGTATTGCTCAAGATCGGAGGGGATGGTGTTTATGAGCCATTTGCGTTCGATTTCCATATATTTTCCTTCCTTAATAATGAATTATGCGGATGCTTGAGACCGCAAGTTCGGCATGAAACGGAAAGTTTTCATTATTAATACTTAGTATTAAAAATGATCGGTTTAAGCATATCATATTGTAGTGAATATTTGTAGAAACGATATAAAAATGTAAATATGTAATCTAAGAAATGAGGTATTTCATTATGAGCAGAGTATGTATTTTTCTTGCAGACGGTTTCGAGGAAGTCGAGGCGCTTACCGTTGTAGATTTACTGCGCAGGGCTGAAATCAAGATTGATATGGTTTCCATCAGTGACACACTTCTGGTGCGCGGCCGCAGCAATATCGAGGTGACTGCTGATTTTATGTGGGATGATGCGAGACCGGAGCTCTCGGATATGCTGATCCTCCCGGGTGGAATGCCGGGAGTTACTTATCTCGGTGAGCACAAGGGTCTCACAGATCTGATCAAAGAATATGCCAAAGACGGAAAGCTTCTCGCAGCAATCTGCGCAGCACCGACAGTTTTCGGACAGCTCGGGATTCTCGAGGGGAAGAAAGCGACCTGCTATCCGGGACTCGAGGATAAGTTGCTCGGCGCAGATGTCATCACAGATGAGCGCGTCGTGACAGACGGGAACATCACGACGAGCAGGGGAGTGGGAACGGCTATTTCATTTGCGCTCCGCCTGATTGCGATCCTTAAGGATGAGGCGACTGCTAACAGAGTAAAACGGGGAATTGTTTACGGACATCAGTGATAAAGAATAGATCGGGAGAGGGTGAGAAGAACCCTCTCCCTGTTACTATTCAGCAGCCTGTCAACGTATGCATATTCTGCGGCACCGGTATGCGTATTCATCGGTAAACTCTTGTCCTGCCTGATAAGTTTTTGTATCGGAAGGCAGCTGAATAGAAACCCTCTCCTTTTTATGTCACAGAAATATTTGTAAAAAGGGATTGTGATTTAATATACCCTTGTGCTATACTGTCTAAATGTCTGTGAGATGCCACAGGGTGATATTATGTGAATAAGGAAAGACGAAGCAAACGTCTTTCATATAGGAGGAGTCATGAGCACAAAGGTAGAAAAACTTGAGCATAGTATGGTCAAACTTACGGTTGATGTAGCAGCTGATAAGTTCATCAATGCAATTCAGACAGCATATAAAAGGAACAGAAAGAAAATCTCCGTTCCGGGATTCCGCAAGGGTAAAGCTCCGCTTCAGCTTATCGAGCGTATGTACGGACCGGAAATCTTTTATGAAGATGCTGCCAATATCGTAATTAATGAGACATACGGAGATGAAGCCGACTCCACAGGTCTTGTATTCACATCCCGCCCGGAATTCGACGTTGATCAGATGGAGAAGGGTAAGGATTTCATCTATACGGCAACTGTAGCGGTTCGCCCGGACGTCAAGCTCGGCAATTACAAAGCGCTCGAAATCAAGAAACAGGAAATCAATGTGACAGACGCGGACGTTGATGCAGAGCTTGAGAAAGAGCAGAAGAAGATGTCCCGCAGAATCGACGTTACAGACCGTGCTGTTCTCGATGGCGACACAGTCGACATCGACTATGAAGGCAAGGTCGACGGCGTGGCATTTGACGGCGGCACAGCCAAGGGACAGAAGCTTACAATCGGTTCCGGCACATTCATTCCGGGATTCGAGGAGAAGCTTGTAGGAACGGAAATCGGTGAGACAAAAGACATTACCGTAACATTCCCGGCTGATTATCATGCAACGGAACTCGCAGGTAAGGAAGCAGTTTTCACATGCACGATCAATGCGATCACAGCAGAAGAGCTTCCGGAGATCGATGATGAGTTTGCGGCAGATGCTGGCTTTGATTCCCTCGATGAGTACAAAGAGGACCTGAAGAAGCAGATTACAGAGAGAAGAGAGAAGGCAGCTCAGACCGATCGCGAGAATGAAGCTGTAGAGAAGCTGGTCGAGGCTTCCGAAATGGATATTCCGGACGCTATGCTGGATTACGAAGCTGAGCGTATGTTCGACGAATACGCAAATCAGCTCCAGAGCCAGGGCATCCCGGTCGACATGTATCTGCAGTATCAGGGATTTGACAGAGAGAAGTTCATGGATACTCTGAAGCCGCAGGCAGAGAAGAGAATCCAGTCCCGTCTTGTACTGGAGGAAGTTGTTAAGGCTGAGAATATCGAGGCTTCTGACGAAGATATCGAGAAGGAAATCGCTGATATGGCAACACAGTATTCTATGGAAGCCGATAGGATCAGAGAACTGGTCGGCGAGACGGGCTTAGAGCAGATGAAGAAAGACATTGCTGTTCAGAATGCTCTCACATTCCTGGTAGAGAATGCAATCGAGATCTGATAACGCATCTGCTTTCCCCAAGGAGGTGAACACATGAACAATGTACTTGTACCTTACGTCATTGAGCAGACCCCGCAGGGCGAGAGAAGCTATGATATTTATTCCCGTCTTCTGAAAGAGAGAATCATCTTTCTGGGAGACGAGGTGAATGATGCAACTGCACAGATCATTGTTGCGCAGCTGCTTTTCCTGGAGGCTGAGGATCCGGGTAAGGATATCAACCTCTATATCAACAGTCCGGGCGGCTCGGTAACAGCCGGCTGGGCAATCTACGACACAATGCAGTATATAAAGTGCGATGTGGCTACGATCTGCGTAGGCATGGCTGCCAGCATGGGAGCATTCCTCCTCGCCGGCGGAGCAAAGGGCAAGAGACAGGCTCTTCCGAATGCTGAGATCATGATACATCAGCCGTCAGGCGGAACGAGAGGCCAGGCGTCCGATATCAAGATTGAAGCAGAGCACATCCTGAAGATCAAGAAAAGGCTGAATGAGACGCTTGCAGCGAACACAGGGCAGCCGCTCGACATCATTGAGCGCGATACTGACCGTGATAACTGGATGTCCGCAGAGGAAGCCGTCGCATATGGTCTGATTGACAGCGTTGTGACAAATCGATAAGGTAACTTTAAGACTCCTGTTCTCATTCAGACAGGAGTCTTTTATCGCATTTTACTGAATTATTGTATTTATCGCTTAAGGAGTAATTATGGCAGGAAGAACACAGCACAAATTACGCTGCAGCTTCTGCGGTAAAGCAGAAGACCAGGTCAGAAGAATGATAAACGGCCCGGCAGGGGTCAATATCTGTGAAGATTGTGTACAGATCTGCTCGGAGATCATCGCAGAGGAGAACGAAGAGGAGGATAAGGCTCCTGTTGAAGGCATTCACCTGATGAAGCCGCAGGAAATAAAGGCTTATCTCGATGACTATGTCATTGGTCAGGACGAGGCCAAGAAAGTCCTTTCCGTCGCTGTATACAACCATTATAAGAGACTGCTCGCTCCAAAGGACCTTGGCGTCGAGCTTCAGAAATCCAATGTCATGATGCTTGGACCGACCGGTTCCGGCAAGACGCTTCTTGCACAGACACTTGCAAAGCTCTTGAACGTGCCGTTCGCAATCGCAGACGCAACGACGTTGACAGAAGCCGGTTATGTCGGTGAGGATGTTGAAAATATTCTGCTCAAGCTGATCCAGGCAGCGGACTTTGATCTGAGCCGTGCAAAGCGCGGAATTATCTACATAGATGAGATCGATAAGATCGGAAGAAAATCCGAAAATGCCTCCATCACGCGCGATGTTTCCGGTGAAGGCGTTCAGCAGGCACTCCTGAAGATCATCGAAGGAACGGTTGCATCCGTTCCCCCGCAGGGAGGAAGAAAGCATCCGCAGCAGGAGATGATCCAGCTTGATACGACTGAGATCCTGTTCATCTGCGGCGGCGCCTTTGTAGGAATCGAAAAGCAGATCGAGAGACGTATGGAGTCCAAATCCATCGGTTTCGGCGCTGAGATCAAGAAGACCGAGAAGGAGAAGAACGTCGGTGAGATCTTAAAGAGCGTCATGCCGGAAGATTTTGTAAAATTCGGACTCATTCCCGAGCTGATCGGCCGTATTCCGGTCGTGGTATCTCTGGATGGTCTCGATGAGGACGCGCTTGTACGGATCCTGAAGGAGCCGAAGAACTCGCAGATCAAACAGTATACGGCGCTTTTCGAGATGGACGGCGTAAAGCTTACCGTCGAGGAAGATGCTATGCGCGAGATCGCTCACGAAGCTGTTATCCGCAAGACAGGTGCGCGCGGTCTGCGTGCGATCATGGAAAAGACTATGATCAACGCCATGTATAATGTTCCTTCAGATGATACGATCACGGAGGTCATTATCACCAAAGAATCCGTGGACGGAAAAGCGGACCCGGATTATATCAGAGGAAAAAAGCCTTCAAAAGACGGAAAGCGTATTCTCAGGCAGAAAGAGCCTAAGGGAAAAATAAGCGAAATCTGAGAAGGTTCGCAGGAAGAAACGAAAGATGAAGGAAGCCCCGCGCGGGCAGGAGATTTATATTTGGAAAACAATTCAACAGTTAAGACAATGCCGGCGGTGGCGCTGAGAGGCACCAGCATTCTGCCGGGGATGATTGTTCACTTTGATATCAGCCGGAAGGTCTCATCAGCGTCGATCGACAGAGCGATGCTGCTCGATGAGAAGATATTTCTTATCACACAGAGAGACCCGCACGTTGAGAATCCCGAGATCGATGATCTCTGGAATGTCGGAACGATTTCAAGGATCAAGCAGGTCGTGAGACTCCCCAAGAACATGATCAGAGTCCTGGTCGAGGGGGAGACGAGAGCGGAGATCCTTTCATTTGAAAAAGTTGAAGATTACTCGGAGGCGGTCATAAACATACCCGCCGAAGAACCGCAGGAAATGTATCCCGAGTCGCTGCGCGAAGCGATGATGCGGAATATCCGCCAGCTTCTTCGCGGCTACATGGAGGAGAATAACAATATCAGCCGTGATCTTGCAAGTCAGATCATGGAGGCGACCGATATCAGCAAAATGATGGATCAGGTCGCCATCAATCTGCCGCTTTCTTACGAACAGAGACAGCAGATCCTCGAGGCTGTCACGCTGATCGAGCGCTATGACGCCATCGGTGTCCTGCTTACGAATGAGACGGACATTTATCGCATTCGACGCGAGCTCCAGGACAAAGTCCGTGAGCGTGTTGACAAGAATCAGAGAGAATATATTCTTCGCGAGCAGATGAAGGTCATCCGCGAAGAACTGGGAGAAGATACGACGCTCTCCGATATCGACCGATTCAAGGAGGGCGTGGACAAGCTCAAGGCAAGTAAGGAAGTCAAGGAGAGAATTCTCGAGGAGATCCGCCGTTTCCAGAATCTTCCCGGACAGTCGCCGGAAAGCGCGGTCACAAGAGGCTATATCGAGACGCTTCTGGCCATGCCATGGGACAAGGCGAGCCGTGACCGCAAAGATTTAAAGCGCGCGAAAGATATACTGGAACGCGACCATTACGGACTTGAGAAAGTTAAGGAACGCATTCTGGAATTTCTGGCTGTCCGGCAGCTGACGGGTAAGGGCGAAGGTCCGATTCTCTGTCTCGTGGGACCGCCCGGAACAGGCAAGACATCCATAGGAAGATCGATCGCGGAAGCGCTCGGCAAAAAATATATCCGCATGTCGCTCGGCGGCGTGCGTGACGAAGCAGAGATCCGCGGCCATCGCCGCACGTATGTCGGAGCTCTGCCGGGCCGGATTGCGAGCGGCATGAAAAAGGCGGGCGTCAAGAATCCGCTGATCATGCTGGACGAGATCGATAAGGTCAGCAGCGACTACAAGGGAGATACGGCTTCGGCACTTCTCGAAGTCCTGGATTCCGAACAGAACAGTCATTTCGAGGACCATTATATTGAGATCCCGCTTGACCTGTCTGAGGTGCTTTTTATCGCAACGGCAAATGACGCCAACACGATCCCCCGTCCGCTCCTTGACCGTATGGAAGTCATCGAAATCACTTCCTACACGGAGAACGAGAAGTTCCATATTGCGAAGGATCATCTGATTCCGAAGCAGATCAAGGCCAACGGTCTCAAAGAGCGTCAGCTCATAATCAGCGACGGCGCAATCAGCGATATGATCACCAGGTACACACGCGAGGCCGGTGTGAGGTCGCTTGAGAGGCAGATCGCGGGCATTTGCAGAAAGGCAGCCCGTAAGGTCCTTGAGGAGAAGCAAAAACAGGTGGATGTCACGGAGGAAAATCTGAAGGATTTCCTCGGCAATGAAAAGTATACGGTCGATCCCGCAAATGATACCGATGAGATCGGCATCGTCCGCGGCCTCGCATGGACCGCGGTCGGCGGCGTCACCCTGCAGGTCGAGGTAAATCTGATGCCTGGTAAAGGGGAGTTCAACCTTACCGGACAGCTCGGCAATGTCATGAAGGAATCTGCACAGGCGGGAATAAGCTATATCCGTTCGGTTGCAGAAAACTATGAAATTCCGGCTGATTTCTTCCAGCAGAATGATATTCATATCCACATCCCCGAGGGAGCAGTACCGAAGGACGGTCCTTCTGCAGGCGTCACAATGGCAACAGCTATGATGTCAGCCATCACAAAGCGCCCGGTGCGCTGCGATGTTGCAATGACAGGTGAAATCACACTTCGCGGACGAGTTCTTCCGATCGGAGGTCTCAAGGAGAAACTGCTTGCAGCAAAGAAGGCGGGGATTCGGAAGGTGCTTGTTCCGGAGAAGAACAGGAATGATATGGTAGATATCTCCGAGGAGATTACGGACGGTCTTGAGATCGTGTATGTCTCTTCAATGGACCAGGTGCTGCAGGAGAGTCTCAGACAGGAAGAAGCCTGATTGAAACGGAGTGCAACATGATTAAAATTCGAAACGTGAACCTGGAAACCGTCTGCGGAATCACCAGCAAGATTCCGCAGAAGGAAAAAATCGAGGTGGCATTTGCGGGCAAATCCAATGTCGGCAAAAGCTCTCTGATCAACAGTCTGGTCATGCGTAAAGCTCTTGCCCGCACGTCCAGTCAACCGGGAAAGACACAGACAATCAACTATTACAGGGTGAATGAAGGGACTCCGATCGAGGATACGAGATTGGAGGAACCGTTCGCACCGGACTGTTATCTGGTCGACCTGCCCGGCTACGGTTATGCCAATGCGGGCGTGGAGATCAAGGCAAAATGGGGCCGCATGATAGAAAACTATCTGCAGACATCGGAAAAGCTGCGCACCGTGTTCCTGCTCGTCGATATCCGACATGCACCGTCGGGAAATGATAAGATGATGCATGACTGGATCGTTGCGAACGGGATGGAGCCGGTCATCATCGCCACAAAGAAGGATAAGCTGAAAAAATCCCAGATCCAGAAGGCGCTGAAAGTCATCCGCACGGATCTTAAGGTGAAACCGGGAACGCCGGTCATCGCATTTTCCGCAGAGACGAAGGAAGGCCGTGAGGAAATCTGGAAACTGATCCTGGATATGGCCAATGCGGAGATTCCGGAACTTATAGATGAGGAGACGGCAGAGGAGAGCTGAATCTTTCAAAGGAGACAAAATGGGAATTATCAAGTCGGTAAAGCTTGCATTTGATTATCTGAAATACGGTGAGGATGAGAGCGACGTTCAGAAGGTGCGGGCGATTGATGATGTCACGATTGACATCGAAAAAGGAGATTTCATCGCGATCCTCGGACATAACGGATCCGGAAAATCCACACTCGCCAAGCACATGAACGCGCTACTCCTCCCGACCGAGGGGACTATGTGGGTCGACGGGATCGACACCGCCAAGGAGCCTGAGCTCTGGAAAGTCCGCCAGAAGGCAGGTATGGTCTTTCAAAATCCGGATAACCAGATCATCGGATCGATCGTCGAGGAGGATGTCGGATTCGGCCCTGAAAATATGGGCGTTCCGACAGATGAAATCTGGACGAGAGTGGAGGAATCCCTGACAAAGGTCGGTATGATCAAGCACCGGGACAAATCCCCGAACCGCCTTTCCGGCGGTCAGAAGCAGCGCGTGGCGATTGCAGGCGTCGTGGCCATGAGACCGGATTGTATCGTGCTGGATGAGCCGACCGCCATGCTTGATCCGAACGGACGGCAGGAGGTCCTCCGGACAGTCAGTGAATTGAATGAGAAGGAAAATGTAACTGTCATCCTGATCACCCACTACATGGAGGAAGTCATCCATGCGGACCATGTCTTCGTCATGGATTCAGGCCATGTTGTTATGCAGGGAACGCCGAGGGAGATCTTTTCGCAGGTCGACCGCCTGAAAAAGCTGCATCTCGATGTGCCGCAGGTGACGGAACTGGCTTATGAACTGAAGAAATCCGGTATAGATCTTCCGGATGGAATCCTCACGAAGGAAGAACTGGTGGAAGAACTACTGCGGGTCTCTGAGAAAATGAAATCAAAACCGCAGAGCAAAGGCACGCGGAGTGAAAAGACTTCCGGCGGGAATAAGGCTTCCGGAAAAGCACGGAAAAAATCAAATGAACGGGAGGGTACTAAGAAATGATTCTGGAACTTAAAAATGTATCCTTCACTTACAGCCGGGGAACGACCTACTCCGTCAAAGCCCTCGATAATATTAATCTCAGCATTGATGAAGGCCAGTTCATCGGCGTCATCGGGCATACCGGCAGCGGAAAGTCTACCCTGATCCAGCACCTGAACGGCCTCATGCAGCCGACAGAAGGGCAGGTCTTCTATGAGGGGCAGGATATCTGGGGCAGCACGAATCCGGCCGAGCAGGGCAAGAAGAAAGTATCGAAAAAGAACAGATATGACCTTCGCAGTCTTCGCACGCATGTCGGACTGGTATTCCAGTATCCGGAAAATCAGCTGTTCGAGACAGATGTTATATCGGATGTCTCATTCGGACCGAAAAATCAGGGACTCGATGAGACCGAAATCCGCCGGAGAGCCGAGGAAGCGCTTCGGCAGACAGGTGTTGCTGAGAAATTCTGGAAGGTGTCGCCTTTTGAATTATCCGGCGGACAGAAGAGACGAGTAGCCATCGCGGGCGTCCTTGCGATGAATCCGAAGGTCCTCATCCTCGATGAGCCGACAGCGGGACTTGATCCGCAGGGGCGGGATGATATTCTCGACCAGATCAAAAAGCTTCATGACGAGAGAGGTATTACGATCCTTCTCGTCTCCCACAGCATGGAAGACGTGGCCAATTACGCGGACCGCATCATCGTCGTGAACGACGGGAAAATTGCCTACGACGGAACCCCGAAAGAGGTTTTTTCGCATTACAGAGAACTTGAGCAAATGGGTCTCGCCGCTCCTCAGACCACCTACATCGTTAATGAGCTGGCTGAGAGGGGAATGGACGTCGATACGACAGCCACCACGATTACCGAGGCGAAAGAAAGCATTCTGAAAGCACTGCTGGAAAAAAGGCAGTTACGGAAGGGAGAAACCTTTGTTTAAAGATGTTACGATCGGCCAGTATTATCCGGCGGATTCAATCCTCCATAAACTGGACCCCAGAGTCAAATTTTTAGGAACCGTAATCTTTATCGTATCGGTGTTCCTGGTCAGGGGATTTGCCGGCTATGCGTTCGTTACGGCTGTTCTGGTAACGCTCATAGCGCTGTCGAAAGTGCCGTTCCGCTTTATGCTGAAGGGTCTTAGGGCAATCCTGATCATTCTGTGCATAACCATGATTTTCAATATGTTCCTGACGCCCGGTGAAGTTATCTTCCAGAAGTGGATTTTTAAGATAACCCGGGAAGGCGTGATCCAGGCTGTCCGTATGGGCGTACGTCTTGCATATCTGGTCATCGGGTCCTCCATTATGACTCTTACGACCACACCAAATCAGCTGACAGACGCGATGGAATCGCTGTTTTCACCGTTGAAAGTTGTGCATGCTCCGGTCCACGAGATCGCCATGATGATGTCGATCGCGCTGCGATTCATACCTATCCTTATGGAGGAGACGGATAAGATCATGAAGGCCCAGATAGCCAGAGGCGCTGATTTTGAGAGCGGCGGCATCGTTAAGAGGATCATGAATATGATACCTCTGCTTGTCCCGCTGTTCGTCTCCGCATTCCGCAGGGCAAACGACCTGGCTATGGCTATGGAGGCAAGGTGCTACCACGGCGGAGAGGGCAGGACGCAGATGAAGCCACTGAAATACTCCGGACGTGATATCGTTGCCTATATCCTTATTTTCGGATTTCTGGCAGCCTGCATATTCTTCCGGATAACCAGGCTTTAATCTTTGACACAGAATTCTCGCGATTTAGGCGTGAGATGAAAGAGTATGATGAAACTCGTCTCTGACATGTGATACATATTTGTGTCAGAGGTTAACAACGGAAATAGGAACATGAGAATAAAATTAATCGTCGCCTATGACGGCACGAATTACAACGGCTACCAGAGCCAGGTGAACGGCATCGCCGTTCAGGATGTTCTGGAGAAAGCGATCGAAGATCTCTTCGGACAGAAGATCCGGACGCTCGGTGCAAGCCGCACGGACACCGGAGTCCACGCCGAGGGAAATGTCGCTGTATTCGATGTGGAATCGAGAATTGAGCCTTCGAGGATCGCATTTGCACTCAACGCAAGGCTGCCGCAGGATATACGGATCCTTGATTCCTCGCAGGTGGCGGATGATTTTCATCCGAGATTTCAGAGGACGATCAAGACGTATCAGTACCATGTGCTGAACCGCAAATTTCCGGATCCTCTCAGCCGCAACACGGAGATGCACTTTTATTATGATCTCAATGAGAAAGCCATGCATGAGGCGGCACAGATGCTGATAGGAGAACACGATTTCGCATCTTTCGCGGCAGCAGGGTATTCCTCAAAGACTACGGTACGGGAAATCTACGATGCCCGTGTGGAGCGGAACGGCGACAGGGTCACGTTCACGATCACGGGTAACGGGTTCCTCTACAATATGGTCAGGATCATTACCGGGACACTGCTTGAAATAGGTGCCGGAAAGTATGACCCCGGCCATATGCAGACTGTTCTGGATGCAAAGAACCGCAAGGCAGCGGGACCGACGGCTATCTCGAAGGGACTCGTGCTGGTCAGGATCGAGTATCCTGACTATAAGGAATTTACACTTGAAAAGTGAGGCTTATGTGCATAGAATAGTCTTTGTACTGTGGCCGGAGGAGGGAGATTATGGAAAGAGAGAATTTTAAATCGCGTCTCGGATTCCTGCTGGTGTCCGCCGGATGTGCGATCGGTATCGGTAATGTGTGGAAGTTCCCGTTCATTACGGGTCAGAACGGCGGAGGAGTGTTCGTCCTCTTTTATCTGATCTTCCTGGTCATTATGGGCGTTCCGGTCCTCACGATGGAGCTGGCTGTCGGACGCGCAAGTCGTCAGAGTGCCGTCAAGGGCTATAAGGCACTGGAACCGGAGGGAAGCAAGTGGCATATTCACGGTTGGTTCTGCATCATCGGATGCTATCTGCTCATGATGTACTACACGACCGTATCCGGTTGGATGTTCGATTACTTCGTAAAATTCCTTACGGGCACATTTGACGGAATGGCTTCTGAAAGTGTCGGCGATGTGTTCGGAAACATGCTCGGCAATACAAAGGAAATGGCACTTTTTATGTGCATCATGGTTGTAGCAGGCGTGTTTGTCTGCAGTATCGGAATTCAGGATGGTCTTGAGAAGATTTCCAAGTTCATGATGCTGGCCCTTATGGTCCTCATTCTGGTTCTTGCCGTTCACTCACTGAGTTTGTCCGGCGCTGCGGAAGGTATTAAATTCTACCTGCTCCCGGATTTCAGCCGTGCAGCGGATGTCGGTCTCGGAAATGTCATTACCGCGGCGATGAATCAGGCGTTCTTCACGCTGTCGCTCGGTATAGCATCGATGGAAATCTTCGGCAGTTACATGACACGAGAATTTACACTCGGCGGCGAAGCGATCCGTATCTGTGTACTCGATACATTTGTCGCGATCGTTTCCGGTCTTATCATTTTCCCGGCATGTTTCTCATATGGCGTCGAGACAACTGCGGGACCGGCACTCATTTTCATCACGCTGCCGCAGGTATTTATCCATATGGCAGGCGGAAGGATATGGGGAACGCTGTTCTTCCTGTTCATGACATTTGCAAGCTTCTCGACCGTTATCGCGGTATTCGAGAACCTGATCGCAGCCGGTATCGACAACTTCGGCTGGAGCCGCAAGCAGTCATCTTTAATCAATCTGTTCATCCTGCTGATCGGCAGTCTGCCCTGCGTATTCGGCTACAATATCTGGAGCAACCTGCATCTGATCGGCGGCCGCGATGTGCTGGACAGCGAGGACTTTATCGTTAGTAACCTGCTGCTCCCGATCGGCGCGATGATTTATGTCCTGTTCTGCACATCCAAGTGGGGATGGGGATTTGACAAGTATCTGCGCGAGTGCAACTACGGCGGCGGGTATAAGATGAAGAAGTGGCTGAAGCCGTACTTCATGTATGTTCTTCCGATTTTGACGCTGGTGATCCTGATACAGGGTCTGCTTGCCTGAGTTATAGAAAGCATACTCACTCAAGGTTTCCGTTTCGTATCTGAGCTGCAGTCGATATCATTGTTAATATGTGGGAATATGAGTACGTATATTTCCCACCGGATAACAGCATTAACGCCGCATGCGTTTCCGTAGAGGAACGTATGCGGCTTTTTCTGATTGTAGTCACGATGAAGAATAATAATTTGCCGGTAAGACGTTAAATTTTCAAAAAATAATATCAATTCCTCTCCATTTTTGCTATTATATAAATCATAAGTGCCGAAAGAGCAGTTCGGCAAATAGCAAAGGAGGTTATTATGCAGGCTTTAAAAATCAAGAAGGATTTGTACTGGACAGGCGTACTCGATCCCGACCTTCGTGTGTTCGACATCATTATGGAAACGAAGTACGGCACATCCTACAACTCATATCTTCTCGAGGGCAGTGAGAAGAATGCTCTTTTTGAGACCTCAAAGCTTTCCTTCTTCGGAGATATGAAGGAGTATATCGAGTCGGTCGAATCTGTGAAGAATATCGACTATCTGATCATGGATCACACAGAGCCGGATCACGCCGGATCCATCGAAAAGCTGTTGGAAGTCAATCCCTCGTTGACGATCGTCGCGACAGGTACGGCACTGCAGTTCCTGAAACACATCATCAATACCGATTTCAACAGCATCGCTGTAAAAGAGGGCGATACCCTGAGCCTTGGCGACAAGACCCTTGAGTTCATGGTTCTTCCGAACCTGCACTGGCCGGACACAATGTACACATACTGTCCGGAGATAAAGACGCTGTTCACATGCGACTCATTCGGTTCACACTATGCGGCGGAGGGAGTTCTTCGCTCGACCGTTACGGATGAGGAGGGCTATGCGGAAGCGACGAAGTATTACTTTGACTGTATCATCGGACCATTTGCATATCCATACATGAACACGGCTCTGAAACGCATCGAGAATCTCGACATAGAGACGATCTGCTGCGGACACGGTCCGGTCCTTGATTCCCATTTCGACCAGATCTTCGGTTGGTACAATGAGTGGTGCAAGGCCCCTGCAAAGAAGGCTAAAAAACTTGTCGTTATGCCCTATGTCAGCGCTTATGGATATACGAAGCAGCTCTCTGAGGAGATCGCAAAAGGTGTAGAAGATGCAGGCGCGGAAGTTCACCGTTATGATCTTATTTTCGATGATAAGACCAATCTTGCCGCGGACATGGCGGCGGCAGACGGCTACCTTTTCGGTACGCCGACTATCCTCGGCGAGGCTCTGGAACCTGTCTACAACCTGACGCTGGGTATGTATCCGCCGGTATTCAAGGGCAGACTTGCAAGTGCATTCGGAAGCTACGGCTGGTCCGGCGAGGGAGTTCCGCACATCATTGAGAGGCTGAAACAGGTCAGACTGAAAGTTCTGGATGGCTTCCGCGTACGTTTCAAACCGAGTGAAAATCAGCTGACAGACGCTTATGACTTCGGCTATAACTTCGGATGTGTGCTTCTCAAGAAGGAAGCGAAACCGAAGGCAAAGGGTGCGAGAACTCTGGTCAAATGTCTTGTCTGCGGCGCCATATTCGACTCCTCGATCGATGTATGTCCGGTCTGCGGCGTCGGCAAGGAGAACTTCGTCGAGGCAGAGGAACCGGGTGAGATCGAGCTGAACAACACATCCAACAAATATCTTATTCTCGGAGGCGGCGTTGCAGCCCTGGAGGCGGCAAGAGCAATACGGGAGAGAGACAAGACGGGCGGCGTGACCATTATCACCGAGGAAGAACATCTTCCGTACAACCGCCCGATGCTGACCAAGGCAATGCTCTCAGACTTCAGCGAGAATCAGATGGCTGTCGAGCAGCAGTCCTGGTATGATGAGAACGGCGTCTCTATTGTCACCGGCACGAAGGTGCTTTCCATTGATCCGGCCGAAAAGACGGTCGCATGTGAAGGTTTCAGCCTTGTATATGACAAGCTGATCTATGCTATGGGAGCTCACTGCTTTGTTCCGCCGATCAAGGGACATGAGCTCTCCAAGGTCGTGGCGATCCGCACGATAGAGGATGCAGCCAAGGTCAAGGCGATGCTTCCGAACATCCGGACAGCCGCTGTCATCGGAGGCGGTGTGCTTGGTCTTGAGGCCGCCTGGTCCTTAAAGCGCGCGAAACTCGACGTTACGGTCATCGAGGGAGCACCTGCTCTTATGTCGAGACAGCTGAATCCTGCCGCATCCGATACACTGAAGAAGATTATCGAGGCAGCGGGCGTCAGGGTATTTACAGCCGCCAGCACCGCCGAGATCAATGAGGACGGCGTTCTTCTTGCGGACGGCACGGCAATCCCTGCGGAGCTCGTTATCGTCTCCACTGGCGTTCGCGGCAATCTGGATATTGCAAAGGCAGCCGGTATCGAAATCAACCGTTCCATCCTGGTCAACGAGAAGATGGAAACCAATATCCCGGATATCTACGCTGCCGGTGACTGCGCGGAGTTCAACGGAATCAATTATGCACTTTGGAGCCAGTCCGTTGAGCAGGGCAAGACAGCCGGTGCAAATGCAGCCGGTGGCGATCTCACATATGAGACCGTTGACGGAGCACTGAATTTCAACGGTATGGGAACATCCCTGTTTGCGATCGGTGATAACGGATCCAATCCGAATAAGGTCTATCGCACGGTCGAGATCAAGGATGACAGGAAAAAGCAGTACGAGAAGTATACATTTGAAAATAACCGTCTGGTAGGCGTCATCCTCATCGGAGATACGACGAGACTTGCAGAGCTGACAACTAAGGTCAAAGATCACGCGAAGTTCAATGAGGTGCTGAAGCTGTGATCTTTGGCGGGAGAGCATGATGTGTCCGAATGGGCAGAAATTAAGGGAAATCGTGCTGAAGCTGTGATTTGTGCGGCAGGAGGGAATGCATATGTTTGGAAGAAAGAAAAAAGCGGAAGAGATAAAGTTCCCGTATGACCCGGCTCTGCATGAGCCGGTGATACGGGCAAGCATATGTACCGGTGAAAAAGTAGCGGGTTTTCGGGACAGGAAGGGCGGCACGCTGCACGAGGTGAGCGTTGTCAACGATTACTCTGTTTTTCAGAAGTTCCTGAAGACTTACGGGCTAAGGGAGGAGGATGTCAAGACGATTTACTGAGACCGTGTATAAAAAATACCTGGTTACTATTCAGCTGAGTCTCAGAAAGTGCATAACCTACGGCACCGGTATACATATTCATCGGTAAATTCTTGTCCCTGCCTTGCGAAACGAAAAACCATAACTGCACTCTGTGTTCCCGCGTGTCGCTAATGCATACACTTGGTCACACAGAGTGCAATGGTTTTTGTTTCTCGGCAGGACTGCGAATGTTTACCGATTGAATAGTATACCGTTGCCTTAGGACTGCTGACTAATTAACGAGGCAACTGAATGGTAACAATAGCTGCGTCACAACTACATTTTTTAAAAACGGCACTTGACATCAAATTCTGATTTCTTTATAATAATGCGTGCGGCATTCCCGGCCGCACGTTATTTTTATGTCTTATGAAAAGTCCCGAGTTCGCAAATCGGGATATCAAAGATATAAGCAGGAAGAGCGTGGAAGAGAAGGTAATCGGAAGCGCATCGGCCTGCAGGCATTCGAATTTCCTGCGGAGGAAAAACGGATGAGGCAGAGTTCATGCCATGCCCCGGAATGACAGGCTGCCATGTATATATTCATTTTGACAATTTCATCAGGAGGAAATATCCATGAGCACATTTATGGCGAAGGCGAATGAAGTTGAGCGTAAATGGTATGTGATTGACGCTGAAGGCGTTACGCTCGGCCATCTGGCTTCAGAAGTCGCCACCATTCTCAGAGGCAAAAAGAAGCCGATTTTCACACCGCATGTTGATACAGGCGATTATGTAATCATTGTCAACGCTGCTAAGATCAAAGTCACAGGCAAGAAGATGGATCAGAAGATCTACTTCCGTCATTCAGAGTATGTAGGCGGCGTAAAGACTGCTACTCTTCGTGAGATGCTTGAGAAGCATCCGGAGAGAGTTGTCGAGCACGCAGTTCGCGGCATGCTCCCGAAGGGCGCTCTTGGCAAGCAGATGTATTCGAAACTTCATGTCTATGCAGGTCCGGAACATGAGCAGGCAGCTCAGAAACCGGAAGTCCTTGACCTTAAATTCTGATAGGAGGGTAAGACGTTGGCAAGCGAAAAGTTTTATGGTACAGGTAGAAGAAAGAGCTCTGTAGCTAGAGTTTATCTTACACCGGGCAATGGCAAGATTACAATTAACAAGCGCGATATCGACGACTTCTTCGGTATGGAGACACTGAAGGTCGTTGTTCGTCAGCCGCTCGTAGCAATCGATGGCGTTGGCAAGTATGATGTGATCGTTACCGTACACGGCGGCGGATATACAGGTCAGGCCGGTGCAATCCGTCACGGACTTGCACGTGCACTCTGCAAAATGGATGCAGATTTCCGCCCGACACTTAAGAAGGCAGGATACCTCACACGTGATCCGCGTATGAAGGAGAGAAAGAAATACGGTCTCAAAGGAGCACGTCGCGCTCCGCAGTTCAGCAAGCGCTGATCTCGAGTCAAAGACATTCAGAAAAGCCCGGAAATTCAACGTTTCCGGGCTTTTTCATGCCCAAAATTTTATTGAAGGAGGCCTTTTAGTATGGCAAACATTACTCTTTCCCGGCTTACTGAGGATGACCGGGAACAATTCATCCTCGACAACCAATTGGCGTTCAAGTATGGAGCAATGGAAGAATTCGGGGAACGGGATAACCATTTTGAAAAAGATGGTGAGATCATTTCCCGAAAAACAATAGAAAACAGTATCGATAATGGTGTTGCTTACCGTATAAGAGAAGATGGCAAGATTGTCGGGGGGCTGGTACTGACGATAAATGAAGAGACGCAGCATAACCATCTGGATCTGTTGTTTGTCACACCGGCAGTCCACAGCAAGGGTGTCGGCACGGCTGCCTGGAAGGAAGTGGAACGCCTCTATCCGGATACGAAGGTCTGGGAGACCTGTACGCCTTACTTCGAGACCAGGAATATCCATTTCTATGTCAACAAGTGCGGCTTCCATATCGTCGAGTTCTTTAACAGTCATCATCCGGATCCCCACGATCCCGAGACCGGTGAAGAAAACAGCTATGAGGGCGAAGATTTCGACGGTATGTTCCGTTTTGAAAAGCTGATGATGACAGATGTAATCAGGAAGCGGCTGCCCGAAAAGATCGGAGGCTGATGATATGCTGCTGACTGTTTTTTATCGATCGTGTTTTGTGCTGCGATAACACTGATGCTGTTATCAGCAGTGGCTTTTATTCAGGATAAGAAATTTTTCACTTCTGCACCGAAAGAAGCGCAGGAAGTACTTCTTCAAAGAGATAACGAACTGTTCTACGGGGCAAGAACCATCGGATGGACACTTATGGTGTTCAGCATTCTTATGATCCTGGGAGTAGGGGTGGTCTCGATCTGGGATGGATTTAGAAACGATTTTACATTCCGGCAGTTCTTCACAAGATTTGTGACGATATTTACCATATATAAGCTGTACGACATGATCTGCTTCGACTACTTCCTGCTGATGAAGTTTCATTTCTTTCAGTACTACTATCCGGAAGTAGCGAGTGTGTATCCTCTTAAAAAGTACGGCTATAACATTAAAACCCAGTTGCTGAAGCTTTTGGTCATATTTCCGGCGATATCTGCGCTCGCGGCATGGATCTGCACCTTGGTTTGAAAGTGCATTCGGATTGGAGGCAGGCTTATGTTTCTAATCGGTGAAAATCCGGAATCCGCCCGGCAGTGGGATGGATATAGCCGATGACAAGGTAGAAGAATTGAAGTCGTCGCAGGATTCGAAATATTACAGCGTACAGCTCTCAGTTCTGGTATACGGTGGGCTGCAAAAGAGTTATAATAGATGAAAGCGTTTTCGTACATTTTATTTATGCAGAGAGGTGAACTATGAGCTTTTCAAAAGACTTTTTATGGGGCGGCGCCACAGCCGCGAACCAGTGTGAAGGCGGTTGGAATGAGGGAGGCAAAGGTCTCAGCACCAATGATGTGATTCCCCACGGCAAGGACAGATTTCCGATCATCAAGGGCGATATGATAGTGTCCGCGCCGGACGCAGACCATTACTATCCGGCCCACCTTGGAATAGATTTTTATCACCATTACAAAGAAGACATTGCCATGATGGCGGAGATGGGATTCAAATGCTTCCGCATGAGTTTCAACTGGACACGCATTTTCCCGAATGGCGATGAGGAGAAGCCCAACGAAGAAGGCCTTGCATTTTACGACAGTGTTTTTGACGAGTGTCTCAAATACGGCATCGAACCGCTCGTCTCCATCGTTCACTTTGATGCGCCGATGCATCTCGTCGATACGATCGGAAGCTGGAAGAGTAGAAAAATGATCGATTACTTTGTCCGCTATGCAACGGTTCTGTTCGAGCGATTCGGTCACAAAGTCAAGCATTGGCTGACAATCAACGAAATCAACATGCTTATTGCACTCCCGTTCATGGCTGCAGGTATCCGCTTTGAGGAGGGAGAAGACCGGAAGAAAGTAACATATCAGGCAGCACATCATGAGCTGGTCGCCAGTGCACTTGCTACGAAGATCGGTCATGAGCTCGCTCCGAATGCGATGATCGGTTGCATGCTGGCAGCCGGAAATTACTATCCGTACAGCTGCAGACCGGAAGATGTCTGGGAGTCCATCTGCAGAGACAGGGACAACTATTTCTTCATCGACGTGCAGAGCAGGGGAGAGTACCCGCCATTTGCCTTAAAACAGATGGAAAGAGAGGGCATTATGCCCGTCATGGAGCCGGGTGATCTGGAGATTCTGAAAGAGAATACGGTCGATTTTGTCACATTCAGTTACTATGCATCCAGATGCGTCAGCACGGATCCGGAGATAGCGGGCAAGCAGACATCCGGCAATGTATTTGCAAGCACGAAAAACCCGTATCTGAAGCGCTCTGAGTGGGGATGGCAGATCGATCCGCTCGGCCTTCGTGTCACGCTCAATTCGCTGTATGACCGCTACCAGAGCCTCTCTTCATCGTGGAAAACGGTCTGGGAGCGAAGGACACGATTGAGGAGGATGGCTCTATCAACGACGATTACAGAATCGATTATCTGAGAGCTCACATTCAGGCTATGGATGATGCAGTGAATCTGGATGGAGTTCCGCTGATGGGATATCTGCCGTGGGGATGCATTGACCTTGTCTCGGCGTCAACGGGTGAGATGTCCAAGCGCTATGGCATGATTTATGTGGACAGAGAGGATGACGGCAGCGGTACATTTGAGAGAAGAAAGAAAAAATCTTTCGATTGGTATAAGCACGTCATTGAGACGGACGGAGCTGAATTGTAAGGGATTAAAACTTCCACACTTTAGTACGCCAGTGCTCCTCATCGAAAATGACAGTGCGAATTTAGGATTATTATGCAGTTTCGCTTGCAACCGTGAGTAGAGAAGAAGGGAGATTCATGATCATATTTATTGTGCTTGCAGTCCTGAGTATTACGTACGGCTTCATAGTCGTTTCCGTCGCCTCGGGAAGTAAATTCTTTCTTTTCTGGTTCCTGCTCGGAGCAATCTTCATGCTCTGCGGAGTCGGTGTTAAGCGAAACTGGTATCTTCTGTTGCCGAAATGGCTCATGGGGATTCTCGGTACACTCGTGCTTGTCGGTATGGCAGTCTTCCTGTTTCTGATGGTCAAAATCGGAGCCTGTTTTGAGTGCACTTGCGATACCCCTCTTGACTATATCATCGTCCTGGGGGCGCAGGTCAAGGATGACGGTCCGAGCGTGGTGCTGAAATACCGGCTGGATTGTGCGACCGAATACCTTGAGAAGAATCCCGGGACAGTCTGTATCGTCACCGGGGCTAAGGGTTCAAATGAACGCGTGACGGAAGCACGCGGTATGGCGGACTATCTGATTTCCGCAGGAATAGCCGAAGAACGCATAATTCTGGAGGAACAGGCGACAAATACATCCGAGAATATTCGCTACAGCAAGGCTCTGCTGCCTTCCGAGGATGTGACAGTGGGTATAGTGACGAACAATTTCCATGTGTATCGGGCTCTGGGAATAGCGAAGAAGCAGGGAATAGAGGATGCGACGGGGCTGGCAGCCGGTTCGTCGCTGTCATTCCTCCCCAACAATATGACGAGGGAGGCCATCGGGGTGCTGAAGGATTTGGCTTTCGGGAATATGGCATTCTGGTGATATATTAAGGAAATCATGACAGGGGTACGGAAGTGTGAGCGAAAAGTGAAGATACTTCCGTAAAATGAAGTCTGCCGGCAAGGAAATCAGGACAGGATTACGGAAGTAAGAGCGAAAAGTGAAGATACTTCCGTAAAAAGGAGTCTGCCGGCAAGGAAATCAGGACAGGATTACGGAAGTAAGAGCGAAAAGTGAAGATACTTCCGTAAAAAGAAGTCTTCTGGCAAGGAAATCAGAGTCAGGGATTACGGAAGTAAGAGCGAAAAGTGAAGATACTTCCGTAAAAAGAAGTCTACTGGCAAGAGAATCAGGACAGGGTTACGGAAGTGTGAGTAAAAAGTGGGGCAGCTACCGTAATTAAGAGGTACAGTGAAAAAGGGAAGCCGGATAACGGCGTAAAGGAGTGTCATGAAATATACAATCGCTCATGAATCAAAAAACAGTATAAGGGTCAGATGTGAAAGCCTGAGAAATATGACGGCTGACGAGGCGGATATCCTCCGATTTGAGCTTATGAATGATCCTGGAATTCAAAAAGTTGACCTGTACCGCAAGACGGGTGGCGTTCGCATTACATATGACTGTCCCAGAAGCGAAATCATAAAGCTCTTAAATATACTCGATATAGAAGATATTGAAATTGTCAAAGATTATCTTATTAGACACCCTGAAGAGGAAGATTACCTTGGGTCTGAGGAACTCCTGAGGAGACACTTAGCCCCCGAACTGAAGAGAGACCTCAGAAAGAGAATCGTGATGGAGGCGGTGGCAGATCTTGTTATGCCGACTCCGATTCAGTTGGGATACCATCTGTACCAGTTCGTGACCTTGAAAAAACTGTAATACAATTATTAGAAGCCGCTGCTGTTCATTAACCTGATCAGCAGCGGCTTTTTATCGTATAGGATATTGCTCAAATTTCCTATACGATAAAAGCCTCCGGCAGGATGCGTACTCGCACGATATGGAAGAAATAGCTGCGCGACCATGCTCGGCGCGCAAAGTCTTGCTGCAATCCACCGTGCCTAAGCATGCGTAACAATACTTAGGCATGCGAGGATGAGATTGGCGCGTAGATGAAGATATAAGCCGACGCTTGCACACCAGCATGCAAAGAGTCAAGGCGCACACTTTTTTAGCTGAAAAGGCAGCGCAAAAATGAAAACGATTTCCAAAATCATGTTGACAAAGCACCGAAGAGTGATAAAATGAAAAAGCTTTTCAATTTGGCAATCTTTCCGGAGGAATAGAATGGCAAAATCACAGTATAAAACAAAACAGTACACCGAGATGCTGGCCTTCATGGCATCTGTGCCCGGGCAGCAGATGACGGTACAGGAAATCTTTGAAGGGATGAAGAACAGGGGAAGCCGGATCGGTATGACGACGGTCTACCGCCAGCTTGAAAGACTGGTCGAGGCGGGCGAAGTGAACCGTTATGTTCTTGACAGCAACGGCGGAGCCCTTTTTGAGTATATAGACAGGCAGACCAATTGCCATAAACCGGCGTGCTTTCATTGCAAATGCGAAAGCTGCGGCCGCCTCATCCACCTTGAATGTGATGAAATTGCCAATCTTCAGGAGCACATGCTCGCGCACCATGGATTCTCACTGGATCCGGTGAGAACCGTATTTTACGGCGTGTGTGAGGAGTGCAGGTCGAAAATCATGGGAATTCCTGTGACCGGCGTATGAAACGAAAGGGAAGTAAAAGACGGCTCGACTGTACCGGTCAAAATCACGGGAATCTCTATGAATGGTGGAAACGGAAGGGAAGTAAAAGTCGTCTCTACTGTACATACCAAAACTACGTGAAGCAATATGAGAGGTGATAACCGGCAGCGGAGTGAAAGACGGTCTACTTTACAGACATAAAACCACCGGAACCCCTATGAAAAGTGTGTAAACCGAAAGAGGAAGTAAAAGATGGCTCAACTATCATGCAAAAATCTGACACTCGGTTACGAAGGAGATGTCCTTGTCCGCGACCTGAGTTTTGAAGTGAATAAAGGTGATTATCTGTGCATCGTCGGCGAGAACGGATCGGGAAAATCCACGCTGATGAAAACCATTCTGAACCTGAAGAGTCCGATGTCCGGGACCATCACGACAGGTGACGGTGTAACTGCCAGAGAAATCGGATATCTGCCGCAGCAGACGATCGTGCAGAGAGATTTTCCTGCCTCGGTCTGGGAAATTGTACTTTCCGGATGCCAGGCGAGGGGGAAGTTCCATCCATTTTACACGAAAGAGGAAAAGCGGATGGCCCGCGAGAACATAGAACGCATGGGAATCACGGAATACACAGACCGCTGCTATCGTGAGCTCTCCGGCGGACAGCAGCAGAGAGTTCTGCTTGCACGCGCACTCTGTGCGACGCGGAAAATATTGCTGCTCGACGAACCTGTCTCCGGACTCGATCCGAAAGTGACAAATGATATGTACACCCTCATCGAGCACCTGAACAAGGAAGAGGGAGTTACGATTATCATGGTCTCCCACGATGTACAGGCTGCAGTGCGTTACGCTACCCATATTCTCCACGTCGGAAGTACGATCTTTTTCGGAACGAAGGAGAAGTATCTTCAGAGCCGTGAAGGCAGACTGTTCACTGCAAGTATAGAAAGTGAGGAGAATCTGACGATTAAGAATCCTGCGCAGCAGGATATTAGAAATGAGTCTGAGAACATCGCAGCCGGAAATGTTTCTGCCAGCCGGAAAGAAAAAAACGACAGGAACACACAAGAAGCGAAGAAAGATTCTTATGATGGAGATATGAGTTCAGATAAACAAAGGGAAAATGAGCAACCGAAAGCAGGAGGTCTGCAGAACGAATCAGGTGATGTAATACCGCAGACAGGAGAGGAGGCCGGAAAATGATAGATACGCTCGTATACTACTTTGAATTTCCGTTTGTCCGGTACGCCTTGGTCGTCGGTGTGCTCATCGCACTCTGCTCGTCGCTTCTGGGGGTTACACTGGTATTGAAACGTTTTTCATTTATCGGAGACGGACTTTCCCACGTTGCTTTTGGTGCTATAGCAATCGCTTCAGTACTCAATCTCTCGAATGATATGTTCTTTGTACTGCCGGCAACAGTGATCTGTGCGGTCCTGCTCCTTCGGACCGGTCAGAACACCAAAATCAAGGGAGACGCTGCCGTCGCAATGATTTCAGTCGGAGCATTGGCGGTAGGTTATCTGCTGATGAATATCTTTTCGACATCCGCAAATCTGTCAGGTGATGTCTGCAGCACCTTGTTCGGATCGACCTCAATCCTGACGCTGTCCATATCGGAAGTGTGGCTTTGCGTGGTATTATCGATTGCGGTCGTGGTGATATTTGTCGTATTCTACAACAAGATTTTCGCGGTCACCTTCGACGAGGACTTCGCGAAAGCAGTCGGGACAAATGTTAATACCTACAACCTCCTCATCGCCGTGACCATCGCAATCATAATCGTGCTTGCGATGAATCTGGTCGGATCTCTCCTGATATCCGCGCTGGTCATTTTCCCGGCACTGTCGGCAATGCGCGTGTTCAGGAGCTTCAAGACAGTGACGATCTGTTCGGCGGTCGTGTCGGTCATCTGCGCGACGCTGGGAATTCTCATCTCGATCCTCGCGGGGACGCCGGTCGGATCAACGATCGTGGTCATAGATATCCTTGCTTTCTTTGCCGCATGCGTTGTAGGCAGAGTGCGCTATGGAGCATGAGAGCAGCTTTCTGACGATATTCGAAGTTTCTGACACAGGATTCAAATTGTGTCAGGGATTAATGATGAGATCGCTTAGAAAAATGCATGAATAACTCCCGATTCCTCGCATTCAGTGTCCCGAACTTTGTAAGACAGCAGATGACATCATCGCAGGAACTCGCGAGCGCTTTTGCATTTTCAAATGCCTCATCGCCGATCGGTTCAAACGCCTCCTCCACGATGACTTCCGAAGCGAGTGCACACGCAATCGGGTACTCAAGATCATTTTTATGAAGTACGCCCGCAGCAAATGCAACCCCCTGCCGATGCAGTCTCCGGTATGTCGGAATCCCGCTTCCGCCGCCGCCTATTACAAACACGCTCGGTTTCCCGCCGGATTTCGGAAGCTCCGGAGAGCCGCAATATGTCAGATAACAGCCCTGTTCGATATCGAACAGGGTTTTTATATATTCATCTGAGAATATCTCTTCCGGCGTCCCCATCCTGTCAATCTGCCCGTTCTTTATGCACACTACGACATCGGAAACCTTCTGCGCCAGATCGATTTCATGGAGCGACATGATAACCGTGAGATTCTTCTCCTTTACCAGTCTTCGGAGAAGGTCGAGAAGATCCAGCTTGTGATGAATATCGAGGTAAGAGGTCGGTTCATCCATCAGAAGAACGCCGGGATCCTGGCACAATGCTCGTGCAAGCAGGATGCGCTGCCTCTGACCGTCGCTGATTGCCCGGAAGGAACGTTCGGAAAGCTCCGTGGCATGTGTCAGTGCCATCGCTTCGTCAACTTTGAAATGATCTTCTGCCGAAAGGATTCCGAGACGGCCTGTATAGGGGTACCTGCCTGTCGCGACCACGTCGCGGCAGGTCATGAGTTCCGGATCGATCCTCTCTGTCAGAAGAAGGGACATACTTTTGGCTATTTCATTGGCGGAGAGAGATTTTATCGGATCTTTGCCGAGAAATACTGTGCCGCCGAGGGGCTCGAGCTGCTGAGCAAGCGTCTTTAGGAGAGTGGACTTGCCGGCTCCGTTGGGACCGATCAGAGTGAGAATCTGCCCCGGCCGGGCGTTCAGGGATATATTCCTGATGACGGGGCTTCGGTCATATCCGGCAGACAGGTCTTCGGTTCTGAGGGATAGATTTTTCATGAATAAAATCCTCGTTTAAAAGTGTAGGTATTTACTTCCGATGAAGCAGCATCCAAATCACTACCGGAGCTCCGAACACTGCTGTCACAGAGCTGATCGAGAGCTCAGTGGGTGCAAATGCACACCTCGCAATCACATCGCACATGAGACAGAAGCAGGCTCCGCCGAGGAATGAAGCCGGTATGATAACGAGCGGTTTTGCCGTCCCGAAGAGATTCTTGACAAGATGCGGGACCGCAATTCCCACGAAGGAAATCGGTCCTGCAAATGCCGTCACGCACGCCGACAGCATGCTCGACAGCAGGATAAGTTCCAGCCGGAACACACGCACATTCACTCCCATATTTTGTGCATAGCCCTCGCCGAGCTGATATACGCTCATCGGTTTCGAGAGAAGAAAACTGAATAGCAGGCAGGGAAGAACGATGAGAGTGAGGGTGCGTACATTTTCCCAACCGGTGCCCGAAAAGCTGCCGAGCGCCCAGTTGTGCAGGTTCACAATGTTCGAGTCATCCGCGAAAGTCACCACAAAATCCGTGATTGCGGAACAGATATATCCGATCATGACGCCGCACACGACGAGAAGAGCCATATTGCGCACTTTGAGCGAGATGAGAAGCACGAACCCCATGGAGAGAATTGCGCCTGCAAATGCTGCCGCCACCATCCCCCCGCTGCTCACCGTCAGGCCGGACCCGAGAAAGAAAATCATGGTCAGGGCAACCGTTAGTTTTGCACCGGATGAAATGCCAAGCACGAACGGTCCTGCAATTGGGTTATTGAAAAATGTCTGGAGAAGAAAACCGGAGACCGAGAGTGCTCCGCCGAGGATTGCTGCAGCTATCAGCCGCGGCAGCCGGATTTCCCAGATGATCTGCCCCTGTGTATCGGTAGATTCCCGGGATGTGAGCACGTGCAGGATTTCTCCCGGACTCAGACGTATGCTTCCGGTATTGATATTTAATAGTAAGAGAAGGACAAGCAGAAGAGCAAGGGAAAGAAAACATGCTGTCTGCCGTTTGGTTCTGTGTGACATGGTTATGTCTCCGTTATATGTCAGCTATTTTAATTTATGGAGAAATATCAGCTCATCCTCGTCCGCATGCCCGGTAACCACGGCATGGAGCTCCAGCATCATCTCTGCGACCGCAGTAGACTGCTGATACATGTTTTTGCCTGTGCCCCAGATATTTCCGTCGGATGCTGCCTTGCTCTGTTTCAGCATGGGTGCCTTTTTAAACAGTTCTTCCGCAGAATGCATCTCCCCGTCGATGGAGGTGCTGTAAATAAGTATATCGGAAACGAGAGCGCGGTCAAGAAAAGCTTCCATTTGCATGTTCATAGTCGCTTTGGCACTGTCCTCGGAGACAGAGACATCTGCAAATGCATAGGATCCGCCGGCCATCTCAATCATCTTAGAAATGTAATCGCCGGGACTCCGCACATTGGCGTAGCCTGAAGAAGTGATGTAGAAGTAGGCTACAGTGGGAGAATCCTGCGAAGCGACGGGATTTTGTGCTGAGCCGGTAGAGGACAGCATTTTCGAAAGCTCCGGTACCGCCGTAAGTGATGCAAGCTGATCGTTGTAAAAAGCGTCCGCCTCATCTGTCTTACCGAGCAGGAGACCGTAAAGTCTGATCCACTCCATCCTGCCGAGCGGGTGCGGCTCATAACTGGATTTATCTACAAGAACGGGAACTCCGAGCTTTTCTATTTTTTCTTTCGTGTCGGGAGTATGGTAGATCATGGTCGACTCAATAGCCAGATCGATTCCTTCGCGCAGCAGCAGCTCGTAGTCGGGGGCGCTGTACTTGCCTGCATAGAGCATTTTTTCTGAGTCGAGAGCCTGCACAACTTCGGGTAGGCTCCAGTTCACTGCCTGTGTGCTGGTCATGCGAACTGTATCAAGAGCTTTGAGTACCCGGAAATAATCCATTCCGGCTGATGCTGCAAGATAGATTGTATCCGGTTTTTGTATCGGGATTATGTCTGTGTCGAGATCTGCCGGGGCTTTGGCATTTTCAGGAATGAGAAGATAGCGGTCTGTGCCGCCGATGGTAATGAGTGCAAAGTCGTCATAATAGTCGACAGAAAACTCGGTTGCATAGTCAAGCGGCATGTGACCCGTAGGCTCCGTAGCATTCCAGGAAGTGGCATGGGAATCAGTTATAGCCGAATCTGCCGCGCCACGTGAGGACGTTTGGGAACCGATTTGTTCCGATGATGCTATATCGGATGAGGTTACCCGGGATTCAGTCTGTGCCGGAGAGGATGCATTAGATGCACAACCTCCGATAATCCACATACAGAGCAGAAGAGCAGAAATTATTAGTGAAAGTCGATGTCCGGAAATGTGCATAGCCGGTTCCCTCCTTTTCAGACGATGGAGTCATACAATACCGTCCGGGTTCAAGTCACGTTTTCGAGACTTGGCGTGGGTTTCAGGTCAGCGTCAGCTGACATAAATCTAAACGGAAGCCTGTACATCTTTATGAACCCATTTATGCGAAAAACTTCGGTGGAGCATTATGTAACAGAGTAGCAAATTCCCGGCAGGAACACTGTGAGAGTCTGCCGGGAACTGGCTACTGTTTGTTTTGTCTACGAACGTAAGCACGGAACGATACGTAATCGACTTGTGGCTTCTTAATCAAAAATGTGCTTATGCAGCCGGTGTCAGTGATGCACTGTCAAATGTAAGCTTGTAATCAATAAGATGCGGCGTGCTCATCGCAGTCGTATCCGCACTGACCGGCATCTTATAGTCAAATCCGGTCACCGGGATTTCGAAAGTCGAGTTTCCATCTGAGTTTACCGGGTCGAAACGTTCTCCATTTACTACCATAAAGTCGTAGTTGGAACTGCTCCAGATAATCTCTGCAGTTACACTTCCGTCTTTAACGGTAACTTTTGCAGGAGATGTCACGGAGGCTTTTCCGGAACCGCCTTCGAGAGTGACCTCGGCAGTATACGTACCGTCAGCAAGATTCAAGTCTGCCGGATCCGTGAAAGAATTGTTCTTAAGCGCTTCCTGCGGAAGAGAATCCGCACGGAAGAGGAGTGTGCGGTCATACCATTGCTCTTTGCGTTTGCTGTAAGCCGCGCAGGGAATTCCTTCATCGAGCGCTTCGACAGGTACCGTGAAGGTGTAAGCTCCGTCCGGTGTTTCTTCATATGAAATATAGTCCGATTCGCTGGCAGAGACTGCTTCTTTTCCGGTTCCCATGAAGAGATAGAGATAACCGGTGCCGGACATAGTCATCACTGCGCTCATAGAGTCGTCGGAAACGGCAAGAGTGCAGTTCGTGATCTTGAACATTGAGGAGCTGGAATCTACAGTGATGGGGTAGACGCCATTTTCAATTTCATCCGCGTGGATCGGCACCATTCCTTTTTCAACTACATCCACAATATCTGTCATCTCATCAGCCGAGGCGACACCTTCTACCTTCGATTCCTCATTCTGTGAGTCTGAAGTATCGGCAGCAGCAGTTTTGCCGACTGCAGAGTCACCCGGTTCCGCACTTGCAGATTGATCTGCTTTGGAAGAAGCTGCATCACTATCATCGTGTGCGGTTGAGCTATCTGTGGCAGCAATGTTAGCATTTGTATTTCCTGCTCCGGTATTGCCGCATCCGGTCATGATACTCTGGGAAAGAATTGCGGCAAGTACAAGGGCAAGCGTTCTTTTATGAATCATAGCATAATCTCCGTTTGCAGCAGCCAAGACCGCTGCATTATTTTCATCAAATACTTCGACTGATTCTCAGGAAAGTGCCTCGTCAACAGCTTTCTGCGCATGTGCAACATAGATCTCATGGATAGCATCAACCGAACCGAGACCCTCGAGAACACACTCAACGTTATATCCGGCTGCCTCAAAGATGCTCTTCCAGGAATCGTCTTCATCACCCGCCATATCGTTATTGGCGTGATCACCTGCGACGACCATGAGAGGTCTCAGCACAACACGTTTGTAATCACCGGCTTTGACCTGTTCAAGGACGTCCGTGACGGACGGCGTTGCTTCCACCGTTCCGATATAATAGTTGTCATACTTATCTGCCTTGAGATTCTCCTGCATCTTGCTGTAAATCGCGTTAGAGTCCGCTTCGGTGCCGTGACCCATGAAGACGATTGCGGTCTGTCCGTCATCATAGGATGCAGTGGCTCCTGTGATAGCTTCCTCTACAGATTTGAAGTCCTCATCCGTGCTGAGGAGCGGTTCACCGATGGAGATTTTGTCAAATGCATCCGCATACTGGGATACTTCTTCCGTGAGATCCGTGTATTCAAGGCCGTTCATCAGGTGGGTAGGCTGAACAACAAGCCTCTTAACGCCGTTTGCGACAGCGCGGTCGAGAGCCTGCTTCACATTGTCAATCTCTTCTCCGTCACGGCTCTTTACATGATCGATAATGATCTGGCTGGTAAACGCTCTTCGTACGCTCCAGTCCGGGAAAGCTTTCTCCAGAGCATCTTCGATAGCTCCGATCGTATTGCGGCGGTTATCGTTAAAGCTTGTTCCGAAACTTACCACTAAGAGCTCATTTTCTCCGATGTCATCCTGATTTCTCGGATTGTCGAGGGAAGCGTCTCCTGTCTCATAATTTTCTTCCTCAGCTTCTTCTGCTACGGAAGAATCGGCGGCGGAAGTTTCAGCTTTAGTGTCCTGAGAAACGGATGTATCCGTATTGCTTTCGGCGAGAGCAGATTCTTCTGCTGATATAGTATTATCGTAAACCGAAGATTCATCAACAGCTGTTTCTGTAGTTCCTGTACCGGAAGTAGTTGTTCCTCCGCATGCTGCCAGAGATGCAATCGCCATGGATGCGATGAGAAGTGTTGCAAGTGCCTTTTTCATTGTGTCCTCCTGAAAAGATTTTTAGTGGGTCGACAGTTACAGCAGAGGCGTTGGCCAACCATGCGAATAAGGCTGCGTATTAGCGGAACCGCTTCGCGAACCCGATAATCATAATTCGGCGCATATCTGCGCCTTTTTATCGAAAGTTGCTGCGCAACTTCCGATAAGATATATTACCGAGTTTTGTCAGTCTGATTATCTAGTGCCCCGGAGAGGCATAAATGCCGGCGTCAGCTGACATTTTCACACTGAAAAACGCCTCCATCGAATAGATGGGGCGCTGTGCAGGACTCGTTTTCAAACGAGTGAAAGCAGCCGTCTCCTTTGGGAACTTTTCCATCAAGAAAAAGCCGTCCGGGACGACATGTGATAGCGCAACCAAATCCGCGTGGCCTTGGGACAAAAACATCCCTGCACTGATAACCGGCAGGTTTCCTGGCTTATGGGTACGCGGTATCTCCGCACGCTTCAAGCTGCCTTCCCGGCGATTGCCAGTGACCGTGCATATGCGCATTGCTTCAAGCTCCCCATTCACAGTGACGGGTTCGTACAGGAATCTCACCTGTTTCTCTTTTACCCTGATGCTGAAGATCAGGCACCGGTTATACTCATATTGATGCTGTCTGCAATGACAGATATCTGCTTTATTATAGCATTGCTCAGCTGATAATGACAGTGAGAATCGCATTTTCGGAAGTCTTGAATAAATATGAAGGGAGTGGTATGCTTTTTTATGAAGAGTGTGTTCTGCACATATGTAAATTTCAAGGAAGGAGGCATGGATCATGGCAATCAAACTGGCTGTCGGAGATGAAAGTTTTGATGAGATCAGAAAAACCGGCCTCTACTATGTGGATAAAACGGAACTGCTCTACGATTTGGCAGGGCAGACGATTAATAAGGTCACGCTGTTCACCAGACCACGCAGGTTCGGTAAGACACTCAATATGAGTATGATGGAGAGCTTCTTCGATATCAATCGCGACAGCAGGGATGTATTTGAGGGACTTGATATTTCGAAGCATCAGACGTTTTGTTCCGAATGGATGAACCGATATCCTGTTTTGTTCATATCTTTTAAAGATGTAGACGGGCTGAATTTTGAGAGTGCGTATGGGCAATTGCAGGCTATCCTGGCGGACTATTGCAAGACGATTATCTCCTGTTTTGAAAATAAATCTATTGATTCCGCTGATGCTGAAATCTTTGAACGGCTCAGGTACCAGAATGGTTCCCTGTCAGATGTGAAGGGGAGTCTGAAAACCATAATGCGCATGATGAATGCAGTGTATGGTAAACCTGTGATTCTCCTGATTGATGAGTATGATGTTCCGCTGGCAAAGGCAAGCGAGAAAAACACTATGCAAAACCGCTACTATGAGCAGATGCTTGACGTCATCAAGGGAATGCTGGGTGTTGCGCTTAAGACAAATGAATATCTGAAGCTTGCTGTGGTCACGGGGTGTCTGCGTATAGCCAAGGAGAGTATCTTTACCGGGACAAACAACTTTGCATCATATTCTGTGACAGATGAAGATTTTTCGGAGTACTTTGGGTTTTCCCGGGAAGAAGTTAATCTGCTGCTTGCTGATGCAGGCTGCATGGATAAAGCGGATATCATCCGGGAATGGTATGATGGATATGTATTCGGTAATAGCCGGGTATATTGCCCGTGGGATGTAGCAAGCTATGTGGCCGCCCTCATGCGCCGCAAAGACGCCGAGCCGAAAAACTACTGGCGCAATACAAGCAGCAACGGAGTTATCAGGGATTTTGTAAGTCATTCTGACTGGGGAATTCCGGATAGATTCGAGACTATTATGAACGGCGGTACGATCACAGTAACAGTTTCTGATGAGTTGACATACGATACGCTCCATGAGTCAGAGCAAAATCTATGGAGCATACTCCTGATGACCGGGTACCTGACGAAGGCAGATACGGCTGCCGGGGGTCAGAAAGTAGCATTGAAGATACCTAATGCGGAAATTGCCGGGATATTTGAGGATACTGTGGTGAAGCTGTTCACCGATACTCTCGATACCGGTAGACAGAAAGAATTGATGGAGGCATTCTGGGACGAAGATATCGAGAGTGCCACAAAACTGCTAAGTGACTTCCTGTGGGATACCATCAGCTACCATGATTATCACGAGGATTACTATCACGCTTTTATGGCCGGCTTGTTCGTCGGTCTCGGTTACTCGGTGGATTCCAATAAGGAAAGCGGTTTAGGGAGATTTGATATCCGTGCAAAGGATCGTAAGAATCGCCGTATCATGATTATTGAGGTAAAAAAAGCAGATACCGCGGACCGGATGAATGCAGCCTGTGACGAGGCGATTCAACAGATCGTAGATAAGGGATATGCGAAAACGATAGAACCCGGATATGAGAAAACCATCTGTTATGGTATCTCTTTCTTCAAAAAGTCCGCACAAATCAAAAAAGTATAAAAATGTGCCGCGCAAGCCCGACGAAGCTAACACTTCGCCGGGCTTTTTCTCACGGGATTATTATTCTGACCACAGTTCCACCACGTTCCCGCTTCGAAATACTCATCTTACCGCCGCACATCATCTTGAGGCGCTGCCTGATATTTGCCAGCGCAATGTGAGGCTTATTGTCATCTATCTCTTCATATCCGGGACCGTTATCCTCCACGGTGATTTCATTTCCGGAATCAGTAGAACAAGTCCGAATTACGATATGCAGCGGCTCAGAGTCCGGATCACAGCCATACTTGACGGAATTTTCTACGATCGGCTGCAACGTCAGCGGCGGTATACGAAAATGCGTATGCGGCGTATCGTAATCGACAGAAAGGATGTCTTCAAACTGCGCCATCTCTACGGCAAGATATGCACGGGTATGTTCCAGTTCCTCGGAAAACGGAACAGTATCTTCGCTGGCAATCGCGGTAAAGTTTTTCCTGAGGTATGTAGTGAAATCAAGTGTGACCTGTTTGGCTTTTTCGGGATCCTGGTCGCAGAGGTAGTAGATGCTGGTCATAGTATTGTAGATAAAATGAGGACGCATCTGCAGCACTGCGATGCTGGCGCGCTGTCTGGCAATTTCCTCCTGCTGATGTATATAATACTCGATCAGGTCAAACAGATTGATCATAAACATCATGAGTACAGTGAGCATCAGACTGAGTCCTACCAGCGCAAACACCGTTACAAATAAATGCAGGCAAGAAAAGACGGTCAGAGGAATAAGACAGGTGGTGAAGGCAATGAAATGTTTCCCGGTGAGCTTATTTCTTCTGAGAATCAAACCTCGCAGAGTGACTGCTACGGTCAGGATTGAGGGGACACAAAGCAGCGGGTATAAGGGACCGCGGATAAAATAGTTATCATCGGTAATAATATAGAAGATATCCGTAAATAAAGAGGCGTGCAGCAATATCATGCTCATGATCCAGAGGAAGAAAGCTGCATGAAAAAGTCTGCTTGTCCTCCATTCTTCTCCGCAGCTGTTCAGCAGGTAAATGGATAACATGGGCAATATAATCGAAAAAGATAATGATTCAAAATAGCTGACGATTTTTTGTGCCTGCACCATGTTCGGATCATTGTACGTTATCACATCAGCAACGCAGAAAATGACATATATAAGAAGTACTGAAAAAAAGGGTATGAAGAAGTGCCGGGTATGTTGGTCAATTCCCGGCATAATTATAGTGATGATAATCCCCAGTATAGACAGCATCAGTGTCCCGCCGCATAGGAAGAAAGCGAGCTCATTAATCCAAGCGTCCATATGTACCTCCTTGTTATAAGGGATACCGCAGAGTTTTGAGTTGTGCCTTTACACCTTCCGGAGTAATCGGCTTCAACATGAAACCGCTGGCCCCGGTGCTCCATGCGTCGAAGGAATAGTCGATGTATGCGGTCAGGAAAACGACATTTGTGCAGGGATTGATACTGAGAAGTGTACGGCAGAGATCGAATCCGCTCGTTTTTCCGAGCTCAATATCCAGAAAGGCCAGGGAAACTGTGTGGGTTTCAGCATACTCAATGGCCTGCGAAGGACTCGTGAATCCGTTGATCGTGGCATCAGGCATTACTCTCTTGAGAATGGGAAGTCCTCCGGAGAGGATAATTTTCCTGTCGTCGACCATGATCACATGTGGGGAACTATCTGTCTTTACTGTGATGGAGAGCAGAGTGTTGACATTCACGTCCAGAATTCTGGATAGCCGGGCAATCATTAATGCGTCCGGGAGACGGGTGCCATTTTCCCATCTGGCTACAGTGGATCTGTTGACATATAACTGTTCGCTCAGCTGAGCTTGGGACAGTCCTTTTTCAACCCTTAGCTTGCGCAGGGTTTCCGCAAAAAGAGTATTTGTTTGTTCGTAGGATTCTTTCATGCTTTGATCTTAGGCGTATAGTTTTGTGCGTACGTGGAGTCGCCGATTGTATGCAATGGAGTAAAAAATAATGTTTGATTTCAAGTATTATACTATATCGCAAAAATCAGCAACGAACAAGGAATTGTGACAAAGTGGAACATTGGGTTGTTTGACACGGCAATGTGATATAAATTTGGGCTAAAACTTAATCGGCTTGAGGGATTGCCTTCAAGCATTACCTGAGTTTTGTGGCGAACAGAGTATTATACAGATGAGTATCATTCTCCCACTCGAGCAAGCTCGGTGTCAGAATGATACTTTAGGCACTGTAATCATACAGATTATAGATTTATATAAAGGGAACTTCATGCTTGAGAAAGATCTGAAAAAACTGAGAAGAACTGAACTTCTCGAAATTATGCTGGATCAAAGTTATGAGATAGACCAGCTGCGTAAAAGAGTAAAGGAACTGGAGGAACAGTTGGAAGACCGGAGAATAAAGATTGAAAATGCCGGCTCCATCGCTGAAGCTTCCCTTCAATTAACAAAAGTATTTGAGGAAGCCCAGAAAGCGGCAGACCTTTATCTGGAAAATGTCAGAAACCAGAGTAAAAGCGGCGTTACAAAGAAAAAGAAGCCTCGTCGGAAAGCCGAAGATTCGACAGAGTATCCGGTACCGACAGACTTCCCGACACCGGCAGGATATACTGGACCGACAATTTACCCGGCTGAAAAAGGGCAGCCGATTCCTGCAGAATTTATATCCGGTAATTTAGAGGAAAATGAATGAGAAGACCGAAAGAACTTCCAACGACTGACTGTATTAAAAAGGAGTTGGACAGACATACATATAGAAGGAATTTTTTAAGGACGCTTCGCAACACTGCTTTTACACTCGTAGTTGTTGCCGCACTGGCTATCCTTGTAGCCGTTCTTCTTATGCCGATTCTTCGTATTTACGGCTCGTCGATGAGCGGAACGGTAGACAACGGCGATCTTGTCGCCTCGATTAAAACATCCGACATGAAGACCGGTGATGTTATAGCGTTCTACTATAACAACAATATCCTGGTGAAGCGTGTGATTGCCGTATCCGGGGATTTTGTAGATATTGACGAGGAAGGAAATGTTTATGTTAATCAGACATTACTTAATGAGCCTTATCTTTCCTCGAAGGCATTTGGAGAAACTAATATCGAGCTGCCGTATCAGGTTCCCGAGGATCGCATCTTTGTGATGGGTGATAACAGGGAGGTCTCTATCGACTCCAGAAATACGGCAGTCGGGTGTGTCGCGGGAGAGCAGGTCGTCGGGAAAATAGTTTTCAGGATATGGCCGCTTTCGTTAATAGGGTTTGTAAGTTAATGCCCTATAAATCTGTTTTCCTGCTTACATAAAGGAGCGGAACAGGTTTTTAGTAGAATCGAGCTGTATAGGCGAATGACCCGATGATTGACAGACATAATAATCGATTCATGAGGAGGTTCTGAATGGATTTTCTGCTGAAAAGAATAGAGCAGATATTGCGATATCAGAAACGATGGAAGAAGTGGCAAAAGGTGGTAGCATCTCTTGCCTGTGTTGTTGTGTTTATAACAACATATGCACTCATCCTGCCTGCCATAACCATGGACCGGGATGAGGCTCAGAGCCAGGGCGGCATTTTCTGGGAAGAATCGCAGGAGGCGGAGGAGACAGTGGCGTCCGCAGATGAGCAGGGAACGTCGCAGGATGGCATATTAAGTGCCGAACAAGCGAACTTGACAGAAGAACCTGTTGAGGACGGCAACGAGGATCAAGTTATAGATAATAATGAGCAGTACCCCTCTGATGGAACCGAAGAGCAGGTTGGGACGGGTATCGCTTTAGGAGAAAACCCTGCTGAGGGAAGCACTCCGGATTCTGACGTGAATATTGAGAAACCTGCTGCAGTTTTTGATGAAGTGGCAGGAGATGTAACGGTCCATGTAGAGGCTCCGGAAGGTGCATTCCCGGCCGGGACTACTATGATAGTAGAACCAGTCGCAGAAGAACAGGTCATAGATGCGGTGCAGGAGGCTGTCGAAGAGTCTGTCACCAAGGTGAGCGCAGTCGACATCATTTTCCTTGATGCACTCGGCAACGAGATTGAACCGGAGGCGGAGATCAGGGTTTCCATGTCCTCTTCCGTTATGGAGAGTGTGGAGCAGCCGATGATCGTGCACGTGGACGAGGAGGGCGTCGCAGAGACGGTCGAGTCGGAGCAGGTTGACGGTTCGGTGGTGTTCGAGTCGGATCGGTTCTCGGTGTATGTGTTGGTGGAGACGATTTCGACAAGAGTTATTGCAGCAAGCGGAGAAACATATGAGATCAGCGTGAGCTTTGGACCGGAGGCACAGATTCCGGAAGAATCTCAATTATATGCATCAGAAATAACGGATGAAGAGCTCCATGGCGCTTATATGGAGCAGGCATCCCAGGCATTAAAAGAAAAATACGGGCATGACAATCTGCTTTCGGGAAGGTTTTTTGAAATCGAGATTCGAAACGGTGAAGATATCATTGAGCCGAAGGCGCCTGTCACAGTTACGATTGAATATGTAGAACCGGTATATCTGAATACAGATGATGCGCTGTCAGCGATCCACTTTGGAGCAGACGGGATTGAGCTCACAGGTGTCGAGCCGGCAACAAATGAAAGCGGGAAGACAGAGGTAGTTTTTGAGCAGAGTGGATTTTCTGTAACAGGGACTATTATAACCAGTGGAACGATTTCTAATGGGAATTACTGTATTCTCTATAAAAACGGAGAAAATTATTATGCAGTAAATAATGATGGCTCTGCGACTTTGGTCACGGTAACGAACGGAGTTATCAATAACCCCTCCACAGATATCATTTGGACAAAGACAAATGATTATTGGAGAGGTGCTAAGGGTAGTGGCTATTATCTCAGTCCTGGAAACAATACTTATCGATCGAATAGTAGTGCTTCTGTGACCGTTAGTAGCACAGGAAACGGAACATACAAATTATATAGAAGTTCATACTCTGGTTACAGATATTATCTTCGGTATAACAATGGATTTACAGGGGGAACGCCTAATTCAAATAACACTTTCTATTTGGCCAGAGTCGATCAAACTATTGATGTTCATTATGGTTATCTGAACGATGACGGTGATTATGTCGAATGGGATGATCGACTTGTCAAAAATCTTGCTAATCCTATCAGAGACGGAGATCAGCATGACGTTCGTATCGATATCAGTGGTTATGATTATGTGACGACCCGATTGGAAACTGCAACAGGGAAGGATATAATCAATCTTTTGCAAACACCTGTTAACGGTCATGGCTATTGGAAATACCGAGAATTAACAACGGATAACGAATATCATACATGGAACGTTGGAGATAAGGCTTTCGACTATAACGCAGATACACGATTGGAGGATGATATATATGTAATTTACCGGAAGACAAAAATGTCATCTGGCAGCGAGCCTTCTCCCGGCGATGAACCTCAGGATATAGATGCACCGAAAATTGAGAAAGAGAAGCATAGTAATGACGATGGTACGTACGATATTGATTTAAGCATCACAGGTGAAGCTGTATCGAGTAGCATGTCTTCTCATGCAAATGTTGTTGTGGTTCTTGATACATCAGATAGTATGAAACAATATGTTGACGGACAAACAAAATGGATGCTTGCAACAGAAGCAGTTAAGAATTTGTCTACTCAGCTATTGGGATTGAATGATTCTTCCGGAGATGCAAGTAAAGTTGAATTCGCCTTCGTTAATTTTTCAAACTATGTGAAAAATGAAAAATGGATCTATAGTGTCGGTGACGAAAATGAAAACAAGTATATTTATCAAAATGCAAATAAATTCAATGAAATGATCGATGGTCTTGATCGTGAAGCATACGGTGGTGGCACTTGCTGGGATAAGGCTATGGCAGCTGCCAACAGCATTCTGTGGAATGATAGTGATCCTATATATGTAATCTTTATTTCTGATGGCGATACTAATTCCAGAGCCTATGCCAACGGCGTTTATGACTACTGGGATGGAGGTACATATGTTAATACATATGGGGGCACTTATCCTACGGACTATGATAACCCAGCACATATTGAAGTCAAATACAACGTAGATTCTGCAACTGGATTTGCAGACAAGATAAAGGAAAAAGGAGGCACACTCTATACAATTGGAATCGATGGCGGTGGAAATATTGCAAATCTGCATAGGTTACATCAAGGGGAAGTAAATTATATTGATGATCCTGAAGCTGCAGGGTTGCATTTTAATGCTACTGATTCAATTAAACTTACGGACGCATTTGAATCAATTATGAAAGATATCTTCAGTGCTATCGGTTATCAAGACGTAGAAATGGTAGACGGTCTGACCGGAATGACATCGACCGCGTTGATCAACGGCACTGCCGGAAATTTCAGTTATACAATTGCAAAGTACACAATAACCGAAGAGAAACTGGAGGAGCTTCCTGAAGGTATTGAGCTTGGATCCAAGAAGGATGCAAATGGGAATATCACAGAGTATAGCAGGAATGATGACGGCACTTACACTAAGACTGTGAAAAATGTGGTTGAAGGAACAAAGGCGACCGTGACGAAAAACAGTAATGGGACGTTATCGGTGCTGTTTCCGGGAGAGACTATTCCGGATACTGTTTCTCAGGCTGCGTACGACACAGATAGTAAAGAAATCACATGGAATCTCGGAGAGAATTACCAACTTCGAGACGGTTACACCTATACGGTCACATTTACAGTATGGCCGAATCAGGCATCTTACGATATCATTGCTGCACTTCGAAACGATTTATTAAGCTGGGAAGACGAGGAGACTTATTACTATGTTGATGAAAACGGTGATGAACAGTCGATTCCCTTCAGTGATTACAGCGAGCAGATCGTAAAAGCAGGTAATTCGTACTCTCTCAGGTCCAATGTCAGAGATGGGAATACTGTCACCTATTATAAGGTCAGCACACAGACATTGACGCATGAACCTTCCGGTTTGACGAATGAACAAAAGAGTGCACTTAATCATGGCGAAACCGTAACTATTACAGAATATGATCCTGATAATCCGGATGTTATCACGAAGATTACAGTCTATCAAAAAGAAAACAACGGCACATATACACGCATTGAAAAGGTGCCCGGAAGTACCGCCTTCGTCAATCCCGATCCTATGCCGCTAACCGGGACCACTGTTTCGATGACGAAAAAGTGGGAAGATTCGCTGAATCCAAGCCAGTTGGTTGAATTAATCGAATCGCAGGGGTTTGACGAGAATAATAATCCAAAGTATTTTGTTGAATTGAATATTTTGGAGGGCGAGACTCCATATAAGTCATACCGGTTTTATCCGGTGAAGCAGGAAGGAAAATATGTATGGCCTGTGCATACAGTCAACATATCTCCGGCATTGCTTGTCAGTGAGATTCCGGAGGGAAAATCTGCTTCGGATTACAAAACGGTAACGCTTAACAATACGACATATTATGTGCTGAATGACGGCCATACATATAGCATTACTGAGTCGAATTCTGACTACCATTTCGAATTTCAGGCGGATCCCTATCATCCTGCTTTAGTCGATTCCGTATTGACGAATGTCGCATTTGTGACGGATGAGCAAGGTGCAATCATAAGCGGAACGGAAGCAACAATAAGAGAAGATGTTCCTGTCGAGACGATAGAGGCACGTAACAGCCTGACATCGGAGCTTGATATTACGAAAAAAGTTCAGGATAACACTCATACGATGTCGCAGGCGGAGATGGACGCGGAGACATTCACATACAAAGTGACTCTGACAATACCTTATACTGCAAAGAAACCTGATGAAACAGAGGAACCTTTCAACTATGCGAAATACATGAACGCTTTTGAATTTGTTCCTCGCTATAATGACAGTCTGGACAGACCGAACCGGTATATAATTCATGGATATCAGAATGAGGATGGTGATAAAGGATTTAACGATGATGTAACTTACTTTAATGGAAAAGTTTATGGAAGATATACTGTTTCGTATCCGGGAGGTACAGCTACTCTTGATGAAATCTTTACGCCGGACCAGTCAGGCGATGGTACGCAGACCGGAAGTATCTATGTAACCCTGAAAAGGAATGAAGTACTTCGATTTACAAATCTTCCTTATGGGACAGAATATGCTATCGAGGAAGTCTATGCGAACATGAAGCAAGCAGATCCAAGTAAGGACGCAGATGCGATACCTTCAGATGGAGATCCCGATAATAACCTTGCTGCGCAGGGGTATACATCCGTTACCGTTAAAACAAAGCATGGGGAAGACACCGGAACTGTTACGGGAAATCGAGTGGAAGGTACGATATCCGCACTGAATTCCCGATTCTACAATCAGTTCACAAATGTCAGGACATCAGTAACAAATGATGTGTATGCTGAATTCAAGGTGAAGAAGGTCGTTGATGGATACGAATGGGGATCAGAGTATTATAACATGCGACTTACGGCAGGCGTTGCTACATATACAGACTCGGAGGGTGGAACTTCAACTTCTCCTATGCCGGGTCTTGATTCGGTGAATATCTATAACGACACTGATTCTCATACATTATCTTTTGGCAATGTATTATATACAAGGCCCGGAGTATATAAGTACACAGTCAGTGAATATAATAATTCGGCGAATATGCCATATGTAGTATTTGCTGATCCTGTGGAAGTTACGGTTACCGTTACAGCGGATAATAGCGGCAAACTGCATGTGTCAGAGGTTACGGACAATAGCGGAATTGAGAATAACAGCGTTCTCATTCCGGCGACACAAACGTCCCTGGACACAATATTGACTACATTGACCAACTATAGCAAGCCGATCGATATCGTTAAGGTAAGCGGAAAAACAGGCAATGTTATTGAGGGTGCTGTGTTCGAGATTCATCAGGGTAGTGAAAAGCTGTATTTTGATGATAACGGTCAGGTATTAACTGCTGCACAGGTTCTTTCAAGGATTAGTTCTGATGGCGCCATTACTGATATCTTATCAGATGAGGCAATACGTGCCATGGCGGCTCAGGGAATTAAATCAACGATAACAATCGGCGAAATGTCTCTGAAAGGACTGATGGTTACGGGATATTCCTATACTGATGGAGAATTTATTGAAAACACTCCGGTTGTTTATGAGTTAGTGGAGATCAAACCGGCAGATGGTTTCATGATAACCGAAAACAACAACTATTTTAAAGTAGCAGGGATCAGAGATACTACTCAGACGACCAGAGTCAGATATACAGACATTGCAATTCGTCTGACAGATGCGGACGGTCATGATCTTGTTGATGAAGAGGGAAATCCGAAGACTTCAAATAAAAATGCAGAATTGATCGACAACGCAATGACCATAACTCTGGAAAATCAACCGGGAGAAGAACTGCCGCATACAGGCGGGTCGGGTTCATTACTATATACATTAAGCGGTATGATTCTGATATTCACATCCGCTTTGATGTACGGCTTCAGGATGAGGCGTAGAGAAAGGAGGTCAAGTTGAAAAGCCTCTGATCTCGACGAATAACCGGCGCCGATATCTGAAGACGCATAGAGCCGGAACTGCAGAGAGTGACTAACCTGTGACTCGGATGCGGGGAAGGAACAATCAATGGAAACGGGCTGTTTGATGCTGATCGGTCGAGACGGCGGATGGACAGCCATCCGGACCTCCTGCCATCGGAGGCTGAATGATGGCAATCGGCTGTGGATCTCACAGCGAACGCCCTTCACGGGCAGAAACTATTACTAGAGCCCTTGAAGGGACGGAAGAACAAGAAAGGATGAAAGAATATGAAGAAAATGAAAAAGATCTTCGCTCTTCTCATTGCCATGGTCATGGTGCTCGGCACAATGAACATGACAGTGTATGCTGCAACAAATCAGCATACTATAACCATCAACAACACTGATGCAAACGGAACTCATACATATGAAGGTTATCAGGTGTTTACCGGCAACTTGAATGCCGCAGAAGACGTAATGTCTGATATTGCATGGGGAAATGGCGTTAACAGCACAGATATCATTAATGCACTCGTTGCAGCGAATACGAATAATGACAGCCCGCTAAAAGGCAAATTCGATGGCATTACTGCAGGCGATTCAAGCGCTACTCCTGCTGTACCGACATCATCAGCAGCTGATGTGGCAAAGAAAGTCGCAGCACTTGGAGATAACTCAGCAGAAATAGACGCTTTTGCTGCAATTATCAGTGCAAATCTGACAAGCAATAAAATTGAATTTGCCGAGACTACGACAGGTTCAATGAAATATACCGCCACAGTTAGCTCAGACGGATATTATTTCATTAAGGATACAACTGAAACTTTGCCGGAAGGCGATACCTCTTCAAAGTATATTCTGAACGTAGTAAAAGATGTTACTATCAACGCAAAGGACACTTCTCTTACTCCCGATAAGGAAATACTCGGCGCAGAAACAAATGTAAAAGCAGGCACCGCAGCTATCGGTGATACCGTCACATTCCAGGTGGCAATCGATGTCCCGGATACGACAAATTACAAGGATCATTTCGTTTTTGTTATGAACGATAAGCTGGACCCGGGTATGACATTCATGAGCGTTAAGGATGTAAAAATCTATAACCCGAACGATGTTGACAAAACAGCTAATTATAAAGTAAAAGCGGATGCAACACCGCTGACAACACTTATAGCCAATCCGACAGGGAATGCTTCCGGGTATACAGTTACCGCAAAGACAGGAGATGGTGAATATTCTCAGTATACAGCTCCTGCAACAACAAAAGATGCTGTAGAGGCAGCCGGTGGCCAGAATATCAAGGTCGTTTTTAACAATTTTAAGACACTTGCCGAGACACCGATTCCCAATTCTGAGCCTGCCGTGAACTATATCGGAAAGGTATTAGTTGTTACGTACACAGCAGTAGTAAATGATGACGCTACTTTCGGACCAACTGCTAACAAGAACGAAGTAGAATTTGTATACTCGAATAATCCCAACCATGATTATAAAGGTGACGAGCCGGGCAGCAGTGATCCGACAGGCACCTCTCCGGAGAGCATCACTAAGACTTATGTCTCAGCACTTGAGATTTATAAGTATGAGACGGAGAACGGAACTCAAAAGGCTCTTCCCGGTGCAACATTTAAGGTTACGGGAACCGATGTACTTAATTTTGTGAAAGTCACGGGTGAGACCTATATTATGAAAACCGTTTTCGATGCTGCAGAAGAGGGCACTTATACCAGAGTCGATACTGACGTTTATTACAAGCTTCTGGATGGTAACTATACTACGACTGTTGCAGGCAGCACAGCCCCAGACGGAACAAAAATTAATGACACTCAGTATGTGACACCAATTGAAGCATATGTTAAAGTTAAGGTCGATGATGTAGTCACCGAAAAGGCAGAAGACTATTCGGCCACCGCAACATCTAATGATCAGGGCTTCATTGAGTTCAAGGGTCTTAACGCCGGAACATACACTATTGTGGAGACAATAGCACCGGACGGTTATAATAAGATTGAAGGAGAATCAACACTTGTTATAGCCTGGACAGATCCTGCTGCAATAGAAGCTATTGACGTGAGTGAACGCAACGATGAACAGAAAGCACAGCTTGTAAACGGTGGCTTCTATCTCAGCGGAACGGAAGCAGGAAAATACACGATCACCACTAGCAGCGATGGTGATAACGTTGCGACAGTTCACTTTGAGATTGAAAATAATAAAGGCACAAATCTGCCGAGTACCGGTGGTATTGGTACAACCATCTTCTACATAATCGGAGCAATCCTTGTGATTGGTTCCGGCATAGTTCTGGTAACTCGCCGCCGCATGAGTGCGAACTAAGAGTTATCTATTCAAGAAAAATGCTATTGGTGAAACTATAGATGAAGATAGGGCACTGCCGTAGCGGTTGCTCCTGGATAGAAAACTATTTCATGATCGGCAACCGCCACTTTCAAAGAGGAGTGGCGGTTGCTGTGTCTTTTATAATGATTACGATAGATATTCCGTCGATTTTGGATTGTTAGGAGTGCTAATAAATGAAATGGTTCCGTCAGAACTTGGTCACAATATTACTTGTTAGTGTTATGGCTGTCGGTCTATGCCTGATTTTATATCCATCATTTAGTGACTATTGGAATTCATTCACGCAAAGCCGCATCATTATGGAATATGCGGATAATATCGCCAATATGAATACAGAAGAGTATAAAAGGATAATATCCTCTGCCAAGCAGTATAACGACGAACTGCATTCCAAATCAAACAGATGGAGCATGACCGAGAGTGAACTTAACGCTTATATGGCTGAACTTAATATTGATGGAAAAGGCAGTATGGGTTATATATCAATTCCCAAAATTGACCAAAGGCTCCCCATTTATCATGGAACAAGTGATAATACTCTCAATTCAGCTATCGGTCACCTTGAAGGGACTTCTCTTCCGGTAGGCGGGGCGGGAACGCACTGTGTGCTGTCCGGGCACCGGGGGCTTCCATCCGCCAGACTGTTCACTGATCTGGATAAAATGAAAGAGGGCGATACATTTACCATGACTATACTGAATGAGATGCTCACATACGAAGTGGATCAGATAAAGATTATTGAACCGTACGATTACGCTCCGCTTCAGATCTATGAAGGAGGCGACTACTGCACCCTGATGACCTGTACTCCGTACGGAATTAATACGCAGCGACTCTTAGTTCGTGGCAGAAGGATAGAGAACCCGAACGGAGAGGCGAAGGTCATTGCGGATGCGATACAGATCGAGGCATCTTATGTGGCGCCGTTCATAGCGGTTCCGATGGTATTGGTGCTGCTGTTTTGGATGTTCCTTGCGGAGAGGGCAAGGCGACAGGACAAGATACTGGTGGAGAGAACGAGGAAGAGTCTGAATCTCCATAGTCATAAGTAATCTCATTTTCGACGGTTTATAACGACCTTTAGTCGGTCTCTTCTATTGAATGTTTCCTGCTTCAGCACCCCGGAAAGCTTCTTAAATAGTTGTTTTACTGATGTCATCTATATTTTTTTTGACGACCATATGACAATATGCTATTCTGAGCATAGTATATCTTATGAATGTAGACAAGTGAGTATTGGTATTTTGCACAGATACGACATCAATAATCATAGCAAAAAGAGAACTCCATGTCGAAGGAACTCTTTCACGCTGACCCGCTGGCAATGATACAGATAAATTTTCAGCGCCGGCGCTTGATACATTATTGTAGCGGCAGAATACAATTTTAAATAATGAGATGTCTTTCCGATGCGATAAGCAGGTGAAAACATGATAACTGTGATAAAGAAGTTAAAAGAAATTTCGGCTTTATGCATGCAGCGTCAGATCTGGAGAAGAATAGTAATGACGCTGTCCTGTATAGTAGTATTTGTAACGACCTATATGATGATTCTTCCGGCAATTACTTTGGAGAGGAATGCAGCCGAGGCGGAGAACGGCATAGAAATTGATGCCGGCACGATAAATTTTTCGGAGAATGAGTTATCGAATAATGCTGGGGAAGAATACCGGGAATATGGATATGGAGAAGCAGATTATACGGAGAATGCCGCAGCGGAAGACATCGGCGAAGGCTATTTGAAGAATGATGAGGCGGAAGACGACAAACAGAATATAAAGTCAGTTGCCGGAACACAGGCTTTTATGACCGGAATCCAGACCGTGATTGGATCAGACTATGTTATTTCGGCAGAAGTTTCGGAAAATGCCCGGATTCCCGCGGATGCAAATCTGGTTGTCGATGAACTCACAGGTGAAATGTATGAATCATACTATGCTCAGGTTCTTTCGAACTTGGGCGCTTCTGAGATGCCTTTTGCGAGGTTTTTTGATATCCGTTTTGAGATAAACGGTGACGAAATCCAGCCGGCAGCGGATGTAAATGTAACGATAGAACTGGCTGAAGTGCTAGAAGATGATGTGAAGGCGGTGCATTTTGAGCATGAGGTAGATACATTGGTTTCGGACTCCGATGATTTGAGAAGATCTGTAGACGATGAAGATTTATCGAATGCGCTTGATGTGGAACCTGAGGATGATGAGAACAGGACTGAAACGAATAAAGCGGCCCTAATAGATTCGGAGAGGGTAGTTGCGGAGCATTTAAGCAGCGCTGTTTCCTTTACGGCAAACAGCTTCTCCGTATATGGAATCGTCGGAACAGTGATCGAAAAGAATGTACTGGCAAGCGACGGGAAGAATTATAAGGTTACCGTGACGTATGGGGCGGAGACTGGGATTCCGGAGGGGGCAGAACTGGAGGTAGAGGAGATACTGCCGGACGAAAATGGCAATGCAAGTACATCCTCTGCTTACGATGAGTATGTAGCGAAGACTGAGAATGCGTTTGGAATGGAAGAGGGAAGCGCGGGGTATATCCGACTGTTTGATATCAAGATCATGGATAAGGATGATCATGAGATTAAGTACCAGCCGGCAGAGGGGACAACGGTCGATGTAAAGATTGAACTGGCGGACATGGAAGAAGATTCTACAGCTTCTGTAGTCCACTTTGATGAAAATGAAAAGGCAGTTCGTCTGGATAATACTGTTGATGGAGATACTGTTTCATTTGAAACAGGCTCATTCAGCGTATTCGCAGTTGCTGTTTTTGACGATATTATTGAAAGCACGCCTTACATGAATATCCGAGTGCATTCAGCTGTTCCGATGGTTAAGGCTTTGAAGAATGCCGAAGCTACGCTATTTGAGGGCATGGATGTTGTTGAGGCTTATGAGGTCATTCCTCACTCATCCCTGGTTCAGATCACGGTGGATATTACTAGTCTGCCGGAAAGCAATCCAGAGGAGACATATGAACTCTGCATTATTAAAGATGGAAGTGTTTCTTCGATTGGAGAAGCAGCTTTAGATTCTGTCTTTACCTTCTGGGCTGATGAGGCAGATGCTTTTGCCTTGGTTAAAGCGCAGACATCTTCCCATACACTTACTGGAGCATATGGTATTAAGCTTTCTGGCAATTTTCCGGAAGGTGCTTATGCTGTTGTAAAGGAAGCCGAGCCGGTTGAAATGGAGGATAGTCTTCCTGAAATATCGTTCGCTTACGATATAAAGATTTATGATGCTAATGATAAGGAATGGCAACCCAATGCTGGTGAGACAGTTGAGTGTTTTATTCCATATGAAGGAACACAGGAAGAACTGGAAGAGTACTACTGGGTGGTTCTGCACACTTCTGACGTTGTAACCGAGCAACTGTATGATGCATGCCCGGTGAATAACGGAATTCGCTTTACTACAGGGTCGTTTTCCACATTTACGGCACAGGCCAGGATATCAGGTACAACGTATGGGAGGCCTACAACTGTTCATTTCGTAGATCATTTTGGGAATGAAATACAGGGAATGACGTCAGGGTCTGTTAGCTATACTTATCAGCAATACTATGATTTGTATCAGTATCAGGATGACCTGAACTCTGATATTGCGGATGAGTATGAGTTTTCACGCGTGTATGTTCAGTTGAGTGGAATTCAGAAAGATATACGATACCTGTATCTCGGAACAGTCGCGGAAGTGGATGGAAGCGGAAGCGGTTATCGTGTTTATATGTTTATGAACAATCTGGATGAATGTAAATCCGGGGGGACATATGCCGGAACATATTATACCGGAACGGGAAATTCAGCGACAAACGATGTATATATTGTTTTTAACCATGTAGAAGATATTTCTTTCAGAAAGGTAGATGATGACGGCGAGCCTCTGTCAGGAGCCGGATTTACTCTGTATACAGATAATAATTGTGTAAATGTGTTCACATACAATGGAACTACTGTCACTGCGACATCGGATGAAAGCGGCGAGGTGTCTTTTGGGAGGATTCCATATGGAACATACTATATGAAGGAAACAACGACACCCGCGGGTCTCAAAGAGACTGGAACAGTATATACCGTGAATGTTAATGGTAATACATCGATTGGCGATATCGTGAACGAAGACGATGATGGCAGTGTAATCGTTAAGGAAACAAAAATGATGAATATCACGAAAGAGTGGAGTGACGGAGAAGACCACTCCAATGATTCCGTGACGATTAAACTGTTTGATCAGGGCACAGAAGCGGGAAGTGTCACATTAAATGCGGGTAATAGCTGGAGCCAGTCGATTTCTAATCTTGATCCGACTGCATCTTATATGGTGTCTGAAACCGCTGTTACTTCATCCGGAGAGGATGTCACTAACGGATGGATCCCGGAAATCAGTTCAAGGACAACAAGCACATCGACCGGTTATTATCAGACTGACGTGTTTCAGCAGGGAGAGCAGTATGTACTTGTTTATAACGGGAATACGGCATTGCGATATAATTCAAGTGTATACAGATACTATCTTGGAACCGATTCGGTAACCGTACAAGGCAACATGATTTCTTCAACTGTGAACAATAATATGCTTTGGCAGGTAGACAGTGTAAGCGATGACGGTGTAATCGTTCTCAAAAATGTGGCAAGCAACAGATACCTGAATTATCCGTATTCGAGTAATTATCAAAGATGGTGCCTGAATACTTCTGTTCCGCAGTTTATCCGTTATACAAAGAATGGCAGCAATATACAGCTTTTTTACCGGCAGAACATTAACGATTCCTCAGCCGTATACCTAAATGGAACGAGCACATCTTCAGGAAGCGGCACAAATTTCACTCTCTACAAGAAAGTCAATGTCAGAACCGAAAATGTTACCGTCACCAACAAGCCTGCCGAGTACCCGGTCATGATACAAAAGTTGGAGTACAGCAGTAATGCGGCTATTCCTGGGACGACTTTTAGTCTTTATACAGAGGATGAATATAATAACGGGAATCTTGGAACACCTACATTTACGGGTTTGACATCCGGTTCAAATGGTTATCTGACGACAGATGGATCGACGCATATCCAACTGCTTGCGGGCACTTATTATCTGGTAGAAACTAATGCGGCCACCGGGTATGTGGACTTGTCTAAGCCAGTGAAATTTATGATCTCCCGTGGCGGCCGCTTTACAGCCAGAAGCGCCGATCAAGAGTTCACCGATTACACTTATGCGTCCACAGTGACGGACGGTGGTACATCATATCCTCTTCTGAAAGTGCCGAACCAGAAGAAAATCACCTTGACCTTTAAGGCTGAGGATGGAGTTGATATAGTTCAGTTTGTATCCGGTGCTTATATTGAGATGACCGGTGATGGTACAAAGGAACTGAAAGTCGTGATTCCGGAAGTGACGGGATCTTCTATCAAAGTCATTGGCGTTGGCGAAAACGGGAAAGTTATCAATGGCTGGACAATCAATGACGAAACGGTGAAACTTACCACTGCGAACACAATCAGTACAGCAATAAATGATGATGCGGACGCTTCAAACACATGGACAGATAGGACATATCATGTCTGGGCTGAAACCGAGAAAAAGGTGAATATCACGAAGGAGGTTAATGTCCTTGGATCGGTTGGTCTGGATGATATTGACACGACAGTCTATTTCGTGGTTTGGGATCATACCGCCAACAGAAATGTTTTGGATGAAAATGGTGATATCCTGATCAAGAGCATTCAGATTATAAATGGAGTACCACAGGGAACTGTTACTTTTGACGGTCTTACAAGCGGCACATATTCTGTATGGGAGGTTGACGCAAGTGGAAACGACCTTGCAGCTGGCACGGTCGTGATCGGAGATGATATTGCAGTCTCAAAAATAACGACTGCACATGGCGAGGACAGCGGTAATCGGGTTACATTGACAGAAGATCTGACTACAGATGGGATTACTGTTACGAATACTTATAATCATGAGTCCGATGTAGTAGACTGGACGATTTCAAAGGAGTGGTATACGACAAAGAACCTGATCGATTCCAGCGAAGCAAATAAAAACATCCCTGCAAATGCGACATCTACCCTGAGTCTCTTCAGGGAGGATGATCCTGACACGCCGATCCAGACGATCGTCCTTGATGGAACAACAGATGAAAACGGCGAGGATGTAGCGTGGAAGGCGACATTTACCGATATTCCGATAAAGGACAGTAGTGGTGATACAATTAAATATATTGTCAAGGAAACAGCCTTTACGCCGGAGACCACATCGGATGGACTGTATATAACAGCTTATACAGATCAGACCGATCACGATGGCGGCACCATCAGGAATGCGGTTCTTTATGGGGATATCAATATTTATAAGGAATTTGTGGTTCAGCCGGAGAGGGATCTTTCTGGTGTGATCGGTGATCTCGATATTACCGTAACAGGCCCGCATGGATATAATCAGACCTTTACACTTACAGGCAGCGGGAATAATTATTCGCTAAACATCCCAAACCTTCCCGCAGGTACATACCATGTGAAGGAAACCGGTTATGAAAATCTGATCGAAGGAAGAAAGTGGAATGCCGACGGATCCTATATCATGGCAAATATTATGCCGTCTGATCAAAGCAGCAGCCAGGGACAGATGCGTTATGGAGAAACGGAAACCGATGCTTTGGTGGGTACATTGGATCAGAGCGGGGCGTCCACAGCACCTGTGGAAATCAGGATGAAGAATGATTATTCCAAAATGGACATCACGGCAGCTAAAGTATGGTCTGATTCTGATGATGTTGAAACCCACGAAGATGTTACGTTCACATTGTATCGAGTGGACGGAGATACCAGAACGCAGGCCGGGGAACCGCAGACAATCGCTGGGGATGCTGCAGGAGAAGATCTAACGGTTGTCTGGGAACAGATGGACCAGCAATACACTTATATTGTGGAGGAGAATCCTGTCTATGGATATACAACGCAGGTGACCGGTGATGCTCTGACTGGATTTACGGTAACTAACACGCCGAAGGAGCAAACCGAGCTGACAGTTGTAAAAATAGTTGAAGGTACAGAATATGCCAAACAGAAAACATACAAGGTAAAAGTCACGCCGGAGGGGTTTGCGGATGAGGCGCAGATTTTGGAGCTGCAGCCTGTGAATGGAGAAGATTCGAAAACCATTCAGGTTCCTTATGGAACGTATACCGTTGAAGAACTGCTATCGGATACAGAGGACTCTTCATATACGATTGAGATCGATGGTTATGACAGGACGACAAGCATTTCCATAGGTTCTGGCAACGGTGAGGAGACAGTTTCCAAGACTGCCAGTTTATCGGCAGATACAGCCTCGGTTACTGTAACGAACAGCTATAAACGGCAGACAACGGATGTTTCTTTCATAAAGCTGGATGGCGGTGATCACTCAAAGGCATTAAGCGCAGAATTTCAGATTGAATACAGTGCAGATAATGTAAATTATACGACGATCAACAATGGCCAGGTAACCGGCGTGGTGGACAGCGTCTTTGCCATCAGTGAGACAGGAATCTCCCTTCCTCTTACGGATGGTTACTATCGTCTGACAGAAAGAACCCCTCCGGATGGTTATCATCAGATGAACGGGACAATTGTTTTTTCGGTGTCAGATGGACTGATTTCTCTGCTTAACGCATCTGAGTGCGAGGACTATGCCATAGAGCTCAAACAGGAAGTCACGGAAGATGAACAGGTTGATCAAAAGACAATTGGGCTGGAACTGTATAATTATGAAAGAGTACCGGTCTCAATCTGGAAAACTGACTTTGATAAGAATCCAATCACAAGCGGAGCTTCCTTTGTTTTGTACAAAGCGGACAATTTCGATGATGAAACACAAGATCCCATCGAGGAGAATCAAATAGTCACCAGTGGAATCACAGATGCAGATGGGATTCTGTTGCTTGGAGAATTGGAGTTGGGTGAATATCGTCTTGTAGAAACAAAAGCGCCGAATGGTTATCTTAAGGCGGAACATGCGATTAAGATCTTTGTAAGAATTACTGGCATTTCCGCTATGCAAGAGACTGGTTACTCAGATGTAAATTACAAAGGCGATGTGGACTGGGTAACTGGTCAGGGGGAGAAGACTGCACAAATCAGAATCTGGAATAATCCTGGCGTGGTTCTCCCCTCCACCGGCGGCCCAGGCACCAACCTGATCTACCTCATTGGCATCATGCTCACAGGCATTGCCGGCGCAGGTCTGATGATGAGGAAGAGAAAGCAAGATATCATTTGATTTTATGGAAGAGCTGGTCTTGATAAAAGAATGCGGCTGGCCCAGACTGGATATGGTATGAGCCAGCCATTCTTATCACACCTGATGTTTTAGAACTAAAACAAATGCTTGTGAATTAAGATGAAATGTGCTATGCTTAAGCCAACGGAACCTTAAAGGCTGAAGAGAAGCGAACATGATATTAAATCTTAATGACGGAAATAATTAAAACTTGATGGAGAGTAATAGTTGATGAGCACACCGGATATTTCATTTAAACCACTCTGGAAACTGCTGATAGACCGCGATATCAGCCGCCATGAACTTCAGCAGAAAGCAGGAGTATCCAGATCAACCATGTGGAAAATGGGAAGAAATGATTATGTGTCCCTTGATGTGATTACAAAAATCTGCAAGGCTCTGGATTGTAGTGTTGATCAGATTATGGAGATCTGCTGATCATCCGGGCCTACTTTAAGAAAGGAATACTAATATGAGTACATTGGAAGCAACAGTTTCAATGCTGGAACAATTACCAGAGAGGGATTTACTCAAGATTCAGGCATTTATAAGACTCTTTTTCCCAGAGACGTCAAATCCGTTCACTCCTTTGACTGAAGAAGAGATATATGCACAACTTGGAAGATCCAGAAAGCACGCAGAAGAAGGAAAGCTGAAGGATGCAAGGCAGGTATCCGCAAATGTGAGGGCAAAGTATGGGCTATAGGGGGCGGTTTAACACCTGGAGAGTACTTGCTACAGATGATGTTGAAGAGGATCTGTCTGAGTTTGTTCAGTACCTTTTGTTTGAGAAGATGAGTGAGCAGGCCGCAGAAGCTGTACTCGAAGACTATGATGAAACACTTGATGAACTGGAGAGAGTAGCTGGATCTTTGAAACTGGTTGATAATCCACGACTTGCAAAGCTGGGTTACAGAAGGATAAACTTCAAACGGCACAGGTATTATTTCCTGTATAGGATTGCAGGCGACACAGCTATTGTCGACGCGATGTATCATGAACTACAGGATCCGGATAACGTGATGAGATGATTTTCCCTCCACCGGCGGCTCCGGCACCAACCTGATCTACCTCCTCGGCGTCATGCTTACAGGCATTGCCGGGGCAGGTCTGGTGATGAGGAAGAGAAGGAGAGATGTGGCTTGATACGGAGGCCCCGGTACACGACTATCCTCGGCAGCATCCTGATCCTTGAAGCGGGCGTACTGCTGTGGAGAAGACGTAGAATCATTTAACACAAGGTTTACAGAGAGGCTGGTCTTCAGGAAATTGAGGATCAGCTTTTTCTCACAATTTCCCCTCGGCAAAATGCGGTTATACGCATATAATGTAATCATAAGTGTTTACAGGAATTATGGGGAAATACCATGGACTACATCACAATCCATGAAGCAGCTGCAAAGTGGGGCCTTAAAGAAAGACGTGTGCAGGTCATGTGTCAGGAGGAGAAAATACCAGGCGTCAAGCGATTTGGGCATTCATGGGCAATCCCGGCGGATGCCGAAAGACCAGCAGATGGCAGAGTAAAGTCCGGAAAATATATCAAAAAGAAGGATGGTGCTGATAAATGACTGATGCGCAGCAGAGAGAAGCCGCCAGACAGTTTTTCTATAAGTGGAACGGCAAAGGGAAAGAAGATGAGGATGCTCGTTCGTATTGGATCGATATCATTCAGAATATTCTCGGTGTGGAGAATGTCACAGACCGCGTGGAGTTTGAAAAGAAGGTTGTTGGCGGTGATGGAAATACGAAGAGAATTGATGTTTATGTTCCGGAGACTCATGTTCTGATCGAGCAGAAAAGTCTTGGCATCGCGCTCGATAAACCGCAGGCCGGACACAACGGCATGACGCCGTATGAGCAGGCAAAGATGTACGATAACTATTTGCCGTTTGACGAACGCGCCCGTTGGATTGTTACTTCCAACTTTGCAGAGATATGGATTTACGACAGAAATGCTGTGAAGCCCGAGCCGATTAAGATCACGCTGATGGAGCTCCCGGAAAAGTACCATATGATCGACTTCCTTGTGAATAAAGAGGTCACGAAGGTCACTGACGAGATGAAGATCTCTCTGCAGGCCGGTGAGCTTGTAGGCCAGCTTTATGATGCCTTTCTGAAGCAGTATAAAGATCCGGAGAATGAGGAGACACTGAAATCCCTGAACAAGCTCTGCGTCCGCATTGTGTTCTGCCTTTACGCCGAGGACGCATCCGTCTTTGGCAAGAAAAGCATGTTCCACGACTATATGCAGCAGTTTAATGCTGCGCACGCCCGTAAGGGTCTGCGGGATCTTTTCCGTGTACTGAACCAGAAGCCTGAAGACCGCGACCCGTATCTCGCAGACGATGATCCGATGTTGGCGGCGTTCCCGTATGTGAATGGCGGACTGTTTGACGGCGACGATATAGAGATCCCGCCCTTCACCGATGAGATCATGGATCTGCTGCTCCGCAAGGCCAGTGATGATTTTGACTGGTCAGAAATTAGTCCGACTATCTTCGGTGCGGTGTTTGAGAGTACATTGAACCCGGAAACCAGACGCTCTGGCGGCATGCATTATACTTCAATCGAGAACATTCACAAAGTCATCGATCCGCTTTTCCTCGATGACCTGAAAGCGGAATTTGAGGAGATTAAGGGTATCTCCGTGTTGCGGACACAGGAGAAAAGGCTCCACGCCCTACAGGATAAGCTGGCGTCTCTGTCATTCCTCGATCCGAGCGCAGGCAGCGGGAATTTCCTCACGGAATCGTACTTACAGCTTCGTAAACTGGAGAATGAAATCCTACGCATACTGACGCACGGGCAGATTCAGTTCGGTTACGCAGATATGACACCAATCAAGGTTTCCATCAGTCAGTTCTATGGTATCGAGATTAACGACTTTGCGGTCACTGTCGCTCGGACGGCGCTGTGGATTGCAGAGAACCAGATGCTCAAGGAGACCGAGGACATCGTCCATATGCAGCTGGACTTCCTGCCGCTGAAGACGAACGCGTATATAGTCGAAGGCAATGCCCTGCGGATCGATTGGAATGATGTGGTGGATAAGAGCAAGCTGAGCTATATCATGGGGAATCCACCATTTGTCGGAGCACGCCTGATGTCATCTGAGCAAAAATCAGATGTAATCCATGTCTTCGGAGAAAAGTATAAGAATGTTGGAAACTTGGATTATGTATGCTGTTGGTATAGGCAAACATCTGAAATGATGAAGGGAACCGGAATCAGGGCGGCTCTTGTTTCAACAAATTCAGTATGTCAAGGGGAGACAGTTGCCAATCTATGGAAACCGTTATTCAATGACGGAATACACATCGACTTCGCTCACCGAACATTTATTTGGGATAGTGAAGCAAAAGTAAAGGCCCACGTGCATTGTGTGATTGTCGGTTTCAGCTACAAAGAGAATAAGAAGGAAAGAATCATATGGGACGGGGAAACCACTTCTGTGGTTACCCATATCAATGCATATCTCATTGATGCAGATGATATTTTTGTTGAAAGCAGAAATAAACCGATAAATAGTGTCCCGGATATTGGGATTGGGAATAAACCTATTGACGGAGGATTCTACTTATTCGAAAAAGAGGAAATGGAAGATTTTGTAAAGAAGGAACCCGCCGCAAAAGAGTACTTTCATCCATGGTATGGATCGCGCGAGTTTATTAATCGTTGCCCAAGATATTGTTTATGGCTCGGTGACTGCATGCCGGGTCAATTACGGAATCTTCCGGAATGCGTTAAGAGAATAGAAGCTGTAAGAAAATACAGGTTGGAAAGCCCTAGTGCAGGTACAAGAAAGCTGGCCGATACACCGACAAGATTTCATGTTGAAAATATGCCCAAAGGAACCTATGTCGTTATTCCGGAAGTGTCTTCTGAGCGTAGAAGATATGTCCCTATGGGATTTTTAACACCTGATATCATGTGCAGCAACCTTGTTAAGATAGTGCCGGATGCATCTTTGTTTCATTTTGGTATTCTTACATCTAATGTTCACATGTCTTGGATGAGAGCAGTATGCGGCCGACTAAAGAGCGATTATAGGTACTCCAAGGACATTGTCTATAACAATTTTCCGTGGCCGACTCTAACTGATGAGCAGGAAAAGACAATTGAAAAAACAGCACAAGGTATCCTTGATGCGAGGGAGAAATATCCAGATTCATCGCTGGCAGATCTTTATGATCCAACTTTTATGCCTCCGGAACTCCGCAAGGCTCACCAAGCCAATGACCGCGCCGTAATGCATGCATATGGCATGCCGATCAAAGAGACTGATGAGGCTTCCTGTGTTGCATGGCTGATGCGGCTGTATCAGGAGAAGATAGCGGAATTAGAAGGTAACTGATGAGCTCCTTTCCCACTCATCTTTCTTAAACAGCGATTCATCAGAAGCGGTAATCTCAGCCACGTCGGGCAGCGGGATGACCGCTTCATCTATTTTGATCACACCAGTCTCCTCCGGATCGACTTTCCAGGAGTTCTGTTCGTTCATCTTTGTTCACTAATCCTGCAGAATTGACTTGCTATCTGTCCGCTTCAGAGTGATTAATACAGTACCAAAAAACAGCAGGTCAGGAGCCTGCAAGTCAAGGAGGTACACTATGAAGCTGAACTACTACGTAACTGGCGAGGACAGGAAGCAGATGGTAGCGATCATCAGCTGGGAGGCAGGCGTACAGGCGGTCTACACAAGGATGCCCGAATGTGCCTACATGATTGACAACATGAAGGTCACAAAGACCGGAGTGCTTCTCTGGGATGACCGCACGGACGAGAGACTCATCGAGCAGATCACGGCGGCCCTTGCTGCAGCAGGCTTTACCGCGCAGGCGGAAGAGGATCCTGAGACGGAAGAGGCTGAAGAAACTGCCGGAGATTCCGCAGATGATGCGGGCATCGAAGGGCTGACCATTTCCTTCCCGAGGGCGGATTTCACCGAGAACGCGTTGGCCAACCTGACGGCCCTGATCACATCGAAACAGACGCTGATCAAAAAGGCCCTGCAGGCGGACAGCCTTGAGACGGAGATTGACGATGAGAAGGTTTCTTTCCCCTGGTGGAACGGGATGCCGACGCCGGAGCAGATCGCAGTTTACAGTGAATTCCTGACGGCCCTCGTAAAGATGGCCAAGGAAGCGAGGCGCGTGACGGCAAAGGAAAAGGCCACCGAGAGCGAAAAATACACCTTCCGGACATTTCTCCTGCGGCTGGGATTCATCGGTGCCGACTACAGGCAGACCCGGGCCATCCTGATGGAACACCTTTCCAGGCACGCCGCTTTTAAGAATCAGGAGGACGCCGACGCCTTTTACGAAAAGCTGAAGGCGAAGAAGGCTGCCGCAAAAAAGCTGTGGCGGAAACGACCGGGCCGGAAACCGGTGCAGAGGAGGGTGAAGACGATGAGATTTTCGAATAAAGAGACGGTGAAGCAGATCCGCCGGATGTATCCGGCAGGCACCCGCGTGGAACTTCTGGCCATGGACGACCCAATGGCTCCGCCGATTGGCACACTCGGAACCGTTCTATGCGTCGACGATACGGCCAGTTTGATCATGCGCTAGGACAATGGATCGGGCCTCAACGTGGTATGGCAGCAAGACCGCGTGCGGAAGGTGGGTGATCCGGATGCCTGAGAGAGTGAAGGAACAGATCCTTGAGATCCGGGCCACCGGCGAGACCAAGATGTTTGACCTTCCGGTGGTGCAGCGGATGGCCTATGAGCGGGATTACTTCGAACTGGTCATTTTTCTGGAGAAGCACCCGAAAGAGTACGCGCATTTCATCCTGACTGGGGAGGGCTGATCCCCAAAGTCAGAGGAGCCGGAGACGGCTCTTTTGGTCGTGGTAAATGCACCAAAGCGCGGGCCGGATATTTGTGCATTTCTAAAGCAGAAATGAGTTGCTATTATCTCCGATCAGAGTGATATATACAGCACGAAAACGAACGGAGGAAAAGACCATGACAATCACAGAAGCAATGAGAACCTGCAGACTGCAAAACCCCTCAACCCCGGAAGACCTTGAGAGCCACTTCTCCGGCATGGACGGCAAGATGCTCACCTTTGAGGATAAGATTGTGATCACAGGTCATTATTACAACGGCCCCGGAAAGCCCTGCTACTACGGCGCAGTATACGAATGGCTGAGTGAAGACCACAGCTGTGAAGGAGCGGTCGGGCTTCGGGAAGTCAGCGATGTAGAGTTTTACCATGACGGCGATGCGGTGGTCTGGGGGATCGGGCAGTAAAGGGGAAATACGCCACAGGTTAATACCTATGCAGAAAGACCTTCGGTTGCGAAAAAGGGCAGCTCCGAAGGCCTTTTTGTTATCACAGGGATAATAGCTTACTGCTTCAGCCATTCCTCGTAATCATACATATCCAGTTCTCCTGCTTTTGCCTGGTCACGCTTTTCCTGCGCCTGAATTTTCCAGATCTCGAAGGCATCTTCGCTCATCTGTCCGCGCTGTACGCGGGCATAGTGTGTTTTATAAGATTTTCGATACAGACCGGAGGCCGAAGTGTCGCCGGTCATCTTTCTGCCATACACACGTATGCGGCCGATTTCTGTGCAGAGCTTGGAAGAACCCGGTGCGAGGCGCGAACAGTACTCCTGGTTGGATTTGTCAACAATGAAATATTTGCCACAGTTCTTGCATCGTTTCATTCTGATATCGGAATGGACCATCTGGAATACTTCCAGCTCCAGAAGATTAGAAAAGCCGGAAAGCGTGTAAGTAATCTTATTGCAGTCATCGCTGGCATCGGACGTGGCGTCAATGACTTCCTGCAGTGAAGCAGGGATAGCTCCATCCGGTTTTTTCCTAAGCTGATCAAGTTCCCTGTACAACAGTGTGAAGTGATCCCCTTCGCTGCCGTCCAGATTGCTGAATTCCCACTGCGCGATTTCTTTCCTCATGCGCGGAGAAGGAGCGGTAGCGTAATCAGTTGTCAGGCTGAGTTCCGGGTTGTAGATGCCTTTGCATGCGACATGAGCATAGAGCATTGAACGGCGTTTGGCGCTTAACCCCGCAAGCACGGGGTTCGTGTTATCGATGGTCAGGAATACCCACTCGGCGATATCAGACTGCAAGTTATACAGATGATCGAGGATGTGTTCCTCCCCGACATCGAGACTGTAATAACGCCTATACAGCGGCTATCCGGTTCTTCTTTGAATATACCCTCGGCTACGTCTGAGATCCTAAAAAGCTCCCAAAAATGAAGAGGGACCGCTATCTCCCTGTCGTCCTTACCAGGGAACAGGTCGGAATGCTGATCGATTCCATGGATAATTATAAGCATAAGGCCATTACTGCGACGATGTATTCATCCGGCCTGAGGGTGAGCGAAGTATGCCGCCTGCGTTATGAAGACATCAGCAGGTCAAAAAAGATGATCCATGTGCCGGTTTCGAAGAACAGGCAGGACCGCTATACGATACTCAGCGACCGCAACCTGGAGATCCTTACGGAATACTGGTACCGGTACGGCCGCCCAAGGGGATGGCTCTTTCCGAGCACAGTCCGGGACGAGCCGCTCACGACCAGCGCTGTCGAACTGTTTGTCAAAGCGCATGCCTGGGCATTAGGCCTTCCTGAAGGCGTGACCCCGCATACGCTCCGCCACAGTTTTGCATGTCATGCTCTCGAAGACGGCGTCAGCCACACCTTTATCCAGCAGCTCCTTGGACACCGCAGTCCGGGATCTACGGATGTATATCTCCTGATGACATCCAAAGCGCTCATGGGGATCAGGAGCCCATACGACACATTTGCTCCTTCAGATACGGAGGGCGTGTGCAATGGGTGACAGACCGACCATGCAGGATGTGCTGCAGAGATTCTACCCGGGATATCTTGATTCCTATGTGCCGAACACGCAGCAGGAAAAAGTGGTCCGCCA
>JAFRGQ010000084.1 GCA_017433725.1 Lachnospiraceae bacterium
CGGTGAGGAGCTGCTCCAGAAGTATTCCGGCGCGGAATGGATCGAGAAGTGCCTTGATGAAAGCCTTTCAAGACTTGAAACAGACCATATTGACCTGTATATCATGCACGCATGGGATTATAGGACGCCGGTGCTTGAGACGCTGGAAACACTGACGAAGGCGCAGAGGGCAGGAAAGATCCGGGCATTCGGAATATCCAACTGCTACGCATGGCAGCTTGCGAAGGCAAATGCCCTTGCGGAAAAGGAAGGCCTTGAAAGATTTGTATCTATCCAGTCCCATTATAACCTGCTTGCGCGTGAAGACGAACGTGAGATCATTCCTTACTGCAGAGAGGACGGCATAGCGATCACCCCGTACAGTTCCCTTGCAGGCGGAAGGCTGTCAAGGAGGCCGGGAGATACAACGAAAAGAACGCAGCTTGACCATATCAATAAAGCCAAATATGAGTGGGCAGAGGATATAGATGCGCCGGTCATTAAAAGGGTGATCGAGGTTGCAGAAAAACACGACGTGTCCATGGCGGAGGTTTCTCTGGGATGGCTGCTCACAAAGGCAACATCACCGGTTGTAGGAGCAACTAAGAAGCCTCAGATCGATGCACTTGTAAAGGCTGTGAAATTCAGACTTTCTGAAGAAGAAATCAAATATCTGGAGGAGCTTTACGTTCCTCATAAACTGGTTGGGGTCATTGCCATGAACCCTGTAGAACCGCAGGCAAAGTAAAAAACAGGAGGACAAAACAATGTTAGGAAATTTCAGATTCTCAAATCCGACAAAACTGTACTTTGGAGACGATGCGCTGTCATTTCTTCCGGAAGCTCTTTCAGGCTTTGGCGAAAAGGTGATGCTCACTTACGGCGGTGGCTCCATCAAGAAAAACGGCATATATGACGATGTGGTTCGTATCCTGAAGGAATGCGGCAAGACTATCGTGGAGGATGCGGGGGTCATGTCAAATCCTACGGTGGATAAGTTGTATGAAGGCTGCCGTATTGCAAAGGAAAATGATGTAGATCTGATCCTTGCCGTGGGCGGAGGTTCCACAATCGATTATGCCAAAGCAGTTTCCGTATCGGCATGGTGTGAGGGTGATCCCTGGGAGAAATATTATCTGCAAATGGAAGAACCGGATAACCGCATCATTCCGGTAGGAAGCATCCTGACGATGGCGGGAACCGGATCTGAGATGAATGGCGGTTCCGTGATCACCAACCATGAGACAAAGCTGAAGATTGGTCATGTATTCGGAGACAATGTGATGCCGAAATTCTCCATACTGAACCCGAAATATACATTCAGCGTGCCGAAGTATCAGATGGTTGCCGGAATTTATGACATCTTCAACCATGTCAGTGAGCAGTATTTTTCCGGAGAGGATGACAATGTCAGCGACTATATTTCTGAGGCGTTGATGAAATCCGTTGTCAGGAATTCCCGTATCGCAGTGAATAATCCGGAGGATTATGAAGCCCGCAGCAATATAATGTGGGCAGCATCCTGGGCACTCAACACCTTTGTCGGCATGGGCAAGTCTCAGGACTGGGAAGTCCATATGATCGGTCAGGCAATCGGAGCCTATACGGATGCCACGCATGGAATGACGCTCTCCGCAGTTTCAATTCCTTACTA
>JAFRGQ010000085.1 GCA_017433725.1 Lachnospiraceae bacterium
CGTTCATCCTGAGCCAGGATCGAACTCTCTGAAAGATTTCAATTCCAGGTCACAGAATAAAAACTGACCAAAAAGTTAGTTTCTGTCCCGTTTCCTTACATTACTGTTTTTGGTTTGTTCCGTTTTACGAAACTGTAAAGAATTTTCGAGTCTTGATGTGTTACGCTGTTCAGTTATCAATGTTCTCGTTCGCGCTGTTCTCGCGCGGAACTTCTAAAGAATACCATCCGCTTTAATTATTGTCAAGAACTTTTTTTATTTTTTTTACATTTTAAAAAGTTCTGAATTTATACACAGAAGATACTTTTCTGCGCTAAAACAGCACCGCAAAACAGCGATGATATATCTGTGCCACTGCTTTGCGGTGCCGTATTATTTCGATTGTTGTTTTTTTGACATTTAATGCCTCTATATTCCCCGCTTAATTCACAGGCCTGAAATCAGAGACATAATCAATCTTCTCACCATATTATAAGAATCAAGCACGCTGAGTATCTCACTCTCATTGACCTGGCGTACCAGTCCCGTTCCGTTCCCGGTCAGTGCAACCAACCTGATAATGAGAAGGCCTATCCATATCACGACGATCCCCTTAATTAGCCCTATCATAAAACCGAGCAAATGATCCAGGGCGCTGATTCCGGGCAAGTCAGCTATCCTAAGCAGAATGAATCTTATAATAGTAAGAATTATAAATACCGCAACAGCTGTCAGTATTGTTGCAAAAATACGCGTGATGATATTTGCGAGCTGGATCGCAAGTGTGCTCTTGATCGGGTCCCTTGTCAGCATCTCGGCTATGAGCGAATTGTCACCGAGTGAAATGATCTGCTGAGCCTCTTCAGGCAGAGGCAGTATATCCAGCCATCCGGTGCTGTCTGTTCCCGAGGCGATCCCGTCAGCAATATTTTCAATGACTGTGCCTGACTGCCTTTGAAGATAATTATTGACATTTGCCGATCCGTGCAATGACTGATAAACGACCGGTGTCGCCGTGTACGTAACAAATACAGTGAGAACAATGACCAGAAAAGCCAGGACCGTCCTTATCATTCCCCGGAATCCCGCCCACAGCGCGGCAAGCGCCCAATAGGCAAGCGCAACTATCGTCAGTGTGTTCATATTCAATGTGTTCATTGTGTTCATAGCACACTCCTCATCTCTGTGCGGCAAATGGCGCTTTGCTCTCATACTTCTGTAGACTAACGTCAAGAGTATTGCGCGATGAAGAATAAAACCCACATCACGTTACTTGAGCTTGATCATTTCGGCCTTCGTATCGGTCACCGCAAAATATTTGTTCCTGCTGATCTTGATCACATCGGACAGAGTTCCCTCGTTGAGCGGACCGCTGAAGCGAAGATGTCCGTTCCGGGTGTATACCGCCATCTCATTGCTGTTGCAGAAAATAAGTTCTTTATTACTGAAATGTCCTTTATCATAAATGATATCGACATACTCCGTATTCAAAAGCTTGCCTCCGTGGTTGTAGACATCCATCGTGTAGCGATGTCCAACCTCATCGCATCGGAATATAAACGCCAATCTGGATTCATCGCAAAAGAAAGAAACAATATCCCTGCCGATTTTTACATCTTCTTTCCGCTTCGGAGTTCCTGCGCCTTTATAAACCATAAAGCCGCTGTCCGTAAAAGCAATCAATTCAGTTCCGCCGAAATAGCGGACGTCCGGAATCAGTGTCTCCGAAAACTCTTCTGCTGCCATCAGATGATCTTCCTTGTCACTTCCGGCTGAACCAAAGTTATAGAAAGCCAGTCGGGAGCCTATGACGCCGTTATCGGTCATCACATAGGAAACCGCGACCATATTTCCGTCTTCTGACACTGTCATGGACAGAGGATATCCATACTTCGTCGGGGAAGGCGATATTGCTGCGATCTCCTCCCCTTTGCTGTTGTAATAAATGATCTGCGTTCCCTCGCCGTCTTCCACGGCTGCCAATACGTTTCCATTCGCCGAAACACGCGCGAACAGAATTGGGCTGTTCGTAATGAAGTTTCCGAGTTTCTGCTCCATATTATATACATGGATGTCTGTTCCTCGTTTGTCGTAAATCAGGATTGCTTCAGAAGAGGCCTCGAGTGTCGGCTGCGTCATATTGAAGGATTCGTTCCATATTTCTTCCTCCATATCTGATTTCAGCAGCACCGCTCCATCCGGAGAATATCGCAGGATCCGATCATTGATTGCCACATACCCGGATACACTGTCGAACACATCCTCCGACTCGATCACCTCATACGACCGGAACGTCCAGTGTGTATAAATATTAATCAGAACAAAAATGAGAGCTATTCCGAGCACGACAAGAAGGGCCGTGCGTATATACATGGCCCTTTTGTGCTTTCGCAGTCTGATTCCGAATTCATCCTCTGTTTCAGACTTTCTAAATGCATCCGGAATATGAACGATCCATTCAGTTATATTCTTAAAAAGTTTCCGCATAGTATTTTCCACATGGTCTGCACCGGATTTTCACGAAACCGCAGTATCGCAATGAAATCCGTTCCTCATCCCCGGGACTTACTGCATTACGCCTCCACGAATTCCTTTACGCGTTTGAAGATACCTTCAGCGTCAAGTCCGTACAGCTTATAGAGGTCGAGCGCCGGCCCTGAAACTCCGAACTGATCCTGTATACCGATTCTGCAAACCGGAACCGGGCACTTCTCTGTGATAGCCTCACATACAGCACCGCCAAGTCCTCCGATCACGGAGTGTTCTTCGATAGTAACGATTTTTCCCGTCTCGCGGGCAGCCTTAAGGAGAATCTCCTGATCGATCGGCTTGATTGTATGCATATTAATAACACGTGCGTTGATTCCGCATCCTGCAAGCAGGTCGGCAGCTTCCATCGCTGCGGTGACCGGTAAGCCCGTTGCGACCAGTGTCACATCGGAACCGTCGCGCAGAGTCACGCCTTTGCCAAGCTCAAACTTGTAATCCTCAGTATTGAAGACCGGAGAAGCAAGACGGGCAAGTCTGAGATAGACCGGTCCATGATATTCGTAAGCAGCCTTAACAGCCTGACGTGCCTCTATATCGTCGGCAGGCTGAATGACCAGCATATGTGGAAGAACTCTCATGAGAGCAATATCTTCAATGCACTGATGCGTTGCTCCGTCTTCTCCTACAGATACACCTGCGTGAGAAGCACAGATCTTGACATTGAGTCTCGGATAAGCTACCGAGTTGCGAATGATTTCGTATGCACGACCTGTCGCGAACATAGCAAAGGAACTGCAGAATACAGTCTTTCCTGTTGTTGCGAGACCTGCAGCGACACCGACCATATTGCCTTCCTGGATGCCCACATCGAAGAAACGATCCGGGAAGCGTTTTCCGAAAATGGCAGTCTGTGTAGAAGCGGCAAGATCCGCATCAAGTACACAGATATCCTTATGAATTTCACCGAGTTCCGCGAGTGCATTACCATAGCTGACGCGTGTAGCAATTTTCTTTATTTCTGACATAATTCATCTCCCGCCTTAGTGAGCTCGTCCATAGCAACTTTATACAAATCTGCCTTCGGTGCCTGTCCATGCCAGCCGACAGCATTTTCCATGTAAGAAACGCCCTTGCCCTTGAGTGTCTTCATAACGATGACGGAAGGCATTCCCTTCGTGTTGCGAGCTTCCCCGAACGCAGCATCGAGCTGATCAAAATCGTTTCCGTCAGCTACCTCTATAACATTGAAGCCGAATGCTGCGAATTTCTTACCGATCGGATACGGTGAATTTACTTCCTCAAGAGTACCGTCGATCTGAAGATTATTATTGTCAACGATTAGACAGAGGTTATCCAGCTTTCTGTTTCCGGCCAGCATAGCTGCCTCCCATACCTGACCTTCTTCAAGTTCTCCGTCACCTAAGAGAGCATAGGTCCTGTATGATTTTCCGTCCACTCTTGCGCCGAGTGCCATTCCGACAGCCGCGGAAACGCCCTGGCCAAGCGAACCTGTTGACATATCAACGCCCGGAACGCCAATAGTCGGATGTCCCTGAAGCATAGAACCGATATGGCGCAGATTCTCCATCTCCTTCATCGGAAAATAGCCTTTTGCCGCTAATGTTGCATAAAGACCCGGAGCCGCATGTCCCTTGGAAAGAACAAATCTGTCGCGATTTTCCATATCCGGATTCTGCGGATCAACATTCAGTTCTTTGAAGTACAGATAAACCAGACATTCCGTCGCGGAAAGAGATCCGCCCGGATGACCGGATTTTGCGTTGTAAACACCAACGATTATACCTTTACGTACTTCATTGGCAACGATCTGCAGCTCTTTTTTGTTCATAATTGTGTTCTCCCTTCAAGTGCTCTGAGCAGAGTTACTTCATCTATGTTCTCAAGGTCTCCTCCGACAGGAACACCGCTGGCGATTCTGGTCACCTTAATCCCTGTTGGTTTGATAAGTTTGCTGATATACATCGCAGTTGTCTCCCCCTCAAGAGAAGAGTTAGTTGCGATAATGACCTCGTTTACATCTCCGGCAAGTCTCGTCATGAGCTCTTTAAGTCTGATATCATCCGGGCCAATGCCGAGCATCGGGGAAATCGCCCCATGCAGTACATGATAGACTCCCTCATACTTACCGGTCTTCTCATAAGCAGCAAGGTCGCGAGGCGTTTCCACCACCATTATGGTATGTTTGTCACGCCGTGGATTGCTGCAGATCGGACATTTCTCCGCGTCCGTAAGCGTACAGCACTCTTTGCAATAGCGAACATTTTTCCTCGCCTCCAGAATACTTTCGGCAAGGTGCCTTGCCTTATCTTCCGGCTGACTTACGATATAGAACGCAAGCCGCTGCGCAGTCTTCGTTCCGATACCGGGAAGTGAAGAAAGCTGTTCGATCAAATTGCTGATGTAACCACTAAAATAGTCCACCGCCGAGGCCTCCCATGCCGCCGGTCATCTTACCGTAAACGCTCGCCTGTTCTGCATCGATTTTCTTGAACACTTCGTTAAGAGCAGCAACCACAAGATCCTCGAGCGTTTCAACGTCATCCGGATCCACAACTTCCGGATCAATTGCCAGCTTAACAATTTCTTTCTTACCGTTAGCAGTAACAGATACGACACCGCCGCCTGCCGTTGCTTCGAACTCTTTCTCCTGCAGGGCTTTCTGCTGTTCTTCCATCTGGCGCTGCATTTTCTGAGCCTGTTTCATCAGATTATTCATGTTTCCCGGCATTCCGCCGCCGAAGCCACCTCTTTTGGCCACCTTTTTCCTCCTTTTGCAAAAGCATTGTTCAAACAATACCGCATATTATTATCAAGCAGATATTGCATTACTCACAGTCATCACACGGCCGGGGAGTCACTACTCCGTAAAATCTCCCTCGTCCGTTTCAGCAGGCATCCCTATCAGAGACCGGTCATTCAGAATACTGTCCACGGATATGGCGTACAGATCTTTATCTCTTTTTCCCGGCGGAGTGATTTCGATTTCAACATGCCTGTCATAGAGGCGTTCAACTACCTGCTCCAGCTCTCCGACAAATCTCCCGAGCTGCTCAGGGGTACGCGCTACATAATCATATGATATCTTAGCGTCAGGCGTATCCTGGATCGTAAGGTACAGTTTTCCGTCCGGATCACTTGCATTGTACATGGGTACCACATACTTTAGCATGACCTTTAGCGGACCGGAAGGTACACGATCCACCACTGTCGCCCACTCACTCCTGATTTTCCGCAGCTCCTCCGGAGCCGCATTGGGCGGTGGAGCGGAATCCTCTACCGACGAATCATATCCCGTGCCGACAGACTCTGTCAAGCTATTTGTTGAACTAGGAGGAGTATCTCGTTGCATTTGCACAACCCCCCCCTCTTCGATAGCCTCAATTTTGCTTTCCAGGACACGCATCCGGTCAAGGACCGCATCGTCGGTCCGCTCCATCTGGGGACGGCAAAGTTTCACAAGCGCAATCTCCGTCAGCACTCGGCGGTTTCCTGCAAATCGCATCGAGTTTTGAAGTTCCGAGAGCACACGGATATAGCGCATAATGGTTTCCGGCGAGGTCATGTCCGCGTAAGAGAGAAGCGTGTTCATTTGCTCGGATGAAATATCAATTAAATCGGATGCATCATCCGCAGCCTCCACGAGAAGCAGATTGCGCAGATACCAGATAAAGTCACTGACGAACTGCCCGACCTCGCGTCCTCTCTCCATCAGGTTCTCAAATATAAGAATACTTCGACCCGCATCGCCCCTTACTATCTCACCGAGAAGCTCGCCATAAACATCCGTATCCACTGCACCGAGCGCATCGAGCGCCTTCTCATAGGTGAGCTGTTCACCCATATAAAAGGCCATACACTGGTCCAGCAGGGAGAGCGCATCTCTCATAGAACCGTCAGCCTGTCTTGCTACAAATCTCAGCGCCCTCTCCTCACAGGATACGCCTTCCTGCTCGGTCAGATACCTCATTCTCTCTATCAGTGTGTCGATAGATATCCTTCTGAAATCATATCGCTGGCACCGGGAAAGAATCGTTGTCGGAATTTTTCCCGACTCGGTCGTCGCAAGAATAAAAATGACATAAGAAGGAGGTTCCTCAAGCGTTTTCAGAAGCGCATTGAATGCACCCGTAGACAGCATGTGAACCTCATCAATGATGTACACTTTGTAATTTCCCTGTGTCGGTCGATAACGGACTTCCTCCACGATTTCACGAATGTTATCGACGCCGTTGTTAGAAGCAGCGTCGATTTCGATAACATTCATGGAAGTTCCTGCCGCAATCGCGCGGCAGGAAGCACACTCATTACAAGGATTTCCGTCTACCGGATGTTCACAGTTGACGACCTTCGCCATGATCTTGGCAATCGACGTCTTTCCCGTTCCTCTTGTACCGCAGAAGAGATATGCATGCTGCAGTCTACCCGTCCTGACCTGATTCTTCAGCGTGGTCACAATATGATCCTGGCCCTTCACCTCATCGAAGGTGCAGGGACGGGCTTTGCGATATAGAGCAACGTATGACATAAATTAATCTCCGAAACTGATGCCGATGTACTTGGCAAGCTCTACTGTCTGATCATGCGGGTCTACACCCTTCAGCTGGCCTGCACTTGCTTCAAGCGGCACTTTAACGATCTGGTTATTAACTGTTGCAACCATGTAGCCGTATTCGTCATCGACAATAAGCTTTGCGGCGTAAGCGCCGAGCTTTGTGGAGAGAACACGATCAAACGGATCCGGAGAGCCGCCGCGCTGTACATGACCCGGAACTGTTACACGTACTTCGGAGCCTGTTCTCTCTGTGATATCAGCAGCAAGCTTGTAGGAAACGGACGGATACTTCTCAAGCATCTTTTCCATAGCTTTCTTGCGATCTTTCTTCTTAAGTTCTGCCATTTCCTTGGAGATAGCGCCTTCGGCAACTGCAAGGATCGTGAACTTCTTGCCGCGGCCGTGACGCTTCTTAATAGCCTCGCAGACTTTGTCAAGATCATACGGAATCTCCGGAAGAAGGATGACGTCAGCACCGGATGCAAGACCTGCGCTCAGGGTCAGCCAGCCAACCTTGTGTCCCATAACTTCAACGATAAAGACTCGTCCATGGGAGGAAGCTGTCGTATGGATCTGGTCGATCGCTGTGGTTGCAATATCGATTGCTGACTGATATCCGAAGGTAAGATCTGTTCCCCAGATATCATTGTCGATGGTCTTCGGAAGATGGATTACGTTGAGGCCTTCTTCACGAAGGAGGTTCGCTGTCTTCTGTGTTCCGTTTCCGCCGAGGATAACAACACAATCGAGGCGAAGCTTGTAATAGTTCTGCTTCATAGCAGCTACTTTGTCAAGACCGTTCTCATCCGGAACACGCATCAGCTTGAACGGCTGTCTGGATGAGCCGATGATCGTGCCGCCGCGTGTAAGGATACCGGAGAAGTCTTCCGATGTCAGAAGACGGTAATTTCCGTAGATCATACCCTTATAACCTTCGATGAAACCGTAAATCTCAACTTCATCAAGATTATTTGTAAGTCCTTTAACAACACCGCGCATCGTAGCATTAAGTGCCTGGCAATCGCCGCCGCTGGTCAGCAAACCAATTCTCTTCATACTTGGACCCTCTCTTTTCTTTAGTATAATATCAGGCTGATTATAATCTGCAGAGCCTTTTTTACTGCAGATTTCTGTCACGGATGTTCTGCGTTCCGGCCGGAGCTTTCGCGCAAAACAGCTATTTTTATTATACTCCCCTTATTCATGTTTGACAATTCATCGTTTTTCGGATATACTCTTCCTATCCGTGCAACCGGGGCATTAGCGGGGCCCTGTAACCTGCAGTCCGCTACAGCAGGGGTGATGCCGATCCGAGGGTTTGTCTTTATGGAGCTGCCCTCTCTAAGTGGCGTTGACGTTTGGGTCTTATGCAACGGGAACCTGTGAACCGTGTCAGGGTGGGAACACAGCAGCACTAAGCGGGAGCTCTCGTGTGTCGTAAGGGTACCTGGGCCGAGTTAACTGGGGAGGTTACGTCTGTGGGGGCCGATTCAGAGTGAGGTGCACGGATATTTTTTGTGAAATTACAGTTTCGCTCGCGAAATTCTACTCGCGAAGCAGACGAGTATCACTAAATGCGCGTCTCTCCTGACTAAAATCACGAGTATTGAGCGATGAAAAAATAAAAGAACTGCATATACCGATGCTAATGCGTGCATCCGGTGTATGCAGTTCTTTATTTGCAATTCATATTGTACCGCGGTTCTTCAATGTCAGATAATAGTTCTGTTTCTTGTACGCATCACACATTCCTATCTTTTTTGTTTCGCGTATTCCGTCCGGAAGAATCTGTTCTCCTTCCCGGATTTCTCATCTCCTCCGGCCTTCTCCTTACGCCTGAGCCGGTCGATGATTCCGATCGTCTTCTTCTTGCAGCCTTCTTCTTTCGCGCTGCCCTCTTTCTTCTCATTTCCTCCTCGTGCGCCAGCTGCTTCTGATGATTCCTGTGCAGCATGTACAGCACGGCTGCGAGCAGCGCGACAAGGACAAGAAGTATGACAATCAGCACAGTTAAGGTATGACCGTCGCTTCTGTGAATCTCATTGATTTCTGTCTGTGTTTTCGTACCCGCAACCGCTTTGGGCGAACTTATTTCCGTCTGTTCGGTCGAATCGGTACTTGTAGGTGCTTCTGTCTCAGTTGCCTTCTGCTCCACTGCCTTGGTCTTCAACACGCATCCGACAGGATTGTCTTCATATTTATAATCTATGCGGATACTTCCGTCACTGAGAGTATTCTCCTGCCTCGTAAGCGCCCTGACATCAAACCCCACGGGTATCGTGACACCGCCGCTGATCTCCCATCCCTCCTCAGCTTCCATCTCACACGGATCCGTGTAGAAATTGTTGAAACCGTATTCGAACAGATTCTTATGGTCTGTGAAATCCGACTTGTCCGGTCCGTGTAGCGTGACACAGATCAGTGTTCGTCCGTCTTTCTCGGCCGCTGTCACAAATGTTCTCCAGGCAAGATCCGTGTAGCCTGTCTTGCCGCCGATGCAGTACGGGTAATAGTGCTCCGCATCAGATTCCACGATCAGCTTGCAATGGTTCTCATAAGTCCTCTCCGTCGGCGTGAGATTCGTCGGCGGCACCGTATATATCGGCGTGGAAATGATCTGTCTGAACGTCTGATTCTTAAGGCACTCCTGCATAATGAGAGCCATATCCATCGCAGTAGTATAATGATTATCTCCGGGCAGGCCATTTGGGTTATTAAAATGTGTGCCCGTCGTCCCGATCAGCGCACAGCGGTCATTCATCATCTGAACAAACGCCTCGACACTTCCCCCGACATATTCAGCAAGCTGGGCGGCTATGTCATTTGCAGATTTCAACATAAGCATGTAAAGACACTGCTCGACCGTGAATTGTTCCCCAAGGATCGGGCTGATATTGGAGCTTCCGCCGTAGGCTTCCGCCATTCCCGCCTCGGTCATGGTGATAACTTCATCCATCTGCGTGTTCTCGATGACCAGCAGGCAAGTCATAATTTTGGTAATGGAAGCGGGAATCCTCTGAACATCCCGATCCAGCGAATACAAAATAGCACCGTTGTCCGCATCCATAAGGATCGCGGAATCCTCATTGATCTCCGACATCTGCGGCCAGTTCGTCAGATGATTCGTGAGCGGATCCCTGACAGGCGGCGTCGGGGTAGCTGCAGCAGCTGCGTCTGTTGTTGTCTCGGCGGCAGCTTCCGTCCCGGCTTCCGCATACACCGGAACCGGCGACACGATGAGCATCAGAATCAAAAGCGCAATTCCAAGACGTTCCGCGAAAAGCCTCACCCGTCCGGATAAGAAATGAAAACCCATGTTGCATGTTTCTCCCATAATAATTATCTTTCTGTTTTAAGCTATCACAGCAGGAATCCGACTTCAAGTGATTTTCAGAAATGTAAACATATTGAAACATTTACGGATACAACATATTGAAAAGAAGTTTCCTATGACGACATAAAAGAAAGGGACATCTTTCGATGTCCCCAAGCGGAGAAGATGGGATTCGAACCCATGCACCGGTTACCCGATGACCGCATTTCGAGTGCGGCTCGTTATGACCACTTCGATACTTCTCCATATATAATTCATGTCCCGATGCGGATATGTTCTCAGGAAATTACGAGAATCTGATCTTTTCCGCAAGCTCCTCGGCGCGCTGCTGTTTGCGCTCCGCATCCCGAACTCTGAGTTCCCGGAAGAACTGTTTCAGCATTCCGCTGCACTCCTCTTCCAGAACACCCGTCGTGATATCCGTCTGATGGTTGAATCCGTCCGTCTGCAGCAGGTTCATGACCGACCCTGCGCACCCGGCCTTGGGATTCATGCAACCGATCACACATCGGGGAATCCGCGCCTGAACGATTGCCCCGGCACACATCGGACACGGTTCAAGGGTTACATACATCGTGCACTCCTCAATTCTCCAGTCACCCAGCTTTTTCGCTGCTTTCCGAATGGCATTGAGTTCTGCATGCGACAAAGTACTCTTATCGGTATTACGCCTGTTGTATCCCCGTGCGATGATTTCGCCATCGTGAACGATGACACAACCAATTGGGACTTCCATAAGCCGATAAGCTTTCTTCGCCTGTCTGAGCGCCTCGCGCATAAACTTCTCGTCCGTTTCCATACCCGAGTATTATACCCGATGCGCAAGATAAAATCAACGGTAATAATAGTTACTTTTTAACATCATTTTCAGTTTTTTTGTAAAATTTACGTTAATTTTTACGAACTTACGAGAAAAATCCATTTGTGATAAAATAATGCCGTGGAATATTAATCTGATCCGGAGAGGGGCGCAAATATCCGGAGCGCCGAATATGCTATGACAAATACAATAGAAGTAAACGAAGCTGTAATGCACATCCCCGAAGGCGTATGTAAAGTCACCGGCATCATCGAACGAGACCTGTCAAGTCTGGGGGTCCGTCAGTATTATATACTGGTACCCGTATACAATAACGGGAGCAAGATTTACATCCCCACGGACAACGGTCCCGCAAAAATGCGTGAACTGCTGACCCGTGAAGAAGTACTCGAGTTGATTGACTCGATTCCGGAGTGTGAATCGGTATGGGTAGAAAATGACAAAGAGCGTATGGCTGCTTTTTCTTCGATCGTTTCCCGTTGCGATCACCATGAAATGCTCTGCCTGATCCGCACCCTCCGCAACAAACACGCGGAGAAGCTGCGCACCGGCAAGAAGTTTCACAGTGCTGATGAGCGGATCTACAAGGAAGCCGAAAGAATTCTCTTCGGTGAATTCGGCTATGTCCTCAATCTCAAGCCGTCTGAAGTCGGGCCTTTTATCGCAGAAAGAATCAAGGATCGCGATCCCGAATTACAGATGACCTCCTGACGCAATACTTTATCGTTATAAACCGCTGCCCGGCAGCGCGCATATCTCCTGTTTAAAAAAACGTGCCGTGCATATTCAATGCACGGCACGTTTTTTATTTCCACATTTATTGGTTCTTTTCATAGATCCGGAGCGGAATTCGGAACGGCTCCCGCCGACACCTTTTGCTCCGAATCACTTCGAACTCAATCTACAAGGCACGCATCCAGCTGCTCTTCGATTTCCTTGCGATCCATGTTCTGGCCGATGAAAACAAGTTTCTGCATGCGATCTCCGTATACCGGGTCCCACATTTTGCGGACCTGCGGATATTTCTCAAGCACCCGATCGATAGACGCCTGATCTGCAGATGCGAGGAATCGTCCGCTCTGCATCTCCTGGATCATGTGACCCGCCTGCTCAAAGATGTAAGACATATCCGGCTCTTCTTTATACCAGATCATACCCTTGCAGCGGATAATTGCTCTCGGCCACTTTTCAGCAAGCGCGATGATCTTATTGCGGTCGAACGGACGGCGTCTGAAATAAACAAACGATCCGATGCCGTACTCTTCTCCCGTCCAGCCATCAGTAAAACCGGTGCTCCTGTGGTATTATCCGAATTTTTACACACAGAAATCCGGTCAATGCGTGAACGTGTATTGGGGCCTGGATAAATTCTCAACAATGGAAATTCGGGTAGACGGCACTGAAGTCTATTACGGTACTGATGAAAGCGGCTATACGCAAATATGCAATGAGGTTTATTCTGTAGGTCAGCATAACATTGAGCTTTGTGCCTATGCTGCCGGCGGAACCACCTGTGAGACCCTGCTTTATACAACAAATTGAAAAGAAAATGAATACACAGGTCGGATTTTCTGCAAACCATTATTCACTTCGCTTTTGAGAAAACGTTTCTTGTTCTTTTCAAAGCACGATAAGCTTTTCGGTATATGGATCAGGGAGATATACATGATTTGCAACACCGGCAATAATCATATATTCTTTCGTGAATACTGAAGGCTTTTCTTGTTAATACCGGCTGAAGGAACAGACTGCGCATAATACATGCTGAAAATACACTTTTTTAATGTCGCTGAAGGTGATTCCATTCTCCTTGAATACTCAGGTGGAAAAACTCCGATCCGTGTTCTTATAGATACTGGGCGTGCATTTCTACCGGAAAGTCAGGGATCACTCCGCTCCACAGCGGCTTATCATCTGAAAAAACTGAAAATCGACTTCATTGACGTTCTTATCCTTACCCATCTGCATGTTGACCATATTCAGGATCTTCCCGAAATTATGA
>JAFRGQ010000086.1 GCA_017433725.1 Lachnospiraceae bacterium
AGGCGCAATAAGGATATACAGAGAAGAAATGAATCTTTCCCCGTCTGAAATCGTTAAGAAGGTTGTTTCAAAATTCGCTCTTGATGAAGAGGAAGCTTGGGAATATGTTAAGGCTGCAATGGGTGTGCAGCAGCAGTAATATGGATACATGTCCCGAAAGTGAGTATAAATGGTCCATATATGAAACCGGCGCAGATTCAACTCAGATTCTGCGCCGGTGTTTAGCAACTATAAAAAATTACATATAAATCATTAATGAGGCATAAATATGACACATTCTTTCAACAAACACGATATCACGCGCGACGCATGCATGCTCCGCGGGCCGCTCAGGCGGCAGGGGTATGACTGGTGGTGGCACTCGCTGACCGCCAGGGACGAAAACGGTGCGGAAAAGCCCTTCTTCATTGAATTTTATGTGTGCAACCCGGACCTCGCGGAGGATGAGCCGGTCCTGGGACAGCTTCCTGCAAATGCAGCCACCGGCAAAAAGCCCTCCTACCTCATGATTAAAGCCGGATGCTGGGGTGAGGACCATTGCCAACTTCACCGGTTTTTTGCGTGGAAGGATGTAAATATGCATGCCGATGCACCCTTCTCTATCGATGCAGCCGACTGCCACGCTTCGGAAACCCGCATTGCGGGAAGCATCAAAATCACAGCGGAGGAGGCCGCAGCCCACCCGGAGTGGATGTGTGATGCGGGGGAGATGAGCTGGGATCTGCAGGTAGACAAACAGATTGCATTTAATGTCGGCTATGGAGCGAGTAAGCCGCTGAGGGACATGGAGGCATTTGCAATGTACTGGCATGCCGAGGGCATGAAGAGCGCATTTTCGGGCACGATTATGCTTAATGGTAGAAAATATACCGTGACGCCGGACACCTGCTACGGCTATGCGGACAAGAACTGGGGACGCGATTTCACAAGCCCATGGGTGTGGCTGTCATCAAACCACCTGGTAAGCAAAAAGACCGGAAAACAGCTCATGAACTCCGTCTTCGATATCGGGGGCGGCAGGCCGAAGATCTATTTTGCGCCGCTGGATCGGCGACTCCTCGGCGTCTTCTACTACGAGGGTAAGGAGTTTGACTTCAATTTTTCAAAGGTGTGGCTCGATGTGAGGACAAAATTCTCATTCCGCGAGGATGAGGAGCGGGTCTACTGGCATGTTGTGCAGGAGAATGTGCATGCAGTGATGGATACGATGATTATTTGCGAGAAAAAGGACATGCTGCTTGTAAACTATGAAGCCCCCGACGGAAGCAAGAAGCACAACCGGCTCTGGAACGGCGGCAACGGATTCGGAGTCGTGAAGCTGTACGAGCGGAAGCATGGAGGACTGGAGCTCATTGATGAGATCGAGGCGACGCATGTCGGCTGCGAGTATGGGGAATATGACATAGAGCAGTAAAGCGAGCTAAGACAGAACGACGTAAGCGGGCAGATCCGATTTGGATCTGCCCGCCTTTTATGGGTCTCATTGCCCGTTCATTTCATCTTATCTGAGGTATTCAGCGTTTACATAGCCTGTCTTGTCAACTGACGGAGCGTAGACTTTTGCGTAGCCGGATCCGTTCACGTTGCTGTTCAGAACCTTAACCGTCTCACCATTGTAGAGCTTTGCGATCTCGTTTCTCTCATCGTAGCATGTATCTGTCCTGAGTGCGAGATAATGCTTTGTGCCGCGGACTGTCTTGTAAACCGCTGTGCTTGCCGGCTTGCTGGAAGAAGCCTGCTTTGACTTTGAGAGGTATGCGCCGTATACATATCCGTCGGAGTCAACTGACGGAGCGTAAACCTTTACCCAGTCACCGACTGTGCCGATGATGGTCACCTGCGCGTTCGGTGCGAGCTTCGCGATCATTGCTGCGTCGGAATCCGGACCGGTTCTCAGAGCGAGGAAGTCATTTACATTGCAGTAACGTGTTGCGCCGTAGAGGCTCTTGTCGAGGGAGTTGACTGTTGCGTTCTTTCTGTCCATCTCGATCGGTCCGTGGCTGTCGCAAGCGATGTTGCCATCGGAGTCTGCGTAGTAATATTTGCCTGTGTCGTGGCTGTAATAGTACTTGTAACCATTCTCATAGATGGCTTCGAAGCCGTCATTGGCCATGACTACTGTAGCTGCCGGAGCAATTGCTGCTACTGTTGCTGTGACTGCGATCATTGTGCTGATAACGATTTTTCTAAGTGTATTCTTCATGGTCTTTCTCCTTAAGTTCTTTTTATAAAATCTATTCTCGAATTTTGCTTTATATCTTTTTAGTGGGCTTCCTTGTGCCCTTACATCTATTTATACGAGAAATCTTGGAGGAGGGCCAAAAGAAATGAAAAAACGGGCAGGTCCGATTTGGACCTGCCCGCTCACGATAGCTTATTCAATTTTATGCAGCTGCTTCTAATTTGTAACCGAATTAATAACCAATCAGGCTGCCTGCGATCCAGCCAGTGTCATAAGCGCCGGCCAGCATGATTTCGTACCATACATAGCCGTCCTTCTTGACCTTGCGTCCTGTCGTGGTGACCACCGTGCCGTTCGGGATTGTGAAGAAC
>JAFRGQ010000087.1 GCA_017433725.1 Lachnospiraceae bacterium
AGCAGGGCGTTTCGGTCAATGTCCCCGGCGCCTATGTTAAAGGACTGGATACAGACAGTGATGGCAAGGCTGATATATCTGCTAAGGATATGACGTCCGGATCTACGGGAACAGCAGGAGTCCTGATTATTGATGAAGACGGCGAAATTACCAGTGAGAACGGGCAGACGTATACGGCGGCAACAGCCCCGGTCATTATTAACACCGGTGCTGCAGGTTATGGTGAGCAGCAGAATCAGCTGGCCTCCTCGCAGAACGCCGCAAACGGCTATATCAATGTCGCTTGCGGAAACCGAGGCAAACAAAGCACAGCAACCGATGAGGAGGGAAATGAATATTATACCGGCGATGCACCTTTGTGCCTGGTCGATCAGAAGAATGCGATCCGTTTTGTTAAATACAATATTCTTCTCGGCAATCTTCCTGGTAATGTCGATTACTTCGTATCAACCGGAGGGTCAGGCGGCGGAGCTCACGCGGCCATGGTTGCAGCGACCTCTAATAACGAGAGTTACTATGACTATGAGATTGAGGCAGGAGCGGTCGGAGTTTATCGCAATGAAGACGGCAGTTACTCCACAACGGTAACGATCGATGGCAAAGACTATGATTTGTCAGACGGTGTATGGGGGTGCGTGGCTTATAGTGCAATCACTTCACTTGCCGAGGCGGATATGACGATGGCTTTTGAGTACTACCTTGATAAGGATTATAATTTCAGCACCAACTTCCAGAAGCAGTTGGCGTCTTATCTTTCAGAGGAATACATGGAGTATATCAACAATCAGAAGCTTTCGGTTAAAGAGTCCGAAGTCGGCTTTGATTTGAATAACGATGGAGACAAGGACGATACGATCGACTTGACCATCGAATATGATGAAGAAAAATACGCAGAAACAAATGGCTATGGAGGAACATATCTCGACCTGTATCTGGCCGAGTTTGAGGCTAATCTTGAGGACTATCTGTCTAATCTCGATTACGCAGATGACTGGACCTGGTTCAATGCTGATGGCGAGGCTCTGAGCGATGAGGAAGTTGCCGCGATGACGACGGAGGATAAAGCGCAGGCATTTATAGAGGGACGTTATGCCAAAGGAAGCTCCTCTGAGCAAATGGGTCCTGGAGGTGCAGGCGGTGGTATGCCTGGCGGCAAAGCCCCGAATGGAGAGATGCCAAGCGGCAATCCGCCTGATATGAACAACGGCGAAGCACCAAGCGGAGAAGCACCCAGCGGCGCCCCCGGAGGGCAGGACGCGACAGGCGGTCCGGATGCCGGGACGACACAGGCGGCCGGAAACTCGTCGACTGATTCCTCGAACTATGAGTCCTATGAGGATATGCTGGCCTCCTATGAGGAAGATATCGCTTCTATCGAGGAAGGTGACAAATACGGCAATAATATCGTTGAGCTCTATGATCCGCTGACCGCGATCGGCGCGGACACGACAGACAATCCGACCTGGACCCGTATCGTTATGGGGGCATCTGAAGGAGATATTTCGATGTTGAACTCGTTGAATCTCCAGCTCGCATGGCTGAATGCCGGCACAGATGCGGTGATCGAGTGGCAGTGGGACGGCGGCCACGTGCCGTCGGAGATCTTCGGTGATTCCCTGTCTCTTTATATCGATCAAATGTACGGCAAATATGTCGACGGAGCTACAGAAATCGAGAAGGCTGAGGCTGAGAAACAGGCGAAAAATGGCGATGCTACTGAAGCGACCGGGACAGATATCAGCAGCTGGGTCAATTATAGCAGCGGATCAGTCACATTTAGTTTGGCCGATGCGGCAAGCTATCGCACAAACAGTGCCAGTAAGGCAATTCCCGGATTTGACGTCATAGATTATGGACAGGAGACTTACGAGTTTGGCAGCAGTGAGCAGGATGCACGTCATTTTGACAAATATGTTCTTAAAGCGTTGCAGGATCATGCAGATGAATTAAAGACTCTTTTTAATCAGACGGAATAAAAAATGGATCACGACGCGTGGACTATATGAACGGATCAGTCAAACTTGTTTTTGTTCCTGATCGCGTATGATAAAAGGGCCTTCCGAATGGAAGGCCCTTTTACTCTTGAGAGCATATCCTATTTCAAGTAGAATAGAGACAAACAAATCGAAATTTATCAGTCCATCCCTCTTTTACCCCTTGAATTTACTGCATTTATGCGGTATCGCATCTGCAGATTTTACGGTTTTCCCTTGTTTTTGCCCTTATGAGCATTTACAAGGGAAACTTTTGTTTCAGGCATCCGCGCCGACTGCTTTGTCGAGAAGCTTTGCACTGTTGCGCTTTGCCTCTCTGGAAGAGTGTGCGTAGATGTTCATCGTGGTACTGACATCCGAGTGTCCGAGAAGTTCCTGCACATCCTTTGGCGCTGCACCGCCGCTCAGCATATTGCTGGTGTAGGTGTGTCGCAGCATGTGGAAGTGGAAGTCTTCAAGCCCGGGTATCTTTTTCTTTGCCGTTCTGCAGACGAGAGCCACCGTGTTCGGAAGCTCGATCGCGCCGTCATCCCGGAGGCAAACGAAGTCGATTTCCTTGTAGTCATCCGGAATGACATCTTCTCCGGAGAGCGTATACAGCTCATAGTAGATTCGGTCTTTTTCCGAGACTTCCCTGTAGTAATTCCTGCGATAGAGCACGCCGTATTTCATGCGGTTTTTCATCTGCTCCATCTTGGCTTCTTTCAAGATGGCCGTAAGCGTATCACAGAAGTCTACCGTGCGGACTTTCTTTCGCTTCGTGGTGCCGACCTCGTGCTTCTTTCGCTCGTAGTTGTAGCGGACGCTGCGTCTTACGGTGAGATACTGATCTTCGAGATCGATGTCCTGCCAGGTAAGGCCGCAGACCTCTCCGATGCGAAGCCCGGTGTAGTAGGCGATCTGGATCGGGAGGATCGCCGGATTCTTTTTCTTCTGCAGATAGCTCATGAGTTCCTTATAGGTCTCGTGGGAGAGTGTCGGGACGGTGATCGCGTCTTCCTCATTTCCGGAGAAGAGATCCACTTCGTCCTTCTGTCCCCTTAATAGTACATACTGCATAGGATTGAATCCGATGAGTCTCTTGGGAAATACTGCGAAACGGAATGCGTTTTGCATCACCGCCGTAAAGAGCCTCATATATCCTCGCGAGATCGGTTGCTGCGCACTTCCGTCCGGATTCTTTCCTCCGAAGCTTAGATGGTCGAAGAACTGCTGCAGATGCTCCGGCTTGATGCTCTTTAGCTTTCTTTCTCCAATGGGGTAGGCCTTGATCCTTCTGACCGTTCCCTGATAGGCCATCACGGTGCCGTTGGAGAGATTGCCGGGCTTTAATTCTTCCTCTACCCAGAGGTCAAGCATGTCTCCTAAGGTGAGGTTTTCCGGCTTTGCTACGAACTTCTGAGCCTCGTAGTCCTCCATTGCTTTGCGGAGCATTGCTTCTGTTTCCGCTTTGCTTTCGGTTCCGACAAACTCACGCTGCATACGCTTTCCGCTCTCATTTTCCACGTAGAAGCGATAGTACCACTTCTTGCCTTTCTTTCTTACAGATCCTTTTGCCATGGTAAATTATTCTCCTTTCTTTGTCCGTGGCAACCGGGTCTGTGATATAGGGTTGATATTACATATTGTAACCGATTTTTGGATCGGTCAGATATGTCATTTTCAAGGTGCCACGGTGTTTAATCGTCTTCCAGTGTGTCTGGATTTATGTATGTGCTGTCTTTTGCAGCGAGTCTTTGTCTGGCTTCTGCTTTGATGCCGTAAATCTTTCCGATGACATTTCTTTCGTTCTTGTCGTATAGCT
>JAFRGQ010000088.1 GCA_017433725.1 Lachnospiraceae bacterium
ATGTTAGGAGTATTAAAGAGCTGTGAAGTTCTCAGTCCATAGCAGCTTCCCGGCGAGCAGTTGCAGATACCCACGATCCTGTTCGGACCGTCAACGTTTCCGATCTGATGTACATAGCCCTTCTTTTCGGCTCTCATTATGATCTCGAGAGCTTCTTCTCTTGTTATATAGTGTGCATCCTTACCTGTTTCTACGAGGAATTCCGCGATATCGTCTATACCAATGCACATATAGCCTTCGATATCGCCGACACCTTCTCCTCTGAAGCGCTGCGCTTTACGGCATGCGCATACCATGGTGCAGAATTTATCGTACTTCTGGAGCCAGTGCGAAAGATATTCGACACTGACTGTCTGAGGTGTGGCTCCGATGGCGGATTCTACCGGTATGGTGTGCATTCCGATGCCCGCGCCCCCCGGCGGGATCATCTTTACTGTCATTTCAAGCGGTTCCTGCGGAGCGAGGTTGAACATCGTAGCGACTTCAGGATGTTCATCGCAGAGAGTCGCGTGCTCCACCATATATTCTCCGGAGCCGATCACCCACTTAGGGATCCAGTACTGGATGTGATGATCCTCATTGTCTCTGTTCTGTTCGAGTATGCCGATCCAGATCAGATGGTCGATGATCTTCTGCGCCTCTTCCCTGGTCATAGTGTTCAGCTTAGCTAGCTGGCGCGTCGTATAGCCAACGCGGCGCTTCTTGAAACTGAGCATGAACCTGACTTCTTCTTTAGTAAGCAGTCTGTCGAGGATCCAGAAGTCGAAATGATTCTCTTTCAGGCCTCCCGGTATCTTGCGATCCAGGCTGTCGGTGATCATTTTGGACAGTTTCTCAATGAGTTTTTTCTTTTCCGGGTCGTCGCAATGATGGTCACCCTTATCAGGATAATCCCAGTCATTAACAAAAATGTTTTGATTTACTTCCTTTACCATAATCTCTCTCTCTACAGATCGATTCTGTGCATCAAAGATAACTGAAATAACTAACGTTGTTATTATATTACAAAGATGCCAGGTATAGAACATAAAAAAGTTGATAGCAAAAACAACATCGGAATACAAAAAACCGAAGATGTTGAAATCTTCGGTTTTTTCGTGGTGGAGCGTACGATGCTCGAATTTACACGCTATTTCTGAACACGTTGAAATGAACGGAGGACAGCACGCCATCTCTTTTCATCCAAGCACTCATCCAACCACTTAGCACCTTCTTAACCGGTTTAGCCGTAACCATGATCTTCATGGTTCCAAGGCTCCGCCGTAGTGTTTCTTGTCAGGATCCACTTGTAATCCTCATATGTGTGATTTGGTTCGAGGCCGTTCTGGTGGTCTTCCCCGTCCGTAGTAAAGGTGGATGTCAGTACCATAACCTGCTCAGGCGCCAGCCCACGGATTTCCGCTTCTGCCTTGACAGCGTCATCTCCGGCATATCCGATTTCTGTCATAGTGCAGCCTTCCCAGTCGCTGAAATAAGTAAAGACTTCCTGTACAGCGTTATCATAATCATCCCCGTTAAAGTAG
>JAFRGQ010000089.1 GCA_017433725.1 Lachnospiraceae bacterium
GCACCGTTTATGAGGAAGATGAAACCGACAGCACCGTTTATGAGGGAGACGAAACCGACGGCACCGTTTATGAGGGAGGCGAAACCGACGGCACCGTTTACGAGGAGGCCGAAACCGACGGCACCGTTTACGAGGGAGACGAAACCGACGGCACCGTTTACGAGGAGGCCGAAACCGACGGCACCGTTTACGAGGAGGACGAAACCGACGGCACCGTTTATGAGGAAGATGCCCCGGCTGTTTCCAATAAAGATATAAAGAAAGACGGAATAGTTCTGGACCGGTACCGCATTCTTTCGGATGCAATAGAGGGCGGTATGGGCTCCGTGTGGCGCGTGCACCACACGAGCTGGGATGTAGATCTGGCTATGAAACGTCCGAAACCGGCATTTTTCGTGTCTGAAAAACAGAAAGAAAGCTTTATAAGAGAGTGTGATTCATGGATCAGGCTTGGTCTGCATCCGAATATCGTATCCTGCTATTATGTGCGTTTGGTCGAGGGGATTCCGACTATTTTCTCCGAATGGATGGAGAACGGAAGCCTGGAGAATCACATAAATGACGGAAGCCTTTATGAAGGATCGGACGATGAAGTATCGAGACGGCTTCTTAACATAGCCATTCAGTTCGCCCGCGGACTTCACTACGCTCATGAGAACGAGCTCATTCACCAGGACGTTAAGCCGGACAATCTTTTGCTTACTGAGAACTGGGGTGCCAAGGTGAGTGATTTCGGTCTCGCTAAGGCGCGCTCAGTGCTCTCTGCGTCAAAAGGGGAGATAACGGTGAAAGAAAGCGATCCGGGTTCCACGATAATTACCCCTTCCGGCGGCATGACGCCCGCATACTGTTCACCGGAACAGTCTATGTCAAAGACGCTTTCCAGAAGGACGGATATTTACAGCTGGGCAGTGAGTGTTCTGGAAATGTATCTCGGAGGAAAACCCTGGGCGCACGGAAGGGAACTGACCGGTCCGATGGTCGGTTCTGTCTGCTATGAGTATTTTGAAATGTGCCGCGTGCGGGTTCCGGATCGACTTCAGAAGCTTCTTGCAAGGTGTATGGCACAGGATCCGGATGACAGATATCACGATTTTGCGAAAATCGAGGTTGCTTTAAAAGAGATTTACAGGACGGAAGTCGGCGAAGAATACGACCTTCCTTATCCGAAAGCTGCCGGAACTACTGCAGACAGCTTAAATAATATGGCGCTGAGTTACCTGGATCTCGGGAAACCGGAAGAGGCTTCGCGTCTTTGGAAAATGGCCCTGAAGGAGGATCCGGGAAACACCAGAGCGCTTTATAATTACTGTCTCTACAGTCTGCGAGAAGGTCTTCTTACCCCAAAGGAAGGCGTGTGCTATCTCTCAGCCAATTGGGAGAATTACTTCAGCAAGCCGGAACCCGGGGTTCTTCTGGCAAGGTTTTCTATGGAAGCGGGTGAGTGGGATGTTGCACATCAGGTAAGGAACTATCTGGATGAAGAATCCCGTGACTTGATTGATACTGCTTATGATTCGGATGAGGATTACATAGCATTATATGAGCTGAGTTTGATCAGGAGCATCATCGATTATGAGCAGTTTCAGAAGAAGTGTGATGACAAAATCGATGAGCTGCGCGGTTACCTGGACCGTGGGGAATACGGGGAGGCAGCACGCGAAATGCTCATTTCCAGAATGAGCGGAGAATACCGGGATGCTGTCTTCGGCACTCGCTGGCTGGAAATAAATGACCGGTTAGCTAAAAAATGCTTCCCCATGCAGGTCATCGCACACTGGCCGGTTGCGGTTATTGAGGGTACAGGCGAGGAGGATGAAATCAGTTTCAGTAAGAACTCCGCCTTATTTTTGTATGGTGACAAACTCTATGATACCGGCACATGGGACCAGATAGCGGATTATGGAGACGGCTCGCATGTGACGTCGGAAATATCGCCGGACGGAAAGTTCTATCTCAGGGCGGTGAGAGGTGAAAAGATATTTTACGTGATAGAGGCAGATACGGGAAAGATCCTCGGAAAATGTGAGGGAGTAAGCCGTGAGGTGATCGGCTTGAAGATAAGCCGGGACGGACAACTCTTTGCATCGATTCTGGAAGACGGGAGAATCGGTTTCTGGAATTCGGAAGGATTTCTGCTGAAAGAAAGGGAAATAACGGATGAAAGAATAAGACAGGTCGAGATCAGTTATGATGATACAAGAGCGCTCGTATTGTCGCAAAGGCACTTGTACCTGATTCATATATTTGAAGATCGCTCGGAAGAGCTGACATTACATAACGGCCGTGTCCGGATGACCTGCAATACACTTTTTACGAGGGTGGTTCTTGCTTGTCATTCGTATGGTCTGATTTCAATAGACCTTGAAACAAAAGAAATAAGACAACACTCCGATCCTGTTGCCATGCAGCGGGGATTCTATCTTGAGTATCCGCAAAGAGTATGTTATATGCCGAATGACCAGTTTGTTCTGGTCGCAAACCGTGAGGATCTTTACTTTTACGATCCTGTGAATGACAGGGTGCTGAGTGTAATACACACGCCGGAGTATATAGATGATATATGCATATCCGGAAACGGAAAATATGTGGCAATCAAACGGGAAGAAAAGACATATATCTGGCAATGCATGTATGCATATACGCCATCGCCCACGGAGTGGTCAGACAGGCTGCTTCCTTATGTAGAAATTGCATCTCGGGCGAATCCGGACGCTGGTGTTTCGGAAATCATGGATGCGGTTTCGGCCGAATTGTCGGATCGGGGATTCGGCAATATATCTGCGGAGGCTCTGCTCGAAAAAGTGGAAGAGATTCATGTGTGGTGAAGAATAAAAAAGATCTGAAAGAAGCGGAGGTGTATGTATGCTATACTCAACGACAATGCGCGCAGTAGTCATGCCGCGAGCGGCGGCAGAGGCGAGATACAGGAAACAGGAGAAGCCTTCGGTCGAGGACCTTTTCCTCGGAATATTGAAACTGAGCGAGATGAAAGCCGAAGATTTTCTTAAGGCTCCGGCAATCATGATGCGTGTGACGGATATCGAGATTCACGCATTGAGCATCCTGTTCAGGGATGTATATAAAGTGGATACCACGCGCTTAAGGGCACGGCTCAGACTGGAATTGACTGTCAGGAAAATGGCTGATACGGAACATGTTGATGATTACTACAGCAGAGCAGAGGAAATAGCCCATGCACGCAATTCAAAGGAGATATTTCCCTGTGATCTGCTGAGTGCCATTGTGGAAAAACCCACTCTGACGTTAATGCAGGTCTGTGAAATAGCCGAGTGGAATCCGAACAAGAAGAATGAAGCAAAATCGGCAGATAAGCCGGATGGATCAAAGAAGGCGGAGAGACCTGCGGATAAGTCAGCCGGACCGAAGGAAACGGATAAAACTACAGACAGATCAGCCGGATCGAACAGACCGGAGAAAACGGGCAGCGCAGGTGGAAACGGCAATCATAATGATCCGTACAGCTCCGGCGGAGATAATACGGAAGCGGGCAGCGGATTCCTGCCGGAATTAACGTCAAATATCAGAAAACTGAGAGCAAAGCTGCTCAGTACGGTGCAGGGGCAGGATCATGTGGTCCATGCATTTGCGGAAGGAATATTTGCAGCTGAGGTGCTGGCCGAAAGCGACACATCCCGGAAGAGACCTAAGGCAATATTTGCCTTCGTGGGTCCTCCGGGAGTCGGGAAAACATTCCTTGCGGAGCAGGCCGCTGAATCACTGGGGCTTCCGTTCAAGCGATTTGATATGTCATCCTATGCAGACCACCAGACTTATATGGGGCTTGTCGGCTTTGAAAAAAGCTATTCCGGAGCGGCAAGGGGACTATTGACGGAATTTGTTGAGAAGAATCCGAAATGTATCCTGCTCTTTGACGAGATCGAGAAAGCACATATCAATACGATACAGCTTTTCCTTCAGATTTTGGACGCCGGGAGACTCAATGACAGATACACCGGGGAGGCTGTAAATTTCAGGGATACTATAATTATCTTTACGAGCAATGCAGGCAAATCCCTTTATGAGGGTGATACAAAACAGAATGCCGCAGGGATTCCCCGAAAAACGATTCTCGGTGCACTGGAAACGGAGAAAGACCCGAGAACCGGCGAACCGTTTTTCCCGGCTGCCATAACAAGCCGTCTCGCGACGGGATGGCCGATTCTGTTCAATCATCTGTCGCCTCATGACCTGGAGAAGATCAGCGCAAGGGAACTGAGGCGCGTCGGGGATCTTTTCGAGAAGCAGTATAAAATCAGGACCAAGGTTGATGACCTGACAGCAACGGCGCTACTCTTCCGTGAGGGAGGAGCGGCAGACGCCAGAACGCTTCGTGCGCAGACAGAATTATTCTTCAAAAATGAGATCTTCAAGGTATGCAGACTTTGGAGCGAGGACGGCTTTGCCGAAGCGCTGAAGAAGCTGGATACAATCAGATTTATTGTAGACACAGACACTCTTACGCCGGATTTAGAGCCGCTTTTCTTCAGTGAAGAGAAGCCTGAGATACTTGTATACGGGGAAGCATCATTTGTCGAAAAATGCCGGAATAATTTGCCTGGCTATATTTTTTATCAAACTACTAATATCGATGAGGCTTTAAGACTGGCCGGCGAAAATGATATCAGGCTGGTACTTTTGGATGTCGCCATGGAAAGTCAGGAAGACTTTGATCCGATGGCGACAGTATATGAAGATATGCCGGAAAAAGACAGGATGCTTTCGGTCGGTGCCTTCGATTATAAGCCGATGGCTGCCAGTCTGTTCCATGATGGGAGGAGTCTGTTCAAGACACTCCGCGAGAGGCTCCCGGAGCTTCCGGTATATCTGCTTGAGTCCGGGGATGTTCAAATCGATGAAGAGCTGTTGCTCAGTTTCGTTCGCGCCGGAGCCAGAGGGAAGATCGAAGAACCCGAGGATGATTTCTCTGTATTTGAGGACATGCTTCAGGAAATCTGTCGTGAGATCTACCTGCAAAATGTTGCCGCTATGCTTGCCGCAGAGAGAAAGGTAATCTCATTTGAAACCGCGCCGAGGCTTTTAAGAGATAAAAAGGAGGTATTTGTAAGGCTGCGTGATTTCTCACTGAAGAGAGCTCCCTCATCAGAAGATACCGGCAGCGTGCTGGATGAGGTGGAGAAGCCGAATATACATTTTACGGATGTGATCGGTGCAAGTGATGCGAAAGATGAACTGGGATTTTTCATAGAATATCTGAAGAATCCGAGAAAATTCTGCGCACAGGGACTCACTCCTCCGAAGGGCGTACTTCTCTACGGACCTCCGGGAACCGGGAAGACCATGTTAGCCAAAGCCATGGCGGGAGAGTCTGATGTTGCATTTATCCCGGCAGTGGCGAGCTCCTTTGTCACAAAGTATCAGGGCAGCGGACCGGAGGCAGTCAGGGCGCTGTTTAAGAAGGCGAGACGTTACGCTCCTTCTATCATCTTTATTGATGAGATAGACGCGATCGGGAGGAAGCGTGACGCATCCCATAATGCCCACGGGGAAGAGATGGCGCTCAATGCGCTTCTCACGGAAATGGACGGCTTCTCTGTTGATCCGAAACGTCCGGTGTTCGTACTGGCGGCAACGAACTTTGATGTCGAAGAAGGGCGCGGAGGCATGGGCGTGATCGATCCGGCGCTCTCACGTCGGTTTGACCGTAAGATTCTAATCGACCTTCCGAATGCCGATGACAGGGAGAAGCTGCTTCGTCTGCTGCTCAGTAAAAATATTATGTGTGAGGTGAGTGACGAGATGATCCGGCGCACTGCCGAGAGGGCAGTGGGGATGAGTCCCGCGAATCTTACGAGCGTGGTAGAGCTGGCCAACCGCATGGCAGTCAAGGCCGGTAAGGCGGTTGACGATGCGGTGCTGGATGAGGCATTTGAGCTGACCCGGCACGGTGAAAAGAAAGATTGGGGATATGAATATCTGGAGAGGGTTGCCAGACATGAGAGCGGTCATGCATTTTTATGCTATCTCGGAGGAAATACGCCTTCCTATCTAACGATCGTGGCAAGAGGTTCGCATGGCGGATATATGGAGCATTCGTCGAAAGAGATGGGACCTCTGTCGACGAAGGAAGAGCTGATCAATCGTATAAGAACAAGCCTCGGAGGCCGCGCAGCCGAGATTGCTTATTACGGTGAGAAGAATGGCATGTCAACAGGGGCTTCGGGTGACCTTGAGCAGGCAACAAGGGTTGCATCTGCTATGATCAGCGTGTACGGTATGGACGATGATTTCGGCCTCGCCTATATGGATCCAAAAGAAGCTATGCGGGATCCGGCATTTCGCAAAAAAGTGAATGAAATCCTCGGCAGGGAAATGAACGAGGCCGTAGGAATCATTCAGAAAAACAGAGCCCGTATTGATCGGATGGTCGCGGAACTCCTGAAAAAGAATAAGCTTACGGGAGATGAGATAGAGGAGCTTCTTGAAGCGTAAAGGAAGGCGGTATATGAAAACAGATATAAAGAATCAATTTATTGTAAAAGAAATCTTTATTCATGACGTTGCCCGAGCCGTAGAAGATGAAGATCTGAGAAAACTGGTTCTCGATATGGGAGTGGAGCTGGGAGAAAACGGAAGGTTTTTATTGCGTTGGTACAGCGCCGAACCTAAGATTGCTGTATTGATCGAGGCGTTAAGTATGGAAGAGTGCGAAGCGTATCTTGAGCGGTTTATGACATATCTTCGGGATCAGGGATATCTGGATTAATATGGCAGGTCGTTTCTTTGACAAAGTCGGGAGTTCTATGTAAGCTTTTCAATAGGGAAAGATGAAAACGGCGTAATGTGCTGCTTATGCTGAAAAGCAGGGGTAAAAAAATGGGCGTAAAGATTTTTAGATCCGATAACTGGAACAAAATCAAAAACGGCAATATAATACGCAGAGACCTCATGGGACTTCACCCCGATCGGGATGTAGAGCTGATCAGATACCTGATTGCGCACGCACCGGAGGCGTCCCGCAGTTCTATGATGAAATATGCTGCGGAGAAATACAACTTGGATGAAATGCCGGAGCCTCCGGAAAATATCGATGACCCGAAAGACGCTCATTATGAAGTGTATTTTGTTCTGCAGGAGCAGGTTGCCCGCGAAGAGGATGCTGACGTACTGAAAGATGCGGCGCTTAATAATTCGGATTACGACATGGCGGCGTTCGCATTTTGCAGGCTCACCGGATACAGCTTTCCCTCGAGCGAGTGCGACGCATACAGTTATCGCACATTCAGTTGTGATACATTACCCGAAATGACGGAGGAGAGCATACGGGAGTTTTGCCTGGAGGTAATTGAAAAAGGAGGCCGGTTCAAAGAGGCGGCCCAAAAATACCTGTATTATGAAAAGTTAAAGTGACACAAAACAGAAAATAGGCTGATAGAAAAAGAATGAATGGCAGGTCAGCTCTTTTCTTTGACAAAGGTGATCATTCTATGTTAGCTTTTTTATGTCATAGGAAACTTCGTTCTCTATGATATAAAAAGGGAGTAATGCTTACTGTGCGATGAGGATAGGTAAGCAATGAAGGATAACGAAAAAGAGCAACTATTATGGATAGAATGCAAAAGATTTTCAGACCCGAATCAAAATATAGAGCCTTTTTCCTGTCTGTGCTCACTGTCGGGCTGGCCTACGGGCTATACAAGGGCGTGATCGACAACTATCTGGCGGAAGTCGTGGGTATGTCCGGTTTTGATAAGGGTGTTTCGGAGTTCTTCCGGGAGCTGCCGGGGTTGCTGCTGGTGTTTATACTGGCGGTGCTATATACATTTTCTGCCGAGCGCATCTACAGGATCGGAGCGGTGTTCATGCTGGTCGGGATGGCTGCGCAGGCAGTTGTGCCTGCGAGCCGTGTGATGGTGATCCTGTGCATTTTTGTATACTCTCTGGGAGATCACATGCAGCTGGGAATGCGCAATACGCTGTCGCTCCAATATTCCCGAAAGGGGTGTGGCGGTGAGGCATTGGGCATGCAGAACGCCGTTCAACAGATCGGCACGCTGGCAGGTTATCTGGTCATTATCGCAACTTTTTTCCTGCTAAAGAATTCATACCGGCTGTACCGCGCAGTCTTTGCTGTCAGTGCCTGCATCATCGGCCTGAGCTTTATGGCCGGTCTGCGCATGACGGACGAGAGCGCTTCCGATGCGAACAAGCGCCGATTCTACTTCCGAAGAAAATACTCCAAATACTACATGTTGGAAGTGTTCTACGGCGCGCGCAAGCAGGTATTTTTCACCTTTGGTCCCTATGTGCTGGTTCTGTTCTACGGCGCAAACGCAATGGTCATCAGCGCTCTGTTCGCGCTGTCGGCGGTCTGCAGCTTTTTCGCGTCACCTCTTGTCGGCAAGATTATTGACCGGCTGGGATATAAAATCGTCATGGTTTCGGATACGCTGATTCTGGTGATCGTCTGTTTCTTCTATGGCTTTGCTCATCATATATTTCCGAGAAATATAGCCTTCGTTGTGTGCTGTGTGAACTATATTCTGGATTCGGTTATTTCACTGGCATCCATGGCATCGAATGTTTACGTACAGGACATCTCCGATAGTCCGGAGGAAGTGAGGGCTACAATCTCAACGGGAGTTTCCGTCAATCACCTTATTACGATCCTCATCGCTTTGTTCGGAGGCTGGATATGGGAAACACTGGGCATCGAGACACTATTCATACTTTCCGCTGTGCTCGGCCTTTGCAACAGTGCCTATGCTGCGACAATCAAGGTGAAGAAGAAAGCGGTATAATGTCTGTAATTAACATAATGAAAAACAAACCTTGAAACGGGGTAATGAGAGATGAGAAAAACAGTGAGAGCGTTAACGATAGCAATTATTCTGATACTGATGGCAGGCATTGCCGGTTGTGCTCAGATGCAGAGCGGAATCCATGATCTCCATGGCAGTATTATCGGCAATGAGTACAATATTGATATTTTTGATAATTCCGGGATTCGTACTCTGAAATCCCACGGAAAAAAGATCGACATCGACAACAACATCGTGGAGGAAAAGACCTACGCCTCCGATACAGACGAGTGGTATACGACGAAGAATCTGAGCTCTGTCATCACGATCACGATTGATGGCAAGCAGCTGATCTCCTGCGGAGATACCTGCATCTTCTATGACAAGCGGCTGTCTCCGGAATATGAGTTTTATCTGGATCAGATTGAGAGCGATTCATCCGGGCTCCTGTCCTCGACACTGATCAGCGGAAAGGTGAACAGTATCAAGAACAAGTTCGGAAAACCAATGGTAGTGGTCATTAAATCACAGATGGGAGCGCCGATTTATGCTTTCTCCGGGAATAAAGTCTATTGGGAGATTGAGGAAGACCTGCCAAGATTTACAAAACTGATGATCGATGGAAAAGCCCTTTATATTCATAGAGCCAACTTCCAGATCATTGATAAAGCGTTGCTGGATTGAATCCGGTTGATCAGGAAATCTGTTTTTTGTTTCATAGGAAACTGCGTTCCCTATGAAACAAAAACGCGCCGCGGGGATGCGACTGGTGCGCAGATGAATATGCAAGCTGACGCTTGCGCGCACCAGCGCGCAAAGAGTCGCAAAGCGACTCTTTGTTCCAGATATTTATTCAGTCTTGCCTGAAGGCTCAATTGCCTCCACCGTCTTCGTAACGATTACGTCGCTGCCAAGACCGAATATATCATGGATAACGACCGTGCCGGCCTGTACCGGCGCGGTCACTTTATATCTACGGATTTCAGCCATAGCGTCCATGATTCGATCCTTCGGGATCGGGGCAGTCAGGCGTACGCTGGCAAGCGGCAGCTCGCCTCCGGTGACCGGGATCGATGTGGCGATCGTCCTGCGCGGGTCGGTGAGTTCCTGAAGTACATATTCTGCGCCGCGGGGGCACAGGTTGCCGGAGACGGACCTGATTACAGGTGCACCTTCCGATGCGGGCGCAGGGTCATACTCCGTCTCGATCAGGCATCCGTTCGGACACATGATGCAGGTATATTCTCTTGTCATAAGATCCTCCTTTTCGTACGGATTATTCATTTTCACAAACCGCCATTACCGTCAGCCCGCCCTGAGATGACAGCTTAGAAGCCGGAATATTCAGCTGAATCATCTCCGCAGGGATTGCTTTGCGCATTCTGCGGGAGAACACTTCCAGACCGTCCTGCATTACGACGATCCTGCAGTTTTGAAGAGGCTCCCGGACACGAAGAGATACCTGAATATCACTTGTTCCGCTGATTCGCTGCGGCAGGACATGCCCTACATGTTCTCCGCATTCAACCGGGAGCGGACATGGGGGAAGCGAACCGTTTTTTATGTAAGAAGCGGCATATGCAGCGAGACGTTCGGCTTCGAGCGACACATAGTCCACCAGATCATGCACATGCAGAACATTGCCTGCCGCAAAGATACCGTCAATATTTGTCATGTAATGCTCATCGACATAGGCGCCGCGGGTATGCGGATCCAGCTTAACGCCCGCTTCCAGTGAGAGTTCATTTTCAGGGATCAATCCCACGGAAAGAATCAGGGTATCACATGAGTAATCTTTTTCTGTTCCCGGTATCGGTTTCATGTCTGCATCCACCTCGGAGATTGTTACCCCGGTCAGGCGGTCGCTCCCGTGGATCTTTGTAGCTGTGTGGGACAGATATAGAGGAATGTTATAATCATTCAGGCACTGCTCAACGTTTCGGGGAAGGCCTGCAGGGTAAGGCATCACTTCAAAAACAGCCTGCACGTGGGCTCCCTCCAGCGTGAGGCGGCGTGCCATGATCATGCCGATATCGCCGGATCCGAGGATGATGACTTCGCGGGCAGGCATGCGGTTATAGAGATTGATGTAGGCTTGAGCTACACCGGCTGTAAATACCCCTGTCGGCCGCTCGCCGGGAATTGCCAGTGCGCCGCGCGTTCGTTCCCTGCACCCCATTGTCAGGATGACGGCTTTTGCCTCATATCGGATCATGCCATCAGGAGATGCTACCGTCACGATGCGGGATGGGGAGACGGACAACACAGTGGTATTTGTAATGAACGGTATTCCCATGCGCACGACGTCGTCAATATATTTCCGGGCATATTCCGGACCGCTGAGGGTCATGCCGAACTGTGTTAAACCGAATCCGTCGTGGATACACTGCCGCAGTATGCCTCCGAGGTGCTTTTCCCGCTCCACAATCAGGATATCATGAATTCCGTTGTTCCATAAGCCTACTGCGGCGGCAAGACCTGCCGGTCCTCCGCCTACGATCAGAGCATCTACAGAACGTCTCTCAATCATTTTGCCACCTCCAGATCACACTTATTTGCTTCGCGTACTTTCCCAAAGAAAGGATGTCCGCCCTTACGCATGTATACCAATTCCGTTTCCGGGATACCGTTTTCCTCTTCCAACATCCTGCTGATGCGCATCTGGCAGTAACCGCCCTGGCAGCGTCCCATCATGGATCTTGTCCGATACTTAATGCTTGCCATAGTCGCACAGCCAAGCGGATTGCGGATGGCTTGCAAAATCTCGGCCCGGGTGACTTTTTCGCAGCGGCATATGAGCTCGCCGTAATTAGGATCTTTCCTGATGAGTTGCGCCTGCTCCTCGGGGGAAAGCTGCTCAAAACGCGGGATTGGTTTTCTGATTGGATCAAAGGATGGATTGGGCGTAAATTCCTCCCTCTCCAGCATCATGGAGATTGCATAGCGGGCAATCGCCACCGAGGCCGTAAGCCCCGGGGACTCGATGCCGACGAGGTTGACTGCACAAGGAGCGACATCGTCAATGATCTCTATTTTGAAATCCTGAATCTTGCCGTTTTCATCGATCCATTTGGGAAGGATGCCGCTGTAAGTGCGGATGTAGTCGCCGCGGCTCACATGCGGCCATATTTTGACAGCTTCCTCGTAGAGGTAGTCGAGGTTGCGCTGTTCCACTCCGTAGTAGGAGAGATCATCGGTGTCCTCGGCGGTCGGGCCGAGCAGGACATTTCCGTCCGTGGTGATGGTGACATGGATACCCATGTATGTGTTGGAAGGGACCGTGTAGATCGGCATTGGGACGAGATGACCGAGTCTTCGGTCCAGGATGATGTAGTCGTCCTTGGAGCCGATGATGCGATATCCGGTGAGACCGAGCATGTCGGAAATCTTACCGCATCCAAGACCGGCAGCGTTGATGACCCAGCGGGTCCCGAACTGTCCCTGCAATGTCGTGATTATCCAAATGCCGTCCGCTTCACGACGTATGTCCGTCACCTCATTATCGAAGAAGTATTCGGCTCCGTTGTGGGCTGCATTTTCAGCAAGCGCTATAGTGAACATAGAAGGATCCAGAATACCGCTGTTCTCTGAAAACAGAGCGAATTTCCCTACGACAGCAGGTACCAGTCGGTGCAGCTCGTCTTCGTCTATCATGCGAAGGCCGGTCGCGCCGTTCGCTTTTCCCTGTTCCATGACCCGCAGGAGTTGGTTATACTCTACATCGGTATTTCCGACCAGGACTTTGCCGCACCGCTTGAAGGCAAATCCGAGTTCTTCGGAGAGCTGCCCCATCATTTTATTTCCCTCTACACACAGGCGTGCTTTCAGGGACCCGGGATCGTACGCAAATCCGCCGTGGCAGACACCCGTATTCCTGGAACTTGTCTCGAAGCAGACGTCGAGGTTTTTCTCCAGAACGGCTATATCCAGTTTGTAGCGGGAAAGTTCACGGGCGACGGCGCTTCCTACCACACCGGCACCGATTACGACGACATCGTATAGTTTCTGCATTGATACCCTCCTTTTCTCAGAAGGAAAGACAGTATACCTGCGCTTGCCTGTTACTTATAGCTCATTTAGGGCGTGCCTATGTATCATTTTTCCTGCTCGAGCAAGCTCGGTGTCAGAATGACACTTTTTGCACTGTAATAATTTTATTATAACAATTCAATAGAGTTTTGTCTCTGTATTCGGACGGTTCAATATTCAATCTCTGACGCAGAATTCTCATCACACATTATTGAGCCTATTTTGGTATAATTATGCAGAGTGATTATGAATGCCAAGTTTTTAGAAAGCTTAAACTGAGTGATGCCTGAAAACAGCCTCGGAGAAGTTGAAGACAGTAAATCGTCACCTGAAATGAATGAAAGGAATCTGATTCGATGCATTTTGTTGATGCCAAAGGAATATTGACAGGCAGCAGCGGCAATTACGGTATGAATATTTATCGTGGATGTAGCCATGGCTGCATATATTGTGACAGCAGAAGCCGGTGCTACCAGTTCACGCATCCGTTTGAAGATATAGAAGTAAAGCAGAACGCACCGGCACTGTTGGAAAAAGCACTGAAATCAAAGAGACAAAAGTGTATGATCGGGACCGGCTCGATGTCGGATCCGTATATGCATTGCGAAGAGAAATTACGACTGACAAGGAAGTGCCTGGAAATCATTCGCCGCTATGGTTTCGGTGTGGCGATACAGACAAAATCAGACCGCATTCTTCAGGATATCGATCTGTTGGATGAGATAAACCGTTCTGCAAAGTGCGTGGTGCAGATGACGCTTACGACCTATGACGACGACTTATGCCGGATATTGGAGCCAAATGTCTGTAATACAAAGCGCAGGATAGAAGTGTTGGAGGAGATGAGAAAAAGAGACATCCCGACTATTGTGTGGATGACTCCGATTCTGCCGTTTATCAATGATACGGAGGAAAATATTTCATCCATCCTGAACGAATGCGTCCGGGTCGGCGTAAAAGGCGTCATAGATTTCGGGATGGGGCTTACACTCAGAGAAGGCGATCGGGAATACTATTATGCAGCGCTGGATAAACATTTTCCCGGGATGAAGGAACGGTATATTAAGCGGTATGGAAATGCATACGAACTGCCCAGTCCTAATGCCAGGGAACTGAAGGAGATATTTCAGCAAATTTGCAGGGAGAATAATATCCTTTCAAGTCCGGAGGAGTGCTTTAAGTATATGCATGAATTGCCGGAGAAGTACCGGCAAATGAGTCTGTTTGAGTTATGAAGTGGGAAGTTTGACTAAAACATACAAAGATAAGCATAATCCTTTTGTTCAGAAAGGCTTCTATTCTTTTAAACTCTACTTTCCGTAGGTAGCTCATACAGGATATCTGAAGTACAATCTGTGCATGGAGGTGAGGACGAATATGAACCAATATGTTACAGGTGCAATAATTAAAGAACTGCGGGAAAAAAATAAGATGACACAGCTTCAGCTGGCGGAAAAGCTCGGAGTGAGTGATAAGACAGTCTCCAAATGGGAGACGGCAAAAGGGTATCCGGATATCACGCTTTTAGAGCCCATCGCGAAGGCGTTCAGAATCTCGGTGACGGAGCTGATATCAGGCAATACCGTTCATAACGCCAATGTATCGGCAAATATGCTTCGGTCGAAGTTCTATGTATGCCCGGTTTGCGGAAATGTGGTACACAGCATGGGCGAGGCGGCTATTCATTGTCACGGGATATTGCTTTCACCGTTAGAGGCTGAACCTACGGATGAGAGACACATGATTTTCATCGAGCGCATCGAGGATGAGTATTATGTGAGAATTGAGCACAGCATGACCAAGGAACATTACATTTCATTTGTGGCAGCTGTTTCATCCGATGGGATGCAGATGGTGAAGTTGTATCCGGAAGGGAGCGCAGAGGCAAGGCTTAAGATCAGGGGCGTCAGAAGAATCTTCTTCTACTGTAATCGTGACGGTCTGTTCTCAATCGATCCCATAAAAGGCATTGATGACAAGGAGAGCGGATATGACGATGCAGAAGAAAGGAGAGAATTGGAGAAGACAGCAGAAATATTGTTTGGATAAGACAGAATCACATAGGATGACTCTGTAGCTACAGAGAGCTGGCGGTAAAGAGTATGTTTGGAAAGATGTATAATGTGATATAGCGTAACCATCGGTGCGATCTCCTGATTACGGAGGCTGCATCGATGGTTTTTTTAATTCTTGTCATTGACACATTATTTGACATGCGTCACAAAAAGTCAGATAATAGATGCAGTATGTATCTGCATTCCGAGTGTTCTTTTCGCTTTTGCATGTAAGAAAAATCTGAAAACAGGAGGTTCAAAACAGATGTCAGGGTTTATTTCTGCACTGATTAAACAACGCAAAGACGCTAAAAAGGCCGAGCCGAATACCAACGCGAGGCTCAAAGAGATTCTCGACATTCTGAAGAAATACGATTTCGATGATGGTATTACCCCCGAGATCATAGTGAATATTCTGGAGGATCTCGGACCGACCTTCGTCAAGATCGGCCAGATCGCCTCGCAGCAGGCCGAGTACATTCCCCCCGAGTATTGTGATGCCCTTGTTAAACTCCGCTCGGAAGTAGCCCCTATGGAAATTGAGGCTGTACATTCCCAGATTGAGAAGTACCTTGCTAAGCCCACGAGCGAGCTTTTTGCAAGCTTTGACGAACATGCTCTGGGCTCCGCATCCATCGGACAGGTACACAAGGCGGTTCTGTTCGACGGTACGGTTGTGGCAGTCAAGGTCCGCCGTCCCGGCGTAGTGGATACTGTTACACGTGACTTTGCCCTCATCGAGAAGATTCTTGACAGGTTTTTCAAGGATGGCATCGGTGGTATGGATATTAAGGGATTCATTCTGGAACTCGAGAAAACATCAAAGATAGAACTCGATTTCACCAATGAAGCCAATAATCTCGAACGTTTTGGGGAGAACAACGCCGGACGAGAGGGAATCGTTGTTCCGAAATGTTATCGTGAACTCACCTGTGAGGCAGTTCTCACGGAGGATTTCGTTACAGGGAACGCAGCCGGGGACGTTGCTTTCCTCGAAACACTTGATGAGGATGAGCGCGAGCGTATCGCTTCTCTTATTGCGGACAATTTTGCTTCTCAGGTCCTCACCGATGGTTTGTACCACGCTGACCCTCACTCCGGCAATGTGTTCATCAGGGAACCGCTTTCTCCTCGTACTCCGGTTACCGAATCCGAAGAAACCGCTCAGGCAGAGGGCGATGGCGATACATCGTCAGAGGGTGATGGAGACACACCGTCCGAGCAGGCAATGCAGCTTCCGGAACACGACATCGAGTGGATCGACTTTGGCATGATGGGCTCGCTTACCGCAAAGCAGCGCCAGCTCCTTATAGATATTGTCACAGCCGTGGTAATGCAGGATGCATATGGACTGAAACGAGCAGTGCTACAGGTTGCAAAGCCCCTGGATGAGATTGATCACGGCGCTATGCTTGAGATGTGCGAGGATATGTGCGGCCAGTATTCGGGAGCGGATTTCGGTGATTTTGATCTGGGCGATCTTCTGGGCACCATTCTTGGCAGTCTTCAGGATGAGAACTACAAGGTCGAACCTTTCCTCACCAATCTTTCCCGCGGTATTATCGCGATGGAGGGAACCCTCAAGACAATATGCCCCACGGTGAACATATTAAATTTCTTCACCGATAAGGTTAACACCAATAGTATCCTCAATTTTGATCTCAACCTTGAGAATCCCGAGGAGATGAATCCTGAGATCGCAATGCTTCTGTATCAGTTCGTTAAGAGCACCACGGATTCCTCGACGAAGACTGCTCAGACGCTTGACATGCTGGAGAAGGGTCAGATCAAGGTGCGTACTGATTTGGGATTCGAAGATAAGGCGCTTGCTTCAATCAACCGCCTCACGGGATATGCTATTCGGTCGCTTCTGGCCATTGCACTCTTCATAGGTTCCTGTCTGCTGTGTACTGTGCCAGTCACGACAAGCGACGGTACAGGTTTTACGGCAGCCTTCCCGGTAATGGGTGTGTGTGGATATGCTATCGGCATAATACTTGCCATACTCATCTACAGGGACATGAAGAAGGGAAAATAAAGTTTGAAAGTAAACTTTCAAACTATGATCGGCGGGTCAGATGACCATGCAAGCGTGGTCGCCTGACCCTGGAGGTGCAAGTATGAAAGTAAACTTTCAAACTTTGATTTGCAGGTCAGATGACCATGCAAGCATGGTCGCCTGACCCTGGAGGAACAAATTAAGATAGTCAATTAATCTAAACGGCGATCAACTATAACAGGTTGGCCGCCTTCTTTTATTTGGTGGAAAATAGGGCGGAAGTGTGGTAGTGTGGAAATGTAAATGGAGCTTATCGATTCTGCAGCGAAGAATCGCATGTTAATACAAGAATGCATGGAGGAATGAAAACATGTTAGAAATCGGAACCAAAGCCCCGGCATTTACTCTGCTGGACCAGAATGGAGTAATGAGAAGCCTTGCAGATTATCAGGGACA
>JAFRGQ010000090.1 GCA_017433725.1 Lachnospiraceae bacterium
AGTCCTATGCAGAACACAGCTATGCCTATCGCCTGAAACAGATAGCTCCAGCCGGACGTGATGATATCAACTGTCGCACCGTCGTATAAAGAAGTCAGCCTGTAAAACTGTGACATATATGCCGATCCCGCATATAAGAAACATACAGCTATGAGCGCTGTGTACAGAAGCGTTTTCCTGTTCATACGCATTGCCTTTTCCGGTGAACTTAAGTTTTATACTCTTATTATAATCGCCTGACATAGCAAATACAATTTTACTCCGGAAGCGATACCTATCAACAAACAAACGCATGGTTTACCTGTGTCTGTAATACGATTAAATTGAGAAAATGTATGGAGGAAAGCATCATGAAAAAAAGAACCGTCATGCTGATCATACTTACAACTATTATCTGTCTGCTTGCAGTCTCCTGCGGCATTCAGGGCAGTTTGTTCGACCTTTACGGTGACGACGTAAAGAACTGGGCGGAAAACTTTGATGCATCAGAACTGTACAACTGTTCCATAGAATACGAAGAATACGACGGCGAAGCATATGTCTTCCACGACGATTCGGAAATGGAGACCGTCTTTAACGGGCTCAAAGATCTTAAGCTGGGTGAAAAGACCTCTGTCAAGGGTTCCGAAGGGACCGCTGCAAAGGTCATATTCAGACCGGTCGACGGTAGTATATTCGAATTTCAGTTCGCAGGGGATTATCTGATCCCGGACAGCTCCGGCACAGGGTATAAATGCGAAGGTCTCGATAAACTCCCGGTCTTCAACGGAATATTCCCGGAAGCGATAATAGAAGATTAAGAGAATCAGGAGAATAGTATTATGAAAAAGATAGCGATACTGTTGGCAGTCCTCATGCTGGCTGTCATATTTGCAGGATGTGCACAGGAGAGCGCTGAAGATGCTGAACTCGACCCTGAGATAGCGGAACTGTTTGAAGAGCTGAATGATGATAATGACACGGCAGAAGAGCCGCCGGTATCTGATCTGCCGGATGACACCGGCTTAAATGATGATTTTCAGATGCCGGATACAGATAATGATGACGGAGGCGCATACAGCGATCCTGAGCCGGTGCCTTCTTCCGGCATACAGCTCGTGCAGTATGACGGCGGGTTTTTCTCGGTCATGATACCGGCAGGATGGACAATCCAGCCGATGGGCCAGTATACCGACTTCAGTTTTAGGGCCTGGGACCCTCAGAATCCGGACTATGAGATATTCTATTACGGATCGCTCTCACCTTTTAACAGGAGCTATCAGACTATGGAATGGAACAAAAACGCGGCCGCAATGGCTACGGGCCCCAATCCCTATGCGGTATTCGGTGATGCACCGCTCATTGACGAGACCGATGTCGGTTCCATGTTCTTTGTCTGGAATGAATATGCCAATCTCGTGGCTACATACGCCGGATCGTATATGAACTTAGGTTTCAGTTTCCCGGCGATGTACGATCTTGAAGTGAGAGAAGAGATACCCGTTTCCACATACTTCTCATCGATCGCTTCATCCGAAGCTGTAGTCCTCGCAGACTTCACGTCTGCCGCCGGAACACAGTGCACTGGAAAACTGTTCGCATCACTTATCCCGAGTCCTTCCTACGTTGAAGGCGGAGTGGACCAGTCATGGGTTGAAGCAGTGGGCGTAACGGGCGTTCTCGCGCCGGCGGATGCATTTGAAGGCGTGGAAGAGATCCTCACGCAGGCGGCCTTCAGTCTGCAGTTCTCGGACGCATACATGGCGGAAGCACAGACATATGCACAGGCGCAGACAACACAGGCGCTGGCTGAGAACGCAGTCCTGCAGATGACGTATGACACCGTTAACGCGGCATGGAGCGCACGCTTCAGATACTATTGATAAATAAGCAAATAATAAAAAGACGGCTTTCGCCGTCTTTTTTTGCTGTTCAAATCTCTATGCTGTAAAGCCCGTGTCTGTTGCAGAAAGCAAATATCTCTCCGTGTCCTCTTATAAGGAACCTGCATTCGGCATTGCCTTCCGGGTAGAGTTTTAATGTCTCAACTCTGTCTCCTGTACGATAGATGAAAAAGCTGATATGATGCTCTTTCGTCATGGGATGAACCACAGAAACGTGCAGTTCATCCTCGATCC
>JAFRGQ010000091.1 GCA_017433725.1 Lachnospiraceae bacterium
AGAACAAAAGGGAGCAATTCACTTGCCCCTTTTTTACATAATAAGGAGTTAGATGTGGCTAAATTAATCGTTAGAAACTGTGGTCCTCTACATGGTGAGGTAAAAATAAGCGGCTCGAAGAATGCGGTGCTCCCAATACTGGCGGCTACGCTGTTGACTGAGGATGAGTGCATCATTCAGGACGCGCCGGCCCTCAGAGACGTTGAAGTAATGAATCAGCTGCTCATGAGTCTCGGAGCGAAGGTAGAGTCGGATCTCGAGAATAATATAGTCAAAGTGAAAGCCGAAGGCGAAATCAGTTGCGAAGCGCCTTTTGAACTGGTGAAAATGATGCGTGCGTCGATACTCGTTCTTGGCGCGCTGCTTCTCAGGAGCGGCCGTGCGCTGATCCATCTTCCGGGGGGCTGCGCCATCGGTGAGCGGCCGATCGAACTGCACCTTAAAGGATTACGCGCTCTGGGCGCAGAGATCAACGAACAGTCACTGGCGAAGGGAATCGTTGATGCAAAGGCAGATAAACTCACGGGAAGCACAATTTATCTGGATTTCCCGAGTGTTGGCGCCACGGAAGTTATCATTATGGCAGCGACCCTTGCGGAGGGTACGACTGTACTGGAAAACGCTGCCCAGGAGCCCGAAATCGTCGATTTGGCGAACTATCTCAATAAAATGGGTGCCAGGATCAAGGGCGCCGGAACGGATACCGTGAAGATTGAAGGCGTCGATAAACTCCACGGTGTGGACCATCACGTGATCCCGGACAGGATCGAGGCAGGAACATTCATGGTCAGCGCCGCGATCACCAAGGGGCGCGTACTTGTGAAGAACATGCTCCCGGATCACCTGAAGGCTGTTATCGCCAAGCTGAGAGAATGCGGTGTGGTCATTGAAAATACTGACGAAGGTGTGATTGTTGACGGAAGCCAGAATACGATTGTTTCAACAGACATCAAGACGCTCCCGTACCCGGGGTTCCCGACAGATATGCAGTCGCCGTTTATGGCGCTGCTGACAGTCGCCAAAGGACCGAGCGTCGTCATGGAGACTGTTTTCGAGAACCGTTTCATGCACGTGGCGGAATTCAACCGGATGGGAGCCAATATCAGAACAGAAGGGAAGTGTGCGATCATTCCGGGCGGCAGACAGCTCCATGGCGCTCCTGTCATAGCGACCGACCTGAGAGCAGGCGCATCAGTTGTACTGACAGGACTTGTTGCTGACGGAACGACAGAAGTATCCCAGATCTACCATATCGACAGGGGTTATGAGCACTTTGTAGAAAAACTGAAGGCGCTCGGCGCGGATATCGAGAGAATCGACGACTGAGACAAAACAAATGACCGGCGATGCCGGTCATTCAGACTGTAGACAAAGGCCCGATCTCAGGAATGAGAGATCGGGTCTTTTCTCCTTTTGTGTAAATCGAATCCTAAACAGGGATATATTCTGAGAACTTCAGGATATTTCGCAGGATGGACAAAAAATCATATAAGGATGAAGAACTCGCCCCTTTTGTTGAGGGATCGATCGGGCCTGTCGGCTCATTTCTTCTGTAGCTCCACAGCATGTTGGCCAGTTTCTTCATGTTCATGCACGCGAAAGTCAGGCCAGCTTTCATGGCCATCTTCTCCTTCCCGACCTGTTGGGTGTATCGCATCGCATGGTGCTCCTTCGCTGTACCGAAATCCCGCTCGATCGTTTCTTTTCGTTTGCTGTAGATCTCCTTCATGCCTTTCGTATGGCGTATGTCCTCACAGATCTCCATGTACTCCTGCCAGATGTGTCTTGTGATCACCTTCTGGTGGTTCCGGCTCTGAGTACATTGCTCCAGATAAGGACAGCCTGCACATATCTTTGGATCACTCTTGTATTCACGGTAGCCTTCCCGGTTGGTCGTAGAGTATTTCAGGATCTGATCGTTTGGGCATAAGTAACAGTCAAAGTGTTCATCATAGACATATTCATATTTCCGGAAGAATCCTTTTTTTGTTTTGGGCGATGTATATGGGAACACCGGTGTGATCCCGTCATCGAGCAGCATTTTCGCGATCGGAGAGATCTTGTATCCGGCATCCATGACCATCATCTTCGGATCAAGCCGTTTCAGTTTCTCGTAGAGTGCGGGGAATGTTCTGCTGTCATGTTCGCTTCCGGGATGTATGGTGTAATCCAGGATCCAGCCGTTCTCATCACAGGCAGTTTCGACTGCGTATGCAAACACTTCCTTATGCTCTCCTTTATGGAACCAGCCGCTTTCCGGATCTGTTGTGCTCTGTTTCTTCTCTTTCAGGGCAGTTTCTTCAAGGGGTGTGGGATCACCTCCGCCTCCGGCAGATGTGTCGTCATCATGATCATCGTTTCTATCCTTATCTTTCAGCGCTTTCTTTCCGTGTGCCTGTCTGTCGGCGTCGATCTCTTCACGCAGCTTCTCATCATAGAAGCGTGCCTCTTTTTTCGCTACGAGGATCTTCTTGGCTTTCTTCCTGTTGGCGGCTGCCTTCACATGGGTCGCATCTATGAACATGGTATCCGTATTCACCAGATCGTTTTTCATGCACTGCAGAAGGATCTGCTGGAAGATCTGCTCGAACAGATCCGTTCCTTCAAAGCGCCTTTTGTAGTTCTTTCCGAAGGTACTGAAGTGAGGAACTTTGTCATAGAAATCCAGTCCCAGAAACCATCTGTATGCTACATTGACCTCGATCTCTTTGATCGTCTGACGCATGCTTTTTATGCCGAACATGTACTGGATGATCGGGATCTTGATGAGCGTCACGGGATCGATGCTTGGCCTTCCCGTTTCGGTCGAATACTTTTCTTCCACCAGATCATAGATGAAGTCGAAGTCGACTGCTGCGTCGATCTTCCTCAGCAGATGATCTTCCGGAACAAGCTGTTCCAAAGATACGATCTGCATTTGTGGCTCTTTTTTTCCATTCTTTGAGATCATTGAAAACCGCCTTTCTGTTACATTAGTATTTTACCATTTACTGGGTTTAAAGACTTCGTTTTCAATGATGTTTTAAATTTTGTGCAATAGAAAAGACCCGATCTCTCATTCCTAAGATCGGGCCTTTGTCTACAGTCTGAATGACCGGCGATGCCGGTCATTTTTATCATAAAACAGCAGAGAAAACCCC
>JAFRGQ010000001.1 GCA_017433725.1 Lachnospiraceae bacterium
ATGAAGTTTCTCACAGTCCTCTCCCTGTGTTCCCCCGTTTCTCTCACCTGTCGGATTCTCAGCAGAAAAAGCAAACGTCTTATCATCAGAAAGAATTGCGTACCGCTCCATATTTCACGTCCTCCCATCACAATTGAAGTATAGCATGATGCCGCATGATTGTGACGGATTTTTTTCAGGATGTGACCACGTCTCTATATTCTCATTGATCAACTATTATTCTCTACTTTCTTGCTACTACCGTGATCCACGGCTTACTCTTGTGATGATCCGCCTTTATTTCTGAGAAGCCTGCTTTCTTCAGCGATGCTGTTATTTCCTCTACCGTGTGGTTTTTCATGCCATCGATGATCTTCTCGTATTTGAGGCTGGCTTTATCTTTCCCATCTGATTCGTTACATATCATGAAGTATCCGCTGCCTTCTTCACCGATAGTTCTGAATAATCTATTGCTGTTACATGAGCCTTCGGGTAATTTTTCAAAAGCTCTCCTGCGTTGCGTCCGCCGCCGCTGCCGAGATAGTTGACGTTTCCGATCTTTCCACCCGGCTTGAGGGATTTGATCGCAGACTCGAAAGTATCGACTCCGCCGCCTGCGACGATGACTTTGTCGACGCCCTGACCGTCTGTCATTGCGAGTACCTGGCCCTCGATAGAACCGTTCTTGTAGCTGATGAACTCGTCAGCGCCGTAGAACTTGGCCGCCTCTATGCACTTAGGACGCGTGCCTACGGCGATTATACGTGAAGCTCCGCGGAGGCGTGCTCCTGCAACGGACATCAGTCCTACCGGGCCGATACCGATGACCAGCACAGTGTCTCCGAACTGAATGTCTGCAAGCTCAACACCGTGAAATCCTGTAGGCACCATGAAAGAATACATCGCCCGTTTCCTTGACAATGCAGTCTTAAGACGATTCTGCACCTGTGAGAACAGCGGGAAATATATCACTCTTATCACGCAGCTTCAGGTCGACATCACTCTCGGACCGACCAGCGACCCGATCAGATACTACTACGCATTCTTCCATAATGCCGGAGTACTGAACGTCGTTCTGGAGTGGCTTAGCAACGACAGATCGATCCCTATAGAAAAAATAGAAGAGATCGTCCATGAGTTCTCGAAGGTCCTGTACAGGTCATAGCTCGAAAGACCACCCCGGAAAGCACATTATTTGAATGCGGCTGACCACTTGGAAATGAACTGCTTACTGCCGGCCTTCTTGTATGTGCGTATGCGGGCATAATACTTTTTCCCGCGCTTCAGGCTGCCGATCTTTGCTGAGGTCTTCTTGTATCCTTTGACTGTTATGGTCTTCTTGTTTTTCGTGAATCTCCGGTTCGTTGCAAGCTGGATCTTGTATCCGGTGATATGCGAACCGAATATTTTCGATTTTTGTTTTCTCCACTTTACGACAGCCTTTCTGGAAGACAGCTTGAGGGTTTTGATGACGGTTCCCTTAGGGATTATATACTTATTTGTGGTGAGGCATTTCCTGAGCTTCTTGATCTCGCTGTCATTCATCCCGTTCTTTCTGAGATAATCCTCAGTCGCTGCCGCGAGATCTGCATTTTTCAGATCATCGACACCGTATGCGTACTGCATCTGAGCGATCAGGTTCCCCTCGCCTATGGTGCGATCCCGTTCCTCGATCGGCTCGTAATTATCGTAATCAGGATAATAGTGCCTGAAAGTCGCCGCATATTCCTCGATCAGCTCATCATATGATGCACCTGCAAGCGCCTCGAGAACTGCGATCATAAATCCGGTCCTGTCTTTCCCGTAGATGCAGTTGACCTCGAACACGCCAGGATTCGCGATCATGTACCTTAAGCCTCTGACCAGCCTCGAGTTGAAATCTTCCGACCCGAAGTCTGTTTTCATATCTACTTCAATATGATGAGTTTTAACATAATAGCTCTTCTCGTACCCATCCCGCTCCTTGGCGGATTCCGGCGATTCGGACAGATTTATGATTGTAGTCACCCCGGCCTTTTTGTTCGCCTTGTCAGCTATAAGATTCCTGTTGATCATCGGATTTATCGGCGACGAAGTCCTGTAGAGTACGCCTTTCATTATGCCGGTCGTCCTGACCATTCTATGATTGGCGAACTCCTCATCACTCAGATTCGGAAAATCGCCCCGGTCATTCGACATTCTTCCGTAATTCCAGGCCTGAAGCTCATTCAGGAAAGCGCCTTTCCC
>JAFRGQ010000092.1 GCA_017433725.1 Lachnospiraceae bacterium
ACGTTCGGTCCGATCATAGGAGCTTTGATAGGAGCGTTTATCCTGCTGATGGCGGCACCGTGGAAGGCGCTGCTCTTCCTGATATTCACGGTCCTGCTGCAGTTCGTTGACGGCTATATCGTCAAGCCGAGACTGTTTGGTAACACCCTCGGTGTTTCAGGTCTTCTGATACTGATCTCGGTCGTAGTCATGGGCAACATGTTCGGCATCATAGGGATCCTGCTGGCGATCCCGGTTGCGGCGATCCTTGACTTTCTGTATGATGAAGCGCTTCTCCCTATGTTAGAGAAACGCAAGAAAAAGAACAATGATCCGTGGATGCTTGAATGACCGCAGTCAAGAACGGACAGCTGAGTATAAAGTCTTAGTTTTAAGCTGGATAATAAATGACCGGAACCTGATCTGTTGGACAGGGCCCGGTCATGTTTTATATGATAGTGATATGCGGCGCTTATGGCACTGACGACTATTTGACAGCGTGGATCAGGAACATCGGTGTTGAAGCGAAGTTGACCTTTTCCTCAGGTGTCCACACATGCTGCCATATGTCGATGTCGGCAGTCGCTTTAAAACCGATGGTGGAGAGGACCTCCATATCCCATTCCGGCCTTGCGATGTTCGAGAGAGGAACACGGGAAGCGATGTCTTCCATCACGTCAAAGTTATCTCCGACGTTCTGATCCCCTATACCGAGAGATGCGGAGTTGGTACGGTCATTCTCGAATTCCTGCCTGGCATCATCATCGAAGAGGTAGCTGTACCAGTTGGAATCGAAGTTGAGCATCAGACCGCCATTTTTCAGAACCCTGTACCACTCACGGTACGCATCTGCAGGGTGAGGGAGATTCCAGGTAAGGTTGCGGGTGACTATCACGTCGAATGCCGAATCGTCAAATTCAAGCTCTTCCGCGTTCATCTCCATGAAGCAGATCGCGTCAGCGAGCGGTCCGGCGTTGGAACTTGCCTCGAGCAGCATATTGGGCGTCAGGTCGATCGCGGTCACATCGTAACCGCATTCCGCAAGGATGATTGCGAAGAATCCGGGACCGGTGCCGATGTCGAGCACCTTTATGCCTTGCGGTTCCCGCTCAGGATAGTGATCTATGATCCTCTGCCTGATAGCATTCTTCCACCTCTCCCTGCTAATCCCGTCGAGCTCCCACTTGTTGACATCTGAATATGTCGATGCCCTCTGCGTCCAGTAGTCTTTGTTTTCGTGTATGATTGTTTTTAAAGTTGACATTGTAATCTGTAGTCTTCCCTTTTACTAAATCATGTCCTGCGATAGTCTTGGATTTCATGGGGAAAGATTACCAAAGAGTCCGCCTTCTCAACAAGCCCCCCGGGGGGATACCCGGAGGCGTCATGATTTATTCTGAAATCGAAATAATTTTCAATAATCCCTTGAAGAAAAGCGCTGTAATTGATAAAATTTTGTTAAAGTAACAGTGCTTTTTCTTACGGATCGCAACTTCCCTGCGGTCCATTTACAGACAACTTTGAAAAGAGGGGCGCATATGAAAGATTTAAAGCATTTGATCTATTTTGAGAAATTACTTGAAGAGGCGAACAACGAGCTGATCGTCAAGGCGGAGGAAGAGGACGGCAAGAAGTGCATTGCGTATG
>JAFRGQ010000093.1 GCA_017433725.1 Lachnospiraceae bacterium
AATGCGCCTTTTTATCGAAAGGTGCTGTGCAACTTCCGATAAGATATATCATCGGAACCGCTTCGCGAACCCGATGATCATAATTCGGCGCATAAATGCGCCTTTTTATCGAAAGTTGCTTCGCAACTTCCGATAAGATATATTATACCTTCCATGCACTCGAAATAGAATCGCAGTAAAAAAAATAGTTGGAAAAGTGGGCGGAATCGCCCGAATGAAGAGTAGAGGTTGTTCAATATCATAGAAATGACCTCATATGTAGTATAGCATTTTGCAGAGGTGATTCAAGAAAAAGTAAGTATTAGAGGCTATTGTCATAATTTGGCGGCTCATCTCAATGATACTTGATAAGCTTTAAGGAAGTATTGGCTTGTTTGCCAGCTATTTCCGTAAGTCGGAAGTCATCGTCAATGAAACCCGATAATTTAATTGAGTATTAGTATGAATGCCGTCCACTTCCGTAACCGAAAGCAAACGGCATTCATAAAGAATCTTTCTGTAGTTTTGTACGCACCTTGAGCAAGGATAAATCACTATCAAGGAAATACATTTTTTATAGCTTTGTAAGCACCCTGAGTACGGATAAACCGCTAAATCGCATGGAGTCGCATGGAAACATCCGGAGAGCCGTACATTCAACTCCTCACATGTCCACGGCCCATCATCATCCCTGAGACACTCGTCTCTGCCCCACTGTCATCTACCGTCGTCACCTTACCGGTAAGTGTGATCGTGCATATCTCCTCATCATCGCAATAGAGCTTATATGTTCCGCCCTTCTTGAGACCGTCGCCCGCGAACTGGAACGTCTCCGTCACCTTCGTTGTCTCAAGAGAAGCTATCTTCTTGCCACTGGATGTTCTCAGCGAAATTGTTGTGCCGACTGCAACATTATCAGAGAACAGCACCGTGACCGCATACGACTTGGAATCCTCAGAAATACTCTGCAGCATTCCGGAAGATCCGGTCGCGGTAAGCGTTCCGCCGCTCATCTTATATGAGTTGCCGTAATCAAGCGAGCCATTTCCGTTGTCAGTCGGACCCTCCACAATGACTTCTCCTCCTGTCTGCTTGATGTCTGTGTTTGCATCGAGCCCATCACCGCCCGAATTCACATAGAGCTTTCCGCCCGTTATGGTAAGATAGCCCGAGGACTCCTCGAACATTCCTCCCATGCCACCCATACCTCGCATGCCATTGGGATCGCCTGAAGGGACTGATTCATTACCAGTGACATCTGTTCCATCGCCACTCATGGGAGGCGCGCCGTGAGGTCCGGCTTCCTCACCGCTCATGTCAGGTCCGCCGGCAGGTCTATCGTTTCCGGTCGCACCCGCGTCTTCCGTGCCCGAATCTGCTCCACTTGCAATATTATCATTGCCGTTCGTATCGGCATCTTCCGTGCCTGAAGCTGCTCCGTCAACCGTCTTATTATCTCCGGTCGCACCTGCATCTTCCGTGCCCGAAGCTGCTCCACTTGCAGTATTATCATTGCCGGCAGCACCAGCTTCTGATGAATTTGAGGCTCCATCTCCTGAAGATTTGTCGCTTCCGTTCGCACCCGCACTTGTCGTACTCGAAATTGATCCGCCGGCTGCGTTGACACCGTCGTCAGACGCCGTCACGGAGGTATTACCTCCTGAAATATTGATGTTGACAGCCTCAAGGCCTTCGTAACTATTCTCGATGGTGATCTCTCCGCCGGAAATATCTATTTTATCATCCGCATGGATTCCATCGTCACCCGCCTTGATTGTAAGCGTTCCGCCGGAGATGATGACCTGGTAACCGCCATTCAACGCATCGTCCTCAGTATCTATGGCAAATGTACCGCCTCTTATCTCCAGCACTCCCTCACACTTGATTCCCTTGGCTGTTGCAATTGTATCAGCCGTGTCGGTATCATCGTACTCGTCTGCCATCGCAGCTGCCGCGGCTGCTTCTTCCTCAGAAAGCCCGGATGTGTCATCCGTCTGACTTTCTTCACTCGCGAGTTTCATAAAACCGCCGCTCACCGCATTTCCGGTCATCTCTTCGGCATCCTGAATCGTTGTGAAAGTCACGGAATTGCCTGCCTCAGCGGTCGTATTCATAAAGCCGCCGCTCACCGCATTTCCGGTCATCTCTTCGGCATCCTGAATCGTTGTGAAAGTCACGGAATTGCCTGACTCAGCGGTCGTATTCATAAAGCCGCCGCTCACCGCATTTCCGGTCATCTCTTCGGCATCCTGAATCGTTGTGAAAGTCACGGAATTGCCTGCCTCAGCGGTCGTATTCATAATGCCGCCGCTCACCGCATTTCCGGTCATCTCCTTGGCATTCTGAATCGTTGTGAAAGTCACGGAATTGCCTGCCTCAGCGGTCGTATTCATAATGTCGTCTACAGCACTCCCAGCCATCTCTTCGGCATTCTGAGTGGTCGTGTAAATCAAGGAATCAGCACTCTCCGACGTCTTATACGTCACAAAAGCGGCGTCTGCATTCGAATCTCCTTTGATCTGATCTGCACTCATCTTTGTTGGTACGGCGCTGTCTGTACCGACACTGTTTTCATCTGTCGAACCACTCAGCGTACCTGCTTCCTCAGATCCACGTCCGCCGAACCCGCGCTCGTCCCTGCCGGATTCCTGCCAGAAGGGATGATCGGAATCGTCGGGCATTTCTCCGCGGAAATCGCTCGGCTTTTCTCCCGGCATACCGCCCGGAAACCCGCCGTGTCCGAACTCCATTCCTCCGGGACCGCCCTGCGCACCGAAGCCCTGCTCGGAGCTTGTGCGGACGGCATTTGAGGAACCGTCACCGGTCAAAATGGTGAAGTCCCCGTCATCGATTCGTATCGAGGTGGCAGCATCGATGGATTCGTCGCCGGAGGTGAGTTTGAAGGTTCCATTTGCAATATAGACAAATCCCCTGTCCGCCTTCTCCGTGTTCGTGGTCTTGAGCGCATCGCCGCCGCTGGTGATAGAAAATGTCCCATCCTTTATCTTCAGTCTGTCCTTACCGACAAGACCGTCATCCACAGCGTTTATGACATATGTCCCGCTCACGATTCGAAGGTCGTCCTTGCTCGCAATCGCGTCAGAATGATTCCCGTTGACCTTAAGTTTTCCGGTCCCATTGAAAATCAAATCAGCCTTGCTAAAAAGCGCAGCAGAAAATGTTTCGTCGGAATAAGTCTCGCTGTCGGTGACAACATTTTCCGTACCGTCCTCAAGCGAAATCGTCACGCGGTCGTTCTCCAGAATCCTGATTGCGGGACCGTCGGAGCTCGTGATCTCGAAACCGTTCAGGATAAGTCGCACCTTCGCCTTCTCACCTGCATTGACCGTGATCGTGCCGTTCAGATTTCCTTCAAATATATACGTTCCTGCGGATGTAATGCTGATATCTGTACCTTCGCATGCGATTCCGGGGGCTTTTCCGCTAATCTCGACAGACTCACCGTCCGCTTTGACCATAACAGATTGCCCGGCGGTCCAACGCTGGTAAATATCACCTGACTTGAAAGTGGTCAGATCAGAAGTAATCGGCGTATATCTGAGATTGACGGGTGCCGCTCCTGCAGCTGCACTTGTGCCGTCCGTGCCGGAGGGATTCGCGCTGTCTGTGCCGGAGGCATTTGCGGCGTCCGTCCCGGCTCCGTTCTCCGTGGCTCCTGCCGTCACAGAATCCGAAATGTCAGCAGCCTGCATGGTTTTCTCAGCGGTTCCGGCGGTGCCTCCGCATGCGCTCATGGCTGCCATTACTGTAGATAGTACAATTGCAAGGATACCCTTGCGAAGACTTTTTTTCGTCATGAAAATCTCCTTTGAAAAACTCGGTTCTGTCCCATCCATTTTGACAGTGCCGAAAGGCCATGACATTATACATGACCAGAAGTCCATAGTATTATACACGAAAACTCCGCGTTTTGATGATTAAATCCACGTTAATCTAAATATGTGATACGAAATTGCGTGCTTTGTGAAAATTCAATGTCTGCGCTAATGTTCATCAGCTTCTTTCTGCAATGAAAAGGCTGTCGATTCCGACAGGTCTCTTTGCAGGTAAAACCGCAGACGCTTTTGACATGCTCCTATGGCACAAAAAAGCTGTCGCACACGGCAACACCACCGTATATAGCAGCTTTTAGCAATATCTTCCGCTACATAGCCGTGTCATGCCTTCATGCGACAGCTCCCGCTTTAAATATTCATTTGTTAATCAGCAGAAGAACATTCCCCCGCGTCCGCCCAGACAGCAGTTACACATCAGATTCATCAGGCACAGATATGTGCACAGCTGAGAATTTGCATTATTGAACCCGCCATAGCCGTAATTCTGATTCTGATGCTGGTACCACGTACCGCCGTTCTGCAGCTGCTGAAGATGTGAAGCGTAAAGCTGATTGCCCGGTTCCATATCCACCGCGCGCTTCGCGAACTCAAGCGCCTTCACATTGCTGCCAAGACCGCCATTGGCCATGGAAGCATAGTAGAACCAGCGCGCACCGCGGTTCTCCATCGGAACGCCATTCAGCGCATTCAGGGCTTCATTATAATATCCGTTGTTTATATAGTTGCGAGCGGCCTGCTCTTCATGTGACTCGCCCGCCGTCTGCTGGGCCCTCTGCTGTTCAGAATACTGCTGCCACTGATTAAAGAAATCAGCGAAGCCGCTGTATGCCCCGTAATTGGCGTAATTATTATAGGCGTAATCTCCGTCACGGTTCTGATCGTAACTCTGCTGACCGTACGGCTGGCCATAGCCTGCGTTTCCGTAACCGGCGCTTCCATACCCTGCATTGCCATATGGGCTCGTACCGCGCTCACGCGCATCTACGATCTGTCGGTACGCCTCCTGGACTTCTTTAAAGCGCTCTTCGGCGTATGCCGCGTTATCCGGGTTCTGATCCGGATGCCATTTTTTACTCTTGTCTCTATAAGCCTTCTTCAGCTCAGCGTCCGTACAGGATTCGCTGACTCCGAGGACTTTGTAGGGATTTGCAATCATCTCCCGGCCTCCTCCATCTCCTCGCGCTTCTTCTTCGCAGCTTCGAATTTAAGCCATACACCGGAATAAATTATGTTGCGCAGGATGTCAACGTCCTGAATAATAGGCAGCTTTTCAAATGCCTTCGCACTCTCCGACATCATCATCATAAGCGTGTTCTCAACCAGTGCTTCAAAGTCCCTGCGCTTCATACTCGGCGTCCACGGGTTGTATTCGCCCTTCTTCAGATCCTTGTCGAGGTCATCATACGCATCCAACAGATAGATGAACTTGCCGAGAAAGAATCCGATTTCCCGCAGCTCATCAGCCCACTCGTCTTCCTGCATCACAAAGACTTCCGCCGTCAGATTCCCTGTGAAGCCCGCAATCCGGTCAAGATCATACTCTCCGGCGTCCTCCGCTGCCGCCAACGCCTCGACATTCTTCTTTACTGCCTCGGCCTGCCGCGGATAATCTATTATGAGGCGCTCAGCATTTTTGCGGGTTTTCATTGCAAATGCCCTCGCTCTCATGCTGCCGTCATCCCTTATGTCGTCGAGGCATTTGTAATAAGCCAACAAGATTCCCATGTCGGCGGCGTATTCCGTCACCTCGTTAAAAACCATATCATGCCTCTTGACGGGATGCACCATACAGCGGTGCTTCTCGCTTTTCAGCGGCCGCTCATATAACCCGTTCAGTAAAATCGTGAGGAACGTCATATCATAGTTGAGTGTGAGTTCTCCCGCGATGCCATGCCTCTTACCGAGCACACGGCACAGACCGCAGTAATAGCTGCGATAGCGGTCATAATCCTTGATTTTCAGTTCGTTCTGATTGACTGTGACATAACCAAACATGCTGAAATGTATTACTCCCCTGTAAGAATCTGTTGCCGTGACGCTTGCCCGGGTTTGTATCCGGACTCTGATGCTTTTGTTGCCCTTACGGCTGCCATTTACCGAAGCAGAGCGAGTTTGGCGCGATACTTCGGTAGTACTCTCCTGCTTGCGCCGCTCAAGCGACAATCAAACCGTCTTCTCAAATGTATGGTGGCACTTCGGACACGAAATTCTCACGTGTCCCTTCCCCTTCGGCACCCGGATGTCCTGACCGCAGCCCGGGCAAGTGAAGTGCTTGTAAGTCTTTCTGTCAGCGAATCTTCTCTGACGTATGCGGATGAATCTCCGGACTTTTTCCGTCTTCTGCAGATACCAGTCATTCTCTGCTGCACGCTTTGCATAATTTCTGGAAAGCATGCGGAAGTAAATAAATAGGAACAGGACCCAGATAACACCCTGAAGAATGGGGTTCCGGAAGATAAAGGACGCCACAATCAGAATCAGAAGAATTCCCATCAGGAATCTTCCAAGATCATCGGAGCCGTAGCGTCCGATCATAAAGTTGCGGAATCCGTTGCCTATACGACCAAAAAAATTTTTCATAAAAGTCTCCCGTATTCAAGTCTGTAAACAAAGTCAGACTTTGCGTTACTAAAATATAGTATAACTTATGATTTTTGACTGCAAGGATACTTTGCCTATTTTATGAAACTTTTAGATAGCGGGTTTGCTGCGTCAAAGATTAAATATTCGACCGCACCGCCGTCTTCAGCGCAATCTCCATCATCTCGTGGAACCCCTCACGAATTTCTTCCGGGGAAAGGAACTCGCCGTTGAAAATATGATCGGAAATCGTAAGAATCGAAAGCGCCTTCTTATGGCACTGCATTGCAGTCAGGTAAATGCCGGCTGTCTCCATCTCGACAGCGAGCATACCGAGATCCCGTGCCTTCTCATTGACATGCTTGTCCGGATGATAGAAAAAGTCTGAAGTATATACGCTTCCGACATCAACCCTGACACCGATCTCCTCAGCGGCAGCTACAGCGTTCCTAAGCATTTCGTAATCAGCCGTCGGCGCAATCACGCCCGGGAGATCATACGCATTGACATTATTTGAATTCGTAGAAGCGGACATTGCAATCACAACGTCACGGACATGAACACTGTCCTGAAGTGCACCGGCAGAACCTACGCGAATGATTGCATCCACATCGAAGAAATTGAAAAGTTCATAAATGTACAGGACTGCGGACGGAACGCCCATGCCCGATCCCATAACTGAGACTTCTTTGCCTTCATACATGCCGGTATATCCGTACATATTTCTTACATCATTAAAGAGTACCGGATTTTCAAGATAATGCTCCGCAATGTATTTCGCACGGAGTGGGTCGCCCGGCATAAGTACTACTTTGGCAATGTGTGTTCCTTCCTTCAATTCAATACAAGCTGACGGTGATCTTTTACCCATATTTGTTTTCTCCTTTATTAGTTTAATCTCTGACGCAGAATTCTCGTGACTTAAGTCGTGAGATGAATGCGCAAAATGTTACTTGTCTCTGACGTGGGATACAAACCCGCGTCAGAGATTAAAAGCCTCCGGCGGATCGCAGCCGCGCATTAAGGAAGGTGCTTCGCACCATGCGCGGCGCGGCAAGAACGCCGAGGCGTTCTTGATATTAAGACCCCGAAGGTCGATCATGTTTTGTTCCGTGCTTACGCCCCCGCAATCCTGCAATCATATAATCTCTGAAGCAGAATTCTCGTGACAACTACTATAAAGATGGTCATGAAACATAGCAGCCAGTTATGAGCATGGCCATCTTGTTGCTTAGACTGTAAAATGATGGGGCAATCGGTAATGCATCTCGTGACTTGGACTTTAGACGTGAGATATTCCGCGGATTCAGTAAGCGCATTTACATGAAAAGTTTCTTTAAGTTCTCCTTGAACGGCGGATACACAATTCCCCGATCCGTAACGATGGCTGTAAGCAACTCATGGTTCGTTACATCAAATGCCGGATTATAACACTTCACTTCCTCCAAAGCCATCGGTTCCTTGTACCACATATTCTTGATTTCATCAGGATCGCGAAGCTCGATCTTAATATCATCCCCTGTCGGACAATTCATATCGATCGTAGACGTCGGCCCCAGCGTATAGAAGGGAATGCCGTAATGTTTCGCGAGGATGGCGACGCCGGAGGTGCCGATTTTATTTGCAAAATCACCGTTGGCAGCGATTCTGTCACAGCCCACGAAGCAAGCCTGCACCCAGCCGTTCTTCATCACGATGCTGGCCATGTTGTCGCAAATGAGCGTCACATCGACCCCCGCCTTCTGAAGCTCGTAGGACGTCAGGCGCGCACCTTGCAATAGCGGCCTCGTCTCATCGGAAAATACCTTCAGATCGATTCCCTTCTCTTTTCCGAGAATACAGGGACCAATCGCGGTTCCATACTTCGACGTTGCAAGCGGCCCGGCGTTGCAGTGTGTCAGGATGCCGTCACCCGCCTTCACGAGCGAAAGGCCATATTCGGAAATGCGACGGCACATCTCAATGTCCTCACTGTGAATTGCGATGCATTCCTCGCGAAGAAGATTAATAATCCGATCGATGGAGAGATCTGCGTTGTCGGCGACGACCTGCAGCATGCGTTTGACCGCCCAGCTGAGATTGACGGCTGTGGGTCTCGATGAAATCAAATATGCACCATCTCTCTCAATCTCCTCCCGAAAAGCGGTATAGTCATCAGTATTCTTCTGCTGCGCGAGCACATAAATCGCATACCCGGCACATATGCCAATCGCGGGCGCACCGCGCACTGCGAGAACCTTGATTGCATCATAGAAGTCCTTCGTGCTTTTCAAATCAAGATAAACGATGCGGTTCGGAAGCTGTGTCTGGTCGAGGATGATACATGATTTTCCGTCGTCTGAGAGACGGACGCTGCCTGTTTTTAAATCATTTTCTGTTACTGACATGGCGGTGGTTCCTCCTTGTGTGGCACTAAAGAGAGCGCTTTAATTGTCATTCATACTGCTTATCTTATTGAAGAAATCAAAAAAAGTAAAGATTTCAATGGCGTGAGCGGTGAAATTTCGGAAGTGGCGTTAAACATGCTTTTCTTTGGTATCTGCTATTCATGGTAACTGCTATTCATAAGGTAGGGCTGACATGGGCGGGATACCGAAGTAATGAGCTATTCTTGCTCTGCTTCGGTATTTGGCACTCTTTATGGCACATATGGCAGAATGGTTATACCGAAGTATTGGGCTTTTCTTGCTCTGCTTCGGTAATTGACGCTCTTTATGGTACGTAAGGCAGGATGGCTATACCGAAGTATTGGACTTTCCTTGCTCTGCTTCGGTAAACCACCTCCCCTGCCGCTATGAATCAAGAAAAAAATGGAAGTACGAGCATCCCCTGCTCATACTTCCATATCAGTCGTCCATAAAACCAAATGGAATCAGCGATTTTCATATTATGATTTTAATGATACGAGCCACATTCAGATAAACCTATCCGAATTATAACCCCCACGTCCGAATCCATTCTGCATAATGCTCTGCGCCACCTGCACAATCAGCGCCAATGCGCATCCCGCAAATATAAGCCTCACATCGCTCACCGCATTCAAGATAAGCCCGAGCAATCCAAACACCAGCATCGCGACCGCGATGATCATCAAAATTCGAAGTGTGTCCCGAACCGCCTCAATTCTCAGCGGTATCCGCACTTCCTTCTTCTTTCTGATTTCCAGCTTTCTGTCTCTCATTTCGTAATAAGCCGCTGCTGCCTGATCCGGAGTTCCCAACTCCCTGAGAACATCCCGAAGATCATCGGAATCCGGCGTGCGGTCTCCGGCGAAAGCCTCGAGCATTGAGTAAATCGTGTTTTCAAGTTTCTCTCTTGCTACTTTCCGATCAGATCTCGGCAGCTGTCTTAAAACTTCCTGAATGTATCTCTCAATTTTGTTTTCGATATAATTACTGACTCTCATCTAAAAATCCCTCTTATATTCAGGCTGCAAGCCTCTCTTTCAGTTCTCAAGTAAATACACCTCTTCATCAAGAACTCTGAGTCTGCAGCTTATTGCTTACCAACTACCTGCTGTCT
>JAFRGQ010000094.1 GCA_017433725.1 Lachnospiraceae bacterium
TGGTGTCTTATTCTTCCTGCATCGCACATTCCGGATGCTGAAATAATTACCTTCGGCTCCATGTCATCATTGAGCGCTTTGGAATACGCCACATCGATGTACAGTTCCAGCCCTTCAAATACCAGCGGGTTGACACCTTCTCCGACAAGAGCCTTTGTCTCGTCATCAAGGTACGAAGGATCGCATCTCTGGAAAACTTTTGTGGCTTCGGATGCAAGGGGGCTGTCTACGATAACTCTGAATCCGTCATGGCCTTTCACAAGACCTCTCTCTTTTATCTCTCTTATGAAGTAGAGCATTTCCTGTGTTCTTCCGACGGCAAAAGACGGGATTATGACGTTGCCACCCCTGTCGAGAGTCTTCTGTATCATAGCCGCCAGCGCCTCTGCATGGCCCGTATCGCTCTTCTCATGATATCTGTTGCCGTATGTCGATTCCACCAGGACATAGTCGGCATCATCCACGAATGTGGGGTCTTTCACTATGGCGTGATTGAGATTTCCGACATCCCCGGAGAAGACCATCTTTTTGGTCACTCCGTCTTCGGTCATCCAGACTTCTATGCATGCGGATCCGAGGAGATGTCCTATATCTCTGAACCTTACAGTCACTTCATCGCATATCTTTATGGTCTCGTCATATTTGCACGGCACAAACAGGTCGAGTGTCTCCATGGCATCTCTGCTGTCGTAGATAGGCTCCACCAGCTCCTTGCCTGCGCGCTTGCCCTTTCTGTTCTTGTACTCGGCCTCAGTCTCCTGAATATGCGCACAGTCCATAAGCATGAGTTTTGAGAGATTGCAGGTTGCTTCTGTAGCATATATCCTGCCGCCAAAACCGCCTTTTCTCATTAGCGGAAGGTTTCCAGAGTGATCGACATGAGCATGCGTCAGCAAAACGAAATCCACGTCGTTTCCGTGTACGGGTATCACCTGGTTCTCGAACATGTCCTTTCCCTGCTCCATTCCGCAGTCGACGACAAATTTCACGCTGCCGACTTCGACGAATGTACAGCTTCCGGTCACTTCATGCGTTGCATCTAAAAAAGTAATCTTCATGTGTTTTCACTCCAGCAGTTGTCTTTTTTTAATTATACCGCTAATCGGCTCTGTTCTGTTATCTATTTGTGTATGTTAGAATTGTTTCATGAGAAATAAGCACGCAAAAAACGATACGCCTCAAATTATTCCTGAGAAGGACAAAACCGCCGTAAGACTCGTCACCTCAGTGCTTGTGATCGCCCTGATCACCGGGCTTCTTTATGCGGGATATGTATACGGTCTCTTCGGGACTGTTAAACATGCGCTGTTTCCGCCGGAAGTCGAAACAGATGCCGGTGCCGCAACCGAGCTAACCGTACGCATTCTCGATGTCGGTGAGGGAAACGCCGCCCTTGTGGAATCCGGAGGACATTACGGACTGATAGACGGAGGCAACAGAGAACACTCGTCATTCGTGGTCGCATATCTCAAACAGCTCGGCATCACATCGCTCGATTTCGTAATAGCGAGCCACTATGACGCAGATCATTTAAGCGGGGTCGTCGGTGTGATGAATGTATTTCCGGTCGAAAAGCTGTACGCTCCGGATTATGTCTCCGGCACCTATATATATCAGTCGTTCATAA
>JAFRGQ010000095.1 GCA_017433725.1 Lachnospiraceae bacterium
AATTTTTGGGTATTTGGAATGGTCATAGTTGTACTGACCAAAACTGTTGTGGCTCATCGCTTCGCTGACTGTCATAAGGAAGCCTACATAGTAAGGCTCGAACGGCGTACAGTCAAAATGATACCAGCCATTTCCGTCGCCGATATCGATAAGATTCCAGTAATGCATCTCATCGCCGTCCGGGATCCGTTCGATATCCATATTCGGGATGCCTGCCCGTGTCAGCATGACTTTCGCCAGACTGAAATATACATAGCAGTCCCCGTTACCCCAGGTCAGAGCCCGAAGCGCGGATTTGACGTAGTCTCCTTTTACAGAATCATTCGTAAATCCCATCTGATTCTGTACATACTGGAAAATCGCATATGCTTTATCCTTCGCGGACATATCATCGGTGATCAGTCCATCCAGGATCGCGTCCACCTGATCGAACAGTTCCTGCTCGTCTACGCTCTTCTCTGTTATTGTCACGATGACCATTACGCTCGAGGAGTTTCCACTTGCATCCTTTGCTGTATAAGTAACTTCATATTCACCTTCCGAAGAAGGATCAACCTTGGATGTATCAACTTCCAGCTTGTAGTCGCCGCTGTTATCCGTTACATCCACATGACTCTTATAACGAATGCTTTCTCCGAGATAGGTCGTGAAGTTTTCATAAGCAACAAAGACCGGAGCCTTCGTATCCACGACACAGATCATGGCCGGATATACCTTTCCGTGATAACTGATCTCGATCTCTGTCTCTCCCGGAGTTTTATAATCAATGCTCTTTACATCACTGACAATATAGTTTTTCCCGGTCGTTCCGTCTTCTTTGGTATATTTTTTCTCACCGCCGGTAAACTTGCCGATTTTAGGTGCCTTCGATCCGACTTCCAATTTCAGACGATAGATCGTCGGAAGCATGGTGAGTTTTGCGCGCTTTACCATAATATTTCCGGCATCATCCGAAATTTCCAGCTCCACCTCCTGCTCTTCTCCAAGCAGGGAAAGGTCCGGTTCTTTTGAGTAACGGACGGAAACCTCGCCATGATCTTCCACAGAAACAATAAAATCTTCTGCTGTAAACTTTTCTTCTTTGCCGGCATACAGGTCTCTGACTTCCACCTGCGGCGGTGTTGTGTCTGAAACCGTCATCCGGCAGGTATGATTAAAGAGTCCGGCATGGATCTCGAGGTTGTAGGTTCCCGGAACGTCGGTGTCGAATTCTTCGCTGTTTGACGTAAACGTCGCGTTTCTGTTCGGGAAGCGCAGGAAATCCTGTACCGTCACTTTCGTTCCAATCTCGATATGACGAGTGGAATACACCGGGAAGAATTGCAGCACAGCAAAAATGATCACGGCCAATGCAAATAGAATCAGCGTGATCAGCCAGAACCTCTTCATCGTCCGCTTTTTCCGGCGCTTTTTTACGGTGCGTGTATTCGCGCGGCGTGGCTGCTGTCTCTGAAGAGGCTCCTGCTCTATATGATGATGTTTCGGAGTCCTTTGTGACATGTTTACTATTTATTAAACAGTAAGATGATACTGCTCGCAGAGCATCGTAACTGTCAGTGCGATC
>JAFRGQ010000096.1 GCA_017433725.1 Lachnospiraceae bacterium
GTGGTTCAGATCGGCGTGACCTTCCGTGTATCGAAACGGTGGCTGAATAAGTTTTCGGCTTATAAGAAGCTGGCAAGCATTACGGTCGGATACCTGGACATGGAGACCATGAACATCGTGGATACGCAGATGTACATTGACGGGTATCAGGTGAAGCTGGTCAGTGATACAAGCTATGGGAGCTTGTGGGAGGTGTCCTTCACGCTGAAAGAGTTCTAAAACATGTGGAGGAAACTGACGATATATGTTATGATGTCCTTGCCGCTAAGGCGAAAAAATCATATTAAGGAGAGTGCTGTTTGAAAAAGTACAACACACTGGAGATTGTGGGCTAACCGGGAGGTTTGCTGACAATCGAACAAGCCTCCCGCTGAAAAGCAACTTTTGGTCACAAGTTTTCAGGAGGTAAAAAACATTGAATAAAAATGACTATACAATTCGTTTGGAAGAAAAGAACGATTACAGAGCAGTTGAAAACCTTGTCAGGGAGTCATTCTGGAACGTATACAAGCCGGGATGCAGCGAGCATTATGTGATCCATGTGCTTAGAGATGATCCGGCATTTATCCAGGAACTTGATTTCGTCATGGAGCAGGATGGCAGTCTGATCGGACAGAATATGTTCATGAAGACGATTATCGAGGCTGATGACGGAAGAGAGATCGATGTTCTGACAATGGGACCGATCGGTATTACACCGAAGTTGAAGCGCCGGGGATATGGAAAGGCTTTGCTGGACTATTCCCTGGAAAAGGCTGCAGAGATGGGTTTCGGTGCGGTTCTGTTTGAAGGAAATATCGGTTTCTATGGCAAGAGCGGTTTTGATTATGCCGGTAAGTTTGGCATCCGGTATCATGATCTGCCGGAGGATGCGGATTCATCCTTCTTTCTCTGTAAGGAACTGATTCCCGGATATCTTGATGGAATTACCGGGGTGTACCAGACTCCGCAGGGTTATTATGTGAGTGATGACGAAGTGAATGAGTTCGATAAGGACTTTCCTCCTAAGGAAAAACTGAAGCTGCCCGGTCAGATCTTCTAAACAGAAAAAGAGTATTTGCAGTTATGCTGCAGAGTTGGAGTCGAGTAACATCGGCTCCTTTTCCATATTCGGAGGGTTTTAATCTCTGACGCTTACTTTGTATCCCATGTCAGAGACAGGTTTCATTTTGCGCATTCGTCTCACGACTCTAAAGCCACGAGAATTCTGCGTCAGAGATTAAACTCTCGTGGCGTAACGCCGTAGTATTCCTTAAATGCCTTATAAAAATTGCTATGATTACTATATCCGAGCATCGCAGCAATTTCCTCAATGGAGAGGGGTGTGTTTTTCATTAGAAGCACGGCTCTCTCCATTCGTTTTTCCAGTAGGATTTCAGAAAATTTACGGCCTGTTTCTCGGTGAAGGAGGGCAGAAATGTAGTTGGGATGATAATGGAAGTGTGCTGCTATATCCTTTAGAGTCACTACATCCGAATGATCGCCCATATAATCTAAAATTTGCTCGGTTACAGATCTTGGAGACGTACCTGCCTTCTCGATGCGATATCTCCTGGCGATTTCAAGAAGAAGAGTCTGGAGCATTGACTTAAGGATGCGCTGTGTATCTTCTTTTCTGTCGGCATACTCTACGACCATCATTTCAAGAATCATCCGGATTGCATGTTCTCGTGCCACGGGCAGATGGATATATTCATCTGAGAACTTATTCTTCTGTGGGTTGATGAAGAATTTGAAAAGGTCTGAATCCTTATATACCGTTGGCAGATATTCGCGAAAAAAGGAGTCTTTTCTGATCAGAACACCGATTATAGTGACATCTACCTTCGAATCTGCGCGTAAGGCGTATCCACTGTATGGCTGACCTATATAGCACTCATCCTCTCCGATCACAATCAGATTATTATACTTTTCGGAAAGAGCCTGATAACTGTTTTTATAAGCATAGTTAATGAAGAAAAAATCCTGCCGATGGAACGGTTCATGAATTTCCTTCCCGTTAAATACGCATACAAGCACATCTTCATCCTCAGAACCGGGCCAGTATGATGTCACATCTCCGGGCTTTCCGTCCTTCATCCGGTGAAAAGTCAAATCAAGTGAAGCGAATTCCATTCTGAGTTTTTTAATCGCCAAATCTATAAATCTCTCACGTTTCATGGTATGACCTCTGCGGTTATTTCGATTCTACTATTATACCAACGGGATATTAGAAATTACCAGTAGTATTATTAAGGTTTGATAGTGTTTTTGGAATTCGAGAAAGTTATGATAATTACAGGTTCCATGATGAAGAATTTGAAGAATTTAGTGTGAATCATAGTTATGCGAAAAGAAACTATATGGAGGAGAAGTATATGACAGAGCTTGAAAAGTTAGAAGCCGGACTTGAATATTGCTATGATGATGAAGAAGTAGATGCGATTAAAGAACGAGCGATTATTTGGTGTGCAAAATATAATGCACTTGATCCGTTGGATTTTGACGGGCAGCGCACTGTCCTTAAAGAGAATCTCGGAAGCGTTGGTGAGAAGGTCTGGATCGCAAAGACATTTAACTGTGATAATGGGAAGAATATTCACATTGGAAATAACTTCACCGGAAACTACAATCTGACCGTCCTCGATATTCGGGAAGTGTATATCGGCGATAATGTCATGATAGGTCCGAATACACTTATCACGACAGTGGGGCATCCGCTTACTCCGATGGGCAGGAGGAAACATATCGGTATAGCATCTCCTGTGCGCATCGGGAATGATGTATGGATTGGTGGGAATGTGACGATTCTACCGGGAGTGACGATCGGAAACAATGTGGTTATAGCTGCCGGAGCGGTTGTGACAAAGGATGTCCCTGATAATACACTGGTCGGCGGGGTCCCGGCAAGGAAAATCAAGGACATAGAAAATGATGTAGAGTGATATGCGTACAATGGAAATGGACAGTGCACCCATGAGCCGGATAAGACAGGGGATGCGATAAATCGGGATAATCTTCAGCTGGCACCTTTCCCATATTTATGGAGTAAAATAATGATGCTTGAGTGAAAGATTCGGATATCAGATTTCAATCTTTAATCAACCTTAAAGTGCTATACTATCATGGAAAGGTGGTGATAGTATGCGTATTCTTCTGGCTGAAGATGAAAAAAGAATGGCCGCAGCTCTTGTAGCACTCCTGAAACAGGAAAAGTATGACGTGGATCACATGGCAGACGGCGCTTCGGCCTTGGCGGCACTTGAAAGCGGTGTATATGATATGGCTGTCCTTGACGTGATGATGCCGGAAATGAACGGCTTTGAAGTTGCACGTCGGGCAAGGAATAAAGGTATTAAAACCCCGATCCTGATGCTTACGGCGAAAAGCCAGTTGGATGACAAGGTCGAAGGCCTCGACAGCGGTGCGGATGACTATCTTACAAAACCGTTTCAGACGAAAGAACTGCTGGCCAGGCTTCGCGCCCTTGGCCGTAGAAGCGCAAGCTTTCAGGACGGCAGTCTGAAGTACGGAGATCTCTCTCTTGATACATCAAAAGCTACCCTGACCTGTGTTTCCACCGGTCAAAGCGTCCGGCTCGGAGAAAAGGAGCTTCATATCCTTGAATATATGTTCGGTAATAAGGGTCAGATTATGACCAGGGAACAGCTTGCTGTCAAGATCTGGGGATTTGAAAATGAAGCCGAATACAACAACGTGGAGGTATACATGTCCTTCACACGAAAGAAACTTGCCTTTGTCGGCTCAAAGGTGGCAATCAAGGCTGTGCGTGGACTTGGATATGAACTGAGGGAAAGAAATGTTTAGAAGATCCAGAAGAAAGATTATATTGGCAATTATGGCCTCACTTATCCTTCTGTTCGTTGTCACCTTGTCCGTGATCATGCTGGCAAGCTACCATGAGATTCGTCAGCAGAGCTCGAAAATGCTGGAACGATATGTTGAGCTTTATTTTCCCGACCGGCAGTCCGAATCGGAAAAAGCGCCTGATCTGAAACCCGGCAATCAGGAACTCCCCGGTTCGGATCCTAAACAGGGAGATCTGCCTCCGGATTTAGGACCGGATTTTCAGCTTTCCACTTTTTATTCGGTCGCCTTTTCGGAAGACGGTACGGTGCTATCCGTAAATGACGGAGCAAAAGGGCTATATAGCGAGGATGAACTGATCTCGATTGCCCGGGATCTGCTGACAAAAAGTAAAACCGCAGGACGGTTTGACAACCTGTCCTATATGATCAGCAACAAACCGGGATATACACTGGTGGCGTTTATCGACGATACGGTGACAGAAAGCAGCATGAGGACACTGCTGCACAATGTTTTGCTTGTCGGCGGCATTGCTATTGTCGTTCTGTTCTTCATTTCTCTGCATCTGTCAAAGCGGATCATTCGTCCGCTGGAAGAAAACGACCGGAAACAAAAGCAGTTCATCTCTGATGCAAGCCATGAGCTAAAGACGCCGGTTGCGGTAATTAGTACCAATGCGGAGATGCTTACTAGAGAGCTTGGTGAGAATGAATGGCTGGCAAATATTCAGTACGAAAATGAACGCATGGGAGATCTTGTGAAACAGCTTCTGGAGCTCTCCAGAGCAGAAAATACGGAAACTGCCATGGGACTTGTTGATTTCTCCCGCGTTGTCACCGGTGAGGTGCTTGCATTTGAAAGCCTTGCATTCGATCAGGGGAAAACGATTCAAAGCGATATCGATGACGGAATTCAAGTCACAGGCAGCCAGACCCAGCTTGCACAGCTCACATCCATCCTAATAGATAATGCGGTAAGGCATGGGGCAGGAAGTGAGATCGAACTGTCTCTGAAGCGTAAGGGACATACGGCAGTGCTCAGCACGGTTAATGATGGGGACGAGATTCCTTCGGAGAAATTGGAGCACCTCTTTGATCGCTTCTACCGGGTCGATGAAGCCCGTAACAGTGAAGGACATCATTACGGTCTCGGTCTTTCCATAGCGAAAGCCGTAGCGGAAAAACACGGCGGGAATATTTCGGTATCTTATAAGGACGGAAAGGTACGGTTCACGGTTACAATTCCTGAAAAAAATAAATAAAACTTCAATCTTGTTTCAAGAAACCTCCCTTACAATGAGCTCATCAAATGTAAAGGAGGTTTTTTATGAAGAATTTTAAAAAGACAATTGCGCTTCTTGCCGTGACATCGATGGTCTTTAGCGTGTCAGCCTGCGCAAGCAGCGCATCCACCGATTCTAATGATACAGGTAATACTACGGAACAGACGGAAGAAGTTACGAATTCCGGCGACGATTCTGAGTATACAGAAAGCAACGTGCCCGGTGATTTCCCCGGTGAACCTCCTGAAGGAGCCCCCGGCGGAACTCCCCCTGAAGGCGGTCCGGGCGGCACTCCTCCGGATAAGCCGGACGGAGACGGCGGCCCCGGCGGTGCACCCGGCGGAAGCAGTGCGGATATAGATTATTCCGGCACGATAGAGATTACTTCTGCAGATTCTCAGAGTGGACAGACCTATTCCAGTTCCACAGCAGATGAGAGTGCTTTGCTGATCAGCACTTCGGATGAAGTCACGATCACGAATCCGACTGTGACGAAAACCGGTGATTCTGACGGCGGCGACAATTGCAACTTCTACGGATTGAACGCAGCAGTCCTTGTGAAAGACGGTTCGACTACCATCATCACCGGCGGAACGATCACTTCGGATGCGGACGGGGCAAACGGCGTGTTCAGCTACGGCGGCAACGGAGGGCAGAACGGAGCCTCCGGTGACGGCACCACTGTGACGATCCGTGATACGACCATAACGACCAACGGCAACGGTTCCGGCGGTATTATGACCACGGGCGGCGGCACCACCTACGCCTATGATCTTAACGTAACTACCGGCGGACAGTCCTCCGCAGCGATCCGAACCGACAGAGGCGGCGGGACGGTTTACGTGGACGGCGGTACCTATACGACGAGCGGCTTGGGGTCCCCCGCGATTTACTCTACTGCAGAGATCCACGCAGCCGATGCGACACTGATCTCAAACCTTTCTGAGGGAGTCTGTATTGAAGGTTTGAATTCCATTGAGCTGACGGACTGCGATCTGACTGCGAACAATACCAAGTGCAACGGCAATGCCACTTTCCTGGATAGCATCATGATTTATCAGTCTATGTCCGGCGACGCTGACAGTGGCACCAGCCATTTCACCATGACCGGCGGCAGCCTCACGAGCAAGAACGGACATGTCTTCCATGTGACTAACACCAATGCGGTCATCACGCTGGAGGGGGTTACGATCACCAACGAAGACGCTGAGAACATCCTTCTTTCCGTCTGCGACGATGGATGGAGCGGCGGCAGCAATGAAGCGACGCTGAACGCCTCTGCCCAGAAGCTTACCGGAGCGGTCAAAGTCGGCAGCAATTCCACGTTGGCGTTGGAACTGACGAAAGACTCCGCTTTTGAAGGCAGCATCGACGGCAGCATTATCAATGTAAAGGGCGAAACCGTTTCCACTGATGTCGGCACTGTTTCGGTCACATTGGATAGCACCAGTACCTGGACGCTGACTGGCGACAGCTATGTGACTGAGTTCAACGGCGATGCGTCAAATGTGATCAGTAATGGCTTCACGCTGTATGTGAACGGCGTGGCGCTGACAGGTACAAAATGAGGAGATATGAATCTATGAAAAAGAAAATCGCGATTCTTCTTACATTGACTCTTGCTATGGGTCTTGCTGCCTGCGGGACAAGTGCAGAAGAGTCAATAACAAACGCAGAAGAGTCAACAATAAGCGCCGAAGAGGTAACAACAGGCGTTGAAGAGTCAACAACAAATGTTGTCAGAAGTCGACAGACTCAGGGTAACGGACAAAACCAATCTATAGATACGACTGTCATTACAGCAGACAGTGCTGAGAAAGCTGATATCGAAGCGGCACTGAACCTGGCAAACATCAAGCCGGAATGGACTTACTCCGAAAATGCCGACGCCTGGACGATGGCTGTCGTGACAGCCGTCACCAATGCAGAGCTTCCTGACTATCAGGGCGTGTCCGTCTGCGTACCCGGCTCGTATGTGAAAGGTGTGGATACCGATGGCGACGGCACAGCCGATGTGACCACAGGTACGGCTTCCGGCAATCTCATTATTGATTATGACGCGACAGTGACAAGCACGAACGGTCAGGTCTATACGGCAGCTACGGCTCCGGTCATTATCAACACCGGTGCGGCCGGCTACTCCGCACAGTCGAATCAGACGGCGGGAACTACTTACGCCAAGGAAGGCTATATCAATATCGCCTGCGGTAACCGCGGCAAGCAGAGCACGCTGTCTGACGGCACCTATACCGGCGACGCTCCGTCCTGTCTGGTGGATCAGAAAAATGCTGTTCGCTTCGTGAAGTTCAACATCCTGCTCGGCAATCTCCCCGGCAGCGTAGATTACTTCGTATCCACCGGCGGTTCCGGTGGCGGAGCACATGCGACGATGCTGGCTGCTACTTCCAATAATCCGGACTTCTATGATTATGAGATTTCGCAGGGTGCGGTCGGCGTCTATAAGAATTCTGACGGTAGCTACAGTACAACGGTCACGCTTAACGGAAGTGAAGTGGAGCTTTCCGATGGACTCTGGGGATGCATGGCTTACAGCGCTATTACATCCCTCGCCGAAGCTGATATGACCCTGGCATTCGAGTATTACCTGAATCCGGACTACAGCTTCAATACAGATTTCCAGAAGCAGCTCGCAGAGTATCTTGCTGCTGAGTATATGGAGTATATCAACACACAGAATCTGACCGTTGAGGAAGCAAATGTCGGTTTCGATCTGAACGGTGACGGCGATACCTCTGATAATGTCGCGCTCACCATCGAATATGATGAAAACGGGCATACAGATACGAACGGCTATTACGGAACTTATCTTGATCTGTATCTGGCGGAGTTTGAGCAGAGCCTGCAGGATTATATCGATAGACTTTCGTATGCGGAAGACTGGACCTGGTTTAACAGTGAGGGCACAGCTCTCTCCGATAGTGAAGTCGCCTCTATGACGGATTCGGACCGCGCGGAAGCATTCATTAACGGTTGGTATGTCAAAGGCAGCACCGGCAGCAGCTCCGACGGGATGGAAGGCGGCCCCGGGAAAAACGGTGGTCCCGGCGGTGATTCCGCTGGTGGTCCTCCGGATATGAGCAGCGGCGGTCCTAACGGTGACAGTGCAGGTGGTCCTCCGGATATGGGCAGCGGCGGTCCTAACGGTGATAGTGCAGGTGGTCCTCCGGATATGAGCAGCGGTGGTCCCGGCGGTGATTCCGCAGGTGACCCTCCGGATATGAGCAGCGGTGGTCGCGGCGGTGATTCCGCAGGTGGTCCTCCGGATATGAGTAGCGGTGGTCCCGGCGGTGATTCCGCAGGTGGTCCTCCGAATATGAGCAGCGGCGGACCCGGCGCTGACAGTGCTGGCGGTTCTCCCGACATGAACAGTGGAAGCAGTGATGAAGTCGGAACTCCTGACTCCGGTACAACACAGTCTGCTTCCGGTAAAACCGATTCGGCAAACTACACTTCTTTTGCTGAGATGCTGGCTGCCTATCAGGCAGACATTGCCGAGATTCAGGCCGGCGACGAGTACGGCAATAATATCGTTAATCTCTATAACCCGCTGAACTATATCGGCGCGGAGGGTACCGACAATCCCACGTGGACAAGGATCCTTATGGGTGCTTCCGAGGGAGACATCTCCATGATGAATTCACTGAACCTGCAGATTGCCTGGCTGAACGCCGGAACCGATGCGGAGATTGAATGGCAGTGGAACGGTGGTCATGTACCGTCTGAAATCTTCGGCGACTCCCTCGCTCTCTACGTAGATACCATGTACGGTGAGTATGTGGAAGGCGCGGTTAAGATCACCAAGGCTGCCGCAAGCGGACAGACTTCCAACGGAGACGGCACAGAGCCTGCCGGAACCGATCTTTCCGACTGGGTAAGCTATGACAGCACAAGCGGCGTCGGCATGACGCTTGCAGGAGCTGCGGCATACCGGACCTCCGGCGCGGCTAAGGCTATGCCCGGCTTTGATGTGATGGATTATGGGCAGGAAGACTACGTCTTCGGCAGCAGCTCTGCTGATGCACGCCATTGGGATACCTATGTTCTGAAGGTGTTGCAGGAGCATGAAGACACTTTGGAAGCATTATTCAACAAGTAAAACGATATATGCCTTTGATATCACGGCGGAGCTTTAGGGTTCCGCCGTTTTTATTCTTCATCGCGCAATACTCGTGACTTCAGTCGTGAGATACGCGCGCAAAGTGAAATCTGGCTTCATCGTGAGTACAATCTCGCGATGAAGAATAAAAGCCTCAGCTACACAATGCTCCACTGGAGCATTGTTACGCATGCTTAGGCACGGCGGATCGCAGACATGCGCAGTGGAAGGCGCTTGCGCGCCGCGCATGTCGCGGCAAGAACGCCGAGGCGTTCTTGAATGTCATAGGAAGCGTTGTTCCCTATGGCATTAAACAGACAAGTCCCGATTCTTAGCGAAACGCTCTTGATTTTTCCACCTCAAGCAGTTATGATAACAAAAAAGATTAGCAGAAACTAACTATGTTTGAAGAAATCTTCGCCTTTTGGAAGGATATGTCGGGAGTTTCACTGTGATTTCGAAGATATCCTCATTTATTGCGATGATAACAGATAGACATAATCCTTTTGTATGCTCTCTTTTTTTATTAAAGAATAGAAGTTACTAACCTGATTATTAGTCTTACATGGCATTCCACATTTTTCCTGTAGAAAGCGAGGGCGAATCCATGATCAAAACAACAATGAAGATAGACGGGATGATGTGCGGGATGTGCGAGGCGCACATCTGCGATGCGATTCGAAAAGCCGTACCGGAAGCAAAGAAGGTCACTGCTTCGAAAAGCAAAAAGGAAGCATCTTTCCTGACAGAAGAGGCTGTGGATAACGATTATCTGAAAGCTGCCATCAACGCCACGGGTTACACCTGTCTCGATATAGCATCGGGTCCCTATGAGAAGAAAGGCTTGTTCGGATGGAGATGAAAACGTCAATTTGGGGGGCGTGATGAAATACCACATTGAAAAAAACACAGTCCAGGAGACGCTGGTCATCCCGTTATTCTGACGGTTGGTGTGCTCCGAACACTTTCCTGAGCTCTTTTCCGATCCGGAGGCAAAACGTATCTGCGATTCGCTGGATTATGACTTTGCGGAAAAGCGGAAGAAGATGGAGTCCCCGGCGGGACTTTTCGGCGCGCTGGAGGTGGCGCAGCGACAGTATGATCTGCGCTGTGAAGCGGAAGCATATCTCAAGGATCATCCGAAAGCTGCCGTGGTCAACCTGGGCTGCGGTCTGGATGATACTTTCCGAAAATGTGACAACGGGTTCTGCCGGGGCTATAACATCGATCTTCCGGACGTGATTGAAGTACGTAATGAACTGCTTCCTGCGGGAGAGCGTGAGCAGAATCTTGCCTGCAATCTGAACGATTATACCTGGGTGAATCAGATCGACGCTTCGGGCGGTGCCGTTTTCTTTGCCGCGGGCGTGTTCTATTATTTTAAGACCGAGGACGTAAGGAGACTGTTTTCAGCCATGGCGGAGCATTTCCCCGGGGCTGTGCTGGCTTTTGATTCCTGCAACGAACGCGGTGCGAAGCTGATGAGGAAAACCTGGCTGAAGGAAGCCGGGATTACCGACGTCAGTGCCTTTTTCTCCCTGGAAGATGAAACGGAGCTGCGCGGATGGAGCGATCACTTTTCTTCTGTTACAGCGAAGAGCTATATGCGCGGTTACCGGGATATCTACCATAACGTCGGCGTATTCCACAAGCTGATGATTCGCTTCTGCGATACTTTGGTGAAGATGAAAATCGTAAAAATCTCTTTCAGTTCGGATTCAACCGGAAAGAGTAATTGACCCGCATTATTCTGTTCCCGTTTATTCTTCATCGCGCAATACTCGTGACTTAAGTTATGATATACGCGCGCAAGTGAAATCTGGCTTCATCGTGAGTACAATCTCGCGATGAAGAATAAAAGCCTCCGGCGGATCGCAGACGTGCGCAGTGGAAGGCGCTTACGCGCCACGCACGTCGCGGCAAGAACGCCGAGGCGTTCTTGAATGTGGTACTGATGGCGGGGATTACTTACAGAATCGGAGGCATAATATGAAAGCAGCAGAGAAAATCATGAGAAAGAAGGCCGCAATCAAGGCAGAAATGGACAAAACCCTGCCGAAAGCCAAGAGCGATGCTTTATGGCGGAAAGCAACGGTGAAACTTGACGGATTTTTGACTCGGTACAGCTCCCTTCCCAAAGGGGTACATATGCATACGGACAGCAGGATCTTTCCGTCGGCGGCGATCTATCTGACTGTAAAAGACGTTGTCGGACAGGAAGAGGCGTATCGGATCATCGAAGACGCTGCTGTCCAAATCTGCAAGCCGATAGAAGAGAAGCTTCAGAAACTGATGAAGCTGCCTGGGATGCAGAGCCTGTTTCTCAAAGCGTGGGATCCGATGACAAAGAAACTTTTCGGACCGGGCAACGGTTTTCAGAATGTGTTTTATCCGAAAAAAAAAGGTGAATATCGGATGGATGTCACGTCATGTCCGTATTGCCGGTACTTCACGGAGCTGGGCTGTCCGGAGCTTACCAAGATATTCTGTGAAAACGATGAACGGATTTACGGCAATCTGCCGGGCCTGAAATTTATGCGGACGGGAACGCTCGGCAAAGGGGCTGATCGCTGTGACTTTTGCCTCAGAAAAGTCTAAGACGTTTTAGGCTTTTGATGCCTTCTCCCATACATCTCGTTCTATACCTGCTTCGCAAAGAGTCGCAAAGCGGCTCTTTATTTGACACTGTTGGTTAGGTGATTCTTACTTTGATGATGATTACCGGAAAAAAGATTTGAATTTCATTGTGGCTTCTTTGAAAAACTTTTCGATACGGACTATCTTATTAAAACGTTCAAACGTATAAGGAAGAGTGAGACATTAATGTACTGATGTAAGGTTTCAAAGGAGAAATATATGAAAAAATGTATGAAAGCAGTTGCTATTCTTTTATCGGCATTACTTGTCATGGGCTGTTCGGCGACTGGCTGTTTGGCGGCTGAAAAAACGACTGATTTTGAGCCGTTTTACCGCTTTGATGTAGATAGTCCGACCGCATGGAAGGAGCCGCTCAGCGGTCTGCGCTTTTTGACTGAAGGCGAATACAGCCTTACACCGTTTTCCGAAGATAAAATAGAAAAGTATGGATTAGATCCTGACACCAAGCCGGATGAAAAGGGTATGGATACCTTGAATATTTCGGGGAGTGCAGAATTTTCTGAGGATCAGTTCCATGAACTTGCAGCTAAGCTGCGCGAACTCGCCCACGGGAAGGATATATATATTGTCGATTGCAGCCATGCGCTGCTCAACGGCATATCCGTCTCATGGTACGGAGATCATAACTGGGCTAACAAAGGAAAGTCCCTCGAGGAAGCCGAAAAGGATGAACAAGAACGATTCGGCTCACTGATCGGAAAGAAAATCACCGCATATTCTGTCTCGGAGAACACTCCGGACGAGAGCGAGGAGATTCTCGTTGACAGATGGATGACGGAAAAAGAACTCGTGGAGAGTGAAGGGCTCCATTATCTCAGACTTCCATGCCAGGATCACAGCTGGCCGTATGAAGAAGCGATAGACACGTTCATTGAGTTAGTCCAAGGTATTGACACAGATAACACCTGGATGCATTTTCACTGTCAGGCAGGAAAGAGCCGCACCGGGATCTTTATGGCGATCTATGATATGATGAAAAATCCCGATGTAAAGTTCGAGGACATAATGCTTCGGCACGCTATGACAGGAAGCAGTTATTTTCCGTATGTTGATGAAAGCAGCGATATAGCCGATGTCTACGCTTTCAGAGCGAAGCGTATCCGCCAGGTATATGACTATATTCAGGAGATGGATGGTGATTACACTATTCCTTGGAGCGAGTGGATATCTCAGAAAGAATCATAATGGGATTTGGTTTGGGTGCGCTTTTACATGCAAATAAGCAGCTTAAAGGCGATTAAAAGCTTAAAAGTGATTTGCGTATATGATTAGCCCTTTAAATATACCGATACGTATATAACTATGTACAGAAGATAACAAACGAGCCGCCTGAAGATGTGCGGCATGTACAGATTATAAATATTGAAAAAAGGAGAAATCTAAAATGAAAAACAACGCGCAGATTACTTTTGAAGAACTTGATATGATTACCGGTGGCGGATACCGCGCTATCGGAGTACCTTTTATGTTAGGTCCCGTTTTCCCCGAGCTGAGGGATTATCCGAAGAAGGATGATGATAAACCTAGGGATGGCGGAGCAACAGGAAGCTGGTAAATAAGGATCGTTCTACCGAATCAAAGAATAATCTTATGATAGAAGAACAACTGTCAATTATTCCTCCGATAAAAGTCTGATGGCATTTATCGGAGGTTTTTTGTATTATATGATTACAGTGCCGAAAGTATCATTCTGACACCGAGCTTGCCAAGCATACTGATTACTTGGATTATATCAGTATCACAGAGAAAACCCGGAGAAGGAGAATCTTAAGGTCCAAGATGAAAGAACATATTATTCACCCCATACCACCATTTTATGATAAAGAATCAAAAATACTCATTCTGGGAAGTTTTCCGTCGGTCAAATCCCGGGAGCAGAAGTTCTTCTACGGGCACCCGCAGAACCGTTTTTGGAAAGTGCTCGCACAGGTCTTTGCGGACGAAGTGCCGAACACGGTACCGGAGAAGAAAGCATTTTTGAAAAAACACCATATCGCGCTGTGGGACGTGATAGGTGCCTGTGATATTGAAGGTTCATCGGATTCGAGCATAACGAATGTGATCGTAAACGATCTTTCGAAAATTCTGGAAACAGCCGAAATAAGAGGCATTTTCGTAAACGGAAAAACGGCGGAAAAATACTATAAAAAATACACCGAAAAAAAGACAGGCAGAAGGGCTGTCTGTTTGCCGTCCACAAGCCCGGCGAACGCCGCCTGGAAAGTAGAAAAGCTGGTAGAAAAATGGAGCGAAGAGATCCTTGCCCCATAAGCCGGTCTTCTCCGACATCCCTTCGGAAGTCTCCGAACTTATCCGAAAAAAAGTTGCCACTGTAGGGGTGGCAACGCTAAGGGGAGAGCAGTGCTATAATGCTACGAGAAAAAGGATGCCTTGACCAGTATAAGCAGGAATATGAGACCGAAGGCCATGGCTAAGTCAAGGATGACGACGCCGATGATTCGGACGGCCCTGTTCTTGAAATTGCAAAGCGGCATCAGGTTTTGGATGCCAAGATAGTTGCAACTCCCGATTACTATGGCCAGCATCGTACAGATGAATGTGATTCGTTCGATCCAGAGCCCTAAACCGTATGCGTTTTTGACTTCCAGATTAAAACCCAGCCAAAAGATAAATACGTACATGAGAGTAGCAGTGAACATTTTCCAGGGTGTGCGTGTTCGGAAACCCGGTGGGAGAAAACGATAAGGGTCCTTTGAGTCAGGCTGCTCAGGTTTTTCAAGTAATCTGGAGATTTCTCTTTTTAATGCAGTAACATTGCTGTATCTCTCTTTCGGATTCAGGTTTGTACACCTGGCTGTGATTTTGTTCAGAGCAGACGGATAGTCGGGACAGACGGCAAGCATTTCTTTTAACACAACACCCAGAGAAAAGATATCTGTTCTGGGGGTCGAAGATCCGAATCCGTACTGCTCCGGCGCTGCATAACCCTTTGTGCCGAGGAGAACAGTATCTTCTGCCGCTTGTTCGGAAAAGAATTTTGCTGCGTTGAAATCAAGCAGAACAGCTCTGTTATAACCGGTGATGATGATATTGGACGGCTTTATGTCTCTGTGAATGATCGGGGGCTCGAGCGAGTGCAGGTGCTCCAGAACGGTACATATATCGCAGATGTAGTGCAGAACATCGTGACAGGTGACCTTTTTGGCAGACAGCAATTCCTCCAGCGATGTGCCGGAAACATATTCCTCGATAAGTATAAGCTGGTTGTCTATGGGACAGCAAGCAATGATTTGCGGAATGCCCTGTATGCTGAGAGCGCTTAATCTTCTGTAGATATCGAGATTAAATACATCAAGAACTTTCTTAACATAGATTTTTTTGGTTTCTTGATGTTGAACGAGATATACTTTATGATTCTCGTTAATATCCGCTATTTCTTTGTAATAAGATATGGCAAGATGTTCCGACAGATCCACGCTATCAATCCTTTCGCAGTAATGATGGAATCATTATAACAAACAGGTATTAAAATGGGTGAGAAAAGTACAAGAGATTTAGAGGAGGTACTCGGAAGAACACATCTGTCCGAGTTCGATCAGTACTGCAGAGACAACAAAGAGAGCATGCACGGTGAAAGCAGTTCATTTTCTACATATATAAAGAATATTCTGGCAGGCAAGCACATGACGCAGCAGGAAGTCTTTCTGAAAGCGGAAATTCCGGAGAGGTATGGTTACAAACTGCTTTCCGGAGAGAAACGCACAAAGCAGAGAGATATTATTCTGCGCATATGCTATGCGGCAGAATTGTCCCTTAGCGAGACGCAGAGGGTATTGAAGAAATATGAAATGCCTGTGCTGTATGCAAAGAAACAAAGGGATGCCTTACTTATGATTCTGTTCAATGAGAGACCGGGGAGCATTGCGGAAGTCAACGGCTTTTTAAGGGAGAACGGCATGGATCCGCTCAGAACAAGCGGCTTTCAGGAGTAGATTAAAGAATGCCTCGGCGCTCACGCCGCGACGTGCGGCAGCTACGCATCAGCCCGCTTTCGGATTGATTCGCAATCCTCATTGCGCGCTGAGTAGTTACAAATAATGACGTACACAGATCGCATCATATTTATCTGCATAACATATGAGGGAATCTTTGCGGAAAAAGGCAGGCTGCCGTTCCTTTCGGGTAGTGCTGTCCGTCCGCATGGCGGGCAAATGGAGATGGGTCTGTTTACAATCGACGGGGATGTCGAATGTCTATAGAGTACGCGTAAGCGTATCGTGACGAAGGACGGCTGTTTTTGCAGGAAACTGTGAAAGCAGCCGCTCTTTTTGCTTGTAAGGAACGCAGTCAGAGAAGAGGCTGTAAGAGAGGTTCAGACCTTCACCTTGTGTTTACAGTCCGTCAATGATAAAGTAATTATAAGAACGTTAAACAAAGTTATAGAGTGAAGATATCCGCTTCAACAGGGCGGATTGCAATATCTCGTGGAAAGTGAGTTATGGACAAAAACTGGATTTTAAAAATATACGGAAAAGAATACCGAAAGATGACAAAGACCCTGCTCGCAAAAGCCGATCTTGCCGCGATGATCGGTGACAGGGACAGGAAAATCGGAATTAAGCCGAATCTTGTGACGCCCTCCCCTGCTGACTTCGGAGCTACAACGCATCCTGAGATCGTAGCAGGTATCATAGAGTATCTGCAGGAAAACGGATTCAGGAATATTGTTATTGCCGAAGGATCATGGGTAGGCGACCGCACAGCGGAAGCATATGAAATATGCGGATACAGGACGCTGAGTGAAACCTATGGCGTGCCGCTTCTTGACGCCCAGACGGAAGCGTACCATAAGGTGGATTGTGCCGGTATGAAGCTTGAGATTTCGGATATTGTGAACAATATCGATTTTTTGATTAATGTGCCGGTCCTGAAAGGACATTGCCAGACGAAAGTCACCTGTGCCTTGAAAAACATAAAAGGACTTATTCCGAACAGGGAGAAATCTCATTTTCATCAGATGGGTCTTCATAAACCGATCGCGCATCTTCAGAAAGGCATACGGCAGGATTTTATTGTGGTAGACCATATCTGCGGCGATCTGGATTTTGAGGAGGGCGGAAATCCCGTTATAAAAAACTGCATTATGGCAGCGACAGATCCCGTTCTCACAGACAGTTATGCCTGCTATCTTCTGGGAATCACTCCGGAGGAAGTGCCTTATATCGGACTTGCAGAGAAACTCGGAATCGGAAGTTCGAACCTCAGCAGGGCAAAGATATTCAGGATAGAATATCGATCTGAGGGAGACGGAGTGCTGGTAGAAGACCGGGAGAAGCCGGATGAGCAGCGCTTTCTTGATGTATCTTACGTCGTGGAGGATTATGACAGCTGTAGCGCATGCTACAGTGCACTTTCATATGCTTTGTGCCGGCTAAAAGAAGAAGGACTTCTGGACAGGCTTGATACGAAAATCGGAATCGGCCAGGGAATGCAGGGAAAGACCGGAAAGCTTGGAATCGGCAAGTGCACTAAAGATTTCGATTATTGTATTATGGGATGCCCGCCCGATGAGGAGAAGGTATATCGGGAGCTGAAACAGTACATTTTGGGAAAAGTCAGTCACGCAGAGAGAGCGAGAGAGCTTTTTTATTCGGGCTATAACTGCGCACAGTCTGTATTTTGTGCATTTACCGATGTGACCGGCTTTGATCTGGACACGTCTGCACGTCTTGCATCTTCTTTCGGTGCAGGACTGGGACGGTTGCGTGAAGTGTGCGGCTCTGTGAGCGGCGCTGCCATGGTGCTCGGAGCAGTAGAGGGGTATGATGATCCGAGCGATAAGAATGCCAAGAAGGAACATTATGAGCGTGTGCGGGAGTTCGCGGCGCATTTTCGGGAGTCTGAAGGATCGATTATCTGCAAGGAACTACTGGCGAGAGGTAAGACAGGAAGGAAGAGTGAAGCGGACAGAAATGCAGATAACGCTGACGGTAATAAAATCCCTGAGAAAGTAGAGATTGGCGGTGAACCCGAAGAGAGGACGGCGAATTATTATAAGAAGAGACCGTGCCCCGACCTGGTATACCGCGCAGCGGAGATTCTGGAAGACATGTTATCGGATAAGAAATGATATGTTCGGCAGATGCCGGGAAAGGAGTATACTTTTGAAGCATTATATCATTGCAAAGTTGAACGAGGGAATTGACAGGAACGAACTGATTGCACCGGTAAAGGAGATTTTCGAGGAGACGCTGCAGATCCCCGGCGTCTACAGTGTGAAGGTCATGCCCTGCTGCATCGACAGACCGAACCGGTATGATATTATGATTGAAATCGGTATGGATAGGGAAGCCTTGCCGGCATACGATGCGTCAGCTCCGCACAAAAGATGGAAGGAGACATATGGCGGAATGCTCTCTGCCAAGACGATTTTTGATTGTGAAGATTGACGTAATCACATATCCAAAGAAGCGCTAAAGCACGGGAATTTGCACATAAAATCAAACAAAAATCACTTTTATTTGTGGATAATCGCGAGACTTTATGTTACAATAAGTACGTTATAGGCATAGTTGCGCAATGCCTGTAATGAAAGGACGCTCTGCGGGCTCTTATGAGAAGGTATTACTCATAAGACACAATTAATCCTTTATCGAGAATAGCATATGAGGAGGACAATATGATTTATTCGACAGAAGTTAAAAACATGTGCCCTGTCACACAGGGAGCGCGCCACGGTGCAGCTCCGATACCCGAAGAAGCTAAATGGGTAAAAGCAAAAAAAGTTGAAGACATTTCCGGTTACACACACGGCATCGGTTGGTGCGCACCTCAGCAGGGAGGATGCAAGCTTTCCCTTAACGTTAAAGACGGCATCATTCAGGAAGCACTGGTTGAGACTCTTGGATGCTCCGGTATGACACATTCCGCAGCTATGGCAGCTGAAATTCTTCCGGGTCTTACGATTCTTGAAGCACTGAATACTGACCTTGTCTGCGACGCGATCAACACAGCTATGAGAGAACTCTTCCTGCAGATCGTATACGGCAGAACACAGAGCGCATTTTCAGAAGGTGGTCTTCAGATTGGCGCAGGTCTTGAAGATCTCGGCAAGGGCGCTCGTACTATGATCGGTACAACATATGGCACAGTAGCTAAGGGACCGCGTTACCTTGAGCTGACAGACGGCTATATTACACATCTCGCACTGGATGAAAACGATGAGATCATCGGCTACAAGTACATCAACTTCGGCAAGATGATGGATTTCATCAAGAAGGGCGAAGATGCTCAGAAGGCTATTGAAAAAGCATCCGGTCAGTACGGCAGAGTTGCTGATGCTGCTCGCTTAATTGATCCGAGACACGAGTAAGAAAAGGGAGGAAGAAAAAATGGCATTATTTGAATCCTATGAAAGAAGAGAGCCTCAGATTCTTGCTTGTCTGAAAGAGTACGGAATCTCTTCAATTGAAGAATGTAAAGAGATCACAGACGCAGCCGGCATCGATGTTTATCACCTTATCGAAGGCATTCAGCCGATCTGCTTCGAGAACGCTAAATGGGCATACACAGTTGGTGCTGCCATCGCAATCAAGAAGAACTGCCGTCGTGCAGCAGACGCAGCTGCAGCTATCGGTATCGGTCTTCAGGCATTCTGCATCCCGGGATCAGTTGCTGACCGTCGTAAAGTAGGTCTTGGCCACGGCAATCTCGGCAAGATGCTTCTGGAAGAAGAGACAGAGTGCTTCGCATTCCTCGCTGGTCATGAGTCTTTCGCAGCAGCTGAAGGCGCTATCGGTATCGCTGAGAAGGCGAACAAAGTTCGTACAAAACCGCTTCGCGTTATCCTGAACGGTCTCGGCAAAGATGCAGCTCAGATCATTTCCCGTATCAACGGATTCACACATGTAGAGACAGAATTTGACTACTATACAGGAGAAGTCAAAGAAGTCGCCAGAACATGCTATTCCAAAGATCCGGAGTCACCGCGTGCAAAGGTTAACTGCTATGGTGCAAACGATGTTCAGGAAGGCGTTGCAATCATGTGGAAAGAGAATGTTGATGTTTCCATTACAGGTAACTCCACAAACCCGACTCGCTTCCAGCATCCGGTAGCAGGTACATATAAGAAAGAGCGCGTTGAAGCAGGCAAGAAGTACTTCTCAGTTGCTTCCGGCGGCGGCACAGGCCGTACACTTCATCCGGACAACATGGCAGCTGGTCCGGCTTCCTATGGTATGACCGACACTCTGGGCCGTATGCATTCCGACGCACAGTTTGCGGGATCTTCCTCCGTTCCGGCACACGTCGAAATGATGGGTCTCATCGGTGCAGGTAATAACCCGATGGTTGGTATGACTGTATCCACAGCTGTATCTATCGAGGAAGCTGCAAAGGCAGGAAAGTTCTAATATAACGTGTTAACTAAAGGGGCGCCGTCGGCATATGCCGGCGGCGTTCTTGACGTTGTGATTTTTTACGACAGAGTACCGGATTTTTGCAAATCACATTAGCCCGTCTAAATGAGGATACGTATCAATGCATGTAAGGACAATAGAGTACATGCTCCAGATAGAAATGCTTATGATCACTCCGCAATGATATAAGTGCTATTATGGATGCTTTGTTAGACTATACAGTAAAGGCTATTATATAGCACATAAGGAGGATTTATTATGAGTTTGTTTGATTCGTTCGATGAGATGTTTGCGCAGGTACAGAGTGCAGCAATGAAGGCATATGAGGAGAACCAGAAATACCGGAGTGTTACTTCACTTACCTTCAAGCCGGTGCCTGCAGAAAAAGCAAAAGCACTCAAGGCGGCGAACACCGGACTCTTCGGACTGGGATTTCTGGGAGGACTCTTTGGACGAGATAAGGCGAAGTTTATCGAGTCGATCGAGCAGGGAAGAACAGCATATACAGAGGTTCTTGTGCTCGCAAGAGAGCACCGGGTCGTTGATCGATCCGAAAATGATCCTGAGTCTGTTCTTTACCAGTACTATTATAAGGTGGCAGATCTCAACGGGAACGTGATCCGTGAGGATGTCCCTATGATAGACGACGAGTATTCTATAGCTCTTGAGTATAACAATGGTGATTCTGCCAGCCAGACAGGGTGTGCCGATGTGGTGGATCCGGGCAGCTATCGTCATATGTACTTAGTGTGTTATTATCTTGGAGATGACCAGCATTTCGTACTGCTTACGAAAGAGCAGCTTGATGATATGACACTTCTGATGAATAATGCAGGGTCACGCTTTCTTTATACGGAAGATGGCGTGGGATATAGATGGTAAGAATGACAGTACAGGAGCTGTCGCATCAGACCGTGCCGACATAATTTACAGCAAGGCGTTCGCGTGAACGTCTGCCGGAAATTGTGTTGTCGCGTCTGGGTGCGGCAGCTCTTCTTTTATGTCGTGGGACCTTGAGGATGCTTCTTGACAGGATGCCGACAACTAGGCAAAATAAAAGTTATATATGAAGTTAAAGTAAAGAAACGATAGATCACGAGGAGGAATAACATGAATTATATATTTATCTCACCCGCATACCCCGTCACCTGTACGTATTTTTGCGACCGCTTGCATGAACTCGGCGTAAATGTGCTCGGCATCGGAGATGTGCCCTACGATACCCTGAACGAGCAACTGAAACGCTCCCTGACGGAATACTATTATGTGAGCTCTCTCGAGGATTATGACCAGGTGTACCGCGCCGTTGCATTTTATATCCATAAATACGGAAGGATAGACTGGCTGGAATCCCTGAACGAATATTGGCTTCCCTCAGACGCCCGCCTGCGCACAGACTTCAATATCGCCACCGGGACCAGAGACAATGAAATTGGGGATTTGGTGAGAAAATCCGGTATGAAGAGAGTTTTTATCGAGGCCGGCATACCGACTGCTCGTCAGCATATAGTCAGTGATCTTGAAGCCGCAAAGACCTTCATAGAGCAAGTCGGATATCCCGTAATCGCAAAACCCGATATAGGAGTCGGGGCGAACGGCACGGTGAAGATCAATTCGGAAAGTGAACTTATCTCTTTCTATGAAAACGTTCCGTCCGAACTCTATGTGATGGAACAGTTCCTGTGCGGTGATATATGCACATATGACGCTGTCATAGACTCACATTGCGAGCCGCTGTTCGAATCTATGTGCACCTATCCGCCGGTCATCGATTCGGTTCACAACGATGAAAATGTTCACTTTTACACGACGCCTGATGTGCCTGAGAAACTGCGTAACCTTGGAAGAAAAGCTGTAAAGGCTTTTCATGCAGATAGCCGATTTGTCCATTTTGAGTTCATTAATCTAAAGCAGGATTGTGAAGGTGTCGGAAAGGCCGGAGACTTTGCTGTGATGGAGGTCAATATGCGTCCGGCAGGCGGACATGATCCGGATATGATGAATTATGCACAGTCAACGGATGTATTCCGAATTTACGCTGAGATGGTCACACAAGACAGGCGCATGATGCCTGAATCGGGTGAGCGTTATATCTGCGCATACGCCGCACGCAAAGACGGTCATACCTTTACACATACCCATGAGGAGATCATGGAGCGCTACGGCAGCGACATCGTAATGCAGAAGGAGATGCCGGCAATCGACTGGCCGTCGATGGGCAGATATGTCTATATGGCAAGATTCAAAGAGAAGGCGGAGATGGACAGGTATTTTGCATTTGTCCTGGAGTGAGACAGATGAGGGTACAGGCATATGCATTTGCCGCAGAATGAAAAAGATTGAAGTACAAAGAACTTGCCTACATGTGTTACAATAGATTCCGGTAAAAGATTTTACTGAAAAGTATGTTCGGCTAAGACTTCCAATATTTACTTACTCAGTTAGTCTGATTGATGTAAGCGAAGAGTTTTGGTCTGCAATAAGTAACGCATGAGGAGACAGCATGACAATTAAAGACCTGAATATCGGGCAGACCGGCGTCATAACCGTGGTCGGAGGAGAGGGTTCCTTACGGCAGCACTTTTTAGATATGGGTGTCATTCCTGGCGCAGCGATCACAGTTGTAAAATATGCACCGATGGGAGATCCCGTCGAACTGATGGTGCATGGATACAAACTGACCCTGCGTATAGACGACGCAGCTAAAATAGAAGTAATACCGGCTGAGGGACGTGACGGAAAAGTAGAAAAAGCAGCAGAGACTTCGAAAAGGGAGCATCCCGGACTTGGTGAGGGAGGAAAATACCATCCACCCGGCAGCGGAAATCCCCTTCCGGATGACACGATCCTTACCTTTGCGCTTATCGGAAATCAGAACAGCGGAAAGACGACGCTCTTCAACAGGCTGACCGGTACAAATCAACATGTCGGCAATTTTCCCGGGGTGACAGTGGATCGAAAAGACGGACCGATTCAGGGACGTAAGGATACGATGATCACGGATCTTCCCGGTATTTATTCCATGTCGCCTTACAGCAGCGAGGAAATCGTATCAAGAAATTTTGTACTGGATGAGAAACCGAAGGCGATCATTGACATCGTGGATGCTACGAATATTGAGCGTAACCTGTATCTGACGATGCAAGTGCTTGAGATGAATATCCCGACGGTAGTGGCTCTCAATATGATGGATGAGGTCACGGCCAACGGGGGCAGTGTAGACGTGAATACGATGGAAGCTATGTTGGGCGTTCCGGTGCTTCCGATCTCAGCCGCAAAAAATGAGGGCGTGGATGAGCTGGTCGACCATGCTATTCATATTGCTCATTATCAGGAGAGGCCCCTTCGCCAGGATTTCTGTGATGAGAACGATCATGGCGGAGCAGTGCACAGATGTATTCATGCAATCAGCCATCTGATCGAGGACCATGCTAAAAATGCCGGCTTGCCTGTTCGATTCGCTGCTTGCAAAGTTATCGAGGGAGACAGACTCATTCTCTCGCAGTTGAAGTTGGATCAGAATGAGACTGAAACGATGGAACACATTGTGAAGCAGATGGAAAATGAGCGCGGACTGGACCGCAGCGCAGCAATCGCAGATATGCGCTATGCGTTTATTAAGAAGGTCAGCGAGGCGACTGTAACCAAGCCGAAAGAGAGCAGGGAGCGCACACGCAGCGAAAATATCGACAGGTACCTCACAGGAAAATATACGGCGATTCCGATTTTTATCGGCATCATGGGACTTGTTTTCTGGCTCACGTTCAATGTGATCGGCGCATGGCTTCAGGGATTGCTGGAAATAGGCGTCGGAGCTCTCAGCGACCTTGCGGACCGTGCAATGACAGCTGCACATGTCAACGAAGTCATCCACGGTCTCATTATCAAAGGAATATTCGAGGGCGTCGGAAGTGTACTCAGTTTTCTTCCGGTGATTGTGACGCTGTTCTTCTTCCTGTCAATGCTCGAGGACAGCGGTTACATTGCCCGCGTGGCGTTTTTCATGGACAAGCTGCTCCGCAGGATCGGCCTTAGCGGACGAAGCATCGTTCCTATGCTGGTCGGGTTCGGATGCACGGTTCCGGCGGTCATGGCAACGAGGACACTGCCCAGTGAACGCGACAGAAAGATGACGATTTTGCTGACTCCGTTTATGAGCTGCTCGGCAAAGGTTCCGATTTATTCATTTTTTATCGCTGCATTTTTCCCGCAATACGGATGGCTTATTATGACAGGCCTGTATGTGCTCGGTATAGTGACTGCGATCTTGATTGCGTATCTGTACAGAGGGACTATGTTCAGAGGAGAGGCGGCGCCATTTGTCATGGAACTCCCGAATTATCGTATGCCGGGAGCGAGGAACGTCATTCAGCTTCTGTGGGAGAAAGCCAAAGATTTCCTGCAGAGAGCCTTTTCGATCATTTTGATTGCTACCATTATTGTGTGGTTCCTGCAGAGCTTTGATCTGCGTTTCAATATGGTCACGGATTCGCAGAGCAGTATTCTTGCGATGATCGGCGGCGTTCTGGCACCTATCCTGAAGCCGATCGGTTTAGGCGACTGGCGTATATGCACATCTCTGATCAGCGGTTTCATGGCGAAGGAGAGTGTGGTGTCCACGACGAAGATCCTGTTCGGAAAGAGTCTGACATCGGTACTGACGCCGCTCTCGTCGGCTACACTTTTGGTGTTTTCACTGCTGTACACACCGTGTGTGGCGGCTGTAGCTTCCATTCGTCGGGAGCTTGGAATAAAGTGGGGAATCGGCGTTGTGATCTGGCAATGTGTCGTTGCCTGGATCGTGGCACTGCTTGTCCGCACGGTTCTTATGCTCGTGGGGGTCGCATGATGGTCAATATATGGGACGTTATTCTTTCTATCCTGATTTTTGCGGCAATCGTGATGGCAGTTGTCCACATCGTACGGACAAAAAAGCGCGGCGGCAGCGCGTGTTGCGGAGACTGTTCGAACTGCGTTTCTTCCTGCGGCGAGCACAGAGGGAAGTCATAGACAGAAGTGTTATGCAGCGTATCTTTGTATGCGCTTTCCTATTCAAGTCTCACTTGCGGGATTTTGCCGGGATTTGGGTCAGCGTCAGATAGGATAAAGAGAGGGCTGTCGCATCAGGAAAAATGAAAATAACCGCTATACATAGCAGACATGTGTAAATATCATCTGCTGTGTATAGCGGTTTTTTATTCTTCATCGCGCAATACTCGTGACGCGAGTCTAAGATATGCGCACAAGGCATTCTTGAAGCTATATTATGGCAGCTTCTCATGTCCGCTTTTGCTGCGAGAGCAGGTCGCTGAGATATCTGCTGTAAAAGAAATCATGTGTGAGCTTGTCATACTCTGCCCACATCGGGAGCGTTTCGCATGCGGACGCTCTCGGGCATGGCGGAGCCCCATCCGCAAGGCACGCCACTGTCGCGAACTCGCCTTCCATTAATTCCAGTATTTCACCAACTGGGTATTCTTCCGGCTTTCTGCAGAGCTTATATCCTCCGCCTTTTCCGCTGGCGCCCACAAGAAGGCCTCCGGAAACCATACTTTTCACGATGATCTCCAGATATTTTTTTGAAATTCCCTGTCTGGCAGCTATATCCTTCAGCGGAATAAAACTGCCTGTGTCATGTTCTGCGAGATCGATCATGACTCGGATGGCATATCTTCCTTTTGTAGTGACCATGGCTTCTACCCCCTTAAGAAATGTGTCTGAACCGGAACAGTCAACAGAAGGTTCATAGTGAAGATCTTTTGCCTATTATAGCGCAGGGTGAACAGGTAAATCAAGCCGCTAATTACCTATTGACATGGTAGGTTAATAGGAATATACTGAATCTCAGCGGGAGGAAATCTCCTGAATTGTATGAAAGTGACGAAAGGAGAAAAACAGTGATTTATGCTGACAACGCCGCGACTACCAAAATGAGTGAGGCGGCAATCAATACAATGTTTAATGTCATGAAAGAAAGCTACGGAAACCCTTCCAGTCTGTACGGAATCGGGCAGCACGCAAAGGAGGTCCTTGAAGAAGCGAGAGCGAAGATCGCATCCGTGATCGGTGCGGATCCCGGTGAGATCACATTCACATCCGGCGGAAGCGAAGCCGATAACCAGGCCATTGTTTCGGCTGCGGAATTGGGACGGAAAAAGGGAAAGACGCACATCATCTCCACGGCAATCGAGCACCATGCAGTACTGCACACACTCGAAAAGCTGAAGAAGGAAGGATTCGATATCACACTTCTTGACGTCCATGAGAACGGAATTGTCAGGCCGGAGGAAGTGGAGGCGGCAATCCGCGATGACACATGCCTCGTAACGATCATGTACGCCAACAATGAGATCGGCACCATCCAGCCGATCCGCGAGATCGGTGCAATCTGTCGCAGCAAGAATGTTCTTTTCCACACTGATGCTGTTCAGGCAGTTGCACACATCCCGGTGAATGTTAAGGATGATAACATCGATATGCTGTCCTCCTCGGCCCATAAATATCATGGTCCTAAAGGCGTCGGTTTCCTCTATGCAAAGAAGGGAATACGCCTTACGAATATCATTGAGGGCGGTGCGCAGGAGAGAGGGAAGCGTGCAGGTACGGAAAATGTACCGGGAATCGCCGCCATGGCGGAAGCACTGCAGGAAGCAGACGAACACATGGCTGAGAATGCTGCGCACATGGCAGCTATGCGGGACAAATTGATTGCCGGTCTCAGGGAAATTCCGCACGCAGCTCTGAACGGTGATGCTAAGCGCAGACTTCCGGGAAATGTCAATTTCTGTTTTGAGGGAATTGAAGGAGAATCACTTCTGCTTCTTCTCGATGATAAAGGAATCCAGGCTTCATCCGGCAGCGCCTGCACATCCGGATCTCTCGATCCGAGCCATGTTCTTCTGGCGATTGGCAGAGTTCACGATGTAGCTCACGGATCTCTGCGTCTCAGTATCGGCGAAGATATTACTGAGGAAGAAGTGGATTATATTATCAAATCCGTAAAGGATGTTGTCGGGTATCTCCGGAGTTTCTCACCGGTATGGCGCGATCTTTGCGCCGGTAAAACACCGTTTATTCTTTAAGATTACTCGTGTAACGAAAATATAGTATTTGAAGTACCCGAACAGGGTAAAAACAACTGAAATACGATTGGAGGCATAAGATGGCTTTATATAGTGAGAAAGTAATGGATCATTTCCGCAATCCGCGGAACGTCGGCGTCATTGAGGACGCGAACGGGATTGGCGAGGTCGGAAATGCAAAATGCGGCGATATCATGAAAATGTATCTGAAGATCGAGGATGATGTCGTTCAGGACGTGAAATTTGAGACATTCGGCTGTGGAAGCGCAATCGCATCAAGTTCCATGGCAACCGAGCTGATCAAGGGTAAGCCGGTGAGCGAAGTGGCACAGCTCACCAACAAGGCAGTTGCGGAGGCTCTGGACGGACTGCCGGCATATAAGATGCACTGTTCCGTTCTGGCTGAGGAGGCAATTCAGTCGGCGCTCGCGGATTATTACAGCAAGAAGGAAGCGACTGCCGAATAAGACGACTGATTATGCAAATGTGCGTCCGTTCTCTTTCCTTCACGCATTGACAGATTTCGGATAATAAGAAATAATGATTAAGATGCCCCGAGTATCATTCATTCCACTCGAGCAAGCTCGGTGTCAGAATGATAATTTTGGTACTGTAATGAAAGAAGAGCGTAGACAGGAATGGGAGGCAGCGATGAGTCAAAAGCCCCACACGCACATAGATGAAAACGGTAACGTGATCACGCATACACATGATGAAAAGCATGTGAGACATAGCCATTATCATGACCCGGAGGAGAAAAAGAGGCAGTTGAACCGCATCTCGAGAGCCATCGGGCATTTGAATCACGTCAAAAGTATGATAGAGAATGATCGGGACTGCGCCGATGTCCTGACGCAGCTCTCTGCGGTTGACTCGGCTTTGAGAGGTCTCGGCAAGGAGATTATTAAGGAGCATATGACGCACTGCATCACGCACGCCATCGAGGATGGAGATATGGAGGCACTGGAGGAGTTCCAGAAGGCTGTCCAGAAATTTATCTGATTGTGGTTACCACTATATATAAGCAGATATTTGCGAATAACTTCTGCTATATATAGTGGTTTTGTCTTTTCGATAGCCTTTTTGTGTCAGCCGGTTCTGCCCCTTAGCCTTGCGCCGGGTTACGAGAGCAGGGATTGAAAAAGGTTATCTTTCCGGACCGTTACACATTGGCTGCCTTTATGCTATAATAAACTTCAAGTTAACAGAATGAAGGCAGAAAGAAGATTTTTATGAGTAAGACCGCTAAAAAATCACAGTACGAGAAAATGACGGAAACGCCCATCTCGAAGCTTGTGGTGACACTCTCCATACCCACCATCGCATCCATGCTGGTAACAAATATTTATAATCTTGTCGATACGGCATTTGTCGGAAGGCTGGGAACGAGCGCCAGCGGTGCGGTCGGTATTGTATTCGGTTTTATGTCGATCATTCAGGCATTCGGATTCATGTTCGGGCAAGGTTCCGGCAGTATTCTGTCGAGGGCACTGGGAAGTCAGGACAGGGAGTCGGCCACCGTTCACGCATCGGTCGGATTTGTCGGGTCTTTTATGTGCGGTCTGATCATCTCACTGCTCGGATTCCTGCTTCTGGATGATATAGTTATGTTCCTTGGATCCACTCTGACGATCGCACCTTATGCCAAGACATACATATCATTCATTCTTGCCGCGGCTCCGTTCATGTGCAGCAGCTTCACATTGAACAACCTGCTGAGATATGAAGGGAAAGCCAGCCTTGGCATGATCGGGCTCATGTTCGGAGCAATCCTGAATATGGTCGGGGACCCGATTTTCATGTTCGGCCTTGGAATGGGTATAGCAGGAGCAGGACTCTCCACGGCGCTCAGCCAGATCGTGAGCTGGGGAATTCTTCTGTTTATGTTTCTGGGCGGACATACGGAATCAAAAATCAATCTTATAAAAGCATTCCAGGCCGGACCGGCAGTGGTTGGAAATATCATGGCTACCGGTTTTCCAAGCCTTCTGAGACAGGGACTCAACAGTCTGACTACGGTACTTCTGAATTCACGATGCGGCATATATGGCGATGCGGCAGTTGCCGCTATGAGCATTGTCTCCAGAATCGTATTCTTTACATTTTCTATTGCACTGGGCGTCGGACAGGGATTTCAGCCCGTGTCTGCATACAATTACGGAGCGCGCAAATATTCCCGGATACGAGAAGGTTATCGCTTCACGGCGATTCTGGCGGAAGGAATCATTCTTGTGGGAGTAACTATATTAGTTGTGTTCGCGTCTCCCCTGATCCGGCTTATGCGGGAAGATCCCGAAGTCATCGAAATCGGGACCAGAGCTCTCAGGCTGCAGGCTTTATCCAATCTGTTCCTGCCACCGTGTATGGTAACTGAGATGTTGTATCAGAGTACCGGGCACAGGGCCGGTGCGACTATGCTCTCCGCGCTGAGGAGCGGTCTGCTTTTTATCCCGAGCCTTCTGATACTTTCGAGTGTAAGGGGACTTGCCGGAATACAGGAGGCGCAGCCGCTGTCAGTTGTGTTATCTTTTCCGTTTACGGTTATGTTCGCAGTCTTGTTCTTCAGAAAGCTTCCGAAGGCGGATGGGGAGAAAATCAGTGGTTGAGGTATCAGCTAACACAGATAGAGAAGACGGGTCGTATCAGGTAAGGTATGTATCAGATAAGGTATATTAGCAAGAAGTGGGGAGGGGGCCCCACGAATTGCGGATGTAGGACCGGATTGTGGGAGTGCGTAAGCACGAAGCAATCCGTAAACGACTTTTGGCGTCTTAATCATAAGCTATTAACAGGTACATAGTACCTGATATAAAGGAGGATATTATGGAATTTACAGAGGTTATCAGAGATCGCTATTCTTGCAAAAAGTACGACGGAAGACAGATCACAAAGGAACAGCTTGAAGCCATTCTCGAAGCGGGACGCGTTGCACCGACGGCAAAGAACCTGCAGGAGCAGCACATTTATGTCGTACAGTCCGAGGAAGGTCTGGCAAAAATCGATAAGGTCACTCCGTGCCGCTATGGAGCCAAGACGGTGCTCGTAGTTGCATTTGACCGTGATAATGTCTTTACATATCCGGGAGGAAATCGCGATTCCGGTATTGAGGACGCGGCTATCGTGGCGACACATCTTATGCTCGGTGCCAAAAATGTCGGCGTAGACAGCTGCTGGCTGAATAATTTTAATCCGGATATTTTGAAAGCCGATCTGGGACTGCCGGAGAATGAGGAAATCCTGATGCTGCTGGATCTCGGATACGCTGCCGAGGGCAGCGGACCGCTTCCGAATCACGGAAAGAGGAAAGAGCTGGCGGAGACGGTGAGTTATATCTGATCTTTCAAGCGGGAAAATTGGATTTTTAATTCAAAATAGTTGATTAAACGGAGGGGCTGTCGCAGCAAGCAGTTCACTATATAGAGACATGAACTCAATATGTCTGCTATATAGTGACATTTGCCTGTTGCGGCAGCCCCCTTATTGTTACTCAAGTCCGATCGTCTCATCCAGCCCGAGCATAATGTTCATATTCTGGACAGCTGCACCGGAAGCTCCTTTGCCGAGGTTGTCAAATAGAGCGGTCACGCTCGTCTGATCCTCATAGCCGCACACGACAAGCTGAAGATGGTTCGTTCCGGCAAGTGCATTTGCATAAACCGTTCCCTGTTTTGCGTCATACGGGAGAACCGTTACAAAGTGCTCATCCGCATAATAGGTCTGAAGGTTTGCACAGATGTCTTTCGCGGACGGCTGACCGGGAAGGAGGCGGTTCTGAAGCATGATAGTTGTAGCCATTCCCTTGTAATAGTCGTCGACTATCGGCATGAAGACCGGCGGGTAAGTGAGTCCCGTGACCTTCTGCATCTCGGGAATGTGCTTGTGTTTCAGTGTCAGTCCGTAGATGCCGGGCGCTGAGAGTTTTTCATCCCGGTCCTGTGACTCATACTGTGCAATCATCTTCTTGCCACCGCCGGAATAACCTGTCAGCGAATAGCAGGTGACTGGGTAATCTGCAGGCAGGATACCCATCTTAACGAGCGGTGCGACGGAGGAGATGAGTCCGGTTGCATGGCAGCCGGGATTGGCGACGCGTTTGCCTGCTGCGATTGCCGCGCGCTGCTCTTTGGAGAGCTCCGGATAGCCGTAGACCCAGTCATCGGATGTGCGGTGGGCCGTAGAGGCGTCGATGACGCGCACATCGGGATTCTCTATCAGGGAGACAGCCTCGATTGCGCCTGCATCCGGCAGACAGAGAAACACGATGTCTGCGCTGTTGAGGAATTTTCTGCGTTCGTCCGTGTCATGCCGCTTATCCTCGTCGATGCGGAGAAGTTCGAGGTCCGTTCTGTTTCCTATTCTTTCATAAATCTGAAGGCCGGTGGTGCCGACCTGACCGTCTATATATACTTTTGTTTTCATGGTAATCTCCTGTGATGTGAACTTTGGTATCGATTATAACATTTCAGGCGGGGATGTGCATCTTTTTTATCTCAACATGAGAAGACACTGCATCTGAGCAATTGGGTCATGTCAAACTCGCTTCAGTGGGATATTCCTGTGTCATAACAGTTTGCTTTTGCAATTTCTCAGCAGGATACGGTTAGTGTTGGCTCTCTTTTTTCCGTGGATTATAATCTATCTTATCAGAACCTGCGAAGCAGGTTCAGCAGGATTCACGCATTGAAGCCTGCGTAGCCCCGTCAGGGGCTGATAAGATAACGAGCGACAAGCGGAGCGGTCGCGAGTCTATACGAGTAACGGTTTCGATATCATTAGATACACTAAATGTCGACAGCAATGATATTCTTCTTATTGAGAATGGAGGTATGACCATGGTCAGTTTACAGAATGCCAAAGAGGGCGGACGCTACAGAGTAACCTGGCTTCTCGGAACCTATGCCGGATATCTGCATGACACCTGGGATTTTTGCATAGATGACTGCCTCAGTGTTCTTGCAAATAACGGAAGCAGCCTCATCATCAGATTCAATGGACGTAAGGTAGCCATGAGTTCGGATATCGCGGGCTGTGTAAAGATGGAGCCGGTGTGAGATAATGCTAATTATGCGAACTGTTGTCCCTTCAAGGCAAAATTTCGTTGAGGCGCATTAAACGTTATGGTGTGTGAAGTTTTTGCAAATAATTGAATATCCTGGTCCTTTTCAGAGCAGCAAAATAGAAAAAGGGTGATTATAAACCGAAGGCGAGCTTAAGAAGCTCTCCCTCGGTTTTTCTTTTGTTAAAAAACAGGCAGGCTTTTCCTTAGGAAAGAAGTGAAAATTTCGGATAAGTTAGTATCCACTATTGAAATTTCCGGTTAGTTAGTTTATACTATCATGTGATAAAAAGCTATGTAATAAGGCAAAGACGGTTTCTTTCCTAAATTAGTTATAATTAATTTGTGTAGACTACTATTTTAAGAGGGAATTGTAATATGCCGGAAGGAAGGAGGTTATATATGCCTTTAAGACTGGCTGATTTGAACAAAGAATATGAAATTATGCGCATCGGCGGCAGTGCGGAAGTTAAACAGCATCTTGCCGATCTGGGATTTCATGTAGGAGCGAAGGTCATTGTTGTTTCCAGATCCGGCGAAGGTATGATCGTGAGCATTAAGGGCTCCAGAATAGCGGTCGGTAAGGATATGGCCAACAAGATATATCTCAGTGCGGGATGACACCCGTCTCTATAGGCGGTGGGTAACAAAATAGTCTCAGTGTGGGATGGCCCCTGCCCTTATAGGCGGTGGACGACAAACTCCCAGGCCTGGTCTCGCGAGCGAGACTTGAAATATAGTCGGGAGCATTTCGATAAGTAATGAGGAGGAAGATATGACACTGAAAGATGTAAGCGTAGGACAGACAGTAAAGGTTAAAAAGCTTACCGGTTCCGGTCCGGTCAAACGCCGTATCATGGACATGGGAATTACGAAGGGCGTGGAGATTTATGTTCGAAAGGTTGCTCCCCTGGGAGACCCGATGGAACTGAAGGTTCGCGGATATGAACTTTCGATCCGCAAAGCAGATGCAGAAATGATTGAAGTAGAGTAATACGGAGGAACATAAATATGTCAGTAAAGATTGCACTTGCAGGAAACCCAAACTCCGGAAAGACAACATTGTTCAATTCCCTGACGGGTTCCAATCAATATGTAGGTAACTGGCCGGGTGTCACGGTCGAAAAAAAAGAAGGAAAACTGAAGGACGACAAGGAAGTCATTATACAGGATCTCCCGGGAATCTATTCGCTGTCGCCCTATACATTGGAAGAAGTCGTTGCGAGAACGTATTTGGTCACGGAAAAACCGAACGCAATCCTGAACATCATTGACGGTACAAATATTGAGCGAAATCTCTACCTGACGACACAGCTGATCGAACTGGGAATTCCGGTCGTCATCGCTGTCAACATGATGGATCTTGTCCGCAGACGCGGGGACTCGATCAATATTGCAAAACTCGGTAATATGATCGGTTGTGATGTCTTTGAGATCAGTGCTCTCAAGAATGAGGGTATAAAGGAAGCGGTCAGCAAGGTCGTCTCTGTCGCAAAATCGGGCAGTGTCGCACATGCACCGGCCACATTCAGCGCAACTGTTGAGAAAGCTATAAAGGAAATTGAGAACAATCTCGGAAGCTCTGTCGATGCAAATCTTGCCCGCTGGTATGCTATCAAGGTCTTTGAGAGAGATGAGAAGGCTCTCGAAACCCTTTCCCTCACAGATGCACAGAAGACAGCAATGGAGAAGATCATTGCAAAGTGCGAGGCTGAGATGGATGACGACTCTGAGAGTATCATTACAAATGAACGCTATAATTACATTTCCGATATTATTTCGGTATCCGTACAGAAGGTCGTAAGCGAAGACAATATGACAGTGTCCGACAGGATCGACAAAATCGTTACGAACAGAATTCTCGGTCTTCCGATCTTCGGCGTTGTAATGTTCCTGATTTATGCGATATCCATGGGCGGATGGGCTGTATCTATCGGTACAAAGGCTACTGATTTTGCAAATGATGTCATCTTCGGCGAGTGGGTTCCGGGCCTTTTTGATACTATACTCGGTGCTCTCCATGTTGCGCCTGAGTCCTGGCTGTATGGTCTGATTCAGAACGGTATCGTCGGCGGCGTAGGAAGCGTCCTCGGATTTGTCCCGCAGATGCTTGTTTTATTCCTGCTTCTGGCCATCGTTGAGGATATCGGATATATGTCACGTGTCGCATTTGTCATGGACAGAATTTTCCGTCAGTTCGGCCTGTCCGGCAAGAGCTTTATTCCGGTTCTCGTAGCGACAGGCTGCGGCGTTCCGGGCATCATGGCATCGCGTACAATTGAAAATGATCGCGACCGCAAGATGACGATCATGACGACGACATTCATACCGTGCGGAGCAAAGCTTCCGATTATCGGTCTGGTCGCGGGAGCCCTGTTCGGACAGTCTCCGTTCATCTCGGTATCCGCATATTTTATAGGAATGGCGTCCATCGTTATTTCTGGTATTATTCTGAAGAAATTCAAGGCGTTCGCCGGTGAGCCGGCTCCGTTCGTTATGGAGCTTCCGCCTTACCATGTTCCGTCTGTATCCAATGTCCTCCGTGCGACCTGGGAACGCGGCTGGTCCTTTATCAAGAAAGCCGGTACTATTATCGTGCTGTCATCCATAATTATCTGGTTCCTGTCCAGCATGGGAAGCGTCAACGGAAAGTTCGGTATGGTAGCCAATCTGTTCCAGGATGAGACAGTCGTCACAGACGAGGTCATCTCTGACATTGCAGCTAAAATGGATATTCCGGAAGAGGACGTTGCACCGATGGATGCATCTCTTCTGGCAGGTGTCGGAAATACACTTTCTGTTGTATTTAAGCCGCTCGGTTTCGGGACATGGAAGCCGACCGTCGCTACGATAACAGGACTTGTTGCCAAGGAACAAGTAGTAAGTACGTTTGGCGTTCTCTATAATTACGATGAGGAGACAGCTGGTGAGGAGCTTGGTGAAAACGGAGAGGCTATCTGGGATCGTGTTGCAGCTGACTATACTCCGCTCGCGGCATTTGCATTCATGCTCTTCAACCTTCTCTGCGCACCGTGCTTCGCAGCTATAGGTGCAATTAAGAGAGAAATGAATAACACGAAGTGGACATTTGCCGCAATCGGATACATGTGCCTTTGGGCCTATGTTGTGGCTCTGATCGCTTATCAGCTCGGAGCGGCATTTACAGGAGGCGGCTTTGGAATCGGAACGATTATCGCAATCACTCTGGTTGCCGGTCTGGTATATCTCCTTGTCCGCAAGGGGTATCAGCCGGATGATAAGGCGCAGACGCTCACGAGCGTGGAAGCTGCAAAATAATCCCATATGCATATGTGAGTGCGGGCGCTGAGCCGAATGGCTGCAGGCGTTGAAGCCGCAAGGACAGTACATTGTAGCGAATAAATGAGAGATAATTGCCGGGCCTGCTTGCAGGCCCGGGTATTTGCCTTTCGGATGCATAGAGGCGTATGCAAAAAACTGCGAGTAGTGCATCCGCAGATCCGGGTTTTTTGGAGCGGATGCATAGTGCTGTATGCAGGTAATCGCGCGTCGTGCAATAAACCGCCGGGTATATGCCTTGTTTATGGATAAATAATTGCTCAGTTATCCGAATGTAGGAGGACACGATGGGAAATGTGATAGTAGGAATTATATTGCTTCTGGTTGTGGTACTCTGTGTGAGGAGCATCATTCGCGAGCACAGGCAGGGGGGCTGCGGGGGAGGTTCCTGCAGCGGAAATTGCGGAAGCTGCGGTGGATGCTCAAACCAGGATATAATAATTACGGTCAAGAGGAAGTATATGAAAAAATAAGTTCCCGGTAAGGGACGTTTGAGCGACTTTTGGCGACCTTATCATCTGATAAAGAAATGCACATAGAACGGAGAGTGATATGCAGTGCGAATAAAGAAAGTTTACGCAACGGATATTGTTGCTGTGACTTACACAGGGAGCGAGATTCCTGTATTTGAGAAGAGTGAGGCCTTCTGGATTTATGCAGTCGACGAGACGAAGGTCGTGCGCATGCAGATCCTGTCTGTGTATTCGGGAAATATTGACGATATGATAAAGCAGCTCAGGATGTGCCGTGTCGATGCGCTGATAGCCCGGAACTTCGGACCGAAGGCGATGAACATGCTTCGTGAAGCCGGGATACGAATGTATTCGTTTGATGGCGGTGCCAGAGCTGCGGTGAATGCATTTTCTGAGGGCCGTCTGGCAGAGATGTGAATATAAGATTTAACTAATCAGAAGAATGGAGCTGCTGCATTAGGGTGCGAAACCACAATATTTAGCAGATGTTATTTGCAAATATCTGCTAAACATTGTGATTATAATGCCTATTGTGACAGCTCCTTCATTTTCGTTTCTTAGATCAAGAACGCCTCGGCGTTCTTGCCGCGCCGCATATGGTGCGAAGCGCCTACCTTAATGCGCGCCTGCGATAAAAACTACCTTAATGCGCGCCTGCGATTAAAAATACCCTGTTCTTTTGCTCACTCCAGCACTTCTGCGCACTCCTTCAGATACTCAATAATCGGAAGGTGCTGCGGACATGCGCCCTCACACTGACCGCACTGAATACATGCAGAGGGTGCGGATCCGGAGATTTCCGTTTTGAAATTTCTTCGAGCGCGCTCAAGATTGCCATACATTTTGTAGATATTCATGGAGCTGAAGATGCCCGGAATATCGATCTCCATCGGACAACCGCCGGTGCAGTAACGACATGCGGTACAATGTATGTGGTCGATAGCCCGAAGAGCCTCCTGTGCATTTGCGATGCATCCCTGCTCAGTCTCGGTGAGAGGCGCGAACTTTCCGTTTCCCATGTAGGATAAATTGTCTGCCATCTGTTCCCAGTTGGACATTCCGGAGAGCACGACCATGACATTCGGGAGAGAGGCGGCGAAGCGGATTGCCCATGAACTCGGGCTGGAGCCGTTTTCCGTTATGTTGAGTGCATCCTTCACGACTTGCGGCGGGTTCGCCAGCATACCGCCCTTGACAGGCTCCATGACGACGACGGGCTTTCCGTGTTTCGTTGCGACTTCGTAGCAACGGCGGGACTGGACTTCATCATCGTCCCAGTCAGCGTAGTTGATTTGAAGCTGGACAAATTCTGCGTCCGGGTGCTCGTTCAGAAGCTCATCCAGAAATTCCGGCGAGTCATGGAAGGAAAATCCCCAGTGACGTATGAGACCTTCCTCCTTGAGACCCTTCACATAATCCCAGATACCGTATTTATCATAGAGAGGCTTGTTGTCTTTTCCGAGTGCGTGCAGCAGATAGAAGTCGAAATAACCGGCACCTGTCCTCTCAAGACTTATTTTGAACTCGTTTTTAGCCTCCTCCTCATTCTTTGCGGCAAAATTCGAAGCGTTGATCTTTGTGGCAAGATAGAAGGAGTCACGGGGATGGCGCTCAACGAGGGCTTTCCTTGTCGCTTCCTCGGAACCTTCATATACGAAAGCTGTATCGAAGTATTTGCCTCCGGCTGCGAGGAACGCATCTACCATGTCAGCGGTCCGTTCTACGTCTATGACTTCCATGCCGTTACGGCTTATTCGCGGAAGACGCATCATACCAAATCCAAGTTTAATTAGAACTTTCCCAATCGGTGAGACTATATAATAGGCTATAAAATACAGTACAAATCGGCTATAAACCATATAATGTTCCGTAAATCGTTAGATTCTACCAAATGTTGGACTGAAACACTGCGCTTTAGCCAAAA
>JAFRGQ010000097.1 GCA_017433725.1 Lachnospiraceae bacterium
GAGGAAGAAGAGGATACCGTGCATTATCTGCGGGAGTTCGCGAGACTTGAGGAAACGACGGCTTTAAGCAGTGTAAGGCGCAAGAATCTTACGCGTTATATATCTGTGACTGCCGAAACGCAGGAAGGTTATAACACAGAACTTTTGACTCGTGAACTCACGAAGAAGATGGAAGGATACAAACCGCCCAACGGCTTCCGTGTGGAAATTGAAGGCGAGAGCACCGAGATCAATAAAATGCTCACACAGATGGTGGAGCTGATGTCTGTTGCCCTGCTGTTCATCTATCTTGTTATGGTCGCACAGTTCCAGAGCCTGCTGTCACCGTTCATCGTTCTTTTCACAATACCGCTGGCTTTTACGGGCGGTATGATCGGTCTGATTATCGCAGGCGAGCAGCTGTCCATGCTGTCTCTCATGGGATTTCTGATTCTTATGGGTACCGTCGTGAATAACGGTATTGTGTTCGTCGATTACGCGAACCAGTTGCGTATGGGCGGCCTGGAGAGAAGAGATGCGTTGGTTGCGACCGGTAAAACGCGTATGCGGCCGATTCTTATGACGGCTATGACAACGATTCTGGCTATGTCCAACATGATTATCGGAAGCGGTATGGGAAGCCAGATGGGACGAGGCATGGCAATCGTCATTGCAGGCGGTCTGATTTACGCTACGTTCATGACTCTGTATGTCATTCCGATTATGTATGATGTTCTGTTCAGACGTCCGCCTCTTGTCGTTGATGTCGGAGACGATCTCGACGATGCGCCGGATGACGCGGAGGAATTCCTCAGGGAGCTCGAAAAATCGAGATCTAAAAAGGAATCCGACGATGAGGATAATTTCGATGATGATGAGTATGAGGATATTGAGGGGGATATCGATTACGAGCCGGAGGAGTAAGAAAGGTTCGGCGGCTCGCGTGTTCCGTATCGCGAGCCGATAGAGCACAGAAAATTGTAAAGAAAGATAGATCATAAAGAATGAAAAACGGAGCCGTGCACTCAGGTGCACGGCTCCGCGTGTTAATTGCTTTATCTCTGCAACATATTATGCAAGGATTGTCTGGCAAGCTGCTGCAAGCGCATCCTTCTCAGCCTGAGCCTCAGCAAGGTCCTTGCCGAGTGTTGTGAAGTATGTCTTGATCTTCGGCTCTGTGCCGGACGGACGAACGACTACGGAAGCGCCATCTTCAAGGCCGTAGATCAGGACGTTAGCCTTCGGCAGACCTGTCTCTTCCGGTTTCGTATAGTCAGTAACTTTGACGACCTTCTTACCTGCGAATTCCTTCGGCGGCTCCTGACGAAGACCATCCATGATGCCCTTCATCTTGTCCATACCGGACAGACCCGGGAATTCATAGCTGTCTACCTTGTTCAGGTAGCGGCCATACTGTGCATAGATCTCCTCAAGACGCTGCTTGATGGAAGATCCGATGCTGCGATAGTAAGCCGCCATCTCGCAGATGAGCATGGAGCCGATAACAGCGTCCTTGTCACGTACATACGGACCTGCCAGGTAGCCGTAGCTCTCTTCGAAACCGAAGATGAAGCGGTCAACTTCGCCGGCTGCCTCGAGCTGTGCGATCTGGTCGCCGATCCACTTGAAGCCTGTCAGAACATGGCGGAGTTCTACGCCATAGTTCTTGGCAACAGCGTCAGCGAGCGGTGTGGAAACGATGGACATAACAGCTACCGGATCCTTCGGCATGGTGCCCTTCTCGATACGCCCTGCGCAGATGTAGTCAAGAAGAAGAACGCCCATCTCATTGCCGGATACGAGCTCATAGGAGCCATCCGGGCACTTCATAGCGATACCAACACGGTCAGCATCCGGGTCGGTCGCAAGCATAAGGTCTGCACCTTCCTTGATTGCAAGCTCAACGCCATACTTCATAGCCTCGTAAATTTCCGGATTCGGATACGGAGCTGTTGTGAAGTAGCCGTTCGGATATTCCTGTTCCGGAACGATCGTGATGTCTGTGATGCCCATGTCGCCGAGAACCTTGGTTACCGGTACAAGACCTGTGCCGTTCAGCGGCGAGTAGACAAGCTTGAGCCCTGCTGTCTTGCAGAGGCCCGGGCGTACCTGACGAGCTTCGATTGCTTCATAGAAAGCTTCCTTGCAGTCATCCTCAACATACTTGATGAGACCCTGATTTACGCCGGTTGCGAAGGATAATTTCTGGATACCCGTAAGGATATCTGTCTTCTGAATTTCATCATAAACGATTGCTGCGGCATCATCTGTCATCTGGCAGCCATCCGGGCCATAAGCCTTAAATCCGTTGTACTTGGACGGATTGTGGGAAGCTGTGATCATGATACCTGCATTGCACTTATAATAACGTGTTGCGAAGCTCAGTGCCGGAACCGGCATAAGTGCATCGTAGATACGAACATTGATTCCGTTGCCTGCGAGAACAGAAGCAGCTTCCTTGGCGAAAACATCGCTCTTTAAGCGGCTGTCGTATGCGATGGCGACGGTCTGGTTTCCGCCCTGAGTTTTTACCCAGTTGGCAACGCCCTGTGTAGCCTGACGTACTACCCAGATGTTCATACGGTTCGTGCCTGCTCCGAGGGTTCCGCGGAGACCTGCTGTTCCGAACGCAAGAGAAACTGCGAAGCGCTCTTTGATTGCCTCATCATCGTCGGCAATCTTAAGGAGCTCCGGCTTAAGATCCGGATCTTCAAGGTCAGCAGCAAGCCAGCGTTTGTACTCATCCTGATACATTTTACATCCCTCCATTCCGATGCGGCGACTCGAAGCCGCACCTCATATTATTCTGTTTCCTTATGCCGGACCTGTAGCTCACGCAGTATGCCTGTCACTTCAAGTCCCGCCCGATATATTGACGTTACTTAAAATCAGTTTCAGCTGACATCTGCCGCTTGAATTCAGGTGCAACTGCACAGAGCTCAAATCGGCTTCAGGAAGGCATTTTCTGAATTATGCGTGGTTTAAAGTCGCAAACATTCTTATTAACAATATTAAATGGTTTTGTAAACTTTGTCAATTATAGGGATAAATTAGTTTTATTTTTGGCTAAAATGATGACACATTCTGATGGGATGTGCGATAATGATAAGAGATAGAAAACTGCTTTCATAATATCATATCGAAATATGAGAGACCTCGCCACTTAAGGTGGCGTGCAATAAAGAAGAATCTGAGGCTAATGAACGCGACTGTTCTTTAAGTATTTAGCGGAAAATGTGAGGAGGACATCAATTTATGCGGATCAGAAAATGGAAGTCAATTTTATTAGGCATCATGCTTGCGGTGCTTATGGCTGTAGCATGTCTTGCAGGGTGCGGCAAACAGGCAGCCACGTCATCGCCCGCGCAGGGCAGCGGAGACTTCACTGAGATTTCAGGTACGGAAGATATCTCTTTATTGGAGGATTTTACCGAGTTGAATGAAAGTGAAAGTTCACAGAGTTCTGTCGAAACAGATATAAAAAATCAGGCAGAAGAGTCTTCAGATGGCAAAGAGGAGACCAAACCCGAACTTTCCGGCAACGACGAAGAGTCCAAAGAAGATCGCTACGAGAAAAAGCCCGACGAGCGGAAGACAGCGGCATCGATCGACAGGGATGGCACCTACACGAAAAAGGACGATGTCGCACTGTATATCCACACGTACGGAGAGCTGCCCGGTAATTTTATCACAAAGAAGCAGGCAAAGAAGCTCGGATGGTCCGGGGGTTCTCTTGAACCGTATGCACCGGGAAAATGCATCGGCGGCGATTATTTCGGAAACTATGAAGGACTTCTTCCTGAAAAAAAGGGCAGGGAGTACCACGAGTGCGATATTGACACATTAGGAAAATCCAAGCGCGGTGCTAAGAGGATTATTTTTTCAAACGACGGCCTGATCTATTATACCGGCGACCACTATGAACACTTTGAATTGTTGTACGGGGAGGAATGAGCATGGTTATTTACAGAATAGATATAAGGGATGTAAGGACAAGAGACGAGCTTCATTCAAAAGTTGCCGAAGTTCTCCCGCTGCCGGAGTATTACGGCAGAAATCTCGACGCCCTGTTCGATGTCCTGACAGAAAGTTCGGAGGAGCGGGTCATCGAGTTCATCACTGAGGCATCCGTGGAGGAAGCTCTCGGAAAATACTATCGTGCGTTGACTGCAATGTGCCGGGCTGCCGAGGAAGATAATCCTAATCTGGAGATCGTATTCCTCGACGAAGAATGAGAGATTTGTAAATGGATAAAAAGATAACGAAAAAACGCGTATTTGACATACTTCAGATCGGGAACAGGGGAGACTTTCCAAGCCGTGCTTTTGATATAGTAATTGCGATTGCAATCGTTCTGAACATCACTTCGCTTGTGATGAGCACATTTGATGAATTCGAACCATATTATGAAATATTGAACGGTATTGAGGCAATTACGATCTGCATCTTCTGCGTGGAGTACGCTCTGCGGATCTGGACCGCGGAATATCTGTATCCCGAATTGGACAGGCGGAAGGCGGTGCTGCGGTTTTTTGTTTCATTTGACGGGATTATTGACCTTCTGACAATCCTGCCGTTCTTTTTCCTTTACGGATTTGCGGCTTTTCGCATGCTGCGGGTGGTCAGGATCTTCCATCTGTTCCGTCTGAACGCGACATACGATTCTTTTAACGTAATTACGAAGGTCCTGAATGAGAAAAAGAATCAGATCTTTTCGTCGGTGTTCATCATTCTGGTCCTCATTCTCGCGGCATCACTTTGCATGTACAGTGTGGAGCACAATGCACAGCCCGATGTGTTCCGGAATGCGTTCTCGGGTATTTGGTGGAGCGTGGCGACTATCTTTACGGTCGGCTACGGTGATATCTATCCCGTCACACTTCTCGGACGGATCATGGCTGTTGTCATAACGTTCCTCGGGGTTGGCGCTGTGGCGATCCCGACCGGTATCATCTCCGCCGGTTTTGTTGAACAGTACACACAGATGCAGAGCGACCAGAACAAGACCATAGGGAAGCGTCAGACGATCAGCGTGAGTGTGGATAAGAAGAGCCCTTACATGGACCGCGGTATCAGGGAAATAGAATCTGAAGACGGGGTCGATGTAACGGTGATCGTGCGCGACGGGGCAATTCTTCTGGCTTCCGATGAGGTGGTGGTCAGGGAAGGTGACATTATGGTGTTCCAGAAGGAAATGACCGTATAAAAAAGAAATAAAAAAGCACTTTGTGTTCCGCATGCGGCTATCGCATGCATGTGGTTGCACAAAGTGCTTTATTCTTCGTCGCGCAATACTCGTGACAGATGTCCCGCCTCCATATGCGGAGTGCGGCAAGCAAGCCTCAGATCAGACCGAAATTCTCCATCTCTTTCTTCAGGCGTGCTGCATTTTCCTCCTCCATATCAGTCAGCGGCATGCGCATCGGACCTGCAGCAAATCCGATATACTTCAGGGCTGTTTTGACCGGAATCGGGTTCACCTCGCAAAACAGCGCATTGATGAGCGGGATTGCATCATACTGCAGCTTTCTGCAGCCGGCAATATCGCCCTCAAAGAACTTCGCGCACATGTCGTGTGTCTGCTGCGGAGCAATGTTGGAGAGGACGGAGATCACGCCGAGACCGCCGCAGGCCAGAATCGGAAGGACCTGGTCATCGTTTCCGGAGTAGAGGTCGATACAGCCGTCCGCAAGGCGCATCATTTCTATGGTCTGGCTGATGTTTCCGGTTGCATCCTTGATGCCGACGATGTTCGGCACTTCCCTGCACAGCGTTACAGCGGTGGCCGGAAGAATGTTGCAGCCTGTGCGGCTGGGTACGTTGTAGAGAATGATCGGGATCGAGACTTCATTTGCAACAGTCGTGTAATGCTTAATAAGACCTTTCTGCGTCGCTTTATTGTAGTAGGGAGATACGAGCAGAAGACCGTCGGCGCCTGCTTCCTCGGCTTCTTTTGAGAGCATGACAGCGGTCTCAGTGCTGTTGGAGCCTGTACCGGCGATGACAGGAATTCTCTTTGCGACTTTGTCTATACAGTATCTGATCACATCGATGTGTTCCTGCTCCGAGAGTGTTGCGGATTCACCCGTGGTGCCGCATACGATGATGGCGTCGGTGCCATTTGCGATCTGGAACTCAATCAGTCTGCCGAATTCATCATAATTGACAGAACCGTCCTCGAAAAACGGAGTTGCGATTGCGACGCCTGCACCCTTGAAAATTGCCATTGTGTTCTCCTTTCAAAATTTCATCATAAAAAAGCGCCGCCCGAAAGGAACGACATCAAATTTTGAATTACAATAGCAGTTTCGGTCAATTCTGTCAACCGCAAAACATAAAGAAATAGCACGATGAAAGATGTATCGCTCCGTTCAGAGGTCATCCCTGAGCGCTCTCGGTGCATTGTCATACTTATGCAGCTGTTCCGTGTAGAAAACATACTGCTGCACGATTCCCGCAATATCACCGAAGCCGGGAAACGGATCGCATCCATCGCATTCCTCGGCGATCATGCGCCGGATCCAGGTATCGACCGGTGTTCTGGCGATCCTGCCGTACGCAAAGAGACTCACGCAGTTGGCGACCTTGATTCCAACGCCATGTACTTTCATGAGGGTTGCAACCAGCTCGTCGTCCTCGAATTTTTCGAGCGCGGTAAGATCCAGTGACCCGCTGTAGACTCTGGCAATCGCGTCCTCCACATAGGGCAGACGATAACCGAGAGAAGCGGACGACAGTCCCTTAGAGCCGAACCAGGTAAGTTCCTCGGGAGTGGGAAAAGCATGAATCGTTTCAAATGGCGTCCGTATCTCATGACCGGCATGGTCCGACAGCCATTCCACCGTCTTTCGTATGGAAGGAATATTTTTTCTCTGGGATATGATAAAAGTGATGAGCATTTCCCAGGGATCCTGCCGCAATACCCGAATTCCGGCGCCTTCACGGACAGCTTTCTGAATGAAAGCGTTATCCGTCAAAATGCTCTCTCGTATTTCCTGGTAATCTCTGTCCAGATCGAAATACACTGCCCAGAATGTATCCCAGGAGTCGGGTGAACAGATGACGTCATATTCATGCTCGTCGGGGAGAGCCTTTATGTAGCAGACTTCGTCCCGGCAGATGAATCGGCGGTAATCGTTGTCCAGATGCTTTACACGGAAACACTGACCGCTGATGGCAATTTTTCTCAAATCAAAATCGTCTGTTATGAATACTTTCATGGTGAACTCCTTTCCTGTTTGCTTGCAGTTTCAGTATCCTCAGCGCGACTTTGCTTCGGATTCGATCGAACTGCCTGGTCTGTGTGAGAGTGGCATGCGCCGGAAACGTGTGAATACACCGGCATGCAGGTGTGCGCAGAATGCGCGGAGAAGCGGAAAAATGATGCGCTGTTTGGCGCTTATCATTCCGTCTGCCATAAGTATATATCGTGATTCTCTCACGTACAATATGAAAAAAGAACGAAATACTGGCATTAGCCTGTGCAGTAGCGGTATGATAAGAGCAGGAAAAGAAAGGACTGAGACCGATGATTCACCCGGAGCAATTTATAAGAACACTTATGAAGAAGAGTACTTTTGATGCGAAAGACACACCGCTCCTCGAAGCAAACTACCACACGCACACGTGGAGATGCCGTCATGCGGAGGGGCTGGAGCGCGATTACGTGGAAAAGGCCATAGAAGGCGGTATGAAAGTGCTGGGATTCTCCGACCATACGCCGTATCCGTTTCCGAAGGGTTACAGATCCGGTTTTCGTATGGATGTCTCACAGCTTGAAGAGTATGTCGCAACAATTGAAAACATCAGGGATGAGTATAAAGATGACATCGATATAAAAATCGGTCTCGAGGTGGAGTATTATCCGGCATATTTCGGAAAATTGACGGAGCTTACCGATCAGTATCCGATCGACTACTTTATTCTCGGGCAGCATTATGTCGGAAATGAGATCGGAGACAGTTACAGCGGCATGCCGTCGCCGAGTGTGCCGAGACTTCACCGCTATGTGATGCAGGTAAGAGAGGCTATGGAGACAGGCCGCTTTGTTTACCTTGCACACCCGGACCTCATCTATTTTATCGGTTCGGATGAGGATTATGATCGGGAGATGCGCTATCTGTGCAAATGTGCAAAGAAGCTTGATATTCCGCTTGAGATCAATTTTCTGGGACTTTATGAGGGGAGAAGCTATCCGAGACAGCAGTTCTGGAAAATAGCCGGAGAAGTCGGAAATAAGGTCATCTTCGGATGCGACGCCCACAAACCCGACATGGTCGTCAATCCGTTCTCCATGCAGGAAGCGCTAAAAATGGTGGAAGAATACGGGCTTGAGAGGATCACATATCTCGATATCTGACGAATGAGATACGATTGTGAACGGATCGATTTTCGGAAAATTTTAAAGAGAATGTTTTAGAAAACAAAGTGCATTTTTAAATCTGTACTTTGTTCTCTATTTTAATCTGAAAATATGTGTGATATAATGCTCTCTATTCGCATGGAATTTTATGCAATTGAACTGCCTGCCCTGAAAACGGATCGACTTGCATGAGCGGCATGCATCAGAAAGCATCGCTGTTACATTTGCATAAGACCTGTGACGGCCGCCTGTGCGGTCAAAAAATCTTTAATGTAAAGGGGAATTATTATGACAGGTGCACAGATTGTAATTATTGTCACAATCATATGTTATCTCGGGGGCATGCTGTTGATCGGCCTGTACTTTAACCGTATGGGCAGCGGCAACAGCTCCAGCGACTTTTATATCGGTGGCCGCTCACTCGGACCGATCGTAACAGCCATGAGTGCAGAGGCATCGGATATGAGTTCTTACCTGCTGATGGGTCTCCCGGGACTGGCATATTTCGCCGGCGTTGCGGAAGTCAGCTGGACAGCAATCGGACTTGCTGTCGGCACATATTTGAACTTCCTTTTAGTCGCGCGTAAGCTTCGCCGTTACTCCGATGAGATCGGTGCTTTTACGATCCCGGACTTTTTCTCGAGAAGATATAATGACAGCAAGCATCATATTTCCATCGTTGCTGCCCTTATCATTCTGATTTTCTTTATCCCGTATACGGCCTCCGGATTTAAGGCGGTCGGCACACTGTTTAACAGCCTGTTCAACGTTGAATATCACGCTGCAATGATTTTTGGCGCGGTCATCATCATCAGCTACACCGTTCTCGGCGGATTCCTCGCCGTTTCGACCACGGACCTTGTACAGAGCATCTTTATGTCGATCGCGCTTGTGGTCATCGTGATTTTCGGAATCGTACAGGCCGGTGGCATGGGAGCGGTCATTGAAAATGCAAAAGCTCTCCCGGGTTATCTCAACCTTACACAGGGATATGATGCATCCACAGGACAGGCGTCAAGTTTCGGTCTGTTCAGTATCGTATCGACACTTGCATGGGGACTCGGCTATTTCGGTATGCCGCATATTCTTCTTCGATTCATGGGTATTCGCAAGGAGGAAGAGCTTGTCACATCCAGAAGAATCGCATCGATCTGGTGCGTCCTCTCCATGGGCATTGCAATTTTCATCGGTATCATCGGTTACAGCGTTTCTGTGGCAGGTAAGATTCCCATGCTCACAACGAGTTCCGATTCCGAGACGGTCATTATCAAAATGGCTGACCTGATGAGCCGGCACGGTCTGTTCTTCGCACTGATCGCGGGTATTATCCTTGCAGGTATCCTTGCAGCAACCATGTCGACGGCGGATTCACAGCTCCTCGCAGCGGCTTCTTCCGTTTCCCAGGATATCATGCATGACTTCCTCGGCATCAAGATGAATAATAAGACAAATATGCTGGTTGCCAGAGGAACCGTTGCAGCTATCGCAATCATAGCACTCATTCTGGCCTGGAATCCGAACAGCTCTGTATTCCGTGTTGTATCCTTTGCATGGGCGGGCTTCGGTGCAACATTCGGTCCGACCATGCTCATCGCTCTCTTCTGGAGACGTTCCAACAGACAGGGCGCTCTGGCGGGCATGATCGTCGGCGGTATCATGATCTTTGTATGGAAGTTCGTTATTGCCCCGATGGGCGGCGTTCTCGCCGTATATGAGCTGCTCCCGGCATTCCTTTTTGCACTGGCAGCTAACGTCATTGTAAGTCTTGCAACGGGCGAGCCGGAGAAGAAGGTCGTTGATACGTTTGACCGTGTCAACAAAAAGTGATAAGACAGATTTATGGGTATGGTCGGGAAACATCGGGATAACGATGGTAATCAAGGCTGATGAAAATTATTGAAAAAAATATAGCCTCCGCGGTAAAATAGACGTATAAATAGGTGAAGAGCCAAATATGTACTAATTCGTACATTTTCATACATACACTGAACATGGAGGTGTCAATATGTCAGAGAAAAGAAAAAATGTAGAACTTTATGACGAGAGCCTTGAAAAAGTCGACGGAGGTCTTTATATCAATAACCTGGTAGTCGACACCGGCATGGATGAACTTGAAGTGAAGAAAATGCCGGCAGGCGGAAAAACTTTCACAGTCAAGAGTGCAATCGCTACAGGCGAGACGATTGCGGTACCGGTAGACACTGATGGGAACCAGAAGAAGACCGGTAAGAGACTCCCGAAGATCGTCTTCAGCAAAGAGGGTACTTCCATCTGACAGACGATCTATGCATAGCATAATGATCTAAGGACGGGGCTGTCGCAGAGGCGTGACGCCGTCAAGTGAAACAGATATTATTTGCAGATATCTGCTTCACTTGACGGAAGATCGCCCGCTGCGGCAGCCCTGCTTTTTTATAAAGATAGAAGACAGAATGTGAAAAAACATGCTATAATAAAAGACGATACATTTTGCTCCGGGTCCGGATTAGATTCCGGGGCGCTGATGTTCGGTATTGACAGATGCAGAGGTTATGATGGCGGAAACTCGCAAGTACAGTGGATCATGGGTATTTTACAAAAAAACGGATCTATATCAGGGAACTCTATATATCGACGATGACTCGCATGCGATCAGACTTGAGATCATCATGCCGGAAGATGGCAAAGAGAGGACGAAAGCACCGTATACAGGGAAAATTCCCTTTATATGCGGAACGCTTTTTACAGGAGCAAAAATTCTCCTCTATGACTGTGCGGTGAAGAGGTCCAGGAAAAACTATCTTCCTTACACCAAGATTCTTGTTTATGCATCCTATGCTTTCTGGGGACTTGAGGTGCGTCAGGAACAGGCGCTTCGCTTCCAGAGCGCTTCATTCGAGTTCGGAGAGATTGTTGAATGGACGGGTCTCTGCAAGTACAAGTGGCAGAGCGATGAGAAGAATGAGTATGCAGTATGGGTTCACAAGGATCCTGTAAGACTGCAGTTCAGAGACGACCTTGTGGTGGAAGTGAAACCGCAGAGTACCTGGAGCGGATATGAAAGCTATGATACGGAGCTGACACTTAAGCAGAGCGTCTGGTTCAATTTCATCTACAAGAAGAGGGTGCCGTGGGAGACCATCATGGCGGATGTACTCTCCGTAAGATACATGATCGGACTCGGAATCACTGAGAAACCGGGTATAAGACAGGCCAGGTATTCTCATCCTTCCCTGAACACGCAGATCAAGGGAGTTGTTCTCGGTTCAGGTCTTCGAATCACCCAGTCGGACGTGACAATCGGAATTGAGGAGGAATCACATTATATACAGAAGAAAAAACTTGATTATCTCTATATGTTCGATGAAATCAGCAGTCCGGACAGGTTCGAGACTTGGTGTCAGGTTTATCCCAAGCTGAAGCCCATCCTCGATTTGTATTTTGCGGCGTGCATGAGTGAGAACGAGACGGATGAGATGTTCTTCCTGAATCTTGTGCAGGCTCTGGAGACCTTCCATGCGAGGTTTATTACGAACAAGGTCAAGGAGTATTTCCGTCGCGTGGATGAAATGACAGCCAACTATCCGAAAGCCGAAGCCGAGAAGTGGCACACTTTCCTGGTCGATGCAGGTCAGCAGCGGAACAAGAACGGAATATATCTGAGGAGCCGTTTGGCTGACCTTACATTTGCCGAGGGGGATATCCTGCATCTTACGCTCGGTGAGGAAATTGATCTGGAGGAGTTTCTGCAGAAAGTTATTTTCACACGAAATTATTATACGCACTATGACGATACGAAACTTGAGAGATCCTTTGTCATGGAAGACATTCCATATGTCAACCGGATCCTGATGGGGCTGCTCCAGTATCACGTTCTGAAGCTCCTCGGGATTGGAAAAGAGAAGCTTAAAAAGCGCATGTACGGTACTGTCCTGTCGGTAAATATGGACAGGACAATGAGAGAGGGCGTTCACGAGAACTGATTTTTTCACTACAGGAAAGGCGGCGCGTTTTGAAAAGAATCAAACTCTTAAGCAGAATTGCATCGATAATGCTGAGCGTTTCGGTTTTTGCATCCGGTGCGGCCGGATACGGAACACGGACAGTCTATGCGGATACGCGAAGAGAAGGCGATATAGTTTACCTTGACGCTGAAAGCAGCGATGTATCGGATGATACAGTCAATGACTGGGCAGTGGAGGCCGGGCTGATTGAAGAACCGGTCGATTCGGAATCGATTTGTACGAAGATGGATCTGATCAGGGTGCTCTGGATCAGGAACTGCAGACCGGAGTATAAGGCAGATGCGCTCACAACGAAGATAAAGGATGTATCCAAAGAAGATACCTATGCGGCTCTCTGGGCATATAAGAAAGGAATCTCCGCAATTGATGCACAGAAGAATTTTAAGCCGAAGACACAGCTGACACATGGAGATGTTCTTCAGACGCTATGGTTTATAAACGGGAAACCGGTCGCTTCGGGTGACATAACCGGCTTCGAAAATCTGGATACATCCAGCACATATTATCCGGCAGCGTTATGGGCGGCAGATCAGAAACTGCTGATCAAAGATGAGAAGACCAACTTTGACGGAAGCGAGCCATGCCGGTTGATTGATGCTCTGCGATATGTTTATTATCTGTACCACGTGCGGTCAACATTCCCGATCACGAGGGCACAGTTCATACAGGCCTGTGAGGGAGTCACCATCCAGGCGAGAGAGGGAAATTATCATTACGGCGATTCCGATGCAACGCCGCCGACAACGGATGGCTTTATCAGCTGTGACCGGCTTGTGGCAAAGGCGCTGTGGGATCTCGGTTATACAGATCAGACGCCCGGAGGATTTGCCAACGGTCACGAGGACATGTTCCCATATCTGCTGGATCATGGATTTGTTCAGAGTTTTGACATAGCGGATGTAGGATATGGTTCAATCGTCTGTACATCTTCCGGTGAGTTTGGCCATACATTTGTAATGGTATCCTGGGATCCGTCGACTGACACCGTCGTTAAATATGATGAGGGATCAGAGGCCAGGATTTATTCCATTCAACCGCTTCAGGAGGGATGGAACGGCGGAGATTTCCGCTGCGTATTTAATATACCGGATGAATAAAGAAAAATGAATTTAGCAGCCGGTTCTATTTCAGAACAAGAAACCCCCGCCTCTGCAGGCGGGGGTTCTCACTTGGGTCCGATTCCCACTCGGATTACAATTCTATATCATATTTCTCAATATTGAGGCTCACACATCCCTCAGCCGTAAAGGAAATTCCCTGTGCTTCACGCGGCGTATCGACCACGGAGGTCATGACCTTTTCTCCGCCGTTCACAAAAATCTCAACGGAATATCTGTCTATGATGACCCTGAGTGTCAGCTCTCTGATATCCGTTTCCAGCTGCATCTGTCTGACCGGCAGCATGTCGTCAGGGTATCCCGACTGCGATCTGTCGAGCGTACAGATTCCGCTCTCCATATCGCATGCGAAAACGGTCCTGAACGCTTCATTCTGTGCCAGTCTCATTTCGAACCGGCTGCATGAGGCATCTTCCGGAACTGCAACACGGACTGTCATATCTATGCATCGGCCTTCGATACCGGGGAAAGCCGCTTCACCTGACAGTGCATAGTCAGCAACGCGGACCGGATTGCGGCGGCATGCTTCAAGCTCTCTGACCGGAGTCTGGATAAGACGGCCGTCTTTCACGGTGAGTTCTCTCGGAAGCGTCGTCATACCGACCCATCCGCGGCCGCCGTCTCTTCTCATGGAATGGCTGTTTTCCCATGCCTGCATCCAGGCTATCATGATTCTGCGTCCGTCGGGAGAGAGAAGTGTCTGCGTCGCATAGAAGTCGTAGCCGAAGTCAATGGCGTGTACTTCTTTTCTTTCAAATGTATGTGTCTTTGGATCATACCTTCCGCTGATCAGCATATTCCCGTGTCTGTTCTGGAACTCACCGCCGTATTGCATTTCCTGCGGAGAAGTGAGAATAAATGCAGTATCTCCGATTTCGAAGAATTCCGGGCACTCCCACATCTTGCCGTATTCATTTCGGCATGCATCCAGCACATTCAGAAATTCCCAGCGGATTGCATCCGTGCTCCTGTAGAGAAGGAGCTGCCCGGACCCGTCCGGGGCACGGTTTCCGATCAGGGTCATGAAAGCATTTTCACGGTCATCCCACCAGAGTTTCGGATCGCGGAAATCATAGGGACTTGCACCTTCCGGCAGATCGGCCTGGGAGATCACCGGGTTTCCTTCGTATTTGTCATAGTCGACCCCATTGCCGAATGCCAGGCATTGGACTTGAAGAATGTACTCCTCGCCTTCATCTCTGTTCACCGGCATACGTCCTGTATAGAGAAGCATATGGCGGCCGTCGGGGCACTCTATGGCACCGCCTGACCAGCAGCCTTCGCGGTCGCAGTCGCTGTCCGGCGCGAGTGCGCAGGGAAGATATTTCCAGTGAATGAGGTCTTTGGATTTCACATGTCCCCAATGCATGGGACCCCATACCGTATCATAGGGATAGTATTGATAGAATAAATGGTATTCGCCTTTATAGGTAGAGAAACCGTTAGGGTCATTCATCCAGCCAAGCAGGGGTGATACGTGAAAAAGAGGTCTGTCATCCGGATTGATCCGGCTGCTTTCTGAATTTTCAAAGCTTCGTACAATGGAAAGAATATCACCAACCATCTGGCATTTCCTCCTTTATCAGTGCGGTACTTTTACGTTTAAGCGTTACAACTTCAATTTATCACATATACTATATATCACACCAACATTTTAGCTTTGAATGCTTCCAATTTTTCCGGGCTGACGCCTCTCTGAAGTAGATAGTTCTGAATCTTTTCCTGTAATGTGGCTCCCTCAAAATTCTGTTTGATATATTCGACCATTTCCTTATAGTATGTCTCTGCACTATCTCTTGTTCTCGGGCCGTATATGGAGAAGGAAGAGAGTTCGTACTCTTTATTGATGTCGCTTTCGGAAACGCCGAGAAGACCTAACAGAAGGAAGGAGACGGTTCCTGTCCGGTCACACCCGATGGCACAGTGGTAATAGACCGGTCCGTCGGCGTTGACCATGTCAAATATCTGATTCAGCTGCTCTCCGTTATCCTCACTGCTGACAAAATCCAGATAGAGTTTCAACGGGATCCTGAGATAGTTGATTGATTCGCTGAGCGAAGAAACGCCGTCCAGCATAATTTCCGTATCCCATCTGAGATCCAATTCGTTGCGGATACCGAGCCTGTTAAGGAAGAGAGATGTGTCTGCATCTGAAACAAGGCGTTCGCCTCCGCCGTCAAACGCGGATCCTCTGTAAAGAAGTCCGTAACGGACATGTCTTCCGTCTGAAGTCGGCCATCCGCCGAGGTCTCGAACATTGTGGAGAGACTCCGTCCGAATACCGCGCATCTCATAGGAACGTACACAGAAACTTTCCGATACTACGAGGCGGGAACTAATGACCTGTGTTCCTTCGTCAGTCTGGATCGCATATTCTTCCGCAAATATCTGATATCCACAGAGATCGCCGGGTATCAGATTATATACTTCAGCCTGTCCGCCGGAAGGAATACCGCGCTGAACAAATACCGTGTTTCTTTCAAGTGTCGAATAGACCTGCACTTCGTATGTTCTGCCGGGTTCATCGTTCGGAACGGGAATGACCACCGGTGCCGGCGTATCCCAGATTGAACCGTCCGGCGGGATACAGGCGGTGACCATCGTGTAGGAATAGTCGTTATCGTCGTACCCTGCAATCTGGTTCAGGAAAGTATACTCCGGACCGTTCATGATTGAATAAATCGGAATACCGCTAAGTTCGGCATAGGTGATTTCCGGCGTGACTGTTTCTGTTGGGGCATTGGCCGGCGGCGCAGTGTTATCAGTCTGATTGTCAGTTGCTTTGGCGTCGGTTCCGGCTGTCTGGGTGTCACCGGTAGGTGTCTTGGCAGAGTTCCCTGCGCCCGGATTTTTGTTGTTTATTGAGTTATCAGCATTCCCGGTGCTTCCTGCACCGGGGTTTTTGGCTGCATCCTGACCGGATGGATTTCCCGGAAGGACAGCGGCCCCCGGGGGATTTGCATTGCCATCTGCGTCGGCATGATCGGCCGGCTCGGAATGCGCTCCGACTTGGACTGCACCGGCGGAATCGTGTGTGTTATCGTTGTCCGAGAGTGCATCAAACAGACTGTTTGTGATAGTAGTAACGGGGGCAATCGGTATGCCGAGGATTTGGCTGAATATTGCTACATCGAACAGGATCAGGCATACAAGTAACAGGATCTCCCCAAAAAACTTATACTTTTTCAAGACTTCACCGTTTTTGTGCTTAGATAATAAGATAATGATTAAGATGTCCAAAGTATTATTCTCCCGCTCGAGCAAGCTCGGTGTCGGAATGATACTTTTGGCACTGTAATCAGACAATTCGTAAACCCTAAAAATGCATTTTACACTTATTATGCGAAGAGGGCAACCTGTTCGGGGGGATTTTCATTTTTCCGATAATTGAGCTATAATAGAACTTGCGTCGGCAACTTCTGATAATAGATCTTATCGGAAGATGCGTCGGCAACTTCCGATAAAAAGGCGCATATATGCGCCGAATTATGCTTATCGGGTTCGCGAAGCGGTTCCGATAAGATGGACAGAGAAATGTGACCGGAGGAAAACCAGACATGAATAGAGAAATACGGATAGTTAAAAAGATAGTGATCCTGCTCTGCATTGTGTGCCTTGTAAGCGCGGGCTGCGGGAAATCGGAAAAAGCTGAAACGGAGTCCGCCGCGCTTACCGTGACGCCTACCGAAATTACAAAATATGAGCCGAAGAATGCAGCTGAGCTGGCTCAGAAAACGGCGGAGAAGCTCGAAAATCTGGAGTCGGTCCATATGCAGCTCTCTGCAAATGTAAATGCGAAACTGGATCTCCTCGGAACCATCATGAGTGGTCTCGGCGGAATCGGCAGCGGCGACAGCTTTGTGCCGGATCTTGACAGCATACTCGGAAAGGGTGACAAGCAGGAGCAGGTTGCAGGCGTGAGCACTGCTGTCGGAAACAACGATTTACGTGCAGCGGTCTGCGAGCGGGCATGCAAGGCAGGCATCACAGCCGGAAACTACGACTTACGTGACGCAGTCTGCGAGCGGGCATGCAAGGCAGGCGTCACAGCCGGAAACTACGACTTACGAACAGCAGTCTGTAAAACGGCAGACAGCGCGGGTACTGCAGGTGATTACGGGATGTCGGGCAGATGTGAGTCCGTGCAACAGGTATCTGCGACCTCCGACACAAAAAGTTCTGTGTTCTCGATGGCGCTGCTTTATGATGCGGACATAGAGGATAACCCGCCTGGCATGCACTTTTACGGAAATGCCTCTGTTAATATTCTCGGAACGGCGAGCGATGTGCCGGTCGACGCGTACTATTTCGAGGAGGGCTCGGAACATGCCCTCTATACCCAGAGTGAAGGCAGTTGGCAGCGGCAGGTCGTTGAGATGGAGAGCGTTCGCCCATCCCTCAGCAGTAAGTTCTTTGAGTCGATAGCTGGCGGGACTGTGAATGCAGGTCTTTCTGACGTGAACGTTGAGGTGAACGGACATGACACCTACCGGCTCAATGTGACGGTTTCAGGTGAGAATATCTCGAGCCTTCTCCCGGAACTCATGGGTCCGCTTCAGAGCGCAGTGGAGAACGATGAGACGCTTGCCCCGCTGTTCGGATCTGTGTCGGGATCCGTAGATCTCACGGGAGTCAGTCTGCCGATCAAGATTTATATTGACCGTGAGACGCTTTACCCTGTACAGATGAGAATGGAGATGACGGAGTTTGGCAAGCAGCTGCTCGACGCGCTGAGTGTCGTGAAGGTAAACGTAGATGCGTTTGATGCGGTCATTGATTACAGCAATATCAATGAGACGTCAGCGGGGAAAGCACCGCAGGTGGGATAGAAAGCGGTGCAGCCGATTTAGAACAGTATCGTCCGCAGGTTTTCCGGCATGGAGTTGAACATCATTTGCACCACTGTCTCTGCCGAGGTGATGTTGTCAGTCAGCACCCATTCCTGTGTCATATACGTAAATTCATGGAGGAACACGACGAGAAGAAACTGCGGCAGTACCGCGAGTATATCACGCGGGCGTTTTAAGGAGGTTGTTGCCATGACATATAACGGAACAATTTACAGACCTCCGGTGGAGTCAAACACCTTTCTGCTCCCCATCACGGAGGGGTGTACCCATAACAGTTGCGCATTATCTAACATGTAATATATCACCGCCTCTTTTGTTAATTTTAAGCGGCTTTTGTGACGTTAAAATGCTGATAATACACATAAATTACACATGTTTCATAATCAGAGAGTCTGATTATGATTTAGCAAAGCGGATACAGATGGATGTATCCGTTTTGTTTATTAATAGGAATATAACTTTGTCAAAACGATAGTATACTGTTAATGGTAGCATGGTGGAATAAAACAAAATTTTGAATTATAATACTAAATATTAAGAAGAGTGAGCATGCTGTGGAAAGGATAGATAATGGTTACAGGAGTCATTAAGAATAAGGTTGATAAAATCTGGACAGATATATGGGC
>JAFRGQ010000098.1 GCA_017433725.1 Lachnospiraceae bacterium
GTTGACGGACATCTTGTCCTCAGCGTTGACGGAGAAGAATGAAAATTTCTGGTCGTGGCGGATGCTTAATTATCGTATGCTATAGATGAACGTGCGAAGAAGCTTTACGTATGTACAGCCGATGCCAAAGACATCATCAGAGGCTGCATCAGAAATTTTGTGGCTTATATGGATGCATGGGCCAATTTTGACGTCGAGGAGAATGGCGGCGCGAACCAGATCAACTATATGAGAGACTTTCTGGATCGCAAGGCTCTCATTGAATCTGCGGAGGATGAGATCAATCCGTATCTGATGGGTCCGAAGATCTGATCTTTATCAGAATATTGCAACGGAGACGAGAACAAGGGAAAATCATCAAGTGAAGTAACAGCTGTTGCCGGGCAACAGCTGATTTTTTTGTGCCAAGGGAAACAAAGATTTTCTTTGACACAAAAACGCTCTGCTACGCTTTGATCTGCCATAGACTTCATTTTCTCATGACACAAAACATCTTTACAAACACGCGTTCGGATGCTATAATTCGAAACTCAGGGGGTACATAAAATGGCGAAAAAAACCAACTATGATGAAAGCAGCATCCATGTTCTCGAAGGACTTGAAGCGGTGAGGATGCGTCCCGGTATGTACATCGGAAGCACATCCAGAAAAGGCCTCAATCATCTTATCTATGAGATTGTTGACAATGCGGTCGATGAGCATCTTGCCGGGTCCTGTGACAGAATCGAGGTGACCCTCGAGGCGGACGGCTCCTGCACAGTATCTGACAACGGACGCGGCATCCCCGTAGGTATGCATGAAAAAGGCGTTCCTGCTGAGCGGCTTGTCTATACGACACTTCATGCGGGCGGCAAGTTCGACAATGACGCGTATAAAACATCCGGCGGTCTGCACGGTGTCGGATCTTCCGTCGTCAATGCGCTTTCTACTTATCTGGATGTTAAGGTCAAGCGCGACGGGGCGATTCATCATGATCATTATGTTCAGGGAAAACCGGATCTCGAACTGGTCAACGGGCTTCTCCCTATACTCGGCAGGACCAGAGAAACCGGGACCACGGTCAATTTCCTTCCGGATCCTGAAATATTTGAGGTGACAAGATTCGCTGCAACGGAAGTGAAGTCGCGTCTTCATGAAACCGCGTATCTGAACCCCGGCCTTACGATTGTCTTCCGTGATAAGAGGAAGGATAAGGAAGAAGAGAAAACGTATCACGAACCGGACGGTATAGTAGGTTTTGTACGTGAGATGAACCGGAATTCCGAGTGTCTGACAGAGCCGATTTCCTTTAAAGGAAAAGATGAAGGCATTCAGGTCGAAATCGCACTTCAATATGTTAATGAGTTTCATGAAAATGTGCAGGGATACTGTAACAATATTTTTAACGCGGACGGCGGTACACATCTGACCGGATTTAAGACTGCCTTCACCCAGGTAATGAACAGCTACGCGAGAGAGCTTGGGATCCTCAAGGAGAAGGACAGCAACTTTACCGGCGCCGATATTCGAAACGGAATGACGGCTGTAATCTCCATCAAGCATCCGAATCCCAGATTCGAAGGACAGACGAAGACGAAGCTGGACAACCCTGATGCGTCGAGAGTTGTTGCCAAGATCGTGGCCGAAGAAGCACCGCACTATTTCGACAGGAACCTTGACTCGCTCAAGGTTGTGCTCGGCTGCGCGGAAAAATCCGCAAAAATCCGTAAGACGGAAGAAAAGACAAAGACAAATCTTCTGTCTAAACAAAAGTTCTCCTTTGATACAAACGGCAAGCTGGCTAACTGTATCAGCAGAGATGCTTCAAAGTGTGAGATATTTATCGTGGAGGGAGATTCTGCCGGGGGATCCGCCAAGACGGCACGTGACCGTACGTATCAGGCAATCCTACCGATTCGGGGCAAAATACTCAACGTCGAAAAAGCGAGTATCGATAAAGTCCTTGCCAATGCAGAAATAAAGACAATGATTACTTCTTTCGGATGCGGCTTTTCCGAGGGATACGGCAATGATTTTGATATAAGCAAGTTAAAATATGACAAGATTATAATAATGGCCGATGCGGACGTGGATGGTGCACATATCGGAACACTGCTTCTTACCCTGTTCTATCGCTATATGCCCGATCTGATTACCGAGGGGCATGTATATATTGCCATGCCGCCGCTCTACAAGGTCATGCCTTCAAAGGGAGAGGGCGAGTATCTTTATGATGATAAGGCTCTGGAACGCTACCGCAAAAAACATGCAGGCGAGAAGTTTACACTTCAGCGGTATAAAGGTCTCGGTGAGATGGACCCGGATCAGCTCTGGGAGACCACATTGAATCCCGATACAAGAATGTTGAGACGCATTGAAATCAGTGACCCGAGACTCTCCTCCGATATTACGGAGATTCTAATGGGAACAGATGTTCCTCCGAGGCGGGAATTCATCTATGAGCACGCAACGGATGCAGAGCTTGACGTTTAAGCAGGAGTCCCGTCTGCTCAGGACAACGGGATAAAGATGAAACCGACTTGAATTCATCCGGACGGCAAAGAACCGGAGAATTCATCATACATTAAATCAGGTTGCAGACAAGGAGGTCTTGATATTTGGATAAATCAGCGAAAACGGGAGTGAAGGCCGATTCCGGCCGCGACAATTCGGATCGCATAATCCGCACGGACTACTCGGAACTGATGCAAAAGAATTACATTGATTACGCCATGTCCGTTATTGTTTCGAGAGCACTTCCCGATGTCAGGGACGGCCTGAAACCGGTTCAGAGGCGAGTGCTTTATGACATGCATGAATTGGGTACAAGATTCGACAGGCCGTACAGGAAGTCTGCCCGTATCGTGGGGGATACGATGGGTAAATATCATCCGCACGGAGACACTTCCATCTACGAATCCCTTGTTGTGATGGCCCAGGATTTCAAAAAGAGCCAGGTGCTTGTCGACGGGCACGGTAATTTCGGATCCATCGAGGGTGACGGGGCAGCGGCTATGCGTTATACGGAAGCCCGTCTGATGAAGATAACACAGGAAGTATTCCTTGCTGATCTCGATAAGGATGTCATAGATTTTGTGCCGAATTTTGATGAGACGGAGAAGGAACCTTCCGTACTGCCTGTACGCATTCCGAATATACTCGTGAACGGGTCGGACGGTATCGCGGTCGGTATGTCAACGTCGATACCGCCTCATAACCTCGGTGAGGTGATCGATGCTGCTGTTGCCTATATCCGCAATAATGATATTACGGATGAAGAATTGCTTTCCCGTCTTCATGGACCGGATTTTCCGACAGGCGGCATCATTGTCAATAAAGATGATCTGCCGAAGATTTATGCATCCGGAAACGGTAAGATAAGAATAAGAGGAAAGTCTGTTATCGAGAAAACCAGGGGAGGAAAACAGCAGATTGTAATCACGGAGATACCGTATACTATGATCGGCAGCGGGATCGGTAAGTTCCTGAATGATGTAGCGTCTCTCGCGGAGTCCAGGATGATTACGGACATTACGGACATATCGAACCAGTCCTCCAAAGAAGGGATTCGAATTGTCATAGAGCTGAAGAAGGGCGCCGATCCCGAACAGATAAGAAATATACTATATAAAAAGACAAAACTGGAGGACACGTTCGGAGTGAACATGCTGGTCGTCTCCGACGGACGACCCGAAACGATGTCCCTGCGGAATATTTTTGAAGCATTCACTGAGTTCCGATTTGAAATTGCGAACCGCAAGTACAGGAACCTTCTCACGAAAGACCTCGAAAAGAAGGAGATTGAGGAGGGACTTATTGAGGCATGCGACGTCATAGATCTGATCATAGAGATTCTGAGGGGATCGAAAGATCAGAGAATGGCAAAGGACTGCCTGATTTTCGGAAATACAGAAGGTATCCGTTTCAAAACGAAGAAAAGTCAGAAGATGGCCTCTCAGCTTCGCTTTACAGAGCGGCAGGCTCAGGCAATCCTCGATATGCGTCTCGTGAAATTGATTGGCCTCGAAGTGCAGGCTCTTATCAAACAGCACGAAGAGACTCTGGCGAGAATTGCAGAGTATCAGAGACTGCTCAGCGACTACGACGCCATGTCGGATGATATCATCGGCGAACTTCTGTCAATCAAAAAGGAATATGCACATCCGAGAAGAACCGTCATCGAGAATGCGGATGAAATTATCCTTGAGGAAAAGAAGGTGGTGGAGGAAGAAGTGGTATTTGCCATGGACCGCTTCGGATACGTGAAAACGCTTGATTTGTCCGTCTATGAAAAGAACAAAGAAGCTGCCGATGCCGACAGTACTTATATTTTCCGGGTCATGAACACGGATAAGATCTGCATTTTCACCGATACAGGAAAGATGCATACGGTAAAAGTTATTGAAATACCGCAAAAAAAGCTCAGGGATAAGGGCGTTCCGATTGATAATCTTAGCAATTTCAGCAATAAGTCTGAGGATATTATTTGGATCAGTCCGATTTCAGAAGTCAAGGAGAGCAGGATCTTTTTTGCAACAAGACAGGGAAATGTCAAGGTGACGGCAGGAAGTGAATTCGATACAGCCAACCGAACGGTCATGGCTACAAAGCTTCAGACGGATGACAGCTTGCTTCTTGCGACACCTGCAGATTCTATGGAAACGGCAGTACTCATTTCGGATAGCGGATACAGCCTGAGATTCGCGCTTTCGGAGGTTTCCGAACTCAAAAAGGGAGCGCTTGGCGTTCGGGGCATCAAACTGACGGACGGCGACTTTGTGAAGAGCGCATATTTACTCGGAGGAGGCGGAGAGTTTTCAATTGAGTACAACGGCAAGAAACTTTACTTGAATCGCCTGAAGATTGCCAAGCGAGGAGGTAAGGGTACAAAACGGAGCTGACGTCAGAATTTACTGAAAAAGGACTTGCAATTCATAATATGTGGTGATATAGTTACTAAAGATGTCAGATGGTTAAGTATTCAGGAGCGGGCTTTTGAGTCCGCTCCTGAATTTTGCCGTAGTTCTATTCAGGAGACAAAAAGTGAGTAAAAAAGACGTAATAGAGGAAAAGGCATGGACCTTGCTTCAGCGGGTTGCCAATGAACTGGATCTCATACCGGTGGATGCTGAGTATGTGAAGACAGCCGGAGAATACAATCTTCTTATTTATGTCGATAAGGAAGGCGGTATCGGAATCGATGAGTGTGAAGCGTGCAGCCGCGCGATCGATCCGCTTCTCGATGAGGAGGATTTCATTCCTGATGCCTATACACTTATCGTCAGTTCGCCGGGACTCGGCCGTGTGTTGAAACGCCCGAGGGACTTCGAATTTGCAATGGGCAAAGAAGTGGAAGTTAAGCTGTATAAAGCGGTGGACGGTGAAAAGGAATTTTCCGGTATCTTAACAAGTGCTGACGGAAAAACGGTCAAAATTGAATCGGATGACAAGTCTTATGAATTTCAAAGAGCGGAGATATCACTGATTCGTCTCGCGTTCGACTTCTGAGGATCTTGATTAACGGGGTCTATGGGCCCTGACTATATGGAGGAAACTGAAAAATGAATACCGAATTAAAAGAGGCAATGGAACTGCTTGAGAAAGAAAAGGGCATCAGTAAGGAATCGCTGATCGAGTCGATTGAGCTTTCTCTCATGCAGGCCTGCAAGACGAATTTCGGGAAAACAGAAAATATCAGCATACATGTTGATCCGGAGACATGCGAGTTCTCCGTGACGGCTGAGAAGGAAGTCGTAGAGACTGAGGATGATATTGTTGACAAGACACAGCAGCTGACTGTGGCGGAAGCAAGAAAGACGGATCCGACGGCGGAAGCCGGCGACATTATTACGATAGATATCAATTCAAAGAGTTTCGGAAGAATCGCCACTCAGAATGCGAAGAATGTTATCCTTCAGCGCATTCGTGAGGAGGAGCGAAATGTGGTCTTCAATCAGTACAACAGCAAGATCAGACAGGTCGTTTCCGGTGTAGTTTCCAGACAGCAGGGGAAATCATTCAGTATAAATCTCGGCAAGGCTGATGCGCTTCTCAGTGAGAATGAGCAGGTCAAATCCGAAAAGATCGCTCCGACAGAGAGAATCAAAGTATATGTGCTGGATGTAAAGAACAACTCAAAGGGACCGAAGATCCTGGTCTCAAGAACGCATCCGGAACTTGTCAAGAAACTGTTCGAGGAAGAAGTTACGGAGATCCGGGAGGGCATTGTTGAGATCAAAGGAATTTCCCGTGAGCCCGGCTCCAGAACCAAGATGGCTGTTTATTCCAATAACCCGGATGTCGACGCTGTCGGAGCATGTGTCGGTATGAACGGCAGCCGTGTTACAGCAGTTGTAAACGAGCTCAGAGGAGAGAAGATCGATATCATTGCCTGGGATGAGAACCCGGCTATTCTGATAGAGAATGCACTCAGTCCGGCTAAAGTCGTAACAGTCGAGGCGAACCCCGAAGAGCATGCGGCTAAAGTCATTGTTCCGGATACACAGCTCTCACTGGCTATCGGCAAGGAAGGACAGAATGCAAGACTGGCCGCTCGTCTTACCGGCTACAAGATCGACATTAAATCTGAAACACAGGCAAGGGCAGCCGGCGATTTTGATCACATGTTCCAGGATGATTTTGATGAAAACGGTGAGTATTATGAAAAATCGGGAGAGATAAATGGCCGGGACCTTATCGAAGACATTGAAGAAGAAACCGCTACGGACCTGTCAGGGGTGCAGGACAGCGAAGAATAAAAACGAATTGATGCGTGTCGTCAGAACGGCTGACGGAGAAGTCAGAGTCGATCCGACAGGAAAAGCCAACGGACGCGGGGCATATCTGTGCAGGGATCCGGAGTGTCTCAGAAAAGCATTGAAGGCACATTCCCTGAAGAGAGCACTGAAACTTGAACAGGATATTCCGCCGGAAATCGGTGAAAGACTGGAAAGGGAGATCACAGATGGACAATGAGAAATACTGGACGTATCTGGGATTTGCCGCAAGAGCAGGAAAAGCGCCTTCAGGTGAGTTCCAGACGGAAAATGCCGTTAAGCAAAAGAAAGCCAGAGTAGTGATCCTGGCGAAAGATGCTTCAGAAAATACCAAGAAGCAGTTCATAAATATGTGCAACAGAAGCGACATACCTTGTGTCGAACTGGCGGATAAAGAGACACTGGGGCATGCAATCGGAAAAGAATTCAGATCTTCCTGCGCTATAATTGATAAAAGTCTTGCGGAGGCGTTTCTGAAAAGTTTGAGGGAAGACAGTTAAAAGGAGATAGGAATGGCAAAAATCAAAGTTCACGAACTTGCAAAAGAAGTTGGAGCGGACAGAAAAGCGGTCGTCGAATATCTGCGCGCCAAAGGATATGAGACGATTACCGCAGTTAGTCTCGTGCCTGACGGAGAAGTAGAAAATGTTCGTTCCAGATTCGGTCCGGGTAAAACCGGAGGAGCATCAGATTTTTCGGGTGCTTTCGCTGTCAAGAAAGAAGGAGCTGCAGCAGAGGAAGGGCAGAAGAAAAAGGGCAAGGGCATTGTGCGTGTATTCCGAGCTCAGAATGCGAACGGATCTCTGCAGAAGAAACCTAAAACGGAATCCGAAACAGGTGCAGATATTAAGACTGAAAGCGGCAACGTGGATAAAAAAACCGAAGTTGCCGGTGCAGATTCCGCTAAAACCGATGCTGTAAAGGATACGGTACCTGTAACGGAGACAAAGGCTCCGGCAGAGAAGGCTCCTCAGAATCAGAAGCCCCGCCAGGCAGAGGATGCTCTTAAGACGTCTGCTCCGAAGAAGGAGGAGACTGTAAAAGCAGCTGATCAGAAAGAGTCAACAAAACCGGCAGACAATCGCACTGCCGGAACAGGAAATACAGCAGGAGGACAGAAGCCCGTACAGCGCGACGGCAGCTCTCAGTCAGGCAGCCGTCCGCAGGGCGACAGACGCCAGGGAAATCGTGACGGCCAGGGCGGTGAGAGACGTCAGGGCGTTCGTGACGGTCAGGGCGGTGAAAGACGTCAGGGAAGCCGTGACGGTCAAAGCGGCGAGAGACGCCCTTATAATCGGGACGGACAAAGCGGAGAAAGACGTCCTTATAACCGCGACGGTCAGAGCGGCGACAGGCGTCAGGGAAGTCGTGATGGTCAGGGCGGTGAGAGACGTCAGGGAAGCCGCGATGGTCAGAGCGGCGAGAGACGTCCGTTTAGCCGCGACGGTCAGAGCAGACCTGCCGGTACAAGACAAGGCAGCCGTGACAGTCAGGGTGAGAGACGTCCGTTCGGGCGTGACGGCCAGGGCAGTCAGGGCAGATCTTCGTTCGGTCAGGGCGGTCAGCGCAAGAGTTCTCCGGTACCCGCAGGGGATGGTGCACTTGCGCATAAGACGAGCCGCGATCATCGCAAGGACAACAGTAAAGAGTATGATCGCAACAGGGAAGAGAGAAGAGAGAACGGTAAGCACAGCCAGTTCGGATCACGTCCGAATCAGAGTAAGAAGCAGTTCAATCGAATCCCGAAAGCTCTCCAGCAGAACCAGCCGAAAAACGAACAGCCTAAGGTCAAGGAAGTCGTAACGGAGATTAAGATTCCTGAGAAAATAACTATCAGAGAGCTTGCAGAGGCTATGAAGATGGCACCGACCGCACTCGTAAAGGATCTCTTCATGAAAGGCCAGATGGTCACTGTGAACCATGAGGTCCCGTTCGAGAAAGCACAGGAAATTGCGATGGAATACGACATCATCGCAGAGCAGGAGGAGAAGGAAGACGTTATCGGTGCTCTTCTCGCCGAGGATGAAGAGGAAGAAAAGGATATGGTCCCGCGTCCGCCTGTTGTCTGCGTAATGGGTCATGTCGATCACGGCAAGACATCGCTTCTTGACGCAATCCGCAACACGCATGTAACGGATCGCGAGGCAGGCGGTATCACGCAGCATATCGGTGCTTACATGGTCACTGTCCACGGACAGAAGATCACATTCCTGGATACACCGGGACACGAGGCATTTACAGCAATGCGTATGCGTGGTGCCAATTCCACGGATATCGCTGTTCTTGTTGTCGCAGCGGACGACGGCGTCATGCCGCAGACAGTGGAAGCTATTAACCACGCCAAAGCTGCTAAGGTCGACATTATTGTTGCAATCAATAAGATTGATAAGCCGGGCGCAAATATTGAGCGTGTAAAGCAGGAACTCTCCGAGTACGAACTCGTTCCGGAAGAGTGGGGCGGACAGACGATCTTCTGTCCTGTATCCGCCAAGACTCAGGAAGGTATTGAGAACCTTCTTGAAATGATTCTTCTGACAGCCGAGATGGCTGAACTTAAGGCCAACCCGAACCGTAAGGCAAGAGGTCTTGTCCTTGAGGCGAAACTCGATAAGGGACGCGGTCCGGTGGCAACAATCCTTGTTCAGAAGGGTACGCTGAAGCAGGGTGATTTTATTGCATGCGGAAGCGCGCATGGCAAGGTAAGAGCAATGACAGACGAGAAGGGCAAACGCCTCACAAAAGCGAAACCCTCCATGCCTGTTGAGATCATCGGTCTTTCATCCGTTCCGGATGCCGGCGAAGTCCTTGTTGCCCTGAACAGCGACAAGGAGGCGAAGGCATTTGCACAGACATTCGTCACCGAAGGAAAGAAGACACTTATCGAGGAGACGAAGACACAGATGTCACTGGATGATCTGTTCAATCAGATTCAGGAGGGCAAGCTGAAGGAACTTCCTATCGTTGTGAAGGCGGATGTTCAGGGTTCTGTCGAAGCTGTCAAGCAGTCTCTGCTTAAACTTTCGAACGATGAAGTCGTCGTCAAGGTCATCCACGGCGGCGTAGGTAATATTAACGAGTCCGACGTGTCTCTTGCAGCCGCTTCCAACGCTATCATTATCGGCTTCAATGTAAGACCGGATGCTACGGCAAAACAGATGGCGGAGACACAGAAGGTCGACGTTCACCTTTACAATGTCATTTACGAGGCACTTGAAGATGTCGAGAGAGCCCTCAACGGAATGCGCGCCGCAGTTTACGAGGAGAAGGTTCTCGGTCATGCAGAGATTCGTCAGATCTTCAAGGCTTCCGGAGTCGGCAATATTGCGGGTGCGTACGTCAAGGATGGTATATTCCAGAGAAACTGCAGCGTTCGTGTGTTCCGCGGGGAAGAGAAGCTGTATGAAGGCTCCCTCGCATCTCTTAAGAGATTTAAGGATGATGTCAAAGAGGTTCGTGAAGGATATGAATGCGGCTTAGTATTCAAGGATTTCGGCGACTTTGAGATTGACGATACTGTCGAGGCATATACAATGGTCGAGGTTCCCAGAACATGAGAAAAAACAGTATGAAAAATCTCCGGGTGAATGAGGAAGTTCAACATGAGCTTTCCTCGATCATTCGGGAACTAAAAGATCCCAGAATCGCGATGATGACGACTGTTACGGAAGTCAATGTCGCGACAGATCTCAAGACCTGCAAGGCATATATTAGCGTATTGGGAGATGAGCAGTCCAAAAAGGATACAATGGAAGGACTCAGGAGCGCTGCCGGGTTCATTCGCCGGGAGCTCGCTCACTCGCTCAATATGCGAAATACGCCGGAGATCACGTTCAAGCTGGATACTTCAATCGAGCGCGGCGTGGAGATGTCACATCTGATTGATGAAGTCATGCAGAAGGACAGGCAATCCGAGATCCGGAGCGAAGAAGATGATTATGCTGACGAGAATTGATGAATTTTTTACGAAAGAGATTCATACATGTGCGATAGCCGGACATATAAATCCGGACGGTGACTGTGTGGGTTCCACCGCTGCGCTGTACCTTTACATCCGAAAGAACTTTCCGTGGATCGATGTGAAGCTTTATCTTGAGCAACCGAAAGATGAGCTGATGTTCCTTCCGGGTCTATGTGATGCTATCTTTGAGAGACCGAATCCCGAAAAAAAGGACATATTTGTCACCTGCGATGTCAGTGCGATTGATCGCATCGGTCAGGCGGAAGAGCTTTTTGGTCTGGCGGACCACACGCTGTGCATAGACCATCACGTGAGCAATCCACATTTCGCGGAGAAAAATCTGGTTGACCCGGAAGCAAGCTCCTGTGCGGAGGTCCTTTATTATCTGATGGACGAAGAAAAAATCGATTCGAAGATTGCCGAAGCGCTCTATACCGGCATCATTCATGATTCCGGTGTTTTCCAGTATCAGAACACGCGTCCGGAAACACTTGAGGCAGCGGCGTCTCTGCTCAGAAAAGGCGTTCCTTTCAATGAGATTATCGATGACTCCTTTAATAAGCGGACATATCTGCAGAACAGAATACTCGGATATGTACTCTGCGGGAGCAGGTTGTATGCGGACGGCAAAATTGTTGCCGGAAGTGTAACAAACAGTGAAATGGATCGTTTCGGTGCGACGAAAAAAGATCTTGATATTATTGTATCCCAATTGAGATTGACAAAGGGCGTTGAGGCGGCTGTTTTCGTATATCAGACCGGGACGGAAGAGTTCAAAGTTTCTCTTCGCAGCAACAGCTATCTTGATGTGGCTGCGGTCGCAGCCTGTTTCGGAGGCGGCGGCCATGTCCGCGCAGCCGGCTGCACAATAAAAGGGGATGTGGATTCTGTCGAGAAAGCGATCGTGGAAGCTGTCCGAGCAGGTCTTTAATAATATGTCAATGCAGGCTGTCATGTGATGGGGCCGTCGCATTATGTCGCAATATTACCTAATAAAGGATGAGTTGACGGATGTGACAGCCCCCTTATATGGCAGCTTTTTACTGCCCGGCGAAATAATCGGAGATATAGAATGATTAATGGTGTTGTAGTAGTTCGAAAAGAAAAGGGAATGACCTCATTTGATGTCGTAGCCAGACTGAGGCGTCTTTTCGGGCAGAAAAAAATCGGGCATACAGGTACTCTTGATCCGGATGCCGAAGGCGTGCTTGTCGTATGTGTAGGCAGGGCGACAAAGCTTGTGGATGATCTGAGCGACGGAACAAAGACCTATGAGGCGGAGCTTCTGCTTGGTCGGATCACGGATACACAGGATACATCCGGAAAAATATTGGAAGAGCATGAAGTGCGTGTTACGCGGGACGAAGTGCGGAAGACTATTCTTTCATTTGAAGGAAAACAGCTGCAGATGCCGCCGATGTACTCTGCCATCAAGATCGGGGGCAAAAAACTTGTAGATCTGGCACGAAAAGGAAAAGTAGTGGACAGAACGCCGCGTGAGGTCGAGTTCAGTGATTTTGTGATACTGGAAAACGATCCTCCGCGCATACGCTTTCGGGTGACCTGCTCGAAGGGCGCGTATATACGGACACTCTGTGAAGATATTGGTCGTAAACTCGGGTGCGGAGGATGCATGGCAGCATTGCTTCGAACGAGAGTCAGACAGTTCGATCTTTCCGAAGCGCATACTCTGGATGAAATAAGGGAAATCATGAACAAAGAGGATGCAGAAGGAAGAGACGAGTACAGCTTTGTATACCCTGTTCAGGACTTCTTTCCGGGAAGACCGGATATTACTGTCACACCGGGCATCGATAAGGCTGTATATAACGGCAACAGGTTCTATCTGAAGAAAGGAAGAGTAGCCGGCATACCCGAAGAAGACTGTGAGGTGCGTGTGTACGCATCGTCCGGAGAATTCATCGGCATTTATAAAAAACGGGGAGAGGAGTATTCTCTGGTCAGGATGTTTTACAGTCCTTCCTGAGACACGGATATGTACATAATTAAGGATTCATTTGACTTTACAGTTGACCACAGTACTGTGATCACGCTCGGAAAGTTTGACGGAGTGCACAGAGGACATCAGGCTTTGATCGAAAGGGTCAAAGCGTACGCTGCATCTCATAAGAGCCTTGGAAGGTCTCCGAAAACAGTGGTTTTCACTTTTATGATCAACCACTATACACTGCTCACTGTCGAAGAGCGAAGAGATATCATCGGGAAAATGGATATCGACATACTTGTCGAGTGTCCGTTCGTGCCGCTGATTATTACAATGGAAGCGGAAGACTTTGTCAGAAAAATCCTGGTGGAGCAGATGCATGTCTGCCACCTTGTAGTGGGAGAAGATTTCCGTTTCGGATATGGCCGACGCGGAGATGTTGACTTGCTGAGAGATTTGGGACTGAAGTATGACTTTACGGTCGAGGTCGTGAAGAAGGTTTCGGATGAGGAAGGAAGGATTTCCAGTTCAAGAATACGCGAATCCCTGAAAAAAGGTGATATGGAGACCGTTAACAGACTTCTTGGATATGCCTTTTTTGTCGAAGGTTCTGTTATTCACGGCAGGAGAATCGGAAGGGCGATCGGTTTCCCGACTACGAATCTGATTCCGGACGGTTCTAAGCTGCTTCCGCCTAACGGCGTTTATTTTGTTCGAACCCGGATCGGAGAAAGAGATTATAACGGCGTAACGAATATAGGAACCAAACCCACGGTCGACGGGCACTTTCTCGGAGTGGAGACGTATCTTTACGACTGCGAAGACGGAACGGATCTCTATGGAGAAAAACAGCGGGTCGAGCTTCTTCATTTCTCACGTCCGGAAAGGAAGTTCTCAAATATTGATGAGCTGAAAGCCCAGATTGCCATGGACCGGGTAAGCGGATCCGAGTATTTCGACAGCCTTATTAGCGATTGACTAAAACATAGCAAAACATGGCTTGACTAGCTAAAATACATCATGCTATACTAAGTCACGTTGCGGAGACTCCGCAAACTGCTGATCACCCTCATCCGGTGTCTGGAATCTCCAACCTTCACTTGATGAGAGGCAAGAATAAATAATACCAGGAGGAAAGAAAAATGATTACAAAAGAGCAGAAGCAGTCTATCATCGCAGAGTATGGTCGCTCTGAAGGCGACACAGGTTCACCGGAAGTTCAGGTAGCCCTTCTTACAGCCAACATCAGATCCCTCACAGAGCATATGAAGAGAAATCCCAAAGATTTCCATTCCAACAGAGGTCTTCTGAAGATGGTCGGTGCAAGAAGAAGCCTTCTTGCTTACCTCAAGAAGAAAGACATCAACCGTTATCGTACTCTTATTGAGAGACTTGGTCTGAGAAAGTAATGCATTATACGGGGGCAGGGTATCCTGCCCTTGTTTTACGTATCAAGCGTTGTTTCTTTGACTATTTTTATTTTATTAGGCCATACGGCCAGAAGGAGAAGAATGGGAGAATTTAAAAGCTATTCAATGGAACTCGGCGGCAGAACACTTACTATCGACATCGGTCGCGTAGGCAAGCAGGCTAACGGCTGCTGCTTCATGCACTATGGCGATACGGTAGTCCTCTCAACAGCAACAGCCTCAAAGGCACCGAGAGAAGGGATCGATTTCTTCCCGCTCTCAGTTGAATTCGAAGAGAAAATGTATGCTGTAGGCAAGATCCCGGGCGGATTTAATAAGCGCGAAGGCAAGGCAAGCACACATGCAGTCCTGACAAGCCGCGTAATCGACCGTCCGATGCGTCCTCTGTTCCCGAAGGACTACAGAAATGACGTCACGCTGAATAACCTCGTTATGTCCGTAGATCCGGAATGTGATCCGGAAGTTGTTGCTATGCTCGGTTCCGCACTCGCGACCAGCATCTCCGATATTCCGTTCGACGGTCCGTGCGCTATGACACAGCTCGGCCTTATTGACGGCGAATTCGTCATCAATCCGGGTTACGAGCTGAAGCAGAAATCAGACCTTGCTCTGACGGTTGCTTCTACCAGAGAGAAAGTCATTATGATCGAAGCCGGTGCAAATGAGATTTCCGATGAGAAAATGATCGAAGCTATCTACAAATGCGACGAAATCAACAGAGAAATCATCAAGTTCTTCGATACGATCATAGCAGAGGTAGGTAAAGAAAAACATGAGTATGTTCACTATGAGATTCCGCAGGAACTCAATGATGCGCTCTATGAGATCTGCCCGCCGTCAGAGATGGAGAAAGTTGTATTTACCGATGATAAGATGACGAGAGAAGCCAATGTGGCTGAGGTCCGCGCTGCATTTGAAGAGAAATACGGTGATAATGAAGAGTGGATGGCTCTCATCGGCGACGCTCTTTATCAGTATGAGAAGAAAACTGTCAGAAAAATGATCCTTGTCGATCACAAGCGTCCTGACGGCCGTGAAATTAAACAGATCCGCCCGCTTGCAGCGGAAGTAGATCTGATTCCGAGAGCACATGGCTCAGCTATGTTCACACGCGGACAGACTCAGATCTGCGATGTCGTCACACTTGCTCCGCTTTCCGATGCACAGCGCATCGAGGGACTTGATCCGTACATCACGGAAGCAAGATATATGCATCAGTACAACTTCCCGTCATACTCGGTAGGCGAGACAAAGCCGTCCAGAGGACCGGGACGCCGCGAGATCGGTCATGGCGCGCTCGCTGAGAAAGCCCTCATACCGGTACTTCCGTCCAGAGAGGAGTTCCCGTACGCGATCCGTGCCGTATCGGAGACATTCGAGTCCAACGGCTCCACATCACAGGCTTCTATCTGCGCTTCTTCCATGGCGCTGATGGCAGCGGGTGTCCCGATCAAGAAGGCTGTAGCCGGTATCTCCTGCGGTCTCGTGACAGGTGAGACTGATGATGACTATATTGTTCTGACAGATATTCAGGGACTTGAAGATTTCTTCGGCGATATGGATTTCAAGGTAGCCGGAACACATGACGGAATCACAGCTATCCAGATGGATATTAAGATCCACGGACTTACACGTAAGATCGTAGAGGAAGCTATCCGGAATACGCATGAGGCACGTGAGTACATTCTGAAAAATGTCATGGAGCCGTGCATTGCCGCTCCGCGCGCTTCTGTCTCAAAGTGGGCGCCGAAGATCGTCCAGATCAAGATCGATCCGGATAAGATCGGTGATGTTGTCGGCCAGAAGGGTAAGAACATCAACGCGATCATCGCTGCATACGATGTTACGATCGACATCGAGGATGACGGCTCTGTCTCCATCTGCGGTCAGGATATGGATAAGATGGATCAGGCGATCGAGACGATCCGTATCATCACGACAGAGTTCGAGAAAGGTATGATTCTTACGGGAAAGGTCGTCTCCATCAAAGAATTCGGCGCATTCCTTGAGTTCGCACCGGGTAAGGAAGCGATGGTGCATATCTCCAAGATCGCCAATACACGCATCAACAAGGTAGAGGACGTTCTTCAGATCGGCGATGTTGTCAGAGCTATATGTCTCGGCAAGGATAAGATGGGACGCATCAGCTTCTCGATCAAGGACTGTCCGAAGGATCCCATGGATGTGGGACGCGTCGTAGCAGCCGCAGATCCGGAATAATGCGATGAACATTGCAGGAAAATTTGAAAAAGTAAGTCCTTCCCGGTTCCGTTTGGACTGGGCGGACACATTTGCGGGAGTATCCGAAGAGCGGATCGCGAAGATATATGAGGAAATCAGGATGCCGGGAAGAGCAACGGTCGGTTCTGCCGGTTATGATTTTTTTTCACCTCTCGACTTTGTCCTTGCGCCCGGTCAGACCATAAAGATCCCGACCGGGATCCGAGCCAGGATAGAAGACGGTTGGGTGCTCATGATCTTTCCGAGAAGCGGACTGGGATTCAAGTACCGTATTCAGCTCAATAATACGGTCGGAGTAATCGACAGCGATTACTACGGTTCCGACAACGAGGGGCATATATTTATTAAGATTACGAACGACTCCAATGAGGAAAAGACGCTTTCTCTGAAAAAGGGAGACGGATTTGCTCAGGGTGTGTTTCTTCCGTACGGCATTACTTCGGACGATGAGACAGCAGCTGTGCGGAACGGAGGGTTCGGTAGTACGGGTTAACTGCATTTTCCCGAATCGATGAAAAAATAGAAAAACGGGGTTGTCGCAAAGGCACAAAACCGCTATGTAAAGCAGAAGTCATGTGCAGATTTCTGCTTTGCATAGCGGTGATATTGCCTGTCGCGACAGCCCCGTTCCTGCGTTTTTGCTTCTAAGCGCATGCTTTAACGGCGGATCGCAGACATGTGCAGTGGAAGGCGCTTATGCGCCGCACATGCCGTATCAAGAACGCCAAGGCGTTCTTGAACTGATCAGAATTCATCGAATTCATCTTCGTCAAGAATTTCATCGAAAGCGTCGACAGCTGCGTCATATTCATCATCATCTTCGATGTTTTCAAGCTCGGGATCCTGATCCTCGCCGTTATCGATAAAGCGATAGATAAGTACTTCATCCGAGTCGTCGTTCATCGGAAGCAGAGCAATGTACTCCTTATCACCTACCGGATAGATGCAGAGTATGGAACATTCGAGTTCCGTATCGTCATCCAGAGTGAGTATAACCGAACCAAGGTCATCTTCTTCCATATATTCTTCGGAATTCATAACTTCGTTATCAGCCACTTTTTCGGTCCTCCTTTTTTCGTTATATTACCAAGAGAATAGCAGATTAAGCTTTAAAAAGCAACCGCAAATGGTTTATAATGATAATCGGCTATGTTTGTCATAAATAGCAAGGGGGTGGAATTTTGGAAAAAAGAACGGAGCTTAAGATCGGAGTCGGCAATCCTTTGAGACTTGGCACTTATGTGGCAGGAAACACTGTTTATTTTGCAGTGAACGTCCCTGATGACAGGGAGGCCAGACTGGTACTTACAGATCCTTCAGGGGAAGAAATTATCGGAACGGTAGATCTGCCTGTCAGCGAGCGCATCGGTGATGTGAGCTGTGTGAGCGTCTCGGCGGGTGCATCCAGAATATCCGGGTATTATTATGAATTAGACGGAGAAAAGTATACAGATCCCTATGCGAGAAGAATCAGTAACGGGATCTGCTATGTGGATTATGAGAAATACAACTGGGCAGGGGATCAGGCTCCCTCATACAAGCTGAGCGATCTTATCATCTATAAACTCCATGTTCGGGGATTCACCATGAATCAGAAGTCGGGTGCTCGCGACAAGGGTACTTTCCGAGGACTCATGCAGAAGATCCCGTACATCAAAGAGATGGGATTCACGGCTGTCGAGCTCATGCCGGCATACGAGTGGAGCGAATCTTTGAAGAATCCTGCAGCCGATATGAGGAACAGCAGAGAGGCAAGCCTGAGCATGCTCAGGGGAAATGTTGACATCAGAGAAGTGATGCGTGCCAACGCCGCAGAGACAAGTGACATTCCGGAGAAGAAAAATTATTGGGGATATTCCGCCCGCAATTATTATTTCGCCCCAAAACAGAGTTTCTCCTCATCCGATGATTCTATAACGGAATTCAGGAATCTTATCAAAGCTCTTCATAAGGCAGGGATAGAATGCATCATGGAGTTCTATGTCGCACCGGGTACATCCGTCACGTATGTCCTGGAAGCGCTGCGAAACTGGAAGATATCCTATCATGTGGACGGGTTCCACGTGATCGGTATGGGTGTGGCCAGGGAATCTATTCTTGAGGATCCGATTCTCTCCCGTTCAAAGATCTTTATGGACTATTTTGATGACGGGCAGAAGAATAAGATCAAACGCAGGATATGCGCGCTCTACAACAATGATTTCCAGATACATGCGCGTCGATTCCTCAAGGGTGATGAGAACATGGCAAATGCATTTGCATGGCGCATGCGAAACAACCCTGAAAAAATCGGCGTTGTGAACTATGTAGCAAATGTCGATGGCTTCACACTTTATGACGCAGTGAGCTACAACGAGAAGCACAATGAGGCAAACGGTGAGAACAATTATGACGGATCTAATGAGAATTACAGCTGGAACTGTGGTTTGGAAGGTCCGACAAAGAGGAAAAAGACGATTGAACTCAGAAAGAAGCAGATCCAAAATGCGCTTTCCTATTGTCTGTTGTCTCAGGGGATCCCGCTTATTTATGCCGGCGACGAATTCGGCAATACACAGAACGGCAACAACAATGCCTATAGCTGCGATGACCCGATGGGTTGGGTGAACTGGTCCGATGCCAAAAAGTTCTCGGATGTTATCGATTATGTAAAACAGCTCATCGATTTCCGCAAGGTACATCCGATTCTTCATCCCGAAGGCAGTCTGCGCGGAACGGATTACAGAAATCTCGGCTATCCGGATATATCTTTCCACGATACGAAAGCGTGGTATTATATCGAAGACCCGAAGTCCAGATCGGTGGGGATCCTGCTGAACGGCGCTTATGCCGGAGAAGATAACACATACATTTATATCGGCATGAATGCATATTGGGATGTACATACATTTGCTCTTCCGTCTCTGCCGTTCGGTATGAAGTGGAAACGGACGATCGAGACAGCCCCGGATGAAGCGGATCTTGTGCAGAGCAAAGCTGTCGACGCAGCTCTCGAACGTCTTGTCGAGGAGGCGCGTGACAGGGCCGTTATCGCAACGGCACGCGCACAGCATGCATTCGAAGAAGAACAGAGCGAGCGTGAATACAGAGCGTATTACTTCCAACAGAAGGAAGAAAACAGCACGGACGTCGACGCCGAGTCGATAGAGAATGCAGCCGAGATGATCGAAAAGCGCATCGCGGACAGGATCATGTTCGGAAAGCACTCTGCCGCGGCGCTGCAGAAGTCTGCAGATGAGGCGTGGGAGGAGCTTGCAAGAGTGCAGAAGCTTACGGAAGCTTCGGTCTTCCCGCAGGATCAGAGATTTATCATGGTCCCGGCCAGATCGGTCACAATTCTGACGGGGGTACCGGAAGAATAAGGAGAGAACCGATGGATGTCATTGGACACTTTAAAACGATTACACGGCATCACAATCTTGTGATGGGATATTGCTTCCGGGCGGGACTCTATCGGCAGGGGCTTCTGCATGATCTGTCGAAATACTCCCCGGAAGAATTCCTTGTCGGCGCAAAATACTTTCAGGGGAACAGAAGTCCGAATAATGCGGAGCGCGAGGAGAAAGGCGTTTCGATGTCATGGCTGCACCACAAGGGGCGTAACAAACATCACTATGAATACTGGATCGACTATTCCGGCGATATGAACGACGGTAGGGTACTCGCCGGCGCGCAGATGCCGAGGCGATATGTTGCCGAGATGATTTTTGACCGCGTGAGCGCTTCAAGAGTATACAAGGGGGAGGCATATACGGACAGCTCTCCGTTGGAATATTTTCTGGCTACCAGGGACAAGTGCTGGTTCATACATCCGGTCACTCTCAGGCAGATGGAGTTTCTGCTCCGCATGTGGGCGGAACAGGGTGAGGATCATACCATCCGCTATATCCGATATGTATTTCTTAAAAAGAAGGACCGTGCTTGCGGGAAAGGTCCTTCCGATAACAGGGGGAAATGAACATGAATACGAAACTCGAGGCTCTGAAAACCTGGGGATGCAATACCGACAGCGCGCTTGAAAGGCTTCTTGAAGATGAAGAACTCTATTTAGAATTCCTCTATGAGTTTACAAAAGAGCCGAGTTTTGATATGCTTGCAGTTGCACTTGACGAAAATCGTTCTCAGGATGCATTTGAGTATTCACACATGCTGAAGGGGGTTGCAGCCAATCTCAGCATTGATCCGCTTTACGAAAGTCTATTCTCACTGACGGAGGCACTTCGCGGTCAATCGGACTGCGGAGCGGCGAAGGCGGAATATGAAAGCGTTGCTGCCGCATTTGCAGCATTTAAAGATATCATGGCAGGAGATTAAGCTTGAGCAAGAAATCCTCTTTTTATGACTACAATCTGATAGCTGTCATTCTACTTCTGACCTGTTTCGGTCTGGTCATGCTTTACAGTACCAGCGCATATACGGCTGAAATTGAGTTCGGAGACGATATGTTCTTTTTCCGGCGCCAGGCAATCATAACAGCCGGGACAATTATAGCCGCGATGGTCATTTCCCTCATAGATTACCATGTACTGTGGAATTGCAGCTGGCTTATCTACATCGGTTCGATTATCCTGATGATAGCCGTTCGGTTTGTCGGAAGTTCGAGCCATGGGGCAAGAAGATGGCTGAAGATCGGGATTGAATTCCAGCCGGCAGAGATCGCAAAGATCGCCGTTATTACCTTTGTACCGATGCTGATCATCAGGATAGGACGGGATATAAAACAGCTGACCTGGGTTCTTTTGCTCATGGCGGCCGGTCTTGTCCTGTCAGTCATAGCATTGTTTTTCACGGATAACCTGAGCACGGCAATCATTATCTTCGCTATCGACTGGATCATTGTTTTTGTTGCGCATCCCAAGACCAGGCCGTTTCTTATAGCGGCAGTGGTCGTGCTCGTACTGACCGTGATCGGCGTATTGTGGCTGTGGAATGTCGCGGAGATGGGAATGAACTTCCGAATCGACCGGATTCTCGTATGGCAGAATCCTGAAAAGTACAGCGGCAGCGGCGGCTATCAGATCATGCAGGCTCTGTATGCGATCGGCAGCGGCGGATTTTTCGGAAAAGGTCTCGGAAACAGTATGCAGAAGCTGGGATGGTTGCCGGAAGCACAGAACGATATGATTTTCCCGATTATCATAGAGGAACTCGGGATATTCGGCGGTCTGATCGTTCTTATTCTCTATCTGTACCTGCTTTATCGCCTTATGTTCATTGCGCAGAATGCTCCGGATGAATACGGGACACTGATGGTGACGGGTGTCTTTGCGCATGTCGCCGTTCAGGTGATTTTAATATATGCGTTGTGCTGAACCTGATCCCTGCTACGGGCGTCACACTTCCTTTTATAAGTTACGGAGGCACATCGGTCTTCTTCCTTATGATGGAAATCGCGATAGCACTATCTGTTTCAAGGCGTATTTACCTTGGACGCGATATAGAGAAACCCAAGGATCTTTGGGGCGACGTGGTAGAAACGGGAGCAGCTGACTGACCGCTTGAGAGACGGCATCATTTCAGCGCGTATCATAGACTCGCGCCAAGAGTATTGCGTGATGAAGACGAGTATTATTTTGAACGAATATCATAAACTCGCATCACGAACATTGCGCGATGAAGAATAAATAGTAATTAAAAGAACAAGGAGTAATATCATGACTGTAAAAACCAGATTTGCACCAAGTCCGACAGGCAGAATGCATGTCGGTAACCTTCGCACGGCACTTTACTCATATCTCATTGCAAAACATGCCGGCGGCAGTTTTATGCTCCGCATCGAGGACACCGATCAGGAGCGTTTCTATGAGGGTGCTCTGGATATCATCTACAAAACACTGGCGCATGCGGGACTCGATTTTGACGAGGGACCGGACAAGGACGGCGGAGTAGGACCGTACGTTCAGAGCGAGAGATGCAAGGCAGGCATTTACATGGAGTATGCGAAAAAGCTCGTTGAGAGCGGCAATGCCTATTATTGCTTCTGCACGAAAGAACGTCTGGATTCCCTGAAGACCGTGATTGCCGGCAAGGAGATCTCGGTTTATGACAAGCATTGTCTCCATCTGCCCAAAGAGGAGATCGAAGCTAATCTTGCAGCAGGTATTCCGTATGTTATTCGCCTGAATGTACCGCAGGAAGGCACGACGACCTTCACGGATGAGATTTACGGAGATATTACGGTCGAAAACAAGGAACTGGATGACATGATCCTGATCAAGTCAGACGGATTCCCGACATATAATTTTGCAAATGTCGTCGACGATCATCTCATGGGTATCACGCATGTGGTCCGTGGCAATGAGTATCTCTCATCCAGCCCGAAATACAATCTTCTGTATCAGGCTTTCGGATGGGAAGTTCCGACCTACGTTCACTGCCCGCTGATCACCGATGAGAACCATGCCAAGCTTTCCAAGAGATCCGGCCATTCTTCCTTTGAAGACCTGCTCGATCTCGGTATTCTGCCGGAAGCGATAGTGAACTATGTCGCGCTTCTCGGATGGAGTCCGGAAGGAAATGAGGAGATCATGAGCCTTAAGGAGCTCATCGAAAAGTTCGATTACAGAAAGATCAATAAGAGCCCGGCTGTCTTTGACATGTCCAAGCTTCGGTGGATGAACGGTGAGTACATTAAGAATATGGACGAGGATCGTTATCTCGAGATGGCTCTTCCGTATGTTGAGAAGACTGTGACGATCGTTGAGGATAAGAAAGCTCTCGCAGATCTTGCCAAGAGCAGGATCGAAACGTTCCAGGATATCCCGGAGCTCCTCGGCTTCTTTGAGGAAGTGCCGGAATATGACGTCTCCATGTATGTTCACAAGAAGATGAAGACGACCGTGGAACTTTCCGCGGAAGTTCTTTCGAAAGTTCTGCCGGTTCTTGAGAACTGGGACGATTTTTCAAACGATGCATTGTATCAGATGCTGGTTGCGTTTGCAAAAGAAAACGGATATAAGAACGGTCAGGTCATGTGGCCGGTTCGGACAGCGGTTTCCGGTAAAGCGCAGACACCCGGCGGTGCGACACAGCTTATGGAGCTTCTTGGCAAGGAGGAATCCCTCAAGAGAATCCGTGCTGCTATCGCCAAACTCGAAGCGTAATGAGTACTCTCTGCAGGATATATCGCATCTATGCAGGCTCCGGAGACAGCAGGTCAGTTGAAACAAGGCAGGCATCTTTAAAGAGGAAAGAGAGCGGTAAGCCGGACATAGGTCGTACAGGGACGGAGACCGGCAGCGGGAAAGATGCGGGTCGCGGCAGGACGGACCGTAATTTCGAGGCGGACATAACAAATCGGAATTATGAGAGCGGTAAAGACATGAGCAGCCGCAGAACGGATCGAAATTCCGCCGGGTTTACGAATAAAGAAATCAGCCGAATAGGATATGATTTTCTGCCGTGCGCCGCCATGGATTTTCTGGCGAAGGACGATGCGGGAACGGTCCGAAGGACAGCCGTGACCCGGAAAGAATACGATGCGGATATATCGGATACCGATCCGAAGGGATGGGATTTCGAGATTGCCAGAGGCGAATACGGAAAGCCGTATTTTCTCCATCACCCGGAGCTTCATTTTAACATAAGCAACTCGGGTGACTGGATCTTTATGGTATTGTCCGGGGTGAGAGTCGGAATCGATATCCAGATCATCACCGACATACCTCTTGAGAGAATCGGTAAACATGTACTTGCTCCGGATGAGTACGATTCTTTCCTGAAAATGGATGAACAGAGAGAATACTTCTTCAGGGAATGGGTACTCAGGGAAAGTTATATAAAATGGACTGGGGAGGGGCTCAGCAGAGATATGAGATCACTGCCCGACGATGCCTGGCAGGCGCTGATTCCCGCTCCGGACGGATATAAGGCCGCTATCACTGCGGCCGTGCCTCTTGTGTGTGTGGATACGGAGGTTCAATATGACAGACAGAAAGGGTTTATATGGACGAAATAAGGAAACGTCGGACATTTGCTATCATTTCACACCCGGATGCCGGTAAGACCACTCTGACGGAAAAATTCCTGTTATACGGCGGTGCCATTAATCTGGCCGGTTCCGTAAAGGGCAAGGCAACTGCAAGGCACGCTGTCTCCGACTGGATGGAAATTGAAAAGCAGAGAGGTATTTCTGTGACATCCTCCGTGCTGCAGTTCAATTACGGCGGATTCTGTATCAATATTCTTGATACTCCGGGACATCAGGACTTCTCAGAGGATACCTACCGCACTCTGATGGCTGCGGATTCGGCGGTCATGGTCATCGACGGAGCGAAGGGCGTTGAAGCACAGACAAGAAAATTGTTCAAGGTATGTGCACGCAGGCACATTCCGATTTTCACATTCATCAACAAGATGGACCGCGAAGCGAGGGACTCCTTTGAGCTTGTCGATGAAATCGAGCATGAACTCGGTATTCCCTGCTGTCCGGTAAACTGGCCGATCGGTTCGGGGAAAGGCTTCAAGGGCGTTTATGACCGTGGTACTGAGAAGCTTCTGATCTTCCACGACACGCAGAAGGGTACAAAGGAAGGCGAGATCGAGGAAATCGCCATGGACGACGCGTCGCTTCGGCAATATGTGTCCGAGGATGAGGAGGAACTGCTCCGCGAGGAACTCGAGCTTCTTGACGGGGCATCCGCTGAGTTCGATCAGGATGAAGTAAGCCACGGAAGACTCTCGCCGGTCTTCTTCGGTTCGGCGCTGACGAACTTCGGCGTCGAGACATTCCTTCAGCATTTCCTTGAGATGACGAACTCTCCGCTGCCGAGAATGTCGGATGCAGGTCTGATCGATCCGATCGAGCATGACTTCAGTGCCTTTGTATTCAAGATCCAGGCCAATATGAATAAAAATCACCGCGACCGTGTGGCTTTCATGAGAATAGTATCCGGTCACTTTGATGCAAATATGGAAGTGTTCCACGTACAGGGAAGAAAGAAAGCGAGACTGTCTCAGCCCCAGCAGATGATGGCGGATGACAGACACGTTGTCTCCGAAGCCTGGGCGGGAGATATTATCGGTGTATTCGATCCCGGAATCTATTCTATCGGAGATACGGTATGCATGCCCGGCAAAGACTTCAGGTTCGGCGGGATTCCGACATTTGCTCCCGAACACTTTGCGAGAGTCCGCCAGATGGACACGATGAAGCGAAAGCAGTTCACGAAGGGAATCGAGGAAATTGCGCAGGAAGGTGCAATCCAGGTATTTCAGGAGTTCCATACCGGTATGGAAGAAATCATAGTAGGTGTGGTCGGCGTTCTGCAGCTCGATGTTCTGAGATTCAGGCTGGAAACAGAATATAAAGTCGAGATCCGCATGGAATCGCTGCCCTATGAAGTCATCCGCTGGATCGAAAATCCGCAGGAGGTGGATGTCGAGAATCTTGACGGAACGACGGATATGAAGAAGGTCAAGGATATGCGCGGCAATCCGCTGCTTCTCTTTGAACACGAGTGGAGCGTGGGCATGACACTTGACCGTAACAAGGGACTCAGGCTGACTGAGTTCGGAGGATGGGACGCTGACGATTGATAAGAGGAAGAAAGCGGACGGGCATGTCCGCTTCAAGATACATTTCCTTGAGGAGGGAAAAGAGATGGCAGATGGCAGAAAAACTTACACAATCAGAGATGATGGAGGAGTAAGCACTGTGAAGATATCAGAAGATGTAGTTGCAATTATTGCCGGTATGGCGGCAACGGAAGCTAAGGGCGTCACTTCACTGGCCGGAAATATCACAAATGACAGCATCCCGAAAAAAGGAGCCAAGTCCCTGGCCAGGGGAGTCAGAATCGAAGTTGACGAGGAGAATAAAGTCAAAGTAGACCTGTCACTCACGATCGAGTACGGATACAGCATTCCGGAGGTCGCTCGTGATGTGCAGGAACGAGTCAAGAGCGGTATCGAATCCATGACAGGTATGGAAGTCACGGAAGTCAATATTTCTGTCGGAGATGTTGAAATGGAAGACGCGGACTGAGAGGGAAAATACTTGAAAAGAAGAGAATTAAGAGAACATCTTTTTAAAATGGTATTTATCTTCTCATTCAATCTCGAGAGGGAAATGGATGAGCAGATCGATCTTTACCTGGACGGTATAGACGGTATCCGTGAAGAAGAAAAAGAATATCTCAAAAACCGCTATTACGCAGTACATGAGCATATTGCGGAGATCGATGAGCTTCTGGACCGCACGGCGAAAGGATGGTCAACTGACCGCTTTGCCAGCGCGGATCTTGCAATTCTCCGGGTGGCTTGCTACGAGATGCTTTTTGATGAAAATATACCGGAAGGTGTTGCAATAAACGAGGCCGTCGAGATTGCCAAAATATACGGCGGGGATGATTCTCCTTCGTTCATAAACGGCATCCTCGGTAATATTTCAGCGGCCGCCAAATCAAGTGAAGCATGAAAAATATTTATACAGTTGGTCAGGTAAACAGATATATCAGGGGAATGTTCAGACAGGATATTCTCCTGCAGGGAATTCTTGTCCGGGGTGAGGTATCCAATGTGAAATACCACACCTCCGGACACATCTACTTTTCTTTAAAGGATCAGGCCGGAACGCTGTCCTGTATACTGTTCGCCGGGAACAGGAAAGGTCTCACTTTCCCGATGAAGAACGGTGATAATGTTGTGTGCAGCGGTTCGGTCGATGTCTATGAGAAAGGCGGGAGCTACCAGCTCTACGTCAGAGAGATCCGTCTTGAAGGCGCAGGCCTTCTCTATCAGAAGTTCATGGAACTCAAAAAAGACCTCGAGGAGATGGGTATGTTCGACAGGCGTTACAAACAGCCTGTTCCGAAATATGCCATGAAGATCGGGGTCGTCACAGCGCCGACCGGCGCGGCAATCCGTGATATTCAGAATATTTCCTATAGAAGAAATCCATATGTGCAGATTTATCTGTATCCTGCGCTTGTCCAGGGCGAGGGTGCAGCGGCGTCGATCGTCCGGGGCATTCGAACACTGGATGAATTCGGCGTGGATGTCATGATCGTCGGAAGAGGCGGCGGTTCCATAGAGGATCTCTGGGCTTTCAACGAGGAGGCTGTAGCCCGTGCAGTATTTGAATGCAGAACCCCGGTGATCTCCGCTGTGGGCCACGAGACCGATACGACGATTACGGACTATGTCGCGGATCTGAGAGCTCCGACACCGTCGGCAGCTGCGGAGATAGCGGTATTTGACTATCGCAAATTTGCCTCCGATCTGAATATGATAGAGAATGCGATGAAACGAAGCCTGACCCGAAAGACGATATCCGTCCATGGCCGTATTGAGAGATACAGGATACTCCTGGAGAACGGGACAAAAAAGAGGCTCGTTGCGGCAAAAAATGATCTCAGGTACTACAGAGCGCATCTTGCCGCCAAAAGTCCGTCCAGCCTGATAAATGAAAAGAGACGGTTCCTTGCGGATGCTCAGATCGCTATGAGCGACACTCTGAAAAAGCGAATCGAGGACCGAAGAAGACTTGCGGACGAATATTCAGCTTTGCTGGAGCACAGAGAGAATGATATTCTTAACGATCGGAAGATGCGATTCGGGATTCTGATCGAGAGATTTCGCGGCTTGAATCCGCTCGACCGTCTGAGACAGGGGTATTCTTACGTCTGTGATGAGAGCGGTAGGAATATCAAAAAAGTCGAAGATGTGGATATTGGCGATGCTGTCCGCGTGATCGTAACGGACGGAAGCATTATGGCGGAAGTGAAAAGCACCGAAAAAAACAGTTAGGCTGATAAAAGATTGGGAGGATATATGGCTGAGGAAAACAAGGAGATGACGATCGAAGAGAGTTTTGCCAGACTTGAAGGGATGGTGAAGGCGCTCGACAGCGACGAAATAACACTTGAGGAATCTTTTAAACTGTACGAGGAAGGAATGAAGCTCATCAAAGATGTGAGCGGCAGGATCGATCTTGTCGAGAAAAAAATCAGGATCCTTGAATCACAGGGTGAGACGGAGGATTTCGAATGAAAAAAAGGCTGGATGTTCTTCTCGTCGAAAAAAACCTGGCTTCGTCGCGGGAGAAGGCGAAAGCTGTTATTATGTCGGGAATCGTATATGTCGACGGAAACAGGGAAGATAAGGCGGGAAGTACATTTGACGAGAATCTTCCGATCGAGGTGCGAGGGACTACGTTGAAGTATGTGAGTCGGGGCGGTCTCAAGCTTGAGAAAGCGGTGGAGACATTTTCCCTGGACCTGCAGGGAAAAAAGTGTCTGGACGTCGGAAGTTCGACAGGCGGATTTACCGACTGCATGTTGCAGTACGGTGCAGAGCATGTAGTAGCGATCGATGTCGGGCGGGGACAGCTGGACTGGAAACTGAGGAACGACCCCCGCGTAACATGTATGGAGAAGACAAATATCCGTTATGTTCTCCCGGAAGACATTCCCTATGCAGCGGATTTCTCCAGCATAGATGTAAGTTTCATTTCATTGGTCAAGGTTCTTCTTCCGGTAAGGGACCTGCTCTGCGCAAGCGGCAGAGTTGTCTGTCTGATTAAGCCGCAGTTTGAAGCGGGGCGCGAAAAAGTCGGAAAACACGGGGTCGTTCGCGATAAAAAAGTACATGCGGAAGTAATTCGCAAAGTTCTTGACTACGCATCAACTATCGGATATACGGTTCTGGGACTGGACTATTCACCCATAAAAGGTCCCGAAGGAAATATTGAATATCTGGCTTATCTCGAAAAAGGAGACGGGGAGACGACAGACAAAAGCCCTGATGAATCCATGATCCTGCGCGTTGTCGATGAGGCGCACAGCAGGCTGGATAAGACAGAGTCCATGCCGAATACTGTCGGAAAATGAGCCACACAAAAGACGGATAACGAATACGTCCCACAGGTTATAGGAGCAGCGAAAGGGTTTTAGCGCCTCGTAAGTCGCGGTAAAACGCCGAGGTGTTCCTGAAGCATAAATCGGAAAGTTCGAGTATAGAAAATTGTCAGAATACTGCCGCGATATGACACTGACGGCGAATGACTGAAATTGAAGTGACAGGGAGACCTGTAAAAGAAAGACTATGGTATAAGCATGAAAAGATTTATGATTCTGCGCAATACGGATAAGGATAAGAGAGGCAGCTTCACGAAAAAGATCGTAGACTACCTCACAGAGAGAGGCGGCGAATGTTACGTCAGTGATGACGGAATGGAAATTACGGAGGACGTGGACTGCGTGGTTGTGCTCGGCGGCGACGGAACGCTTCTTCGCGCTGCCAAAAAAGTTGTGGACAGGCAGATTCCTCTCCTCGGTATCAATCTCGGAACACTCGGCTATCTCGCTGAGGTGAATCGCCGCGGAGCGGAAAAAGCTATGGACTGTCTTCTGGAGGACAGGTTTTCAATCGAAAAGAGGATGATGCTGCAGGGCACGATCTACCACAACAATGAGATTATCGCGAGAGATATTGCTCTAAATGATGTCGTGATCGTCAGACAAGGACATCTTCGTGTTGTGAAATTCCTGAACCACGTCAATGACGCCTATCTGAATTCCTATAAAGCGGACGGAATCATTCTTGCTACGGCTACGGGTTCGACAGGGTACAGTCTTTCCGCCGGGGGACCGATCGTTTCACCGGAGGCAGAGGTAATCCTGATGACTCCTGTATCGCCGCATACCCTGAATACAAGGAGTATCGTGTTCCAGAGTAACGATACGATTACTGTAGAAATCGGTCAGGGAAACATGCCCGGCATTGCCGAGGCATATGTTTCTTTTGACGGAGACGCCTATATTTCGGTGGGGGCAGGCGACAGGGTCATCGTGGAGAGGGCGAAGAAGCAAACTAATATTATTAAGATCAGTGACATCAGCTTCCTGGAAGTACTCAGGCAGAAGATGACAGACCACTGAAGGGGAATACTTCCCACATGTCATACCGGAGCAGTCTTAACATGAAAGAGAGAATCGGAAAATGAAGAATGCCAGGCACGAGCAGATCCTGCTGCTCATAGAAAAATATGAGATAGAGACGCAGGAAGAACTGGCGGAGCGCCTCAATCAGGCGGGGTTCACAGTTACACAGGCAACGGTATCCAGAGATATCCGACAGCTGCAGCTCAGGAAAATCCCTTCCGCTGACGGAAGGCTGAGGTATGCAGTCGGCTCCGCGGGTAATGCGGATTTGAGCCAGAAGTATAAAAGGGTGCTTGAGGATGCCTTTGTGTCCGCCGAGCATGCCGGTAATATAGTTGTGATCCGCACAGTGTCAGGCATGGCCATGGCAGCAGCCGCAGCCATCGACAGCCTTGACTGGCGGGAAGTCCTGGGGTGCATCGCGGGAGATGACACGATCATGGTGGTCGTTCGAACTCCGGATTCCGCACCTGAAATTATCAGCCGGATACGATCCATTGCCAGAACGGCTCACTAAAGTAAAACCGGTCTGATCCGTAGCCGATACGGCTCACGAAAGCGCTATGCCGGCCGATCTTAGAGCATATTGACGGGAGGTGCAGGATGCTCAGAAATCTGCATATCAAAAATCTTGCCCTGATACGCGAAATAGATGTTGATTTCGCGGAGGGACTCAACATACTGACCGGTGAGACCGGTGCAGGAAAGTCTATAATCATTGATTCCATCACGATGGCCCTGGGGGGAAAGGCCTCGAGAAGTCTGGTGCGTGAGGATGCTCCGTTCGGTCTGGTGGAGCTTTTATTCGAAGTAAGCGATCCGGAAACCATGACTGCTCTTGAACATTACGGCGTTATTCCGGAAGAGGAAGGGGTGATTTATATCTCCCGCAGGATTCAGGGAAACCGCAGTATCTGCAGGATCAACGGTGAGACAAGACCGGCTGCCGAAATAAGAGAATGTGCTTCCCTTCTTCTCGATATACACGGGCAGAGCGAACATCAGAAACTTCTTCGCAGTGAACATCAGCTGGATCTTCTTGACGCGTACGGACGTGATTCTCTGCTTTCCCTGAAGAGAGAAGTTGCCGAGAAATACAAAAAATATGCAGCCCTTAAGAAGAAGATGGGCAGTGAGGAGCTGAGTGAGGAAGAGCGGCTTCGCAGAATGTCCTTCCTTGAATTCGAAATCAATGAGATAGAAGAGGCAGATCTTCAGCCGGGTGAAGATGAGGAGCTTGAGAAGAGGTACAGAAAACTTGCAAATGCCCGCAAGATCGTCGTTGCAGCCGGAAACACGCATGAACTGACAGGATACGACAACCCTGACAGCGCAGGGGAGAGTATCGGGAGGGCGTCCGGCCTTCTTGATGATGTCAGTGAATATGATGAGCAGATAGGGGATCTGCGCGACAGACTTTCGGAGATAGAGGATCTTCTGAATGATTTCAACCGTGACCTTGCGGAATATCTGGGTGATCTCAGTTTCGCGGATGAGGAATTCGCGGAATGCGAGGAAAGGCTTAATACGGTCAATCATCTTAAGGCGAAATACGGCAGGACGATAGACATCGTTCTGAGTCTTCTTGCGTCTAAGAAAGAGGAACTTGCAGGTCTCGAGGATTACGAGGAGGGAAGAAAGAAGCTCCGGATGGAATATGAGAAGGCGGAAGAGAGTCTTTCCGAGGCCTGTGACAGGCTGACCTGCGCAAGGAAAAAGACAGCGGATGCCTTTTCGGAGGAAGTTCACAGACAGCTTTTGGACCTTAATTTTGCCAGGGCAGATTTCGACATGGCTTTTCACGAGGTCCCTTACTCGGAGAAAGGCAGAGACATGGTCGAGTATATGATAGCGACCAACCCGGGTGAAAGCCTGAGACCCCTGGGAAAAGTGGTTTCCGGCGGTGAACTTTCCCGAATTATGCTCGGTATAAAGACCATGTTCGCTGAGGGAGATAAGACGGATACCCTCATTTTTGACGAGGTCGATACCGGGATTTCAGGCAGAACGGCTCAGCGTGTAGCTGAGAAAATGGCCGTAATCGCTCATGGCAGGCAAGTCATCTGCATTACGCATCTGCCGCAGATAGCCGCTATGGCGGATACCCATTACGGCATTACCAAAGACGTGACCGATTCCGCGGCCATCACACGGATCGAGGCTCTCGATGCACAGGAATCCATCGATGAACTGGCGAGACTTATCGGCGGCGCGGAAATAACAAGGAACACACAGAACTCGGCAAGAGAGATGCGGGATATGTGCAAAAAGTATAAAACAGAACATATCGGTTGATGCTCACAAAGAAATTGTCAGGTGATAAAAAAGTAGCAAAATGACGAAAAAAGAGCCAAATCCGTGTAAGTTATGGTAGATTTTGTCAAGGGAGTGTTTTATAATTTAAGTAGTACAATGTAAAACATACAACCAGGGAGGTTGGGGAAAGATGAAAAACATACTTTTTGTAGCATCAGAGGTAATGCCGTTCATTAAGACAGGCGGTCTTGCAGACGTTGTCGGATCTCTTCCGAAGTGCATTGACAAAAGATATTTCGACTGCAGAGTCATCCTGCCGATGTATTCTTTCATGAACCAGAAGTGGAAAGACATGCTGGAGTACAAGACACATTTCTACATGGATTTTAACTGGAACAGCTACTATGTAGGCGTCATGGAGTGTGAACTGGACGGCGTTCACTTCTACTTTATCGATAATCAGGATTTCTTCACCTGCGACAAGCCGTATGCAGGTATGCCGTATGATATCGGACGTTTTGCATTCTTCAGCAAAGCTGCTCTTTCTATTCTTCCTTCGATTGAATTCCGCCCGGACATCATCCACTGCCATGACTGGCAGACAGGTCTCATCCCGGTTTATCTGAATGACGCATTCCAGGCCAATGAGTTCTATCGCGGAATCAAGACGATCATGACGATCCATAACCTGAAATTCCAGGGTGTATGGGATGTCAAGACCATGAAGGATATCATTGGTCTTCCGGACTACTACTTCACACCGGATAAGCTTGAGTTCAACCGCGATGCGAATATGCTCAAGGGCGGTCTCGTATATGCAAATGCCATCACGACAGTTTCCAAGACATATGCCGAGGAAATTAAGATGCCGTATTATGGCGAAGGACTCGACGGTCTCATGCGCGCACGCCAGAATGACCTGCGCGGTATCGTGAACGGTATTGACTATGAAGCCTGGGATCCGAAGAAAGATCCGCTCATTGCCGTCAACTATGATTCTGATGATTTCAAGGCAAAGAAAGTCAAGAATAAGACAGCACTTCAGGAAGAACTCGGCCTCAATGTCGATCCGGATGCTATGCTCATCGGTATCGTTTCCCGCCTGACTGACCAGAAGGGATTCGATCTGATCGCATATGTAATGGATGAGCTTTGCCAGGATGCTGTACAGTTCGTTATTCTCGGAACAGGCGAGGAGAGATATGAGAATATGTTCCGTCACTTCGAGTGGAAGTACGGCGGAAGAGTATCCGCACAGATCTTCTACAACGAGGCTCTTGCTCATAAGATTTATGCTGCAAGCGATGCTTTCCTTATGCCGTCTCAGTTCGAGCCGTGCGGACTTTCTCAGCTGATTTCTCTGCGCTACGGTTCTCTTCCGATCGTTCGCGAGACAGGCGGTCTGAAAGATACGGTCGAGCCGTACAACGAATACGAGGGAACAGGAACAGGCTTCTCCTTCACGAACTACAATGCCCATGAGATGATGGGAACCGTTCGTTACGCAGAGAAGATTTTCTATGATGACAGAGAAGAGTGGGACAAGATGGTCAAGCGTGCTATGGATGCTGACTTCTCCTGGGAAGCTTCCGCACTTCAGTATCAGGAACTGTATGATTGGCTGATCGGCTGATCTTCACAGAGCAGAATAAGATTTCGTTGAGAGAATTTTCTCTCGGATGAACGATTCATTTATCGTCATTTACGGAGCTGCCATGCTGCGGCAGCTCCGTATCCTGTTTTAACGGCGGAATGTCCGACAGATTCCGACCGTACTTTTTCTCCGGATTCTCCGGACCGATTGGCGAAAATTCTTTTCGCCTATTTCAGCAAAATGATAATAGAACATATTTTCGTGAAAATGCAAAAAATGCATTGACAAGAAACAAGACCTGTAGTATTGTACCTATAGGCGCGAACGAATGTTCGCACATAAAAAGGAGAGTGAAATTTTGAAGAGTAAGAATACAGCAAGTATGGAAGCAGTTCGTACAGATAAGGAACGCGCACTTGAAGCGGCAATCGGTCACCTCGAGAAAGAATTCGGTAAGGGTGCCGTTATGAAATTGGGAGAATCACAGGCCAATATGAATGTGGAAACTGTCCCCACAGGTTCTCTGTCCCTTGACATAGCACTCGGTCTCGGCGGAATTCCTAAGGGCAGAATCATAGAGATTTACGGACCGGAATCCAGCGGCAAGACGACAGTCGCATTGCATATGGTCTCAGAAGTGCAGAAGAGAGGCGGTATTGCGGGTTTTGTCGATGCGGAGCATGCACTTGATCCGGTCTACGCCAAGAATATCGGCGTAGATATTGACAATCTGTATATTTCACAGCCGGATTCCGGCGAACAGGCGCTTGAGATCACAGAGACTATGGTTCGGTCAGGTGCCATTGACATAATTGTTGTTGACTCTGTTGCCGCTTTGACGCCGCAGGCTGAAATCGACGGTGAGATGGGGGATTCCCATGTGGGACTGCAGGCCAGACTTATGAGTCAGGCTCTGAGAAAACTTACCGCTACTGTCAGCAAGACGAAGTGTATCGTTATCTTCATTAATCAGCTTCGCGAAAAAATCGGTATCATGTTCGGTAATCCCGAAACTACAACGGGCGGACGTGCTCTTAAGTTTTATGCTTCCGTTCGCATGGACGTCAGACGTACAGAGACATTGAAAGCTTCCGGTGAAGTCATCGGAAACCGCACAAGGATTAAAATCGTGAAGAATAAGGTTGCTCCGCCTTTCAAGGAGGCTCAGTTCGATATTATGTTTGGAAAGGGTATCTCGAAATCAGGCGATATACTCGATCTTGCAGTCAACAATGATATTATTGAAAAGAGCGGTGCCTGGTTCTCTTACAACAATGAGAAAATCGGACAGGGTCGTGAGAATGCAAAGGGATATCTGGAGAAGAATCCGGAAGTCATGTATGAAATCGAACAGAAAGTGCGTATGGCATACGGACTTCCATCGGATGCTTCTGCGGAAATCGATTTGGCAGATAATGCTCTCCCGGAAGTAAGCGATGAATAAGGAGAGCCTGACATAAGAAGCTTAAGCTGATCTGCGGGACAGAAGTTTAAAATAAACTTTCAAACTTTGATCGGCGGGTCAGATGACCATGCAAGCATGGTCGCCTGACCCTGAAGGAGCAAATTATGGAAGAACTGACAAAAGCTAAGAAAAGAGCACTATATCTTCTCACCGATCATGACATGACGGAAAAGCGGCTTCGGGAAAAGCTGGAAAAGACAGGATACGGCGGACAGGTAATCGAGAAGACGATTGAATATGTCAGAAGTTTCGGTTATATTGACGATTTGAAGTTCTCCGTCCGATATATAGAATACTATCGGTCAAAGAAAAGTGCTAAACGCCTGAGATATGATCTGCTGAAAAAGGGAGTTTCGGCGGATGTAATTGATTCCGCATTTGAGGAAGCCGGCGAGTGGGATGAACGAAATCAGATCCGAACGCTCGCCGAAAAGAAGCTTTCCGGAAAGGATATAGGCGATCCGAAGACATACGGAAAGGTAGCCAATTTTCTGGCCGGCCGCGGGTACCGAGGTGAGGATATCGCATCGGTGATGCGGGAGTTCTTTTCATGAACAGCATATCGGAAGCAGGACCGGCGTATGGTAATAAGCCGAGCGGTTGTCTAAAAAGATGATGATACAAGTAATCATCATCTTTTTCATTTGTGCATTGCTTGACATAAGTTAAAAAAGAATATATATTAAAGTAGTTGTTATTCGTACAATGAAAATTTAATAATGGAGGTGCTCCTGATATGACTTATGTTTTAATTGTGGTCATACTGGTTCTTTTAGCTGCACTTCCGATCACGTGGAGAGCTGCCATTGCCAACAAAACAAAGCAGGATGCCATTAAAATCGGTACTGCTGAGGAAAAGGCAAGAAGTATAATCGATGAAGCGATTAAGACTGCCGAGACCAAGAAGCGCGAAGCGCTCCTTGAAGTCAAGGAACAGTCTTTGGCCGCAAAAAATGAAGTGGATCGCGAAATCAAGGACAGACGTGCTGAAATCTCCAAACAGGAACGTCGTATCCAGTCTAAGGAAGATGCGCTGGATAGAAAGACAGATGCCATGGAGAAACGTGAGGCGGATTTTGCTGCAAAAGAAACAGAGCTTAAGAAGAAGCAGAAGAAGGTTGATCAGCTGCATGATGATGCGATGGCGGAGTTACAAAAAGTCTCGGGTATGACAACGGACGAGGCGAAAGAGTATCTGTACAAGAAAGTACAGGATGACGTCAAGGTCGATGTAGCGAAGCTTTACCGCGAACTGATCGAACAGGCCAAGACGGACGCAGACAAGAAAGCTAAGGAATATGTTGTTAATTCTATTCAACGCTGCGCTGTCGATCATGTTTCAGAGACAACAATCTCAGTTGTACAGCTTCCGAATGATGAGATGAAAGGCAGGATTATCGGGCGTGAAGGAAGGAATATCCGAACAATCGAAACGATGACCGGCGTGGATCTCATCATTGACGATACTCCGGAGGCAGTCGTTCTTTCCGGATTCGATCCTGTACGTCGTGAGATAGCCAGAATTGCTCTTGAGAAGCTGATTGTCGATGGTCGTATTCATCCTGCAAGAATTGAGGAGATGGTCGAGAAGGCACGTAAGGAAGTTGAGGCACGTATGCGTGAGGATGGAGAAGCTGCTTCATTTGAAGTCGGTGTCCATAACTTGCATCCGGAACTCATCAAGTTGCTTGGCAGAATGCGCTACCGTACATCTTATGGGCAGAATGCACTCAAGCATTCCATCGAGGTTGCCGAACTTACAGGACTTTTGGCTGCTGAGTGCGGATGTGACGTGCGTCTTGCGAAGAGAGCAGGTCTTCTTCATGATATCGGAAAGTCTATTGACCATGAAGTTGAGGGATCGCATATTCAGATAGGTGCTGACCTGTGCAGAAAGTACAAGGAAAACAACACTGTTATTAATGCGGTCGAAAGTCATCACGGTGATGTCGAGCCCACGTCTCTTATTGCATGTCTTGTTCAGGCAGCTGATGCAATTTCTGCTGCAAGACCGGGTGCAAGAAGAGAGACGCTTGATACGTATACCAATCGTCTGAAGCAGCTTGAGGATATAACGAACGGCTTCAAAGGAGTCGAGAAGTCATATGCTATCCAGGCTGGTCATGAGGTCCGAATCATGGTCATTCCGGATCAGGTCAATGATTCGGAGATGGTGCTTCTTGCGAGAGACATTGCCAAGGAGATTGAAGCGCAGCTTGAATACCCGGGCCAGATCAAGGTCAGTGTTATTCGTGAGAGCAGAGCTATTGACTATGCAAAATAATGCTTATGCGAGGAAGAGTGTGAAGTCACTCTTCCTTTTTTTTGTGAATTATGTTAGAGTTTCATGGGTAGTATTTACATTTTACGATTAGGCAGGAGCATATGGGATTCTCGACTAATACCTTTTTATTCATATTTCTCTTAGGAACACTTGCGATCTACATCCCTGTTTCGCTGATTCTTCCAAGACTGCGCGTCTTTATTCTTCTTGTTGCATCCATAATATTTTATGCGTGGGCTTCCGTTAAGGCGCTTCCTGTCCTTGCCGTCATTACTTTGTTGAACTATGTGGCAGGGATTCTGCTCGATAAAGCGAAGAGGCGCAAAATAGATATCAAGCCTATAGTCATTCTGGGCGTATCGGTTTTTCTCGATGTCACGATTCTTATTTTTTATAAATATACGACTTTTATACTTGGTATCTCATTTATGAGTCTCTCGGGAATATCCTATCTGGCTGATATTTACAGAGGGAAAGTACGGGCTCAAAAAAATATCCTCAGTTTTGCGCTGTATATGTCATTCTTTGTGAAAATCATTGAAGGTCCGATTGTTCGGTACAGTGATATATCCAGGCAGCTCAAGCGTCCCGAGGTAACGATCGAGAGATTTACGGAGGGCATCCGAAGATTCTCGGTCGGTCTGGCAAAAAAAGTTCTTCTCGCTGACCAAATCGGCGTCATTGCGCATGATATTCTAGGAACGACTAATAATTCTCCGGCTCTCGCCTGGCTCGGTATTATTAGTTATACACTGCAACTTTATCTTGATTTCAGCGGCTACACAGATATGGCGATCGGACTTGCCAAGATGTTCGGCTTTGACTTTAAGGAGAATTTTAATAATCCGTATATTTCCCTTTCTCTGTCTGAATTCTGGAGAAGGTGGCATATTTCTCTGTCCAACTGGCTGCGTGACTATATTTATATTCCGATTGGCGGCAGCAAGTCCGGCATTCCATATCTGAACCTGTTTATTACTTTCCTGATAGCCGGATTTTGGCACGGAGCAACCTGGAACTATTGCCTTTGGGGAGCCTGGAACGGACTGATTCTCTGCCTGGAGAGATGGGGGGACAGGCATCTTCGTGTGGAGTTCCCCGTCATAATCAGGCGGATCGTGACACTGCTCGTAATCGTGATCGGCTGGGTGTTCTTCTACTTTGAGGACATCGGACAGGGTCTTGCGTTCCTGCCTTCACTTATTGGAATGAACAGCACCTGGAATTCCGGTTTTACACTCAGATGGTATCTGTCCCAGAGAAATATAATGATCCTGATTGTCTCCGTTATCGCGTGCACGCCTGCATTTGACAAACTCGGAGAGCGATTCAGAAAAAATCGAATATGGGATCTTTTCTACCTCGCACTTCTCGGAATCAGTATACTTATCGTCATGAGCAGCACATTCCAGTCTTTCCTGTATATCAGGTATTAAAACCGAGGTCTTACAGATGAAGAACAGAGTAATAGATATATTTGTAATTATATGTTTTATACTTATGCTGGCTCTGCCGTTGTATTTTGCGGACAAAAAGGGCGGTGCGCTTCAGTCGGATGAAAACAGGTTCCTGGCGAAAGCGCCTAAGTCTTGGACGCCTTATGAGGGCTACACGGAAGATATTGAAGACTGGATTAACGACAATGCCGGAGGCCGGCAGATAGCCAAAACTTTCTATAACTATCTCAATTACGGTTTTCTGAATGAGTTCAGATCTGATGCGGCAGTCGTAATGAATGACTGGTATTATTCACTCGACGAAGAGAGCCTGACGCTCAAAAATGCACAGCATAAGGACGTCATGAGCAACGAAGAGATGATGACGTTCATCAGCAGAATGGAGGATATCAACAATTTCTTTAAAGACCAGGGGATTGCTTTCTGTGCGGTAACATTCCCTTATAAGGTCGATATCTATCCGGATAATCTGGATGGATATATTACGCAGGTCAGACCTAATTCTGAGATCAATCTTCTTAAGACAATTTCCATGATTTATCCGCAGATAAATCTCAGCGTCGTCAATAATGAGCTTAGAGACGCGAAGGATGCGGGAAAGCTTGTGTGCTACCGTTCTTACGACGGCGGACATTGGAATCAGCAGGGCTGCTTTATCGGTTACCAGACCCTGATGGCTCAAATACAGAAAGTCATGCCGCATGAGGATATCAGGATTCTGACGGAAGATGACTTTAATATTTCAATCCTGGAGAGGACGAATACCGTTCTCGGGCAGAACTTCTCCGAGGAAGATGTGGAGTACACACTGAAGAATCCCGTATCCGCGAGGAACCCGGAATGGTTCTCAAAAATAGGATATGTCGCAAATGATCCGTGGCATTCGAACCGCTATTATGAGAGCGGGGATACGTCAAAACCGGATATCCTGATTGTCGGCGACTCTTATATCTGGATGCAGATGTTTCCCTGGATCGCAGAGAGCTTCAATAAAGCTGCTTTTATTCATCAGTTCGACGAGGATAATATTCAGAGAATCGTTGACAGAATTCATCCGGATATCGTGGTATTTGCAGGTCTTACCACCACGATCGAGGATCTTGTACATTATTCCGCTCTGACAATTGAGCGTACGACCTGGGGGAAATTGTATTTTTAAAATACAATTTTCGAGTATGCCCTACATATAGTGTGGGTTTGTTTTATGGAAACCTATATCTTGCGAAAGCCGCATTTTCCGCGTAAATAAAGGAAAAATGCGGCTTATTTAGTGTTTGAATTTATGTAAATCGGTATGTATAATACCTTTTATCGGATGATGCGGACAGCGCCCGGCAGACAGTCGGGCCGTCGTCAGATGACGGTGATCGGGTCCTTTCAGCGGTCCTGATATTTTTTTCTCAATACTACGATAACGACAGCTCTGAAAAGGCAGGGGGATTGTAACTCTTAAGCGAAGGGTGAATTGCTTTTTATTCTTTATCATGCCCTTACGCTCCCAAAGAGCGTTTCGCATGTAAATTAGCGAGGAAATGAGGGGATAATTATGGAAGAAGCAATTCAGAAGTTTATTAAATATCTGCATAAAACAAAAAAAGCGTCCGTTAACACCGAGCTTTCTTACCACAGGGATCTTGAGAAGCTCTCGGACTTTCTCACTGGAGATTTGGGAATAGACAGTTGGGGAGCTGTTACATCCACAGATCTCAATTCTTATATGCTTTATATGGAAGAGCAGAACTATGCTGCTTCCTCCATATCGAGGAGTGTTGCATCTGCTCGTGCATTTTTTCACTATCTAGAGAAGAAGCATCTGATCGACGAAAACCCTTCTGACGATCTCAAAGCGCCTCGAGTAGAGAAAAAGATGCCGGATACTCTGACAGTACGCGAAGTGGACAGACTTCTTGCTCAGCCGAATCCTGTCACCGGAAAGGGTATGCGAGACCGCGCGATGATGGAGCTGCTTTATGCGACAGGTATAAGAGTGTCAGAGCTTGTCAATCTTAAGGTTTCCGACATCAATATGAGTATGAACTACATCATATGCACGGACCGGACGAAAGAAAGAGTCGTACCGTTCGGCAACGCTGCCAGGGCGGCTCTCAGCACATATATTTCTGAAGCCAGGAGCACGTTCCCTGAGGCTGAGAAGAGCGACATTCTTTTTACAAATGTTTCCGGCCGCAAGATGAGCCGCCAGGGATTCTGGAAGCTGCTCAAGGGCTATGCTCGCAGCGCGGGAATTGAAAGAGAAATAACGCCTCACACGCTGCGGCACAGCTTTGCGACGCACATGATTGAAAACGGAGCGGATCTGAAATCCGTGCAGGAGATGATGGGACACTCAGATATCTCTACAACACAGATCTATCTGAATATGAGCATCGGCAAAATGAGAGACGTTTATGAAAGGGCTCACCCAAGAAGCTGATTCGTCATCAGCCGGGTGTGAATGAAGTTTTAAGACCTGAACCGTAATGGGGAAGGTCTTTTTCTTTTTGAGCTATCTCTGAAAAGCACAAACGTGTTATTATCTGTATAGATTAGATTGAGGGATAAAAGGTTGTATTTGCACAGCTACATTTATGAGCTGAAGGAATTCTGAATTTAGATAAGGGAGAATACAGTAAGATGAAAACGGTTGTAGTAGGTATGTCCGGAGGTGTCGACAGTTCAGTCTGCGCCTATCTTTTAAAGCAGCAGGGTTATCGTGTCATCGGGGTGACCATGCAGACCTGGCAGGACGAGGATTCCTGCATGACGAATGAGAACGAAGAAAACGGCGGGAGCGGAGTTGTGGCGGATGCGAGACGCGTCGCGGAGAAACTCGATATTCCATATTATGTTATAGATTTCAAGGATGTTTTTCGAGAGAAGGTCATTGATTATTTTATAATGGAATATCGTGCCGGCAGAACCCCCAATCCGTGCATTGTCTGTAACCGCCATGTCAAGTGGGAGAGCTTGCTCGAAAAGAGCATGGCATTAGGCGCTGATTATATTGCTACGGGGCATTACGCGACCGTAGTGCAGCTTGAAAATGGTCGATGGTCTCTCAGATCCGCCAAATCGATTGCCGGCCGTTCTAAAGATCAGACATATGCGCTGTATAAACTGACCCAGGAGCAGCTTTCGAGAACGATTATGCCCTGCGGGCAGTATACGAAAGAAGAAATCCGCAGGATCGCAGAGGAGGCGGATCTTCCTGTCGCGAATAAGCCCGACAGCGAGGAAATCTGTTTTATTCCGGATAAAGACTATGCCGGATTTATTGAACGGGATACAGGCACTCATGACGAGCCGGGTAATTTTGTAGATACGGACGGGAACATTCTCGGACGCCATAAAGGAATCACGCACTATACGATCGGTCAGCGAAAGCGCCTCGGGATATCGCTCGGCAGACCTGTATTTGTAAAGGAGATCCGTACGGACACCAATGAAGTCGTTATTTCGGACAATGCGGATCTGTTCGTGCGGGAACTCTATGCGGAGGATCTGAACTTTATGGGTATTTCGGATGTATCCGGAAAGGAATCGGTCATGGCCAAGATCAGATATAATCATCAGGGGGCGGCAGCTTATGTTGAACGGGTGGGAGAGGATCGCATCCATGTAGTTTTCGAGGAGCCGCAGAGGGCGGTGACGCCCGGTCAGTCGGTAGTTCTCTACAAAAACGGAGTTGTACTGGGCGGCGGAACGATCATCGGAGCATGATAATACTGACAATTCTGACGATTGATGAAGAATATTTTCGGCTATGCACAGTTTTGTCAATATCTTGTGTCTCCAAGTGAACGTATTATGCATATTATGTACACGAAAAAAGGAAGGAATCGAAAAAAGTTGACGTTTTGAAGCAAAAAACTTTAAATATTCCTTGTATTTTTGTTGAAATTTGAGTACAATATTTTTAGGTTTTAAACCTTAGGTAAAGTAATATTATTAATTACAGGAGGATTCACGATTATGGCAGTAAAAGTTGCAATTAACGGTTTTGGTCGTATTGGCCGTCTGGCTTTCCGTCAGATGTACACAGCAGAGGGTTTTGAGATCGTAGCTATCAACGACCTTACTTCTCCGGCTATGCTTGCACACCTGCTTAAGTATGACTCATCTCAGGGCAAGTTCGAGCTTTGGGACAAAGTTCAGAGCACAGATAATTCCATTATCGTTGATGGACATGAGATCACAATCTATGCTGAGAAGAGCGCTGCAGACCTTCCGTGGGGCGAACTTGGTGTTGACGTAGTTCTTGAGTGCACAGGCTTCTACACAAGCAAAGCTAAAGCTCAGGCACACATCGATGCTGGTGCTAAGTATGTTGTCATCTCTGCTCCGGCTGGCAATGATCTGAAGACCATCGTTTACAATGTAAACCATGAGATTCTTACAAAAGATGATCACATCATCTCTGCTGCATCCTGCACAACGAACTGCCTTGCACCGATGGCTAAGGCTCTTAATGACCTGGCTCCGATCAAGTCCGGTATCATGTGCACAATCCACGCTTACACAGGCGATCAGATGACTCTTGATGGACCGCAGAGAAAGGGCGACCTGAGAAGATCTCGCGCTGCTGCTGTTAATATCGTTCCGAACAGCACAGGTGCTGCAAAGGCTATCGGCCTTGTTATCCCGGAACTGAACGGCAAGCTCATCGGCGCTGCTCAGCGTGTACCGACCCCGACTGGCTCCACAACTATCCTTACAGCTGTTGTTGAAGGCACAGTTACAAAGGACGAGATCAATGCTGCTATGAAGGCTGCTGCTACAGAGTCCTTCGGCTACAACACAGATGAGATCGTTTCCAGCGATATCGTAGGTATGAGATTCGGTTCTCTGTTCGATGCTACACAGACAATGGCTATGCCGCTTGACAACGGCACAACAGAGGTTCAGGTTGTTTCTTGGTATGACAACGAGAACTCCTACACAAGCCAGATGGTTCGTACAATCAAGTACTTCGGCAAGCTTCTTTCCGAATAATTTGAATTGAACTAAGACCTCACAGGGTCCGGTCATAAATGGGCCGGACCCTTTTTTACATCATGGGAATTTAATTTTCAGGATGTAAGAACATGATATGTGAGTCTCAGCCGGGTCAGGCATGAGACTGCAACTTTCAGAAAATATGAAGATTACGCACATAAGTGCTGATCATAGAGAGACCATAATAAAGGAGGATTGATTCCAATGCTTAACAAAAAGTCTGTTGATGACATCAACGTAAAAGGCCTGCGCGTCCTTTGCCGCTGCGATTTTAACGTACCGCTGAAGGCTGGCGTTATCACCGACGAGAATCGTCTGGTTGCAGCTCTTCCGACAATTAAGAAACTGATCGCTGACGGCGGAAAGGTTATCCTTTGCAGCCACCTTGGCAAGCCGAAGGGTGAGCCGAAGCCGGAACTTTCACTTGCTCCTGTTGCTGTACGTCTTTCCGAGCTCCTTGGCCAGGAAGTAGTATTCGCAGCTGATGACAATGTTGTCGGCGAGAATGCTAAGGCAGCTGTAGCAGCTATGAAGGATGGCGATGTTGTTCTTCTTCAGAATACACGTTATCGCAAGGAAGAGACAAAGAACGGCGAAGAGTTCTCCAAGGAACTTGCTTCTCTCGCTGATGTATTTGTCAACGATGCTTTCGGAACAGCTCATCGTGCACACTGCTCCAACGTTGGTGTTACACAGTACATCGACACATGCGCAGTTGGTTATCTGATGCAGAAAGAAATCGATTTCCTCGGCAACGCTGTTGAGAATCCGGTTCGTCCGTTCGTAGCTATCCTTGGCGGCGCTAAGGTTGCTGACAAGCTGAACGTTATCTCCAACCTTCTTGAGAAGTGCGATACACTTATCTTCGGTGGCGGTATGGCTTACACATTCCTGAAGGCTCAGGGCTTTGAAATCGGCAAGTCTCTTTGCGATGAGACAAAGCTTGACTACTGCAAGGAAATGATCGACAAGGCAGCTGCTCTCGGCAAGAAGCTCTATCTGCCGGTAGACACAGTCTGCACAGATTCTTTCCCGAACCCGATCGATGCTGAGATCGCTACAGTGACTGTTGATGCAGATGCTATCCCGGCTGACAAGATGGGTATGGATATTGGACCGAAGACAATCGAGCTTTACAGCGATGCTGTTAAGTCCGCTAAGACAGTCGTATGGAACGGCCCGATGGGCGTTTTCGAGAATCCGATCCTTGCTGCAGGTACAAAGGCAGTTGCAGCTGCTCTGGCTGAGACAGAGGCTACAACAATCATCGGCGGCGGCGATTCCGCAGCAGCTGTTAACCAGCTCGGCTATGGCCCGAAGATGAGCCACATCTCCACAGGCGGCGGCGCTTCCCTTGAATTCCTTGAAGGCAAGGAACTTCCGGGCGTTGCAGCAGCTAACGACAAATAATTGAGTAAGAATCGAATCGATTCACTATACTTTTGACGGAGTATATGCCTGCGCAGCTTCTATGCATGACAGGTAATATATAAGACCAAACGTGAGATGCAGATTGTGTGTCCTACGGCACACAATCTGTTCGAGATAACAGCCGACGGTGCAGTTTACAGTTAGTGAGCAGCAAAAGCCGGCGGCTCCCAATTAAATTATAAGGAGGGTGATACCCATGGCAAGACGTATCCTTGCAGCAGGAAACTGGAAAATGAACATGACACCGGCTGAGGCAGCAGCTTTTATTAACGAGAATAAGGCAGCTTTCGCATCTGACGACGTAGACGTCCTCTTCTGCGTACCGGCAATCGACCTTCCGGCAGCTCTTGCAGCAGCTGAAGGAACAAATATCAAGATCGGTGCTGAGAATATGTACTTCGAAGAGAAGGGTGCTTTCACAGGCGAGATCGCTCCGGCTATGCTGGATGACCTTGGTGTTAAGTATGTCATCATCGGACATTCCGAGAGACGTGAATACTTCGCTGAGACAGATGAAATCGTTAACAAGAAAGTCCTCAAGGCCCTTGAGCATGGCATTACTCCTCTTATGTGCTGCGGCGAATCTCTTACACAGAGAGAGCAGGGCGTAACTCAGGAATGGGTACGTCAGCAGGTTAAGATCGGTCTTCTCGGCGTAGATGCTGACGCTGTTAAGAACGTAGTTATCGCTTATGAGCCGATCTGGGCTATCGGAACAGGCGTTACAGCTACATCAGATCAGGCTGAGGAAGTTTGCGGATGGATCCGTGCACTTCTTGTTGAGCTTTACGGTGCAGAGGTTGCTGAAGAAGTTCGCGTCCTTTACGGCGGTTCTGTAAACGGCGGCAACGCAGCTGAGCTGTTCGCTAAGCCGAACATCGATGGCGGCCTTGTTGGCGGCGCTTCCCTGAAGCCGAGCTTCGCTGATATTATTCATTACAACAAATAATTCAATTTGAATTATATCCGGGATTTTGCGGGCTGCGGCAAGTAATGCCGCAGCCCGTTTCTTTGAGAAAAAGACCACTATGAGGTGACACAGACTATGAGAAAGAAAACTTCCGTGACCGGCAGGATAAAGTTGATTCTGGCCATCCTACTTGTTTTTTCAGTCGCAACAGCTTCTTTACAGTGCCTGGCTCAGGCTGAGATGTTGTATGACACCGATTCCGATGACAGACTTTCAGATGAAGAAAGTGAAAGTCCGGACAATGAGACCCTCGAAGAGAAGGTGGAGAAACTGTGCGCGGACGGAGAGTATGTTGAAGGGCAGGTGCTGGTACTCTACGACAGGTTTCACGGGAGCTTTGAAGAGCTGACAGGATCATCAGATATAGTTGGCACCGGAAACGAAAGTTCCGAAGAGGAACATGGACTTGAAGAAGGTGACGGATCTGCAAATCTGTCCGGTACAACATCTCTGGTAGACAATGCTGTTCTGATTGACGGGATTAGCGCTGAGAGCTATGTGGAGGCAACCGGTGAAGTTCTTGCACCGGCTTTTGAAGAGGAACTGGTAGGCTCTTCCGAATCTGAAACGCCTGACGACGTTAACAGTGAATCAGAGGACAGGATTTCCGTGCTTCTTATCGAGGATGAGAACAGGAGCACAAGGGAGCTTTTGTCTGAAGTTCTTCGTGAGAAGGGCGTCTTGTATGCGCAGCCGAATTATATCCATGAACCTTATTCTACGGAACCACCGGTATCTGCGGAAGAAGGCGCAGAGGAAGATGTAAGCGGACAAGATAATTCTGTGGTATCTCAGAAAACTGTGGTGGAAAGAGCAGAGGAAGATATAAGCGGACAAGACAATTCCCCGAAATCACCGGAACCTTCGGAGAAAGGCGCAGAGGAAGATATAAGCGAAGAAGGCAGTGATAAAACAAGTCTTCTGGTTGGCAGAAGCCCGGAAGATGGTTCTTTCGACTTGACAAAGTATCAGTGGGAATATGCGGGCGATTCTTATACACCGGTTACAGAGTATGATCCTGCAGATCTGTATAATGTGCATTCACCGAACTGGAACGAAACAGGTAGTCAGAACGCGGCGGGCGTTGTTGCTGTCATTGATTGCGGTGTCGATTATGAACATCCGGATCTGAAGGATGTCATGTATGTCTTTCCGTCTGAGCTTCAGGAAAAGCTGCAGTGCGGTCCCTACGGAATAAACACAGCCGAGACCGGGGATAAAAAGAATCCGATGGATTATGAATCACATGGAACGCATTGCGCGGGTGTCATTGCCGGTGCATGGGACGGGAAAGGAATCAGTGGACTGGCTTCGGGATGCAGGATCATGGCAATCAAGGTGATAGAAGAGGATAATACAATGACGGATCTTGCGATTGTCAAGGCAATGGCATTTGTATGTGATGCGGTGGATTCCGGAGTTGATGTGCGAGTCACGAGTAATTCATACAGCGGAGAGATAACATGCCCTCTTATGGTTTCCGAAATCGAAGAACTTGAGAAGCGAGGAATTGTATGTGTGTACTCTTCCGGCAATGAAAGTACCTGTTTTGATTTGAGCGATAATTCAAATCTCCCGTTTTCGAAAAGTTCGAACACTGTGATTGTAAATGCAGCTACACCGACATACGAAAAAGCGCATTTTTCAAATTACGGAGCGGGTGATACGGATGTCTATGCACCGGGAGTCTCAATTCTTTCTTCTGTAAGCACACAGAAAAAAGCTGACAGTTCAAAAACTTATTTCGGTTCTTTCGATCCGAATGCAGCCTATTATAATACGGAATTTGATTCTGTACCCAAGGTCAACTCAGGAGACTTGAGTGCTGTCAAACTGTCAGCTTCGCAGTCGGCTGACGGGTATTCATATGATCATGACGGAAAAGCTCTCAAAGTATCATTGGACGAGGTCAGAGAAGGATTATCCGCTTTTTCGTTTTCTATTGACATTCCCGTTGGGGATAATGAACAGGTCTTGTATACATCTCTTGCGATTTATATACCGGGCGGCCAGCATGTCTGCAGCATCGACAGACAGGGTACGGAAAAGGATGGGAAGAGAATAGCGGCAAAATCATTAGATAACGATGTTTGCGGAAACTGGAGTATAGTCTCGATAAGCAATGTTCCCGAGCTTTTGCAGAAGGGGACCGAAATACCTCTTCACAGGACAGAAGACGGTTCTCAGAACTTTATTCGGCTTAATGTAAATGTCTATAAACCGGAAGGGTCGTTTATGGCCGGAGAGACAATTTTTATAGATCAGATCGGTGCCGGTTCAAATACCGCCGCTCTGCTTCCATATACTTTCATGGACGGTACTTCAATGGCTTGCCCGCATGTTGCGGCGGAAGCAGCAATTCTGTATTGCGGACGGGACAGGAATAAGGCAAGTGCCGCTGAGGTCGTAAGTGAGATAAAATCAAGAGTTCTTGAAAAGGAGCATCTTGAGTCTTGTTCGTCCCATGGAGCGATTGATATGGGGGTATCTCCGGGAGACTACGGGCCTGTTATCACAGCTGTTGTGACCGGTGATACGGATAAAACGATTCTGATAACCGGAAAAAACTTCGGCGAGGGCGGAAATGTCATAATATCCGGTACAGAGGCGGAATCTGTCAGCTGGAGTGACGAGAGGGTCATCGTACGCTGTCCTTCAGGTATGAGAAGCGGAATTCAAATCGTGCAGGTGAAGACAGACGCGGGATTTGGGTCGGGCTCTTTTCTTTTTACCGTTCCTGACTCGTCTTCCGATCATGCAGTCCCTCTCTATGAAACAGATATACCCGATATTCCTAAAGAGCTTAATCCGAAAGAATGTGCCGTAGCTGCTGTCCTGGGATTAAATGACTATATATATGTACTGCTACATGATCAGCTTGACTATGATGACAATTATGCAAAAAGTGTGTTACGGTATTCGCCGGAAGAAAAGATCTGGGAAAAAGTAGCAGATCTGCCTGAAGCGATGGCTTACATATCTGTCGCAGGCTACAGGGGGAAACTTCTCGTCAGCGGAACTTACAGAAAAGGGGAAAAGCTTTATACAACAGTATTCTCTTATAGTCCGAGAACAGGTCTGTGGAAGGATCTTGACTGGGGAGTATACCAAAAATCTTCACTGGTCAACATGAACGGAGATTTATACACGATAGGAGGGGAAAAGTATAACAAAGATACCGATTCTGACGAATTTTGCAAAATTATCAATTATATGGATATAGCAGGTGATGATGACAAATTTGTCGGAGAGCTGGAAACTGCGGTATTATCCCCACACACTGCTACCGACGGAAAAGCTATCTATGTTTCCGGAGGATTTACTTTACAGAACGGAAAATCTGAGGAGAGCAGGGAGCTGCTACAAAGAATTGAAATAGGAGCCGGCAGAACCGGTAAAACATCTGAGTGCTATCCGCATACAGATTTACCTACAGGAAATTATCCTGCTCATGAGGTGATTACAGGATACCGGAATATTTACCTTGTCGGTTACTCAGGGGTGGAAGCCGAAGATGGCGAAGGTTACATCGATGCGGCCGGAGACAGAGTTCTTGATGCGGATACATATATTCTGTCAGATGAGGAATATATTCCGTACGGAAAAAGAGCTTCATATGATAATCTGGTCATGGTATGTTCGGCTGAATATAAGGGCGTATTGTATGTATTCGGAAACAGCGTCCGTGAGGGTGATAATTATCTGAATCCTGTCAGCCGTTCAACTAAGGTAGGAGAGGCTGTAGCTCCCTGGTGGGATACATTTGCCATAAAAATTCCTTCTGCAAGGAAAGGACTTGTTTACAATGGGAAAGAACAGACGGGTGTACATCAAAGCCCGAAAGGCTACTATACCATTACGGGTAATGCGGGGACCGAGACCGGTACGTACACTGCTACTTTAAAACTGAAAGATCCGGACTGGTGCACATGGGAGGACGGAACCACAGAAGATAAGACCGTCACCTGGAGTATAGGCCCGTCTCCGACAGCGTTTCCGACAGGTGTTACCGGAAAGCCGAGGCCGAGCGCTACGGTTAAGCCTCAGGCTACTGCTTCAGCAAAATCTCGGGTGACTGTCACACCTCGAAACAGCGCATCGCAGGGCGTCTCATCGAAATCAACTTCAGAAGTTTCAAAGAAGGACGGAACCGGCGCGACAACTGTTCCGGCGGCAAAGACAGGCGATGAATCACGACCGGTGTTGTGGATATTAGTCTCTGTTATGGCCGGCTTTATAATTCGAACAGGATTAAAACGGCGATGGGAATGAAAAACATTACAGGGCTGCCGCATCTGCGGCAGCCCTGTTCGTTACGGTATTACTCACGAATCTGCAATGATTCCCGTGATCTCAGGTTCAAACCCTGCAGGATTATTTCTTCTCGACAAGCAGGCATCTACCTGTCATCTCTGCAGGCTGCTCAAGTCCCATAAGACCGATCAGAGTCGGGATGATGTCGCAGAGACGTCCGCCTTCTGCCAGATCCCACTTCGGATCAGCATTTACAAGGATGAACGGAACCGGGTTCGTTGTATGAGCTGTGAACGGCTTGCCGGTCTTTTCGTCGACCATCTTGTCGCAGTTGCCGTGGTCAGCGCAGATGAACAGCTGTCCGTTGACTTCCTTGATCGCCTCAACAACTCTGCCGACTACCTTGTCAACAGCTTCAACAGCTTTGATTGCAGCAGCTTCGATGCCGGTATGTCCGACCATGTCGCCGTTTGCGAAGTTGACTACGATAGAGTCATACTTGCCGCTTCTGATAGCACCGCAGAGAGCATCGCATACTTCGAACGCACTCATTTCCGGCTTAAGGTCATATGTAGCGACCTTCGGGGACGGAATAAGAACTCTGTCTTCGCCCGGGAACGGTTCCTCAACGCCGCCGTTGAAGAAGAATGTTACGTGAGCATATTTCTCTGTCTCAGCTGTGCGGAGCTGCTTCATTCCGAGCTTGGAGAGATATTCGCCGAAGGAGTTTGTGATGACCTGTTTCTTGAACGCAACGTCCTTGTTCGGGATTGTTGCATCATAGTCCGTGAATACGACGAACTTGGTAACGATTCTCGGGCCTCTGTCGAAGCCTGTGAAATCATCGATGCAGAATGCACGTGTCATTTCGCGGGCGCGGTCCGGACGGAAGTTGAAGAAGATAACGGAATCGCCGTCTTTGATCGTAGCTGTCGGAGCGCCGTCTTTCTGTACTACGAACGGAAGAACGAATTCATCCGGCTTGCCGTCTGCATAAGAAGCAGCCATGCCTTCGACCGCACTCTTGACCTGGACGCCTTCACCCTTGGTCATGGCATCGTAAGCGAGTTTTACACGATCCCAGTTGTTATCGCGGTCCATTGCATAGTAGCGGCCTGCAACTGTAGCGATTGCGCCGGCACCGATCATAGCCATGTTAGCTTCGAGAGCTTCGATAAAGCCCTTGCCTGATTCGGGCGGTGTGTCGCGGCCGTCCATGAAGCAGTGAACATATACTTTCTTGAGACCCATGTTCTTAGCAAGTTTAAGGAGTCCGTAGAGGTGAGTATTGTGGCTGTGTACACCACCGTCAGAGAGAAGTCCCATTAAATGAAGAGAGGAGTCGTTGTCCAGAGCGTTCTGAACGGCTGCAATAAGCTCCTCGTTCTTGAAGAAATCGCCATCCTCGATTGCCTTGGAAATACGGGTGAGTTCCTGATAGATAATGCGGCCTGCGCCCATATTCATGTGGCCTACTTCGGAGTTGCCCATCTGGCCGTCCGGAAGACCTACTGCCATACCTGCTGCATAGCCTTTCTGGAACGGGCAGGTAGCTTCCAGCTCGTCCATAACCGGCGTATTTGCCATCGCTACGGCATTATGCTCAACTGTGTCGCTGAGTCCGTAACCATCGAGGATCATTAATACTGTTGGTCTTTTGTCGCTCATAGTTTCTCCTTTTCTTATAATGCAGGCTGTTTCCGCAATTGGGTTTTGGCGGAGCCTGTTATAACCATAGATTGCGCCTGATACTATTACTATTTTACTTCACTGTTCCTGTAAAGTAAAGAAACTTAACCAGAAAAATACCTGAAAAGAGGGATGCTTTTGGGAAAAATGAACGAAAGAATCACGAACCGGACACGGATATCGGAATGAAACAGGAGAAGAAGTGTAAATGAAGCAGGAATATTTGTAATATTATGTATTGCGCTTTGAAAATCTTTATGATATTATTTCATTTAGCTTGTTTTGAAGAGGTGAAGTATGGATATCTTAAAGATTGTTCTCACAATCATTTATGTTATTGATTGTATAGGTCTCACTGTCATTGTTCTTATGCAGGAAGGTAAGGACGCCGGTCTCGGCGCTATTGCCGGTGCGGCTGAGACATATTGGGGACAGAACAGGGGACGCTCGATGGAAGGCGGTCTCGAGAAAGCAACCAAAGTTATGGCTGTTATCTTCTTTGTTCTTTCCATCGTACTTTCTATGAAGTTCCTCGGTTGAAAGTTGTGAGAAGTATTGTAATCATGTAAGGCCTCTGCTTGGAAGCAGAGGTCTTTTTTCTTCGTGCAATACCCGTGATGTGAATTTATGATAAGTGCGCGGAGCGTATATATCAGTGGGGGGTTGACACCCACCGCTGAGATTATATTGTTGCCCACCGCCTATAGAGGCGGGGAGCATCTCACACTGAGATATAAGCCTTCTGTTGATTGCAGACGTGCGCTGAGGAAGGTGCTTACACCTTGTACGTCACCGCAAGAACACCGAGGTGTTCTTTAATAACGAATAGAGGAAATATGAAAAGACAGCATTCTAAGAAACCGATTAAAAACATAAAAATAAATAAGCACAAAAGACCGAAACGCCCGCATGAGCGTCTTTTCACCGGCATTTTCACCGGCAACGCCAAAGGCTTCGGCTTCGTGACGCCGGATGAAGGCCAGCTTGAGGATATCACCGGGAAGGACATTTTTATACCGGCAAGTGCCGTCGGCGATGCACTCCACAAGGACCGGGTAGAGGCGCGTCTCGTCTATTCCGAGAAGTATGGCCGCATCGAGGGAGCAATAACCCACGTAATAGAGCGCGGAAAGACCGAGATAATCGGCACGCTTGTTTTGAAGAAAAATGTCGGATGGGTATTTCCCGAGGATGTACATTATGACAAGATCATTATCGTGCCGAAGCAGCATCTGAACGGGGCTTCTGACCGGGATAAAGTCGTCGTGAAAATATTAAAGTTTGGCAGCCGATATGAGAATCCATCGGGTCGGATTACGGAGATCATCGGACATGAAGGCGAACCGGGAGCTGACATCCTCACTATTGCCAGATCCATGGATATTCCGATGGAGTTTCCGGAGAAAGTCATAAGCCAGGCAAATCGCGTACCGGACCATATTATTCCGGCTGACATCGAGGGCAGGGAAGATCTGAGAGACTGGAAAATGGTCACGATAGACGGTCCGTATGCGAAAGATCTGGACGATGCAGTCTCCCTCGTCAAGACAGAGACCGGCTATACGTTAGGCGTCCACATCGCAGATGTGTCCAATTATGTTCAGGAAAAGTCTGCTCTGGACCGGGAAGCTCTGAAAAGAGGGACATCCGTTTATCTGGCGGACCGCGTGATCCCAATGCTGCCCGAGAGACTGTCCAACGGAATATGCTCCCTGAACGCAGGGCAGGACAGGTTATGTCTATCTGTCATCATGGATATGAGCCCGGAAGGTGCCGTTTTGAAACACCGAATCGTCGAGAGTGTGATTCGTGTCGACGAGCGCATGAGTTATCCGGATGTGCAGAGAATACTGGAGCTTATGGGAAAGTCGACGGAGCAGCCTGCGGAGCATAAAGGTGTTTTAGATGCTGAAAATGAGGCCACGGACCCGAATCTCACCGCATCGTCCGAACAGAAAAAGGGAATACATGTCGGAGATTCCAACCGCGATACGACCATGAGCGATGAGGAACTTCTGACAAAGTACAAGGATTTTATCCCCATGTTCTGTGATATGCTCGATCTCTCGCTCAAAATCAGAGCCCGCAGAAGGATGCGCGGAGCGATCGATTTTGATTTTCCGGAAGCCAAAATTCTTCTGGATGAAAAAGGTATTCCGACGGATGTGCTCCTTGAGAAGGCAAATGATGCTACCCGTCTCATCGAAGATTTCATGCTGGCGGCAAATGAGACCGTTGCGGAAGAGTTCTGTAAACGTGAAATACCATTTGTCTACAGAATTCACAGCGAACCGGATCCGGAGAAGATTGAGAGTGTATTGAAATTTGTTCGCAGCCAGGGTGTCCGGATCGATAAGAAGAAGCAAAACATTACGCCGAAAGAAATCCAGCAGGCCGTGGAATCCGTACAGGGAACGCCGGTCGAGACCATGGTTTCCTATGTGATTCTTCGTGCCATGCAGCAGGCGAGATATGAGCCGACCTGTGACGGGCATTTCGGTCTTGCCGCGAAGTATTATTGCCATTTCACGTCACCGATCCGCAGGTATCCGGATCTGCAGATCCACCGTATAATTCATGACTGCATACGGGGAAGAATGACGCCGGAGCGGATACAGCACTACAATGATATCCTTGAGGAGGTTGCCAGACAGAGCTCTGTCACGGAACGCCGCGCGACAGAATGCGAGCGGGAGACTGAAAAGCTCAAAAAGGCGGAGTACATGTATGAGAGGATCGGGCAGGAATTTGAAGGAAAGATTTCGTCCGTTACTTCATGGGGCATGTATGTAGAACTGCCTAATACGATCGAAGGACTTGTGCGTGCCGCCGATATGACGGATGATTATTATTCTTTCGATGAGACTAAGCAGGCCATGGTCGGAAGGCTTTCCGGGAAGATGTACAGGCTGGGTGATACGGTCACCGTATATGTGAAGGATGCAGATCTGAGGATGCATACAGTGGACTTTACACTGGAACGGTGGACTTACGGTAAACATCAGAATTATAAGGAAGACTTCGAAGATTTGTGGCGGTGATGTGAGGGCGCATCAAAAAAGCAATTGGAATTACCGGTGCCAGCGGGTATAATGTATCTTATCAGAACCTGCGAAGCAGGTTCAGCAGGATTCACGGAGTGAAGCCTGCGTAGCCCCGTCAGGGGCTGATAAGATAACGAGCGACAAGCGAAGCGGTCGCGAGTCTGAGCTGTGAAGGGGTTCACAATATTTATATCAGAACCTGCGAAGCAAGTTCAGCAGGATTCACGGAGTGAAGCCTGCGTAGCCCCGTCAGGGGCTGATAAGATAACGAGCGACAAGCGAAGCGGTCGCGAGTCTGAGCTGTGAAGCGGTTCCTAATATTTCTATCAGAACCTGCGAAGCAGGTTCCGATATGATATATCCGCGTTCCGGCCGGAAAAGACACATGATAAGAGGTACTTGCAATGGGAGAGAAGAACAGCGTCAAGCTGGTTGCAAATAATAAAAAAGCTTACCACGATTATTTTATACTTGAGAAATATGAGGCGGGAATATCTCTTGCTGGTACAGAAGTAAAGTCGATCCGCATGGGAAAATGCTCTATCAAAGAGGCCTATGTCGAGATCAAGGACGGTGAGGTCTATATTGTGGGGATGCACATTTCTCCCTATGAGAAGGGTAATATATTCAATAAGGATCCTCTCCGTACCAGAAAACTTCTGCTGCATAAAGCTGAGACACGAAAACTCGGGCAGAAGATTCGTGAGAAGGGCTTTACGCTTATGCCTCTTCAGGTTTATCTGAAGGGCAGTCTGGTCAAGGTTGAGGTTGGACTTGCACGAGGCAAGAAGCTCTATGATAAGAGGGCGGATATTGCCAAAAAAGATATGCAGAGAGAAGCGGAACGGGATTATAAGCATTCGTTCTGATACATTCGAAAACTTTGAAAGAGATACAGAAGATATATAAAAAGACAGGACCACCGGTTGTGATATGTTCACTGAGCCGGTGGTCTTTTCATACTTTTTATAACATAAGAAAACCGGGGAGAAATCATTTCTCCCCGGCACCTACTGCTGGACCAGGCGGGAATCGAACCCGCGTCCGAAAGCCTATCCCTCAAGGCATCTCCCATCACAGCTGTTCTTATTTAATTCCCGCAAACGGTCGGAGAACAGCGTCCTTCCGCTCTTGGTAGCTTCATAATACGCCTGCCGGTGCAAAGCTTAGCCGGCATCGTTTCCCGCAATCATAATGCCGGTGACCGTCCGTGCGGGTGCGAGCGGGCCGACAAGTAACAGCTTACGCTGCTACTGCTAACTCTGTATTGTCAGCGTTTAATTTTAAGATCCGGTTTTAACGAGGTCCGGGCCTCGGATGGCTTCCCTGACTTCAAAACCCCCGTCGAAACCAGTACTAGCCCCGGTAATATGGAGTTCCTGTCAAGTGACAGTTTTCCGTCTCATTTATTAAACTACAATTATCAGGCAGCGTCAAGTGAACTAACAGTTAAATTTCTGTGTTTTTGATATGCTGAAGTGAAAAGTTTATTTCCACTCTGAAGACGATGAAGTGGATTTAGTCTTTTTAATATCTAACGTGGCTATTGTTGTTTTTCAGTGTAAAAGCGAACTCTGCTCCGCAAAGACAGCGAGGAAACTTGACGTAAGGCGTACTTATAGAATAAGATGGGAGTGCTTGATTTTCAGCTGTTTACGGCTGAGTCGCATATCGTAGACTCACATAACGAGTATTGTGCGATGAAGAGATGACGAATAAAAAACTTTGAAATTATCGGAGATAAAAAATGGCAAGAGTTCGAGGAAACTGGTCAGGTCTTTTCACACCTACAATCCTGAGCAGAGGAAGATCGTATTTCTCTCTCGGTAAAGCGAAAAAGCTTGCTACTGAGGATTATGGGTATAGTGTAACCGTGCGCGGCAGCAAAAACTACAGAGTTGAGTTTGACCTCGACTTTGACGGGGATATTGAATATATTTCCTGTACATGCCCGTATGCAATGCAGGGAGAATACTGTAAGCATATGGCGGCAGCGCTGTTTTATCTCGAAAAATGTCTTGGACATGAAGTGATTTATGTCGGGGATGATATGCCGGAAGATGACAGCCTGACAGAAAAGGAAAAAGATCAGGACAGGCAGACGGGCGTAAAATCATCAGAGAAAGAGAAAGCCGGGCAGACGGACATAAAATCATCAGAGAAAGAGAAAGCCGGGCAGACGGGCATAAAATCATCAGAGAAAGAGAAAGCCGGGCAGACGGGCGTAAAATCATCCGAGAAAGGGAAAGCCGGGCAGACAGGCGTAAAATCATCGGAGAAAGGGAAAGAGAAATCTGAGCAGACGAGCGTAAGATCATCAGCAAAAGAGCAGGTTCCGTCACAGAAAAGTGGTAGTACCTTCGGGAGCAGACAGGCAGCAAACGAGTTTGAGGATCTCGCCGCTCTCCAGAAAAATGAGCTGGCGGTGAGAACTTCCGAGGAGTCTTCCTATGCATTTGTCCCTTCTGATTATCATTATTTTAATGGCGATAAATTTCTGGATGATATGAAGACAACTCAGTCTTCGCGTAAAAAAGCAAAGGCATATCTGAAAAAGACAGACAATCCGGATCTCCGTGTGAGTTTAGGTTATCGGGAAGGCACAAGCTCTGAGGAACTCGTAGGCCACGCTTCGCTGAGCGAACAGACTCCGTCCCGTTATCCGTCCTGGGAAGTCCGCTTAACGTTCAATCGCGACCGGATTATCTCATCTACCTGTTCCGGATGGAATTGCAGTTACGCAAGATATTACGGTTCGGACCAGTATGCCTGCGAACATCAGATTGCTGCGATATATCTTCTGCAGGATTATCTGAAACGGCATAATCCGGGAGATTCTACGAATCTCTCAGGTATGTACTTTCTGATGGGGCTTACCGGAGAGACGGTCAATCAGGATGTTACTCCGAGTCTCACGATCGTTCCTTATCTGACCAGAGATGAGGATGGTCTTTATGCAAACTTCAGGGTCGGCGCCGGAAAACTGTACAAGATAAAAAACCTTCCGGAATTTACCAAGGCTATGCAGACGGGCAGCCAAATGACATTCGGTACAAAAACGACACTGACTTTGGGAAAGGAATACATACTGCCGGAATCTGTCAAATGGATGAATTTCATTGAGCGATTCCTTCAGGATGAAGAAGTTCAGATCAGGAAGTATACGAACCGTCTTCGGTACGGGAATTATTATTCCAATGAAATCGCGGCGAGCAAGGATAAAGTCGATCTGTCGGGGCAGGTTCTTGACAGTTTCTTCGATGTGGGTGAAGGCGGCACTTTTGAGTTTACAGATAAGACTGTGGCCGCTAAGAAAAAGTCGTTTATAGAATTTAAGAAGAAGGATATTTCTGTCACTCTGAAGATCAGCTCAAGCCGCAATACGAAGGGAGAGCTGGAGGGTATTCTTATAACGGGCGATGTGCCTGAGATGATTACCGGTCTGAGGCGGAAATACTTTGTCACGGAAAAAGAGCTTAACTGTATCCCGGAGGAGAGGACGACAGCTTTAAAATCTGTTCTTGAAGCGGAACATGGCGGATACATACGCATTATGATCGGACGAAATCATCTGGCTGACTTTTATCACAAAATCCTCCCGTCACTAAAAGAAATCGTAAATATTGAGTGCACTCCCGAGACGGAAGCTGAGATTGAAACGATTCTTCCTCCGGAGCCGGATTATGTCACGTATTTTGATGTGGACGCGGGAAATATAATCGGACGAAGTGATGTGTATTACAACAGCAATTGCAGCTCGCTGACAGATTTAATAGAAAGAAAACCTGTCGAGTCTTACAGGAATATTGTGGATGAGGAGGGAATGCTCGACCTTCTTATGCAATACTTCACTAGCTATGACCCGGTGTATAAGATCCTGTTTGCCAAAAAGGATTCGGATCTCGTATTCGACCTTCTGGATCGCGGTATTCCCGCTATTATGCAAAAGAGCGAAGTGCGTATGACGGAGCGCTTCAAGGCTCTTAAGATACGGAAGAGATCCAAGTTTGACATAGGTCTTTCTGTGGAAAGCAATCTGCTCGATCTTTCTGTCAGCTCCTCGGATCTGAGTCCGGATGAACTCCTCGATATTCTTTTCAGTTACCGCAAGAAGAAAAGATATATTACACTGAAGAACGGCGATTTCTTTAAAATTGATGAAAATGAATCCGTCATGCAGCTGGCGGAAATGATGGAGGGACTGCATCTTTCTCCGAAAGATTTTGTGTCGGGGAAAATGCACATTCCTGCTTACAGGGCGCTTTACCTTGATAAGATGCTTGAGTCGTCTCAGGATATTTACGCGACAAGAGACAGCCGTTTCAAGTCGCTTATCAAGGAATTCAAGACGATAGAAGATGCGGATTATGCGGTACCGTCAACACTCAGGAATACACTCCGAAAGTATCAGACAGTCGGCTATCGCTGGCTCCGCACACTGGATTCGCATCATTTCGGGGGCGTTCTGGCTGACGATATGGGTCTCGGTAAGACTCTCCAGGTAATCAGTGTACTTCTGGCAGTCAAAAATGAGAATCCGGATGAACACTTCACATCGTTGATCGTCACACCTGCTTCTCTGGTTTATAACTGGAAGGAAGAAATTCGCACATTTGCGGAATCGCTTACTGTCAGTACGATCACCGGGACGCAGAAAGAACGGAGTGCCCTGATCGGAAACTGGAAGGATTCTGATGTCCTTGTGACTTCCTATGATCTTCTGAAGAGAGATATTTCGGAATATGAAGGGAAGAAGTTCCGTTTTGTGGTGGCGGATGAAGCGCAGTATATCAAGAACCGGAACACGGCTGCGGCAAAGTCTCTGAAACTTGTTGAGGCTGAGACAAGATACGCCCTCACCGGAACGCCCATCGAAAACCGGCTGGGAGAACTGTGGAGCATATTTGATTATCTGATGCCGGGGTTACTGTATACTTATGAAGAGTTCCGATCCGGTTTTGAAGCGCCCATAATGAAATCCGAGAGTGAAGAGGCAATGGAACAGCTTCGCAAGATGGTCACGCCGTTTATTCTTCGCAGGAAGAAAACGGATGTCCTGAAGGATCTTCCGGATAAGCTTGAAGAGGTGCGTTATGCACATATGGAGAGCAAACAGCAGAAGCTATATGACGGTCAGGTCGTGCGGATGAGGAAAAAGCTGCAGTCTGCCGATGAAGCTGACTTCAGAAAGGGTAAAATCGAAATTCTTGCCGAGCTTATGCATATAAGACAGATCTGCTGTGATCCGTCATTAATGTTCGAAGATTACAGTGGTTCGTCCGCCAAGCGGGAGCTCTGTCTGGAACTTATAGATTCTCTGATTGACGGGGGACACAGGGCTCTGCTGTTCTCGCAGTTCACGACCATGCTCGAGAAGATTGAGGAGGATCTTAAAGAAAGGGGAATCGAGTATTACAAGATAACCGGTGCGACGCCGAAGGAGAAACGACTTAAACTTGTAAAATCGTTCAATGAAGGCGATGTGCCGATCTTTCTGATCTCTCTCAAGGCAGGCGGGACGGGATTGAATCTGACAGGGGCTGATGTTGTCATACACTATGATCCGTGGTGGAATACCGCCGTGCAGGATCAGGCAACAGACCGTGCCCACAGAATAGGACAGACCAAGGTCGTTAACGTTTATAAACTGATAGTTAAAGGAACGATTGAGGAGAAAATTGTGGAGATGCAGAACGCCAAGAGAAAGCTTGCCGACGACATCCTTCAGACTGAAGGCGTTGCGTCAGCGGCTATCAGCAGAGAGGATCTGCTTGAACTCCTGTCGTAACTAGTTGCTTATGTCCGGAACAGAGGTCTCAGATCTGATCTTTGAATCATTCACTGGAACATATCGGCCATAATTTGCTCCTCCAGGGTCAGGCGACCATGCTTGCATGGTCATCTGACCCGCCAATCAAAGGGGCTGTCGCATTAGGCAGTGCCACCACTGCATATAGCCGACATTTTCAAATAACATCTGCTATATGTATGGTATTTTGTCTTAGTGCGACATCCCCTTTTAAAGAACTTTCATTGCTTAACCGGTAAAATGCACACCCGGAATCAAGCTTGTTGCTGACACAGAATCCTAATGATATGTGCATGTTATGAGTACATATTGATGATGTTTGTAATCTTCGGAAGGATCTGCTGTTTTCTGGAGAGCAGACCATCCTGAAAGCTGTGCTCCTCGCCATCCCTGTCCGGGAAGGCCTCCCGTGCCCACTCAGAACGGTTGCCGCCGTAAAATACAACGGATCCGTTATCCAGAATGCTCGAGAATACCAGCACAGCCAGATCAAGACGTTTTTTGCGGCAGAATGTTTCGATTGCCGGCTGAATCTGTGCGCTCTCTTTGCGAACCTGTTCCGTCGAAGTTACAATGACCTGGGATATTGAGAGATTGCACTCACGGATATTGTAGACCTTCATATCCTGATTCAGCATCTCCGCATAAGATTTGCCTGTCGTATCCGCAGTTACAGCGAACATATCACGTGCAAAATCATCTATATCGAGATCCGCCATCGCCGCAAGAATGTTTGCGGTCTGCCTGTCTTTATCGGTCGTTGTCGGTGAGTGAAAATTCATCGTGTCGGACAGGAGCGCGCCAAGAAGGAGCCCTGCGAGATTCTGCGGAATCGGAATCTGGTTTTCGCGGAAGATTGTCGCGACGATTGTTGCTGTCGAACCGACTATCTCATTTCGGAAGGAGACCGGCTGCATGGATGAGAAGTCGTTGATCCTGTGATGATCTATGACTTCCAGGATGCGCGCTTCCTCAATTGCCCTCACAGACTGTGAAAACTCGTTGTGATCGACCATAATGATCTGCTTATTTTTGGCCGTCATGATATGATAGCGGGCGGCGTATCCGTGGAGCTTTCTGTCCATATCAATAATCGGATATATGTGATAGCGGCTTCGCAGCATTTTGGCACCGACATCTTCTGCCAGCTCGTTTGTATTAAATGTGATGACTTCATTCTGCATAATTTCCTTAACAGAGGTCGAAAAGAAAATGTAGCGGGAGGTATTCATCGCTCCGTGACCGCTGATCAGAATAGGGCAGTGATACAGTTTAGCTGTTTGAATGACATCGTCTGAGACATTGTCAGCCCAGACAAGGATCACAAGTCCGGCTCCCTTTTCAATGACCGTCTTCTGTGTCTCGGCGTCATCACCGACGATGATGATCCTGTCTTTTAAATCATATCGGCTGACACGATCCCTGTCCGCCATGGCGATCATGCTGACCTTGCCGTTAAGATGCATGGATTCTTCTCTGTAAACAATAGTCCCGTCCAGGGTCTTGGCAACATCATCCAACCGGATTTTCTTAAGCATATCTATATTGTAAGCCGTATCGCCGAGACCGACTGCCGCTATGTCGCTTTTGGTGATAAGCCCGACAAGATGCAGGTCATTGTCTACGACTCCGCAATACGTGTGCTTCTCGTCGTTCATGCGATGAAGACATTCAAAAATCGTAGCGTCCTCGTTGATATAAGTCAGGGGATCGAGTGTGATTTCGCTGAGCTTTACCCTGGCGTCTGTGAGCAGCATGGGCTCAACGAAGCCGAAGCGTTTCAGAAGATATGCGGACTCGGCATTTACCGGACCGAGTCGGCAAGGGACAGCGCGCACGCCCATGGCTCTCTTGAAGAAAGCATAGGCGATAGCAGATGCAATGGAGTCGGTATCCGGGTGCTGGTGACCGGTGACATAAACTGGTTCTTTATTCATAATACTCTTTTTCCTTTACTGAGATATACAATAACTTTAACATATCTCATTGAAATCGGAAACGACCGGCTTGTATTTTTTGAGAACCAATGAGATGTTGGCAAACGGGATTGTATCCCTTGATGACAGACCTCATCGTCAGGCTTTCCGGATGTCAGAATATTGTTCGGCAACCGGAACTGCAGCCTTTTTGACAATAGACGGTATGACTTAAACTCTACTTGTGCAAAAAGATTTTGCGGCATAGTGAAAAAGGATGATTTTTATGCATATTAATCGCAAAAGTATGATAAAAACGACGAAGAGTTCTTTAAAAACTCTACCATTCGATGTTTATTTGTGCTAAAATTATTACCAGATATGGTAACATTTAAACGCGAAAGGCACAAATTATCACGACTGTCTTTCGCTGCACGGACTCTCTTGCCGGGGCGTCAATGAGGGTCAGAGGAGGTAGCGGATCGTGAAGAGCATCCTCCGGAAAACGCTCCAGAATGGAGAAATACTTTGAAATCATTTATTTATGAAGTAGCAAACGATCTCGGTATCCATGCTCGTCCGGCGGCAAATCTTGCTCAGGCATGCGTCAATCTCGCTTCTGCCATCACAATTAAGTGCGGCGATAAAAAAGCGAACGGCAATAATGTTCTTCAGATCCTCGCACTAAATGCAAAGCAGGGCGCACAGCTCGAGATTTCAGCTGAAGGCGGCGATGAAGAAGGTGCTATCGAGGCAATCAAGTCTGTTCTTGCCGACGAATTCAGCAAAAAGAAGAAAGTTGATATTCTTAAGATCGCTTTCTTCGGCACAAAGGATTATGATCGTCTGTTCTTCAGCGAGCTTGCAAAAGATAAGGGCGAAGGCACATATAACTGCGATATCAAGTATTTCAGCACACGTCTTACACCTGAAACAGCCGGTCTTGCAAAAGGCTACGACGCAGTCTGCATCTTCGTTAATGATGAAGCTCCGAGAGAAGTTGTTGAGACACTCAAAGAGTGCGGCGTAAAGCTTATCCTTCTCCGCTGCGCAGGCTTCAACAATGTTGATCTTCAGGCAGCTAAAGAGTGCGGCATCACAGTAATCCGTGTTCCGGCTTATTCACCGTACGCTGTTGCTGAGCATGCAATCTCCATCATCACATGCGCTAACAGAAGACTTCACAAGGCTGTTCCGAAGGTCAAGGACAACAACTTCGCACTCAGCGGACTTCTCGGCATGGACCTTCACAACAAAGTTGCCGGTATCATGGGCACAGGTAAGATCGGACAGTGCATGGCAAGAATCTGCAAGGGATTCGGCATGACAGTTATCGCTTGGGATGCTTTCCCGAATCAGGGTCTTGTGGACGAAGGCCTTCTTACTTATGTAACGAAGGATGAACTCCTTGCAAAGGCAGACCTTATTTCTCTGCATGCTCCGCTTATCATGGGTGAAGGCGGAACATATCATCTGATCGATGCAGCAGCTATCGCTAAGATGAAAGACACAGCAATGCTGGTCAACACCGCTCGCGGCGGCCTGATCGACACAGAAGCTCTGATCGATGCTCTGAAGACAGGCAAGTTCCACGCTGTAGCTCTTGACGTTTACGAGGGTGAGGATGCCAACGTTTACACAGATCATTCCGATGATTATCTGCAGCACTCCATTACAGCAAGACTGCTGATGTTCCCGAACCTTGTTCTGACATCTCATCAGGCATTCTTTACACGTGAGGCTCTTCAGGCTATCGCTGCTGTAACACTTGAGAATGCACGTAACTTCAACGAAGGCAATCCGCTCGGATTCGGCGAGTGCAAGGCATGAGCATGACATAAGTCGAAGTTCATACTGATTTTTTAGGCCGCTGCCGTAAGGCAGCGGTTTTTATTGCGTCTAAAACCGGTTCCTTTATTCGTGAAATAAATGAATTCTATCTACAATGCGTTCTTGCAAGTATCTTTTCTTAATGTTAATCTATTAGATGGTAAATCGGGCTGTCTCAGTCAGAGTGCAAAACTTCAGGCGGATTGAAACCGCACAAGCGATACAGCCTGCATTTCGGAAAGAACACAACGTCTGAAAGGTGGATGATTATGATACAGGACAGAATCGATATATGGAACATAGGTGAATACAATTATCCTGCAGCTTTTGGGTTCGTTCCTAACCTTATGAGCTATCTGCACGATGAGGATGAGACGGTTAGACCGGGTATGCTGATCATTCCCGGCGGCGGTTATGAATTCGTATCGGCACGTGAAGGCGAGCTCGTAGCGTTAGACTTTTACGAAAGAGGATATAATTGCTTTGTCCTTACTTACACCGTGGACCTGCTTGACGCAGTACCGCTCCGCATGCAGGCCATCGAGGATGCGTCAAGAGCGATGCGCCTCATACGCACGATTGCACCTTCTTATTATATCGATCCAAACAGAATTACGGTGCTCGGCTTCTCGGCAGGCGGGCATCTGGCCGCCAGTCTCTGCGTCCACTATCAGGATTCCATCGAAATCGATCCGAGACTTGCCGCTGCAAGTCCGCGTCCCGATGCTGCTATTCTGTGTTATCCTGTCATTACGAGCGGGGAGTTGAGTCACCCAGGTACGATTCGTGCACTTCTCGGATTTTCAAGTGTTGATGATGATTTTGTTCCGGAAGTCAAGATCCCCGGTGCGGAGGAGTGGCTCGCCAGCAATGTGATTCCGGGCTGTGCGACGAGAGAAGAGCAGTTGCATTATGCCTCATTGGATAAACATGTTACGCCGGACGTACCGCCGACATTTATCTGGCATACAATGGAAGACCAGTCTGTCCCTGTCGAGAATTCGCTTCTTTATATGAATGCGCTCAGAAGGAACGGAGTTCCTCGTGCGCTCCATATCTTTTCAAATGGACGCCACGGTCTCTCGCTGGCCAACAAGGCGTGGTCGGATTACCGCCAGAATGGTAGTTTTACATACGAACAGGTAAACAGATTTACCCGAATGGCTCTGGACGGAAAAATAGAAGTGTCAAATGAGACAAAGAAAGATCTCGTTATGAACAGCCACTTCGGTACAGGCGTTCTTACGAGAGACGATCAGCCGGTACCGGAAGTGACGGTCTGGCCGCAACTGGCGGATATGTTCCTGAAACACACATTTGGCACAGAAGAATAAAATCCGAATGACTGATACGGCGCGGGGGAGCAATCCCCCGCTTGAATATTTTGAAAAACGGAGTTTGAAATGGACAGTATAAAAGTAAGACTTGAAAAACTCAGAGAGAAGATGAGTCGTGAGGGTATCGACTATTTTTTGATCGGATCCTCAGATTACCATGCATCCGAGTATGTCGGTGATTTCTTTAAAGTATCAGAATACTTTTCCGGCTGCACGAGTGACAATGTTAAGCTGGTGGTAGGACAGGACAGTGCATGCCTCTGGACAGATGGCCGCTATTTTATATCGGCAGCGAGGGAACTCGAGGGAAGTGGTATTGAACTCATGAAATCCGACGAGCCGGGCGTGCCGCGTGTCACGGAATATCTGGAGGAGGTGCTATGTGAGGGGAAGACGCTTGCATTTGACGGGCTGACAATCAATGCGCTTACCGGTGACGCGTACAGAAAAATCGCAGAGCGGAAAGGTGCAGGGCTTGTGACAGATCTCGATCCTGCGGACGGGATCTGGCTCGATCGCCCCGGGCTTTCAAAGCACAAATTGATGCTGCTTGACGATGAATTGACCGGTGAGTCATTTGCCCGGAAACTTGAGCGGGTTCGAAATGCTCTCTGCAAGAAAAAAGCTGAAGGACTGATGCTCTGCAAGTTGGACGATATTTGCTGGCTGTTCAATATTCGCGGCGGGGATATCACCTGCAACCCGGTAGCGCTGGCATACGCTTATATAACACTGAATACCGTGGATCTCTTTATCCAGGAAGAGGAGAGGACGGACGAATTCGACTCGTGGGCGTCTAGAAACGGAATATGTATTAGAACTTACGAGAGTGTGATGGATTTTCTCCGCACATGTGAGTTTTCGGGAGCATGCATGCTTGAACCAGGTGCCGTATCTTACTCAATTGCAGATATTCTGAGAAAGAGGACTACACTGGTCGAGAAGGCAAATCCGACGGAGATCATGAAGGCAGTGAAGAACCCTGTGGAGATAATGCATTTGAAAAAAGCGTATCTCCTTGATTCTGTCACCGTGTGCAGATTCATCTGCTGGTTCAAGTCCCATATAGGAAAGAAAGAAATCACAGAGCTTTCGGCTGCCGAATATCTCGACGCATTGCGTTCACAGATACCGGGCTTTCTGGATCTTTCCTTCCCCACAATATCCGCATATGGGGCAAATGCCGCCATGGCTCACTACACTGCCACAGCCGAAAACTATTCGGTCGTAGAGCAGAGAGGTTTTCTTCTTGTCGACTCCGGCGGACAATATCTCGGCGGTACGACCGATGTCACCCGAACAATGAAAGCAGGGGAGCTGACAGCGGAAGAGAAGCGGGATTTTACGCTTGTTGCCGTTTCGAATCTGAATCTGATGAATGCGAAATTCCGCTATGGCGTGACCGGCCGGTTCCTTGATGCGTATGCCCGGGCTCCGCTGTGGGAGTATGGGATCGACTACAATCATGGGACAGGACACGGGATAGGATATATCCTGAATGTGCATGAAGGACCGCACAATATCAGATGGAGATTCATGCCCGGTCAGAAGGAAGCTGTATTTGAGCCGGGGATGATCGTCTCTGACGAACCCGGAGTGTATATTGAAGGAAAATACGGGATTCGTACCGAGTCTATCGTACTCACGGTCGAGGATGAGAGTAATGCATTCGGGCGCTTCCTGAGATTTGAACCGCTTACATTTGTACCGATCGACCTCGATGCAATCGATGTTTCATATATGCAACCCAAAGATATCGATAGACTCAATGCATACCATGCTCTGGTATGGGAGAAAATATCGCCTCATCTCGAGGGCGAAGAACTGGAATGGCTGCGGGAAGCGACGCGAGAATTGAAAAGAGGATAACAGATGAAGAAAGACTTGCTGAGTATCAGCTTTATATGGCGATTCGCCGTCAGCCTGATTGTATGTACAGGTCTTGTCATATTTTTGATTTGGAACCGGATCCTGTTCTTCGGAGAATCTCAGGCTACGGATCAATATGCAATGCTGATTGAACCGTACAGACCGGTTTTCTACAATTGTATGCTGTTCCTGATTCTTGCTACGTATCTGATAGGCGTTGTGATGGCGTATCGCAGAACCGTCATAATCAAAACGGATGCTGACAAGAATGTGACAATGCCGCGGAGTGTTCTCATAGTAGGTGCCGCGGTCTTTGTCGTCATCAACGCATGTATCAGCTTCGGAATCATAGAACTGATCAATAATCCCTGGATGATGCTGTTGAAGCCGATTTATATATTTCTCGGAATCGGAATTACGCTCGTACTGTACCTGATTTTAGTGTTACTGACCAATTCTCTTACTGTGGGAATGATCATCGGGAATGCCGTTTTTCTCGTATGGGGAGCCGCGAACTTTTTTGTTCTCAAGTTTCGGTCTACGGCCCTTCAGTTCGTTGACTTTATGTCGATTCGGACAGCATTCAGCGTAGCGGGGGGATACTCTTTATATCTGTTCTGGCAGTTCGTAGTCGGAATTGTTGTGACAATCTGCCTGTGCATGCTCTGGCTGTATATCTCGAACTTTCATATTTTCGGCAAAGTGCGAGGGAAAATCGCTGTGAGAGGCGGGGCATTTGCTCTTATAATGCTTTTTTATATAGTCATTTTCGAGACAGACATGCTGGCAGGGACCGGAATATGGCTCCGGGACTGGCACCCGCAGTATACGTATAAACTGTTCGGTATGGAGGCGGGCTTCTTTGCATTTGCCAAAGCCTCCTTTCCCGAAAAGCCGGATCTCTATTCTGATGAGCTGATTGCTGATGTGCAGGAGAAAACGATCTCCCAACATGCAGACGATGAATATGACGGAGAGATTCCGGACAATATCATAGTTGTCATGAATGAGAGTTTTGCGGATCTGTCTATATATCCGAAGCTAGTGACGGATGTCGATCCGATGCCGTACGTTAACAGTATGAAGGAAAATACGCAGTCCGGTCATCTTATGGTGTCCGTACTGGGCGGACTGACGGCCAATACAGAGTATGAGTTCCTCACAGGCAATTCGTGTGCGCTCTCACCGTCGACCGTTGTTTACAATTCAAATATCAAGACAGATCAGTTCTCACTCGCCCGAACGCTGGAGGCACAGGGGTACAGTACGATCGCTATGCATCCGTACAAAGCCAACGGTTGGAACCGGCATTTCGTATATCCGCGAATGGGATTTGATACTTTCATTTCCATGGATGAGTTCAGCGATCCGAAGTATATTCGCATGTTTATCAGTGATCTCGCAGATTATCGTGAAATTATTCGCCAGGTAGAGAACAAGGAGGAGGGAGAGAAGCTTTTCCTGTTCAACGTAACGATGCAGAACCACGGCGGATATGATTACAATTACTTTAACTCAGCCGTGCATGTGCAGGGGTATGAAGGTGGATTTAAGCATGAGATTGAGCAATATGAGACTCTGATCAGCCTCTCAGATGAGGCTTTAAGTTATCTGATCGACTATTTTTCGATGAGTGACGAGAAGACACTGATTGTCTTTTTCGGTGATCATCAACCTGCGATGGATGATGATTTTCTTGAGTATTGTTTCGGTAAAAAGATGGAGGACCTGACATTTGACGAGCAGCAGATGCAGTATCTGTCAAAGTTCATGATATGGGCGAATTATGATATACCGGAGAAGGAGGATATGATTCTCTCGTCCAATTATCTGTCAAGCTATCTGTTGACTCTGACAGGACTCGAACCGGCTCCATATAACAATTATCTCAATGATATGCGCAAGATCGTTCCTGCAATGAACGCATATGGGTATATGGGGCAGGACGGCGTGATCCGTAAACACAGCGGTACGGATTCCGACGAGAAAGTCGATCAGAAGGTCGAAGAGTACAAGTGTCTTATTTACGACGAGCTTACGCATGGGAAGAGTCGAAATGAGGATTTTTACGGGATTCCGTGATTCGCCGCATCACAGCCGCGATGTGTGGAAGGCGTATCTCAACATGCATACTAAGAGCGTCGCGGCGTTCTTGATACTTTTCCGGTGAAAAGTCAAGGTTGACATTATAGTCTTAAAAGAATATACTCACTTTAGCGCCCAAACGCGTTAAAACAATAAATTGATAAGGAAGTATACGACATGCCCATTACAAACCTGTTAGAGCAGAACTGCAAATTATATCCGGAGGATATCGCTCTTGTAGAGCTTAATCCTGCTAAAGATGATGATAGGAGAATGACCTGGCGAGAATACGATCTCGTCGAGACCAAGAATGTCGGTCCCTACCGCAGAGAAATCACCTGGCGTGTTTTTAACGAAAAGGCTAATCGCTTCGCTAACCTCCTCATCGAGAGAGGAATCAAGAAAGATGATAAGGTCGGCATTCTTCTCATGAACTGTCTGGAATGGCTTCCTATCTACTTTGGCGTCCTTAAGACAGGTGCTCTCGCAGTTCCTCTCAACTTCCGCTATTCTGCCGATGAGATCGAGTACTGTGTAAAGCTGGCGGAGTGCGACGTCCTTATTTTCGGACAGGAATTTATCGGCCGTGTTGAGGAGATAGCAGATCGCATTTCTAAGAACAGACTTCTGTTCTTCTACGGTGACTCCTGCCCGTCTTTCGCGGAAGATTATACAAAGCTCACGAGCAACTGCTCGTCAAAGGATCCGAAGATTCTTGTCACGGATGAGGACAACGCTGCAATCTATTTCTCATCCGGAACAACAGGTTTCCCGAAAGCTATTTTGCACAATCATGAGTCTCTTATGCACTCTGCCAAAGTTGAGCAGAAGCATCACGGACAGACAAGGGATGATGTATTCCTGTGCATTCCGCCGCTGTACCATACAGGCGCCAAGATGCACTGGTTCGGAAGTCTCATATCCGGTAGCAAAGCTGTCCTGCTGAAAGGTACGAAGCCGAAGGATGTTCTTTCGGCTGTTTCGGCTGAGAGATGCAGCATAGTCTGGCTTCTGGTTCCGTGGGCACAGGATATTCTTGACGCGCTGGACCGCGGTGATCTCAAGCTCGAGAATTACAACCTGAAACGCTGGAGGCTAATGCACATCGGTGCACAGCCGGTGCCAAAGAGTCTGATCAGACAGTGGAAGGGTTACTTCCCTAACCACCAGTATGACACCAATTACGGTCTGTCCGAATCGATCGGACCGGGCTGCGTGCATCTCGGAGTGGAGAATATTGATAAAGTCGGCGCTATCGGTATTCCCGGATATGGTTGGCAGGCGAAAATCGTTGATGAGAACAGAAATGTCATCGAGGAGAGTGATAAAGTCGGTGAACTTGCCGTCTACGGACCAGGCGTCATGACTTGCTACTTTAATGATCCGATTGCTACGGCTGAAGTTCTGGATGACGAAGGGTGGCTCTACACAGGCGATATGGCGAAGCGTGACAAGGACGGCTTCTACTACCTTGTAGACCGCAAGAAAGATGTTATTATCTCCGGCGGTGAGAATATTTATCCTGTCCAGATCGAAGACTTCCTGCACACGTATGAGCCGATTAAGGATGTTGCGGTCATTGGATTCCCGGACAAACGTCTCGGCGAAAAGACAGCTGCTATCATTGAAATCAAAGAGGGCTATACCTGCACGCGGGATGACGTCGAAGAATACTGCATGAAACTGCCTAAGTACAAGAGACCGCGCGAGATTATCTTTGCGCATGTTCCGCGCAATGCGACGGGCAAAATCGAGAAACCGCGTCTTCGTGAAGAATATGCGGTTACAGGTCTTGTCGCTGCAGAGAATCAGATTGATTTTTGATGTTTGGACATAACTGGTATGACGAATAAACAAAATTTTGTACAGGGAATGAAAAACGGCATTCCGATTTGTCTCGGATACTTTGCTGTATCCTTCGCATTTGGCATTCAGGCGGCAGATATTAATCTGTCGCCTTTTCAGGCTGGGCTGCTTTCTCTGCTCAATGTGACCTCGGCAGGGCAGTTCGCGGGGCTTGCCGTGATTGCATCGGCAGGTTCCTACATAGAGATGGCTTGTCTGCAAGCTATCGTGAATCTTCGGTATCTTCTCATGTCAGCCGCACTTTCTCAGAAACTCACAGTTGAAACTTCGACCATACACAGGCTTGGGATAGCATACGGTGTGACCGATGAGATCTTCGGAATAAGTGTGATGAGGAAAGGTACACTCAGTCCGTTCTTTTCGTACGGTGCTACGCTTGTCTCCGTTTTCGGATGGGTATCAGGTACTGTGCTGGGTGCTTCAGCGGGTGCAATTCTTCCGCAGCGGCTGATCAGTGCGCTCGGTATTGCTCTGTATGGCATGTTTATCGCCATTATCATTCCTCCGGCCAGGGAGCAAAGATCGGTTATGATTACAGTGATTGCAGGAATGGTGGCGGCTACGATATTTACATACGCTCCGATCCTTCGGGCTTTGACAGGCGGTATGCGGATCATAATCGTGACTGTGCTCGTGGCGGGCGCAGCTGCATATATTTGGCCGGTCGAGAATTAAGCAGCAAGCGAGGTTAAAGAGTATGAATCATTCGGTATATTTATATATTCTTGTGATGGCTGCGGTCACGTATGCTATCAGGGCGCTTCCGCTCACACTGATAAGAAAAGAAATTAAAAGCAAATTTATACGGTCTTTCCTCTATTATGTACCGTATGCTACTCTGGCTGCGATGACATTTCCCGCGATTATTACCTCTACGGATTATGTTCCATCGGCCTGTATCGGCTTTGCCGCTGCACTGATTCTTGCATTCAGAAGACAGAGCCTCATCGTTGTGGCATGCGGTGCTTCAGCGGCGGTGCTGATAGTTGAACTTATTATGGGGTTTCTTTAAATTATCGAAATACCGAATTGTTGCATCATGAATATAAAAAATATAACAAATAGTATTGATAAAACACTAAAATAGTACATATGACTTGAAATCGTTGTCACTTTCGGGTTTATTATTACCAGGAGGTGACAAAGAATGCAAAAGATACTGATTGTCGCCGAAGGCAGCTTAAGGTATAAACATCTGCGGAACATGATAGAAAACGGACATGAAGAGGCCATGATCTGCAGATGTTCCAGTATGTCTGAGGCGGCAGAAACAATTCGCAGTGAGGGAGCGGATGTCATTGTTGCAGACGTGAGTTCATCCATTGCCGAAGGAGATGAAGTCGGGAGACTACCATTTTCTCCGACAAAAGGGAATGCCAAACAGGATCTCGGATACATTAAGCAATATATACGGGATCATTATAATGAGCCGATTAATAACTCAAAGCTTGCAGCAATCATTCACCTCACTCCTAATTATCTATGTACTTTATTTAAAAAAGAAGAAAAAATGACTGTGCGCGCCTACATTGAAACAGTGAGGCTTGAAAGGGCTGTTTTTCTGCTTATTACGGACGATATGTCAATCAGTGATATTTCTACGGAAGTGGGTTATAAACAGCCCTCCTATTTCTGCCGGGTGTTTCGCAATCACTATCATGAAACGCCTTCGCAGTATCGAGAAAACAGAAGATCGATGGAGCGAAGCAGAAGAAATGGATAGAAGCGACAGGTTCAGCGATTCATCGCATGTGAGAAGGGAAGTGTACGAGGCGCACACGTATATCATAAATCACTTTCTCGATGAGTTGACATGGGATGACGTTGCTGAACATGTGGGATTATCTAAGAATTATCTTAGAACTTTGTATTCGGAGGTATACAGTTACAGCCTGAATCAGACTGTCACAGGGTGCAGGATGAAACATGCGGCACGGCTTCTTGTCGGCACGACAAGGTCAGTCCGTGATATAAGCATTGAGAGCAGGTACCGGGATCTGGCATATTTTTGCAGGAGATTCAGAGAATGGAGCGGCATGACCCCGACAGAATTTCGGAAAAAGTATACGGATTTGAATTACGGCGGTTCGACCGCTTATGAGCTGGTACATAACGGATGAGTGACAGATTCGTCAGAGTATGATATTATTAGGGGTGTTATTCAGTTTTGCGTATAGAATTTTGAAAGCTTAAAGGAGAAAGCTTACATGAAACGACTAATTCCCCTTCTTCTGACAGCGATGGCAATTATATTTGCTTCCGTTGGTTTAGGGTACAGTTATATGGCGAGCAACTTTAGCGGGAATGCGGCCGCCGAAGAAAAGAAAGAACGAAAGGTCTACGTCAGAGGAGACGGAACCAAAGCCGAACTCGTTGAACAGAACCCATGGCTGTTCCGCCAGTATATAGTGAGCATACCGACACCGGAAATTATTGCGGTGCCGGCGCAGGAAGTTGAAAAGCAGGATTTTTCGCCGAATGCGGATACGGTCATTGATGAAAATGGCTATCAGACGATACCCGATAATTCCACAGTCACGGATATTTCAACAAGAAAGCTGAGAACGAAATATTTTACACTATGGATTCCCGGGTGCTGGGTCGGAAATGTTGTTGCGGAATGCAGATATATCGACACCAAGTCGGATGAAAGCACCGATACCGAAGCCGCTACCAAGGATACCATATCTCTCAGATTTTATGAAAAACAAAATTATGAAGCATATGTATCCAATGCGGATAATGAGTATCCCTACGCGACCGGTCTGATTACTGAATTGCGTTATACAAGCACGAGCAACAACAATGAATGGCTTAAGACGAGCAATTATGAGACTTATGTCGGGGATTGTACTCTCGGAGCACTATCTTATAATCTGTTCCTGTATGAAATCCATAACTCGAACGATTTGACAAGACCGGAATACGAGACGACATATATGTACCTTACAAAGGTTAACTATTCGGGTTGCATCATTGCATCCTTCAAAATCACCGGAGGCGGAACAATAAAATATACGGAAGAGACCCAAAAAGGATATGTAGATACCTGGGATAAAAACAGCGAGGGCATGCCTTTGAACAGCGAGATACCGGAAGACGGATTGCTTGCAAGTGAGCGGGACAGTATGGCTCCGGATGATTCTGCTGATGAAGTGATCCCGGAAGCAACGGTGGAAGGAGAATCAAGTTGAGTACTTATGTCATGTCAGATTTTCACGGCCGGCATGATCTATTTATCCGTATGTTGGAAAAGATAGCATTCTCCGACGCGGATACGCTGTATATTCTCGGAGATGTGGCAGATCGCGGGCCGGATGGTATTAAGACTTACCTCTATATCATGGACAAGCCGAATATTATCTTTCTTGTCGGTAATCATGAAATGCTGTTTTTGTCAGCGATAAAACGCATGCTTATGGTCGGCACGAAAGATCCGGATAAACTTCTGAATACACAGGAATTCATGCTTTGGATCTACAACGGAGGCATCCCGACATGGAATGCTTTCATTATGCAGCCGAGGGCAGTACGAAGGGCAATACTGGAATATATCGGCAACGGGTATCTGATTATTCCGGACGTTCAGGTGGGTGACAGACATTTTTACCTGTGCCATGCTACACATGCGGATACGTATGTCGATAAGCCGGTCCTCTTTAAAGATGCGAGCGGCGAATTGAAGCAGCACATTGTCTGGGACCGGATCTATCCGAGAAACACACATATGAGCGCCGAATTCGATTCCATCGATTATTCCGAACTGTATGTGAAGTATCCGAAGAATACGACCATGATATTCGGGCATACGCCGACGACTCTGTTCAGGGATCCCGCTCCGGACGGACGAGGAAGAATATGGCACGGAGGGAAGGGACATCTTATCGATATTGACTGCGGATGCGCGGTCAGAGAACCGAGATTCGCCATGTTAGGATGTCTGAGGCTGGATGACATGGCAGAGTTCTACTGCCACGGATGATGTCCATATCTAAACGAAAAATGCCGCACAGAGAATTGCAGAACAACGCATGGCGTATGTTTTCATACAGGCCATGACAGTCATGCAGTCCGCTGTGCGGCATCTTTATTCTTGTATATTATGACGGAGCGGAGATAGCGATATATTCGAATCCCTGCGGCTCATACTTGTCGATCATCTCATCCAGATAATCACAGATCTTCGTGTAGAAAGCTGTAATGACATCACGATGCTCTTTTATACCTTCTTTCCTTTCGGCGGGAGTGGCGTCGAACCATTTTTCATCATATTCTTCACTCGGGACAAGAAGATCCATATCAAAGCCATCTCGGACAATATTCAGGCGGGGATTATCCATATCACCCTGGTCGATCAGTTCAATGCAGGCGCGCACTTCTTCGACCATTTCCTTGACGTTTGCCATCGGCATAAGATTCAATTCACTTCGAAAAAGGAATTTTCCCGGAAAATACTTTTCAATAAAAGGCAGAAAGAGCTCATGCGTGCATATATTATCGCAGGAGAGCTCGTCGGGATAGATGAGATCAGCGTCGCCGTCCAATATTTTCTGATTCATCGGATCGAACCAGAAGCGAAGTCTGGAATGATGTCCTCTTTTAGCACGAATGCGGTATTCTGAATCTGACATTTCAATTACCTTCCAATCTGATTTTGATGCTTTTTATAATGAGACTGTCCATATGCTGCTTGCGGAAGTCCTTTGCATGCTTTTATCTTAACAACGCGCAGAGTGATTTACAAGTTCGTTTTGTGATATAATTATAAAAAATGGACCGCGAATCAAGTTTATTGAGCGGAAAATACCCGGTAATACCGGGAGAAAGGAAGCCCGGTCATTTAAACGATCGGGCGTTGCGTGAGATATGGGAATTGTCGGAGCATTTGCAGTACCTCATCCTCCTCTGATCATACCCGAAGTCGGACGTGGACAGGAGAAGGCTATTCAGAAAACAATCGATGCTTATCATGAAGTGGGACAGAAAATAGCGAAACTGAAACCGGATACAATTCTGATCATAAGTCCGCATACAGTTCTTTACGCGGACTATTTTCATGTTTCTGCCGGCAGAAGGGCCACGGGATCCTTCTCCCGTTTTCGTGCAGGTAAAGTGAAGCTGACTGCTGAGTATGATACGGAATTTGTCGACTCACTCGAGCAGCTCTCGGAACACAACGACTTCCCTGCGGGAACGCTTGGTGAGCGGGAATCACAGCTCGATCACGCGACGATGATCCCGCTGTATTTCGTTAATCAGTATTACTCCGGCTATAAGACCGTTCGAATCGGACTCTCCGGTCTGCCTCTGACGATGCACTACCAATTGGGAATGTATCTGAAACAGGTGGCGGAGGCTCTCGGACGCAGATGTGTCATCATTGCGAGCGGAGACTTATCGCACAAGCTTCTTGCTGAGGGACCTTACGGATTTGCTCCTGAAGGACCTCAGTATGATCGGAAAATCATGTCGTGCCTTTCACGGGCGGCGTTTGATGAGATGCTTACATTCGGGGAGGACTTCTGCGACCGGGCAGCGGAGTGCGGACACAGATCTTTCGTCATCATGTCCGGTGCGTTTGATCGAATGCAGGTCCATGCAAGGCAGCTTTCCTATGAGGGACCGTATGGGGTAGGTTACGGAATCGTGACATTTGAGCCGGGTGAATATGACGGAGAACGGAACTTCCTTGAGAGATATGAGGAAAATGCCCGAGCAGAGCTGAATGTCAGACGAGCAGGAGAGGATGCATATGTCAGTCTGGCTCGAATGACTGTTGAGAGCTATATCAGGAAAGGGGTTCTCCCGAAACTCCCTGCAGATCTTCCGAAGGAGATGACGACGGAGAGGGCAGGAGCTTTTGTCTCTATCCATGAGAACGGACGTCTTCGGGGCTGCATCGGGACCACTGCTCCGACTGCATCCAATATCGCAAGAGAAATCATGCAGAATGCGGTGAGTGCCTCAACGAGGGATCCTCGCTTTGCACCTATCAGGCCTTCGGAGCTCGATATGCTTGAAATCAGTGTGGATATCCTTGAGCCGGCGGAGAAAATTGCGGACGAGAGCGAGCTCGACGTCAAACTGTACGGCGTGATCGTGGAGAAGGGCCGCCGGCGTGGCTTGCTGCTCCCTGACCTTGACGGGGTCGACACTGTGGAGGAGCAGATTTCCATAGCGAAGCAGAAGGCGGGCATACTGGAGGATGACGATGACGTGACGCTCTATCGTTTCAGGGTGACGCGGCATGGGTGAGAAGTAAAAACAAATAATTCTTCCTATTCTCCCCTTTTGTGCTATACTTAGAACGTTAACGCTTTAACGTAGGAGGTTCAGCATGAAAGAGTTCAAGAAATCATCAAAGCTTGACAACGTACTTTATGACGTCCGTGGTCCCGTAGTCGAAGAAGCCGATCGCATGATCGCCCGAGGCATAGAAGTCCTAAAGCTCAACATAGGCAATCCTGCCCCGTTCGGGTTCCGCGCCCCGGAAGAAGTCATATATGACATGGCCGCCAACCTCAGAGAATCTGAAGGTTACTCGAACTCCAAGGGCATCTGGGCTGCAAGAAAAGCCATCATGCAGTATGCACAGACAAGGGACATCCCGAACCTTTCCATGGACGATATATACACCGGAAACGGTGCATCGGAACTTATCAACCTCTGCATGTCGGCACTTCTCGATGATGGAGATGAAATCCTTATCCCTGCACCGGACTATCCGCTGTGGACCGCTTGCGCGACACTCGCCGGCGGCAAGGCTGTTCACTACCTCTGCGACGAACAGAGCGAATGGTACCCGGATCTCGCAGACATTGAATCCAAGGTCACTGACAGGACCAAGGCTATCGTTGTCATTAATCCGAACAATCCGACCGGTGCTGTCTACCCGAAAGACGTCCTTGAAGGGATTGTAAAGATCGCACGGGAGCATCAGCTCATCATCTTTGCGGATGAGATCTATGACAGACTGCTCATGGATGGCTATCAACATACCTCCATTGCATCGCTTGCCCCGGACCTGTTCTGTGTAACGTTCTCCGGACTTTCTAAGTCCCATATGATAGCCGGATTCCGCATCGGCTGGATGGTACTTTCCGGCAATAAGGAGATCGCGAAAGACTATATCGAAGGCATAAAAATGCTCTCATCCATGCGTCTGTGCTCAAATGTTCCGGCACAATCAATCGTACAGACCGCGTTGGGCGGATTTCAGTCGGTGAAGGGCTATGTCAATGCCGACGGGCGCGTGACAAAACAGAGAAACCTTATATATGACCGCATCAATTCGATTCCCGGACTTTCTGTCGTCAAGCCTAAGGCAGCTTTCTACTGCTTCCCGAAAATCGACGTGGAGCGGTTCAACATACACGACGACATGCAATTTGCCTATGACTTACTGAAGAAAGAGAGAGTCCTTCTTGTACAGGGAACGGGCTTTAACTGGCCATATCCGGATCACTTCCGAATCGTTTATCTTCCAAGAGAATCCGTGCTGAACGAGGCTATGGACAAGCTTGAAGATTTCCTTTCCGATTACAGGCAGATATAATATGAAAATCAGAATTTTTATACCTTTTATACTGGTGGCGGCGATCCTTCTTGCGGGCTGCGCCTCATCCGGATCGCCCACCGAAGATACAGAGCTCGTAGGGATAGCGCTCTGCGCAAATGAAGACTGGCCGGAGTATCCGGTTGCTCAAAAGCTCGAGGACCGTCTCAATGAGGCGGGGAAGTTCCGCGTCGACCTTGAAAATGCGGGTGAGGATGCCGAACTTCAGAACGGGCAGGTCAGAATCATGGTGGCAAACAGTGCGCGCGCTATCGTGATTACTTATGTCGAGGGAGCAGACGAAAAGGACATGATTACCATGGTCGAGGCAGCGAATATCCCACTGATCGAGATTGACCGGGAGGCATGCAAGACGAATCCGGATGCCGAGGTGATAAGATTGTACAATGAAATTATGTCGTCACCGCAGTAAAGTGCTAAAATATTTTCTTGACATAAGGTATTTGTTGTAATAGAATTAGCGATGTTAAACAGTGTGCTGTCCAAAGGCGGGCAGAAGCAGACTGATTATTCTGTCTGCGTTCCGCCGCGGTCAGCATTTTTTATCTTGAACGGATGCTTGTTACCGGACAGGATAAATTGTTTAAATGTTTGAAACATTAACACAGAGGAGGTTTATGAACATGTCATATGTTGATGAGGTAATCGCAAGTGTAAAGCAGAAGAACGCCGCAGAGCCGGAATTTATCCAGGCAGTCGAGGAAGTTCTCGAGTCTATCCGTGTAGTCATTGAATCGGATGAGCAGAACTACAGGGATCTCGCATTTCTGGAAAGACTCGTTGAGCCGGAGCGAATCATTATGTTCCGCGTACCGTGGGTAGATGACAACGGCAAGGTACAGGTGAACCGTGGCTATCGCGTTCAGTTCAACAGCGCGATCGGACCGTACAAAGGAGGTCTCAGACTTCATCCGTCCGTATATCTCGGCATCATCAAGTTCCTTGGCTTCGAGCAGGTCTTCAAAAACAGCCTCACAGGTCTCCCGATCGGCGGCGGTAAGGGCGGTTCCGACTTCAACCCGAAGGGTAAATCCGACAATGAGATCATGCGCTTCTGCCAGAGCTTCATGACAGAGCTCTACAGACATATCGGCGCTGACACAGACGTACCGGCCGGCGATATCGGCGTAGGCGGACGTGAAATCGGTTTCCTTTATGGCCAGTATAAGAGAATCACAGGCCTTTATGAAGGCGTTCTGACAGGAAAGGGTCTTACATACGGCGGCTCTCTCGCAAGAACTCAGGCTACAGGTTACGGCCTCCTTTATCTGACAAAAGAACTTCTTAAGATCAACGGCATCGACATCGCAGGCAAGACAGCTGCAGTGACAGGTGCAGGTAATGTTGCGATTTATGCAATCGAGAAGGCACAGCAGATGGGCGTTAACGTTGTAACATGCTCCGATTCTTCAGGCTGGATCTATGATCCGGAAGGCATCGACGTTGCACTCCTCAAGGAAGTCAAGGAAGTCAAGCGTGCACGCCTCACAGAGTACGCAGCAGCCCGCAAGAGCGCTGAGTATCATGAAGGCAAGGGCGTATGGGCTATTAAGACAGATCTGTATCTGCCGTGCGCAACACAGAACGAGCTTCCGCTTGAAGGCGCAAAGGCACTCGTTGCAAATGGCACGATCGCTGTATGCGAAGGCGCCAACATGCCGACAACTCTCGACGCAACACAGTATCTGCAGGCTAACGGCGTAATCTTCGCACCGGGCAAGGCTGCAAATGCAGGCGGCGTTGCTACATCCGCACTTGAGATGAGCCAGAATTCCGAGAGACTGTCCTGGACATTTGAGGAAGTCGATGCGAAACTCGAGCAGATCATGATCAACATCACACACAATATCGACGAGGCAGCCAAGAAGTATGATATGGCGGGCAATTATGTAGCCGGCGCCAACATCGCGGGCTTCCTGAAGGTCGCAGAAGCTATGAAGGCTCAGGGCGTTGTATAATCGAAATATTTGAATGAATCGTATCTGTACATATTTTACAGCAATAGAGAATTTGAATAAAAGCAGGCTGTCGCACGTAATTCGTGCGGCAGCCCTATTTGTCGTATAATTAGTAACTAAAGTTAATAAAAATTAAATGATCAAAAAAAAGGAAATCCTTCCTTTTTGCGGAAAAATCTTAATACACAGACTTAATCACACAGAATTAATCGCGTGGAGATTAAATATGGCAGGACTTATTCGCGAAGAACTGGAAATTCGGGAAGAACAGAACCTGAGCCCCTACGCACAGAAAGCCGCGTATACCCGTGGGCGAAGAGCTGAGGAATCGGAGTGCGACATTCGAACAGCTTACATGCGCGACCGGGACAGGATCGTACACTGTAAGTCTTTCAGGCGGCTGAAAGATAAAACACAGGTTTTTCTTGCCCCGCAGGGCGATCATTACAGGACCCGCATGATGCACACTCTTGAAGTGTCCCAGACTGCGAGGACGGTTGCAAGATGCCTGAGACTCAACGAAGATCTCACAGAAGCAATCGCCCTCGGACATGATCTCGGCCACACTCCTTTCGGGCATGCCGGTGAGAGAGCCTTAAATGCCGTATGCCCTCTGGGATTCAAGCATAGTGAGCAGAGCATTCGGATCGTTGATATCCTCGAAAAAGACGGGCGGGGACTCAATCTTACATGGGAAGTTCGTGACGGGATCCTGCATCACGGGACAGCTGACAGCCCTGCCACGCTGGAAGGTCAGACTGTAAGACTTTGTGATAAGATTTCCTACATCCATCATGACATGGATGATGCCGAGAGAGCCGGAATCCTCTGTGAGGAAGACATACCTGCTCACCTTCGAAAATTGCTGGGGGAGTCGACACGGGAGAGGCTGAATACATTTGTCCACGATATCGTCAGATCCTCGACGGACAGGGATGAAGTGTGCATGTCCCCTGAGATCGCCGATGCAATGCAGGAGCTTCGGACATTCCTCTTCAGAAATCTGTATACCAATGCCGTCGCCAAAAGTGAAGAGAAGAAAGCGCAGGCGATGCTCAGCGAGCTGTACCGATATTACGTTACCCACACGATTGATCTGCCGGAAGATTATCGAAAGCTGATCGATGAGAGAGACGAGCCGCTGGAACGTGTTGTCTGCGATTACATATCCGGTATGACAGACCAGTATTCCATGACAAAGTTCAGAGAATTATTCATTCCGAATTCGTGGACCAAACTTTGAACACAACATTTTGTTATATCTATCTGAGACTTGAGATATGCCCCGCATCAAAAGGCGGTGGGTATATAGTTTCATGAACGAAACTTTAATGCATTAGTTAAGTAGGAGGGGACGCACAGCACATGCGATATTCTGACGAACTGATCGAAGAGGTCCGGTCCCGCAACGATATTGTAGATGTGATCGGCGGGTATGTGCATCTCAAGAGGGCAGGCAGCAACTATGTAGGTCTGTGTCCCTTTCACAATGAGAAGACGGCTTCCTTCTCGGTGAGCAGATCCAAACAGATGTATTATTGCTTCGGATGTCATGCAGGCGGAAATGTCATCACTTTCATGATGGAATATAACAACATGAATTTTGTCGAAGCGCTCCAGTATCTCGCGGATCGGGCGGGTGTCACGCTTCCGCAGATGGAGTACTCGAAAGAAGCGCAGGAGAAAGCAGACCGGAAAGCCGTGCTTCTCGATATCCACAAAAAAGCTGCTACGTACTATTTCTATATACTGCGGCAGGAGGAAGGCAAAATCGGACTGAAGTACCTGAAAGAGCGCGGACTGTCAGATGAGACGATCCGGAAGTTCGGTCTCGGTTTTACGGGCAGGAGCGGAGGCCTGTACAGGTTCCTGAAAAGCAAAGATTTCTCAGATGAAATGCTGCAGGAATCCGGGCTTTTCGTATTTGACGAAAAGAAGGGCGTGTCGGAAAAGTTCTGGAACCGTGTCATGTTCCCGATTCAGGATGTCAGGGGAAAGGTCATAGGTTTCGGAGGCAGGGTCATGGGAGACGGAAAGCCCAAGTACCTGAATTCTCCGGATACGGACCTGTTCAATAAGAGAAAGCATCTGTTCGGTCTCAATATTGCGAGAGCGACCCGCAGAAAATACATAATACTCTGTGAAGGGTATATGGATGTCATTACGATGCATCAGGCGGGGTTTGATAATACCGTGGCATCTCTCGGTACTGCTTTGACCGGTCAGCAGGCAAGCCTTCTTAAGCGCTACACTGACACAATTCTTCTTCTCTACGACTCGGATTCGGCCGGAAAAAATGCCGCGATCAGGGCGATTCCCATCCTGAAAGATGAAGGTCTTACCGTGAGAGTGGTCAATCAGGAGCCGTACAAGGACCCGGATGAGTTCATCAAGGCTCTCGGCGCCGACGAGATGGAAAAGAGACTCGCCGACGCAGACGATGCAATCCTGTTCGAGATCGCCGAAACAGGAAAACAGTACAGAATGGACGATCCTCAGGAGAAAACGAAGTTCCTGTACGACGCTGCGGGAAGACTTCTTCGTATATCCGATGAAGTGGAGCGGGAAAATTATATTGAGGCAGTTTCAAGAAAGTATCACGTCAGCCCCGAGACGCTGAGAAAGACTATGAATCGTATAGCTCTCTCAGGGAATCTGCCGGAGCGGAGACAACGAGCCGATGATGAGATGCCGATACGCCGAAAACCGGATAAAAAAGAGGACGGCAACGTGACATCCGAGAAGCTCATGCTGACATATTTAGCGAATCACCCGGAGGCTTACGGGCTTACCGCGGACTATATCGGTCCCTCCGATTTTTCCGATCCGCTCTGCAGGACGATCGCGGAAGGGCTGTATGAACAACTTGAGGAAGGAGGGACCAATGAAGCATCCCTGATCAGCCATTTTCAGGAAGCGGAGGAGCAGCGTATGGTAGCTGAAATCTTCCACACGACAGTAGAGACCAGAAGTTCCGATGAACAGGATGTTGCATTCACGGACACGGTAGTTCGTATCATGAATGCAAGCAACGACAGAAGGATCAAAGGTTGGGACGGGAAAGATGTGGCTGTTCTAAGGGAATTGATCGCGAGAAAGAAAAAACTTGAGGAGTTCCGGGGCGGCGGCAAGGTATTCAGGCTGCAATACTCGGAGGAGAATGCATAGCAGAGTGTGAAACACTGATAGAAGAGGAGATAGCAGATGACAGAAAACGAAGTAAAATTCGCTGAGAGACTGACAGAACTTCTTGTTAAGGCTAAGGAGAAGAAAAATGTTCTGAATTACAAGGACATTGGCGATACCTTCAAGGGAATGACCTTTACTGCCGAAGACGCCGAGAAGACTCTGGAATTCCTCGAAGCGAATGGCGTTGATGTATTGAGAATGGAAGAAAACACGCATGATGACGAAGTCCTTATGATGTCTGATGACGATGAAGTCAGCATCGAGGAGGAGGAAGAAGCCGAGATCGATGTTGAGAAGATCGATCTTTCTATCCCCGAAGGCGTGTCCATCGAAGATCCTGTCCGCATGTATCTTAAAGAAATCGGCAAGGTTCCGCTTCTGACGGCGGAGGAGGAGATCGAACTTTCCAAACAGATGGAAATGGGCGGAGAGATCGGCAAAAAAGCACAGCAGAGACTTGCGGAAGCCAATCTGCGACTCGTTGTTTCTATTGCAAAGCGGTATGTCGGCAGAGGCATGCTTTTCCTGGATCTCATTCAGGAAGGAAACCTGGGTCTTATTAAAGCGGTAGAAAAATATGATTACCGCAAGGGTTTTAAATTCTCGACGTACGCTACATGGTGGATCCGTCAGGCGATCACGCGAGCAATCGCCGATCAGGCTCGAACGATCCGTATTCCTGTCCACATGGTCGAGACGATCAATAAGCTGATCCGTGTTTCCCGCCAGCTGCTTCAGGAGCTTGGCCGTGAACCAACGCCGGAAGAAATCGCTGATGAGATGAATATGTCTGTTGAGAGAGTACGCGAGATCCTCAAGATTTCTCAGGAGCCGGTATCTCTTGAAACTCCGATCGGAGAGGAGGAAGACAGCCACCTCGGCGACTTTATCCAGGATGACAATGTACCTGTCCCGGCGGACGCCGCTGCATTTACGCTGCTCAAGGAACAACTCGTGGAGGTCCTCGGAACACTTACAGAACGTGAGCAGAAAGTACTGCGCCTGCGCTTCGGTCTTGATGACGGAAGAGCTCGCACGCTCGAAGAAGTCGGCAAGGAGTTCAATGTCACGCGTGAGCGTATCCGTCAGATCGAGGCGAAGGCACTCAGAAAGCTTCGCCATCCGTCCAGAAGCCGTAAGCTGAAGGATTATCTTGATTGATCGGATTTATGACTATGAATTGAAATTTCGCGGACGATGTATTCACGTATATCGTCCGCGGTGAACTGACTTTGGATCTACAGAGAGGATATATATGCATATATCTAAAAGAATTCAGGCGATCGTAGATATGGTAAGCCCCGGATACTCAGTATGCGATGTCGGGTGCGACCACGCCTACACGTCGATCACTCTGGTTGAAAACGGAAAATGCCCTTATGCGGTGGCCTCGGATGTTCGTCCGGGGCCGCTTGCGGCTGCGCAGAAGAATATTGAAAATGCAGGGCTGCACGGAAAAATCGACGTGTGCCTTGCGGACGGCGTACCCTGCAGCGTGCATAATATGCTTCCGGAGGGAAAAAAGAAAGCTCTGATCATTACCGGTATGGGCGGCGGGCTGATTTGCGGTATTCTTGAGAGGGCGGGGGAGAGAGCGGCGGCTTTTGACGAGATGGTACTTTCGCCTCAGTCTGATCCGGATCTTGTGAGACAGAAGCTCCTCGATATGGGTAAAACTATCGATGACGAGGAAATGCTGATTGATGAGGGCAAGTATTACACAGTCATGCGTACTGTCGGAAATTCGAATCGTACCCATGAAAGGAGGCATCCGAAGGGAAGCGCCGGATATATGGCCGAACTGTTATACGGCCCTGTTCTTCTTGAAAAAAGACATCCGGTCCTTTGGGAATATCTGAAGAAACAGGAAAAGACATTTGTAGCGATACTGGAAAACCTCGAGCATGCCGGACGTGGAAAGGAAGACGAACGGTACCGTGAGGTCAAAATGAAAATGGAGGTGCTGCGTGAAGCTCAAAGATATTATGAAGGTGATTGAGAAGGATTTTCCCAAATGTCTGGTAATGGACTGGGACAATGTAGGCCTTCTTGTCGGTGATGAGGAGGCTGAGATTCATAAAGTTCTGATCAGCCTTGATGTGACCGATGATGCCGTGGATCAGGCAATCCGGTGCGGAGCGGATCTTATACTGACGCATCACCCCTTGCTTTTCAGACCGCTCGGGACCGTTACGGAGCAGAATTTCATTGCAAGGCGCGTACGGAAACTGATAAGACATGACATTAACTATTATGCGATGCATACGAATTTTGATATTGCCGGGATGGCTGACCTGAACGCACAGGATCTTGCGCTTCATGACCCCGAGGTACTCGAAGTCATCGGAGCCTATGATGATGGAACAGAATACGGTCTCGGCAGGATCGGTACGCTCGGCAGCGAGATAACGCTGGCAGAACTGGCTGAGCGCGTCAAAGATGTCATGAAGCTCGACGCCGTGCGCGTTTACGGAGACACAGAAAGATACGTCAGCAGGGTCGGCGTAAGTTCAGGTGCCGGAAAAAGTGCTGTATCTGATGCACTCAGAAAGAATGCGGATGTATTGATCACAGGGGATCTGGATTATCATACCGCAATTGACGCAGAATCCCGGGGACTATGTATGATCGACGCAGGTCACTATGGGACGGAGTTTACGTATATTCGATTTATGGCTGACTATGTCCGGGAAAAGTTTCCGTCTGTGTCAGTACTTACAATGGAGATAAAACAGCCTTATTCCGTGCTTTGAACCGTGCAAAGGAACATTTCCTTATAAAGAAAGTCAGGCGGATCACGGGAATCCGCCAAAAGGAGGTGCTATGAAGATTACCGTTACTGTGGGGAACACACACGCGGAATATGATGCGGGGATCGTTTTACTGAAAGTCGCACAGGACTTTCAGAAAGATTACAGGTATCCGATCGTATTGGGAAAGGTTGACGGGACGTTAACAGAGCTTTTCAGGACGCTGAACGCAGATGCTGCGGTAGAATTCCTGACGGCAGGTGACAAAATCGGCAATCAGACGATTATAAGAAGCATGAATATGCTGTTTGTCGCCGCATGTTCAAGAGCAGGGACAAAAGAATGTCCTGTCCGTGCGATTCTGCATTTTTCCATGCGCTCGGGATTATTCTACACTCTGGAAGGATGTGAGGTCGATGATGCACTTGTCGAAAGGGTGGAACGTATCATGCGGGAAATGATCGTTCGGAAATGCAGAATTACCAAGACATCCGTGCCGACAAAAAATGCTGTTGAAAAATTCGCTGCCATGAACATGCATGACAAGGAAAAACTCTTCCGGACCAGACTGCACTCCAATGTGAATATTTACGATCTTGACGGCTATGAAGATTATAATTACGGCTACATGACATATGATACGTCACTGCTCGGAAATTTCACCCTGCACAGATATAGTGACGGGATCGTCATGATGACGCCTTCCGTAACGCATCCCGACTCCGTTCATGAGTTTATTGAAGACGAGAAAATATTCGATACCCAGCGCATGGGCGAAAAGTGGGCTGAGAAACAGCGCATAGATTGCGTAGGCGATCTCAATGAGCATGTCATAAACGGAAATTCCAGACAGGTGATCCTGATTTCCGAGGCTCTGCAGGAAGGAAGGATCGCGCAGATCGCCGCAAAAATCAGGAATCGCGGTGGCGTGAAGTTCGTTATGATCGCCGGTCCGTCCTCATCCGGCAAGACAACGTTCTCACAGAGACTCTGCACACAACTGTCCGCACTGGGCTTTATACCCCACTGTATAGGCGTTGACAACTATTTTATTCCGAGGGCTCTGGTACCTCTTGACGAATACGGACAGAAGGATTATGAATCTCTGAGGGCTGTAGATGTTGAAGCCTTCAACACGGACATGACAAGGCTGCTTTGTGAGGAGGAGATAAATCTTCCCACGTATGACTTTATTACAGGCAACAGAGTTTATAACGGCGAGAAACTCTCTCTGGGAAAGGAAGAGATTCTGGTAATTGAAGGGATTCATTGCCTGAACGATGATCTGAGCCGCGCTCTGCCCGATGAAAGCAAGTTCAAGATTTATGTGAGTGCCCTGACGCAGGTGAATATAGATGAGCATAATCGAATTCCTACGACAGACGGAAGGCTTCTGCGGAGAATTGTGAGAGATCACAGGACTCGCGGCTATACCGCTTCCAATACGTTGTCTATGTGGGATTCCGTGAGAAGGGGGGAGGAATCGTATATTTTCCCGTTCCAGGAGACAGCGGATGAGATCTTTAATTCGGCTATGCCCTATGAGCTTGCACTCCTGAAACTCTATGCACAGCCGTTGCTTTTTCAGGTCGCATCGGACGATCCACAGTACTTTGAGGCACACAGACTCCTGAAATTTTTGGATTATTTCATACCGATTCCGCCGGATGATGTTCCGAAGAATTCGATTCTCAGAGAATTCATAGGTGGAGGTTGTTTCCACCTCTGACCGCCAACATGAGCAAGGCGCAAAGCGCCTGCGAATGAGGTGCTGAATATTTACAATGATTTTTCTTTACAAGCTGTAAATCTCTATGCTAATATAATGTGTCGGCAGGACATACGATCGCGGCTGACACATGTCAGGTGAGGAAAGTCCGGGCTCCACAGGGCAGGGATGCCGGATAACGTCCGGCGGGAGTAATCCCCGGGAAAGCGCAACAGAAAACAACCGCCGCGCAAGCGGTAAGGATGAAAAGGCAGTGTAAGAGACTACCGCCTGGCTGGTAACAGGCAGGGCATATGCAAGCCCCATCCGGAGCAAGACCAAACATAGGCTATACGGCGGCCCGTCGTGCCTTGGGCCGGTCGCTTGAACCGTTCGGTAACGGGCGGTCTAGATAGATGATCGTACACGACATAACCCGGCTTATAGTTCTGCCGACATATGATGAAACATAAGAGGTTTTCTCATTCAGCGAAGCTACAGTATATTGCAGATGATGGTTGCAGATGTCTGCTATATATTGTGGGTTGTCACTTCTTGGATGCGAAAGCCTCTTTCTTTTGTCTTCGGGTATCTGAGAGGTCCTTTGTTCTTTTTTCCATTGTTTTTGGTCATGAAAGAACATATAATAACTATTATAAGAATTCGTTTCGTTCGCACCGGTCCGGTCGAACGCATGAACACTCCAGTGCACACTGCTAAGGAAAAGTGTGCTTCTTTTTATGGTTTGCTCCTAACAAGCAGGAAAGGCAAGGAACAGGATAATGGCAGTGACAACATTTGCAGCAATCGATATCGGCTCATACAATGTGACGATGGAGATTTTTGAAATCACTAAGAAAAACGGGCTCAAATCCCTGAATTCGGTCAGGAAGAGACTTGAACTCGGTAAAGATACTTATACGAGGAAGATGGTATCCCCCGAAATTCTCGATGAGCTGACGAACATTCTTCTTGATTACAGCAATATCATGAAGGAATACGGTGTGACAGCATACCGCGCGTGTGCCAAAACAGCCGTGCGTGAGGCGAGAAATTACCTGCTTGTCAGGGAACATATCCGCAACAAGACCGGCATCGTTGTTGAGATCCTTTCAAACTCTGAGCAGAGATTCCTCGGATATAAGTCCATCGCTTCGAGAGGCGAGGAATTTGAAAGAATCATCGAGAAGGGCACTGCAATCATCGATGTCAGCGGAGGAAGTATTCAGATATCTCTCTTTGACAAGAACACACTTGTCACTGCACAGAACCTGCATCTCGGGCTTTTGCGCATTTCGAACCGCCTTTCCATGATTCAGAACCAGACAACGCATCCTGAGCGCATAATTGATCAGTTCATCCGCAAGGATATCTGGAACTTCAAGAGAATGTATCTCAAGGACCGCAATATCGATACGATCATTCTTGTCGGTGATTATTATACAAATCTTGTTTTCCAGAATCGAATGGATATGAACAAGATTGAAAGTGCTGATGAGTATTACAAATGGTACGAGCAGATCATCCGCATGTCTCCGCACGATGCAGCTGCTTTCCTCGGAGTCGGAACAGAGGTCGCAAATGCTGTCATTCCGATGGCCGTATTATACCGCCGCCTGATCGAAGTTTTCGGCGTCGACAGTATCTGGCTTCCGGGTATCCAGATTACAGACGGTATAGCATATGATTATGCGCTGAAAGCAAAAATCATACGCTCGCAGCATGACTTTGATAAGGATATTCTCATGGCTGCGAAGAATATCGCCAAGAGATATGCCGGTAATAAGGCACATACCGAGAAGATCATGGAAATCGCGGACGCAATTTTCAAGTCAGTGCGAAAAGACTCGGTCTTAGGGCCGCGCGACCGCCTGCTTCTTAAAGTTGCTTGCCAGCTCAATGACTGCGGCAAGTACATTAGTCTTGTAAATGTTGCCGAGTGTTCCTATAACATTATTATTTCTACGGAAATCATAGGTCTCTCTGATAACGAGAGAAGAATCATTGCCAATACCGTCAAGTACAACACTTTGCCGTTCGAATTCTATGGCGAGAACAATGACGGCCTCACCGAATATGATTTTCTTCGTGTGGCGCAGCTCACGGCTATCCTGCGAATCGCGAACAGTCTTGACCAGAGCTATCTGCAGAAAATCACGGACATTCGTACAAGTAAGAAAGAGGACCGCCTGATTATCGACATTCAGGTGAAAGAGGATTTCACCCTCGAAAAGGGACTCTTCAAGACGAGCATAGAATTCTTTGAGGATATGTTCGACATTAAGCCGGAACTGAAGGTACGCAGAGTTAAGTGATAAATTTAGAGAATAAAGAGGGAATGATATGGCACCGAAAAGCGATCAGGGTAAAGAGAGTAACAAGAAAAGCACTGTGAAGGCTGAGAAGAAGATTTTGGCGGAAGTCAAGCCGGTGGGAAAGAAAGAAGCTGCCATAGATAAAACGGTACAGGCCTCAGAGTCGAATGTGCCACAGATCAATTTCAGAAATCCGGAATACTATAGGAACCGCGAGCTGTCATGGTTGGCGTTCGATGAGAGATGTCTCTCTGAGGCAAGAGACAGGCAGCTGGTTCCTCTGTTCGAGAGGGCAAAGTTCCTCAGCATCACTGCTTCGAATCTGGATGAATTCAATATGGTCCGCGTGGCTTCCCTGAAGGATCAGGTCCATGCCGGATATACAAAAAAAGACATTGCCGGAATGACAGCGGCTGAGCAGCTCAGTGCGATTTCCGAGAGAATGCATACATTTGTGAGAGATCAGTACAATACGCTGAATCGTTCACTTTTCCCATCCTTTGAGAAGGCCGGACTTGAGATCATTGCCGACTATGAGGAACTGACAGAAGCGCAATGCGCATATCTCGATGAATACTTTGAGACGAATATTTATCCGATCCTTACGCCCATGGCGATGGATTCCTCCCGTCCGTTCCCGTTGGTACGTAACAAGACTCTCAATATCGGTGCTCTGATAGCACAGAAGGAATCCAAGAAGAAGAAAGAGTCCTTTGAATTCGCTACCGTTCAGGTGCCGGCCGTACTACCTAGACTGATCAGTCTACCGGATGCGGAAGACGGGCACAAAGTCATCATTCTGCTCGAAGAAGTCATCCGCAAATACATCGGCAAGCTCTTCCAGCATTATCGCGTACTTTGCGCTTATCCGTACCGCATCATGAGGAACGCGGAACTGGATGTGGACGAAGACGAGGCTGAAGATCTGCTGAAAGAAATTCAGAAACAGCTCAAGAAGCGCCAATGGGGTGAGGTGATCCGTCTTGAGATCGCTGAAGGCGTGGATAAAAGGCTTCTGAAAATCCTTGTTAAGGAATTCAATGTATCGCAGGAGGATATATTCTTTATTCCCGGACCGATCGATCTTACATTCCTGATGAAAGTGTACGGACTTCCGGGCTTCGATGCATATAAGACAAAGGGATACACACCGGCGCCGGTCAGGGAATTTGCCGACACGGACGATGTATTTGAAGTGATCAGAAGAAAAGACGTCTTTGTACATCACCCGTATATGAGTTTCGATCCGGTCGTACGTTTCGTTCAAAAAGCGGCCTCGGATCCGGATGTACTGGCCATCAAACAGACCCTGTACCGTGTGAGTGGAGATTCTCCGATCGTTGCGGCTCTGGCACGTGCCGCAGAGAGCGGCAAGCAGGTAACAGTTCTTGTTGAGCTGAAGGCACGTTTTGATGAGGAACATAACATTGTCTGGGCAAAGATGCTTGAAAAAGCCGGCTGCCATGTAATTTACGGTCTTCTCGGCCTCAAGGTTCACAGCAAGATCACGATGGTGATCCGCCGTGAGGAGGATGGTATTCGCAGATATGTACATCTGGGAACCGGTAACTATAATGATTCCACTGCGAAGTTGTACACAGACTGCGGTATCTTCACATGCGATGCGCAGATAGGAGCGGATGCAACGGCCGTTTTCAACATGCTCTCCGGTTATTCGGAGCCTGAGAAATGGTTCCGCCTGCTGGTCGCTCCCATCTGGATGAAGAACAGTTTTCTTTATATGATCGAGCGTGAAAGAAAGAATGCCGAGGCTGGAAAAAAGGCGTTTATCCGTGCCAAGATGAATTCCCTGTGCGACCCGGATATCATAGAGGCACTGTATCAGGCTTCCCATGCGGGCGTAGAAATCGATCTTCTTATTCGAGGAATCTGTTGCCTGAAGACGGGAATCCCCGGTGTTTCGGAGACTATTCACGTGCGTTCGATCGTAGGCAATTTCCTGGAACACTCCAGAATCTTCTGGTTCTGCAATGACGATCAGGATGAGGTCTTCATGGGCTCTGCGGACTGGATGCCGAGAAACCTGGACAAGCGTGTCGAGATCGTCTATCCGGTACTGGATGAGGATATAAAGAAAGAAGTGCAACATGTGCTCGATCTGGAATTCGAGGATAATGTGAAAGCGCATCTTCTTCAGACGGACGGCACATACGTAAAGCAGGATAAGAGGGGCAAGAAGCTGGTCAACTCTCAGGATTTATTCTGCGAAGAAGCATGGGCGAAGGTCCCGGTCACGGAGAGTCCGATCGAATCCAGAAGGTTTATACCGGCCGAACCTCCTATTATCTTTGATGAGGAGGAAACAACCGAAGAGTGACGGGCAGATCCATATACAGAAAATGATCTGTTCGAATCACAATATATATAACTGACCAAAAATTTCATGTCATTGTTGCAGTACGATTTCGATGATTACATGCAACATGGGAAATTCAGAAATCAACTATTTAAAGGAGCACACGACTCATGAAATATGATTATCTTGTAGTAGGAGCAGGACTTTTCGGGGCGACATTTGTTTACGAAGCTCGTAAACACGGCAAGACATGTATCGTTATCGACAAGAGGGACCACATTGCGGGCAACATTTATTGTGCCGAGGAGGAAGGCATACTGATACACCGCTACGGAGCACACATTTTCCATACCTCCGATGAGGAAGTGTGGGAGTTCGTAAATCAGTTCGTCTCCTTCAACAATTTCATCAATAGTCCGGTCGCTGTCTATAAGGATGAGCTTTATAATCTTCCGTTCAATATGAACACTTTCTCCAGAATGTGGGATATCCGCACGCCGGCTGAAGCCAAAGCAATCATTGCGCGCCAGATCCGGGATCTGGATATTGACGAGCCGAAGAATCTGGAGGAGCAGGCACTGAAGCTGGTAGGGCGCGATGTCTATGAGAAGCTCATCAAGGGATATACGGAAAAGCAGTGGGGCAGACCGTGTACAGAACTTCCGGCTTTCATCATCAAGCGTCTGCCGCTCCGCTTCGTTTATGATAATAATTATTTCCGTGACCCGCATCAGGGTATCCCGAAAGAAGGATACAATGTGCTGGTCGAGAAGTTACTCGGCGATACGGAAGTCATTTTGAGAACTGACTACCGTGATTTCAACGCTAACAATCCTGAAATCGCCGAGAAAACTGTCTACACAGGCATGATCGACGAGTACTATGACTTCTGCTTCGGTAATCTTGAGTACAGAAGCGTGCGCTTCGAGGATGAGCACTACGATACTGACAATTATCAGGGAAATGCTGTCGTCAACTACACGGAGAGTGTGGTGCCGTACACACGAATTATCGAACATAAGCATTTTGCATTCGGAACACAGCCTACAACGATTATTTCGAAGGAGTATCCGAGCGAGTGGAGACCGGGCGTCGAGCCTTACTATCCGATCAACGACGAGAAGAACAATGCGCTGTATGAGAAGTACAGGGCGCTTGCCGAGAAGGAAGAGAAGGTAATCTTCGGAGGAAGGCTGGGAACATATAAGTACTATGATATGGATAAGGTAATCGCTGCTGCTCTTGCCGCTTCAAAGAAAGAATTTGGAGAGTAATACAAAAATCTACAATATTTTCAGTTTATTTTTCTCAGTATGGCGAGAATTCGATAGTGACAAATAAAGAGCCTTGACATATAATAACTCCTTGAAAAATTGTTTGAGGTTAAGCAAGGAGGCTTAAAATGATTGAAGGCAGAATTTATAACTTTTCGGCTGGCCCGTCGATTCTTCCGGAGGAAGTATTACTCAAAGCACAGAAAGAGCTTCTCAACTGTGAAGGCTCCGGCATGTCAGTCCTTGAGATGAGCCACCGCTCTAAGGTCTTTGATGACATCATCAAAGCTGCGGAGGCAAATATGCGCAAAGTTATGAATATTCCGGATAACTATAAAGTCCTGTTTCTGCAGGGCGGCGCAAGCGGCGTCTTCGCATCACTTCCGATGAATCTCGGAAACAGGAACAAAGTCGCAGATTACATCGTTTCCGGAAACTTCTCCGGGACTGCACTGAAGGAGGCAAAAAAATATCTCGATGCGAGAGAAGCAGCTTCCACCAAGGATGAGAATTTCACGCGTATACCGACTCAGGAAGAGCTGAAACTCAGCCCGGATGCAGATTATGTACATGTCTGCTGGAACAATACGATTTTCGGTACGAAATTCCAGTATATTCCCGAGACAGGTGACGTACCGCTCGTAGCGGATATGTCCTCCAGCATTCTGTCAGAGCCGGTCGATGTGACAAAATTCGGCATGATATATGCCGGCGTTCAGAAGAACCTGGCTCCCGCAGCTCTGGCAATCGTTATCGTTCGCGAGGATCTGATCGGCAACGCTATGGATATCACGCCGAGGATCTGGGATTACAAACTTATGGCAGATAAGGAGTCAATGCTGAATACTCCGCCGTGCTTCCCGATCTATTTTGTAAAGCTGGTTACGGATTACATCATGGAACAGGGCGGTCTTACCGCCATGAAGGAACGCAACGAGGAGAAAGCGGCGATTCTCTATGATTATCTGGATTCCCAGAGTTTCTACAAAGCCGCAGCCTGCAAGGAAGACCGTTCTATTATGAATGTTACGTTCCGTACAGGCGACGAGGCTCTCGATAAGGAATTTGTGGCTGGACAGGCTGCCCGCGGGTTCTCTAATCTGAAAGGACATAGACTGGTCGGAGGTATGCGCGCTTCGATCTACAACGCTATGCCGAAGGAAGGCGTAATTGCTCTCGTTGAGTATATGAAAGAGTTCGCAGAAGCACATTCCTGATACATTTTTACTGGTAAACAGCACCGGAGCGGGAAATCCTGCTCCGGTCTTATTCCTTAACGACATTTTTTCTCGCTAAGTCTCGCTTATGAGACTTGAATAGTCATAAAGGAGGCAATCATGGCTATTTTCAGACCATTCAAAGCAGTTCGACCGGACCCCGAATATGCAGACAGGGTCGCCGCACTGCCATACGACGTTATGAGCAGTGACGAGGCAAGAGAACTGGTCAGGGATAATCCGTACTCATTTCTACATGTCGACAGGGCGGAAGTCGATCTTGACCCTTCGGTTGATCATTATGATGCCGGCGTCTACGCCAGAGCAGCTGAAAATCTGCAAAAGATGCTGGCGGATGGCGTAAATGTCGAAGAAGACAGACCGATGTACTATTTATACAGACAAATCATGGACGGCAGGTCGCAGACCGGCATTGTGGGATGTGCTTCCATTGATGATTACATGAATAATATCATTAAGAAGCATGAGCTTACCCGCGCGGACAAGGAGGAGGATCGTGTCCGTCATGTCGATGTCTGCAACGCCAATACAGGTCCGATTTTCCTGACATTCCGTGACAGCGGAGATATTCGTAAGTTTACAGCAGATTGGATGAAGAACCACGCATCCCTTTACGATTTCATATCCGAGGACGGCATTACGCATACGGTATGGAAGGTGGACGATACAGACGTCATACATAAACTGGAAGAGACTTTGCGTTCCATGCCGGCTTTCTATATAGCGGACGGTCATCACAGATCCGCATCGGCTGTACGCGTCGGCATGAAGAGAAGGCAGGAGCATCCGGATTTCGACGGAAGTGAGGAGTTCAATTATTTTCTCGCGGTTCTGTTCCCGAGTGAAGAGCTTCATATATTCGACTACAACAGAGTCGTGAAGGATCTTAACGGGTTGACGCCGGAATCATTCCTCGAAAAGATCGGTGAGAAGTTTCTGGTAAGTGAGCTTGGTGAGACGGTCGATGATTCGGAAGTCGGAAGGCCGGAAAGAAAGCATGATTTCGGTATGTATCTCGCCGGCAGATGGTATCGTCTCACAGCGAAGGAGGGCACATTCAATGCATCGGATCCGGTATCGAGGCTTGATGTTTCCATCCTTCAGGATAATCTGCTTGCGCCCGTACTCGGAATCGGTGATCCGAGAACGGAAAGCAGGATCTCTTTTATAGGCGGAATCCGGGGACTGAAAGAGCTCGTGAGGCTGGTAGACGAGGGAGCAGCCGTAGCATTTGCAATGTATCCCACTACTCTTGAGGATCTTATGGACATTGCTGATGCCGGCGCCATTATGCCTCCCAAGTCCACATGGTTCGAACCGAAGCTCAGGAGCGGATTGTTTGTACACTATCTGGAGGGATAATGAGCTTAAGCACCGGCACGGAAGTCCGCGACATAAGTTGTGATAAATGCATCATACGTTTAAGATGCAAAAGTTGATTACGGATTGTTCCTGAAAAAATACATGATATGACTGATCCACTCGTAATATCTCATCGTATAAAGAGTTAGAAAAGTTCTATGCTTTTATAATTAGCATATGCTTTCGAAAGTTTTCGGGGATGCCGGAGCAGGCATTCCATGATGTCGAAGGCACAAAAAAACTGAATATGGAAAAAGATGAAAAGATTATTTATTATGAAAAGGAGAACGAATGATGAAAAGAGTTGCTTCAATCATTGCTATCATGACCGCTTCAACGCTTCTGTTCGCCGGATGCTCCGGCACTGCATCTTCCGCAAAGACGGAGACACAGGATGCAGCCGCTGCAACAAGTACTGTAGAAAGCGTTGTTACAGATGCATCTGATGAATCTCAAAAAGAAGAAAGCGCAGCTGTCACGGCGGATGAGTCTGCCACAGATACAGCAGCGGCTGTTGAAGAGCAAGCCCAGGGTCTTGCTGACCAGGTAGATGTTTCGATCCACGCATCCATACAGCATGAGACGGATTCCCCGGAATGGGTCACAAATCTTGATGCGGCAAAGGATGAGTCTACAAAACAGCTCTTCGTTGTGGCCGGCCTCGGAATGGATAAGACAACGGCAACGGTTTCCATGCATCAGAGAGACGAACAGGGCAATTGGAAACAGATTCTCTCAACACCGGCATTTGTCGGCAAGAACGGTCTCTGCCTGGATGCTGATCACGCGGAAGGCTGCGGTCAGACGCCGATCGGTGTGTATCATTTCAACAAAGCGTTCGGTATTGCAGCGGATCCTGGATGTGCAATTCCTTATACACAGGTAACAGACGACACATACTGGTCAGGCGACGCAAGAGAGGGAATGCACTACAATGAGATGGTAAGCTTTGCAGAGTATCCGGATCTTGATATGGAAAACAGTGAACACATTGTTGACTATGAATATCAGTATCAGTACTGCCTCAATATCAGCTTCAATGAAGACGGTACAGCCGGAAGAGGTTCCGCGATATTCCTTCACAGCTTCGGCCCGACAAAACCGTATACAGGCGGCTGCGTTGCATTGCCGGAGAATATCATGAAGATCGTGATGGAGAAAGTTGAACCGGACTGTGTCGTTGTAATCGATACCCTGGACAATATGGGCGGAGCTCTTTGATCCGACTAAACGGTCAAGGTCGTGTAAAAATGCATAAAATATGAGCTTTTTGTTCACAAAAAATGTGGAAAATGCTCCTTGTTTGTACTATAATTATTAAGAAATGTAGCTTTTCAGCCAAATCCATACAAACCAACCGGAAGAAAAACCGGAAGTTATCAACAAAACGGATGATGAGGGGGATCTTAAATCAGCTTACTTTGTTGAGATGGTTTGGCTGAACTGATATTTAGTCTAATACAAGGAGAAAACTATGGCTGCAGAGAATTATGTCGCATATGTCGGCACCTATACGAATGGCTCAAGCAAGGGTATTCATATCTACGACGTTGACGTTGAGGAAGGTCTGCTTTATCTCCGTAAGGTTGTTCCGGTAAACAACTCTTCCTACATCAAAGAATCCAGAAACGGCGAATATCTCTATTCAATAGCAGATGAAGGCGTTGAAGTTTATAAGATCGCTCCGGACGGAGACCTTACATCTATTAACCAGATCGATATCGACGGTATGAGAGGCTGCCACCTTTCCACAGATCTCACAGGCAAGTACCTTTTCGTAGCCGGATATCATGATGGCAAGGTAACAGTAATTCACACACATCAGGACGGCCGTCTCGGCTCTGTTATGGATGGCAAGTATCATCGTGGACAGGGTGCTTTGGTCGAGCGCAGTTTCCGTCCGCATGTAACATGCGTGAGAATCACCCCGGATAACCGTTTCCTGTGTGCCGTCGATGAGGCTCTGGATCAGGTCATCATCTATAACATCGACCACCATATCAACAAGCTCAAAGAAGTTGATATTCTCAGAATGGGCAACCAGGCAGGTCCGAAGAGCATTCACTTCAGCAAAGACGGACGTTTCTGCTACATTCTCTGCCAGATTACCAATGTAATCCGTGTTTACGATTATCATCTGAATGAATTCGGATTCCCGCGCTTTGAACTTAAGCAGGAAGTTTCCACACTTTCCAATGCGAAAGATCCGTACGATGCCGCATCCGCTATGAGACTTTCCTATGACGGTCAGTATGTTGTCTGCGCAACAGCGGGTGACGACTCTGTAGCAATGTACAAGATCGATCCGGAGACAGGTATGCTTGACAGACAGTTCGCACTTCCGACATCCGGCGAATATCCGAAGGATATCGCGCTGTTCCCGGATCAGCAGCACATTGCTGTGTGCAATAACCAGGGCGGTACCATCACCACATTCAAGATCGATTACGACAAGAATGTACTCATGATGAAGGGCAAACCGCAGAAGGTCGATACTCCGAACTGCATGCTCTTCCATAAGATCGAGCAGGCACCGGAATCTTTCCGCAATATTACCGAGAAGGAAGCTGAGGCAGAGGTACAGAAGAGAGTCAGATCGTACGTACCGGTCAACTGAGAACGCAGCCGTACGGAAAACTGAATAAATAAGAATACAGCCGGGTCATCCGATCCGGCTGTTTTTTACGACTATGGAGGTTTAATTGTCGGGAGTAATTATATTCATCATTAACAGTATGCTTCTTGGCGTGGGACTTGCTATGGATGCATTTTCTGTTTCCATGGCAAACGCCATGCGTGATCCTCACATGAAGCGCAGGGAGATGGTCCGGATTGCCGGCGCATTTGCACTGTTCCAGTTTCTTATGCCGGAGATCGGCTGGATCTGCGTTCACACGATCGTGAATTATTTCAAGTCGTTTCAGAAACTTATTCCCTGGATTGCCCTGCTTCTTCTTGCGTATATCGGCGGAAAGATGCTTTTGGAAGGAATATCGGATTATCGGGCGATGCGAAATGTGAAAAACCCCGGACCCGCATGTCCGAAGCCCGGGGAGGATAAGCACGGCGTGAACACACTATCTACCCACACACTTATTTTGCAGGCTATCGCAACTTCGATTGATGCGCTTTCCGTCGGATTTGCCATTGCAGAGTACGGTTCTTTTGAAGCCTTTGTCGCGGCTGCCATCATTGCAGTCGTCACATTTTTTATCTGCATAGGCGGCATTCTGATCGGGAGAAAAGCCGGATCGTTTCTTGCCTGGCGGGCTTCGATCCTCGGTGGAACCATCCTGATCGCAATCGGGCTTGAGATATGGATATCTAATATTTTCTTTTGATATTCATCAATGCTGATAAAAGTCAAGTATTCTGTCTAACCGGGACGTCATATTGAGAAGGAGAGCATCGACCAGAACGAGCGCAGTCATACACTCTACGACTACAGCTGCCCTGGCACCGATCACCGGATCATGACGTCCTTTTATATTCATTTCGATTTCCTCGTGGAATCGATTGACTGTATTCTGCTTTGCGGCAATAGAAGGAGTCGGTTTGAAATAAACGGTGAGTCTTATGTCAGAACCGTTTGAAATACCGCCGAGAATACCTCCTGCATGGTTGGTTGCCGTGCTTACTTTCCCGTCTTCCATGCGGAATGCATCGTTATTCGTGCTGCCTTTGGCAGTCGCAGCAAGATGACCGTCGCCTATGTCGAGACCTTTCACGGCGCCGATGGAAAACATGGCTTTTGCGAGATTTGCATCCAGTTTTTCAAATACCGGGTCGCCGATGCCGGCAGGCATGCCTTTCACTGTGCATTCCACAGTGCTGCCGATTGAATCCTGATCTTCGCGGCAGCGATTAACGAGCGCTTCCACAGCCTGCGGATCAGAAGCGGGAATATCTCCGACAGCTGTAAGACGTGCACTGCATTCGATTCCCATCGATTTGAGGAGTTTCTGTGCAATGGCGCCGGCAGCGACCCTTGCCGCTGTTTCGCGCGCGGAAGAGCGTCCGCCGCCGCGGTAGTCTCGAAAGCCGTATTTGGCGTCAAATCCGTAATCGGCGTGCCCGGGTCTGTAGGAATCGGCGATCTGCGAGTAATCTTTCGAGCGTTGATCCTCGTTGCGGATTATGAGCGAGATAGGGGTACCTGTCGTTTTTCCCTCAAAAATGCCCGACAGAATTTCCACTCTGTCGGATTCGATGCGCTTTGTCGACATGGAACCACCATTCGGACGTCGCCGATCGGTGTATTGGCTGATATCGCTTTCATCCAGAGGGAGTCCGGCGGGGCATCCGTCGATGACGACGCCGATGGCTTTGCCGTGGGACTCACCCCAGGTGGTGATTTTGAATATAGTACCGAATGAAGAGCCTGCCATATAGTTACCTTCTTTCCCGAAATGAACACTCAGTTGCTCAATGCCCTGCTGTGAATCGTTTTGCATACATGGGTGTGAATAACTCCGAACAAGAATGATTCTCTGTTCCGGAAGTCAGAGGCGGTGCAACTGCTACTGAAATATTATAGTATCAGGAATTGTAAATGCCCGCAAGAAATATCGGGGTGGCAGAGCCATGCATGTCGTCTCGTAATAAGCAGCAGATGTTCGAGCCTGAAGTTCTGTAATTGACAAATTCTGACAAATACATATAATTGAGAACGTGGAACGAAGTCCTGACAGACTTCAAAAATCACTCGCAAAAGAAAGGTCAGACGATTTATATGAACAGCTTTTTAAATAACATGGAGCGTAAATTCGGAAAATGGGCAATTCCGAACCTCACTATGGTCCTGATTTTCTGCTATATAGCGGGATATGCACTCCAGATGATCAATCCGAATGCAGCCCAGTTCATGGAACTTGAACCGGGATATATATTAAGAGGCCAGATATGGCGCCTTATCACCTGGATCGTCATACCGCCATACACGATGTCCACCAGAGGATTCGGTATCTTCTTTACGATCATCATGCTGTTCTTCTACTTTTCAATCGGCAACACACTTGAGAGATCGTGGGGGACATTCCGATATAATGTCTACATATTCGGTGGAATGCTGTTCACATTGATTGCGGCATTCATATGCTATTTTGTATTTTCCGCTATAGCCGGCGGTCCTGTTATGGTAGGCCAGTTCTTCACAACGTATTACGTTGTCATGTCGATGTTCCTTGGTTTTGCCGCTACATTTCCGGATTCGAGAGTATATCTTTACTTTATAATCCCTATCAAGGTTAAGTGGCTCGGTGTTCTGTATTTTGCTCTTATGGTATACGAGTGCGGCCAGTATTTCAGGCTCGTACTGCAGGGGAATATCTATTATTGGGTGCCGATTATTGCGTTTATCGCTTCCATGATGAACTTCTTTATATTCTTCCTGAGCACGAGGGACTTCAAGCATTATTCACCACAGAATATGAAGCGGAGACGTGATTATAAGCGTCAGATGGAAGCTGGAAGAAGGCAGTTTTCCGAGAATATACACCGCATGAGAAGCGGTGAGGAGAGTGCCGATCATGCAAGCGAGGATAAGCCCAATGCCACCCGCAATGAGAGTCGCTTCGGATTTCCGGGGCGAGGCAATACGTCTAGACCGGTGGCGAACGCGCCGAGACACAGGTGCGAGATTTGCGGAAAAACAGAGCTCGACGATCCGGATCTTGAATTCAGGTTCTGTACAAAGTGTCAGGGTAATCATGAGTATTGCATGGAGCACCTGTACACACATGTACATGTGATTAATGATCATGCGGGCATGAATAACTGATTTATGCTTCCCGCGCCGATTGGCAGTATTTATGATTTCGACCGTTCAGTGCATCCGGTGGGAAGTTTGAATAACTGATAATTTTTGACAGCCTTATCGCTTTTGATGGGGCTGTCTTTTTGTTCATACAGCAACGTATTAATAACTGAAAATATGTAAAAACACAGTAAAATTGACTATTGTATATGCATGCGCTTTCATCGTAAAATGGTTAATAGGATTACAATATTCTCATGAAAGGGAGATTTCTGCCATGAAAAAAACGAAAATCGTATGCACGATGGGTCCGCAGGAAAACGACATCGATCTTCTCTCAAGAATGATCGAGGCAGGTATGGATGTCGCACGTTTTAATTTTTCTCACGGAACCCACGAAGAACAGGCTGAGCGCATGGAATCTGTGAGAAAGGCAAGAGAACGCACAGGCAGACCAATCGCAATGCTTCTCGACACAAAGGGACCGGAAATTCGTACAGGTCTTCTGGTTGACCACAAGAAAGTCACACTTGAAGCAGGAAAGGAAATCATCCTCACAACAGAAGACATTGAGGGCACTGCAGAGAAGGTTTCCATCACGTACAAGAAGCTCTATGAAGATGTCAAAGCCGGCGATACGATCCTAGTCGATGACGGTCTCATGGAACTTCGGGTCAAGGAAATTGCCGACGAGGACATTATCTGCGAGATCATCAACGGCGGTGAACTCTCAGAGCGCAAAGGCTGCAACGTCCCCGGCGTCAGGACACAGCTTCCTGCCATCACAGATAAAGATATCGAGGACATCGTCTGGGGAATAGACCAGGGATTTGATGTTATCGCTGCCTCGTTTATCCGCGATGCAGCGGGCGTTTACCAGATCAAAGATCTTCTGAAAGAACACGGAAGCACGATTCCGGTCTTTTCCAAAATCGAGTGCTCCGAGGCAGTTGACAATATCGATGAGATCATTGAGGCGTCGGACGGAATCATGGTCGCCCGCGGTGACCTCGGCGTGGAAGTCCCTGCCCATCTTGTTCCGCATATTCAGAAGAAAATCATCAACAAGTGTAACAAGGCTTATAAGCCGGTCATCACAGCGACACAGATGCTGGATTCCATGATCCGTAATCCCCGTCCGACCCGTGCTGAGGTCGCTGACGTTGCAAACGCTATCTACGACGGTACCGATGCGGTCATGCTCTCCGGCGAGACAGCTGTAGGCAAGTACCCGGTTGAAGCCGTAACTCTGATGGCTGAGATTGCAAAGAACACTGAGAAATATATGAATGAGGACCAGTTCAACTCTCACCGCAGTATGGAGCAGCATGCAACGGTTTCCAGTTCGGTATGCTATGCAGCAGTACGGACAGCGAAGAATGTAGGTGCTTCTGCAATTCTTATTCCGACTGTTTCCGGAAAGACAGCAAGACTGATGTCCAATTTCAGACCGGAGATCCCCATCTATGCGGTATCGCCGAGCTGGGCTATGGTACGCAGAATGCAGCTTTACTGGGGCGTAACTCCGTTTGCGGGCAAGAAAGAAAAGAATCAGTATCTCCTGATCGACCACTCTATCCAGATCGTAAAGGACAAGGGCTATGTGAAAGAGGGCGATATTGTCGTCATCACAGCCGGCGATCCGATCTTCGATGTTCAGGATGCGAACGGCAGTGTCACCAATATGATGATGGTTGTACCGGTTGAATAATTTCGGTATGCATAACGTGATAATGAAATAACGAATGAATCTCAGGTCCGGGCTTATGATAGTCCGGATCTGGTGTATTTTGGGAAGATGCATCGCATCGTGCTTAAAAGTCTATATTTTAATATCATGTCCCTTATGGTATAATAACCGTTAATTGTGAAATGAATTGACGCAGTGCTGTGTGAAAGCGTTTCCGGCACGAAGTGTCCGGGCGTCAAACTTAACACATGGTATGCTTTTGTGGAGGAGAATTATTATGAGAAAGACGCCGTTTGTTACACGCGAGAAGCTTGAGGAGATTGCAGCGCAGATCCCCACTCCGTTTCATATTTATGATGAAAAAGGACTTAGGGAGAACATCCGTGAGATCTATAAGGCATTTTCATGGAATCCCGGATTCCGTGAGTATTTCGCAGTCAAGGCAGAGCCGAATCCGGCCATTCTGCAGGTCCTGAAAGAGGAAGGATGCGGATGCGACTGTTCATCACTCACTGAACTCATGATGGCGAAAGCTATCGGGAATACCGGTGACATGACGATGTTTTCTTCCAACGATACGCCGCCGGAAGAATACGTCTATGCTACGGATATGGATGCCATCATCAATCTCGATGACTTTACCATGATCGAGAGCTATGCAAGGGCAGTCGGAAAATTTCCGAAGACGATGTGCTGCCGCTACAATCCGGGCGGTATCTTCAAGGTCAGCAACGGCATCATGGACAGCCCGGGAGATGCAAAATACGGAATGACAACATCTCAGCTTTTTGATGCATTCAAGATTCTGAAGGAGAATGGAGTTGAGAACTTCGGTATCCACAGTTTTCTTGTAAGTAACGCTGTCACAAATGACTATTATCCGATGCTGGCTAAGCTCCTTTTCGAACTTGCTGTTGAACTTAAGGAGGAGACCGGCTGTCATATCACATTTATCAACCTTTCGGGCGGCGTGGGAATTCCGTACAAGCCGGGACAGGAAAAGAATGATATTATGGCGATCGGCGAAGGCGTAAGGAAGGCATATGAGGCTGTCCTTGTACCGGCAGGCATGGGCGATGTAGCGATCTTTACCGAGATGGGACGTTATGTCACAGGTCCGTACGGTGCTCTGGTGACTCGCGCGATTCACGAAAAGCACATTATGAAGGAGTATATCGGCGTCGATGCGTGTGCCGTCAATCTAATGCGGCCGGCTATGTACGGGGCATATCACCATGTGACTGTCATGGGCAAGGAGGATGCACCGCTTACCAACATGTATGATATTGTCGGCTCGCTTTGCGAGAACAATGACAAGTTCGCTATAGACAGAATGCTTCCGAAAATCGATATGGGAGATCTTCTTTATATCCACGATACCGGAGCTCACGGATTTGCAATGGGATACAACTATAACGGAAAGCTTCGCTCAGCGGAAGTGCTTCTGCATGAAGACGGTACGTTCGACATGATCAGAAGAGCGGAGACTCCAAAGGATTACTTTGCAACATTCAGTAATCTTTCAATTTATGACAAGCTTATCGATGAGGCCGGCTGGAAAGAATAATCATGAAATGGTTCAGAAAATCTCTCGGAAGAAAAGCGGTAGTTTTTGGCGCCGTGTGTATAATTCTTGCTGCATTCGGAGTTTTTCAGGCACTCTACTACGCATCAACAGAGGGTTTTATTACAGCTGACTATATCAGGAACCTGTCCAATATTGAGTACTTTTATTCGCTTCTGGATAAAGAAGACATACAACATGTGTGCGACAATGCAAGCAAGTTATATAAGGCACACGATGATCTGGCAGAGATGTATAGCAAGGATCCTGAGACGATCGATAAAGAATATGACAGTCTTGTAAGAGATAAGACATATTTTGAACTGGTCCGGGATATAGCCGAGAAATCCGCCGTTTTCGGAATTGATAACGTACGCCTCGTTCTGATAGATTTTAAAAGCGGCATATTTTTTACCTTCTTTAATGATTATGATTATGTAAACGATGATCCGAGTATCCATTTCTTTAAGAAAAAGGTCGCTGTGCCGGAAATAGAGGACATATATTATGAGTCAAGAAGTCTGAGCAAGAATGATACCTCATTCGGAGAAGTCACTTCTGCTGTCAGAAGACTGTATTCGGATGAAGATCAGATGCTCTATACATATCTGTTCCTGGATACAGATGAAGTGCTCAGCGGTATTTTTGTAGGAGACAGTATAAGGAATACAGTCCTCGGAATTGTCATTGCGACCATACTGGTCGGGGCCATTATTCTTGCATTGATGAACCGGGCGGTCGTGGAACCGATCAACGAACTATCCGATGCTACGAGAAAGTTCGTCGGAAATCTTGCAGATGGGGTTCCGTCCGAAAGCCTGTTCAGCACGCTGAATATCAATACCGGGGATGAGATAGAGCATCTGTACCATTCCATCAGAGCCATGGAGGAGGAAATCTATGGCTATATGGAAAGACTGGAGACAGCGACCGCAGAACGGGAGAGGATTACGACAGAGCTATATATAGCGGAATCCATTCAAAAGCATATGCTTCCTTCAGCCGAGCCGGATTTCACGAATCAGCCGTGCTATGATCTTGCTGCATCCATGCGGCCGGCGAAGGAAATCGGCGGTGACTTCTATGATTTCTTCATGTTATCAGATGACAAACTTGCTTTCCTGATAGCAGATGTTTCCGGTAAAGGCGTTCCCGCTGCGCTCGTTATGGCAATCGGCAAGACTATGTTGAAGAACTATATGAAGGAAACGGGCAATATCGCGGATGCTTTCCGTATCACGAACAATGTATTGCTCGACAACAACAGCGAATCAATGTTCATCACGGCATATGCCGGCGTGCTTGATCTTCGCACAGGAGAGCTTCAGTATGTTAATGCGGGACATGAGGATCCGTTCATAAAATGCTCTGACGGCGAATTTGTCCTCAGAAAAGAACGGCATGCCATTGTGCTCGGCGCAATGGAAAATATGAAATACAAAGTGCATACAACAAAGCTGCAACCCGGCGACAGGATTTACATGTATACGGATGGCGTTCCGGAGGCACATGACGCAGAGCTTCAGATGTTCGGTATGGAAGGAACATCGGATGTCCTAAATTCCGTAAAGGATGAGAAGGCGTCGGATGTAATAGAGGCGGTATGCAAGTCTGTTGAGGTTTTTGCAAAGGGCGCCCCGCAGTTCGATGACATGACCATGCTCTGTCTGGATTTCAGGCAGTATTATACCGATGATATGGCAAAGGATGGAGAATGATGAGCAAAGACTACGAATTTTTGAAGGAGGTCGTACTTGAAGCCGGTCAGATGATGGCAGATACCGCTTCCCTGAGCATTGAGCAGAAAGGTGCAAATGATTTTGTCACCAATCGCGACAAGGAAATACAGGACTTTCTGATCGAAAGGCTGTCGAAGCAATATCCGAATGCAAAATTCGTTGCCGAGGAGAAGATGAACCTCTACGATTTACCGGGAGAATACTTTGTGATCGATCCCATTGACGGGACTCATAATTTTATGAACGGTATTCCGCTCTGCGCCGTATGTTTAGCTTACGTGAAGGATGGAGAAATCAGGGAATCATTTGTCTATAATTCTCTCCTTCACGAGATGTTCTCCGCTTCAAAGGGAGAAGGGGCGTTTTTCAACGGAGAGCGCGTCGCAAGGCGCAAAAGTCTGCCGCTTGACCGTTCCGTCATCCTGACGGAGGACGGATGGAAAGGTGATAAGAGCGTAATACGAAAGTATGCCGCTTGCGCGAGAATTCTCGGTTCCGCAGAGATAGGAATCTGTTATGCCGGATGCGGAAGATGCGGAGCTTATATTTCGCCGCGTCTTCACCTCTGGGACTATGCCGCCGGCATGCTGTTTGCGCAAGAGTGCGGTATGTTGGTCATTGAGAGGAACGGAAAGAGAGCGAGGCTGATCGAGCCGAACCATATCCTCGTATGTGAGGAAGATATGAAGGATGAGCTGCTTGCTCTTTGGGCGGAGGCGGAACCGGAATAAACCGGTAAGAAGCGGGAGCTTTTTGTTTTGATGTGTTTTTTCTGTATTCTCCGTCGATGAGAAACACGGTTTAAGTAATCAGAAGAACGATTCATAAATATTAAGGACAAAAAAGGACTGGGTACATGTGTATCCAGTCCTTTTTAGTGCCGGCGGTGGGACTCGAACCCACACGCCCTTGCGAGCAACAGATTTTGAGTCTGCATCGTCTGCCATTCCGACACGCCGGCTCAGTCACGACTCAACTATAATAACAGAAAAAACAAAATCTGTCTACAACTTGAGTAATGAGATTTTTTACAGTATTATAAAAAGCGGATAAAAAACGGAGGATTGGAGGACAAGATGGACTGCGAACAGGCTAAAGCAATGGTCACTCCCTATATAGAGGGGACACTGACAGACAAGGAGTGCATTGACTTTCTGAAACATGTTAAAAAATGCCCGAATTGTCACGAAGAGCTCGAGACCTATTTTATTGTCGATTATGCTCTTCAATTTCTGGATGAAGAGGGGTCGGACCGTTCTTTCGACATGCAGAAAGTGCTGAAAGATGATATTCGATGGAACGAGACCAGGATCCTGAAGACCAGAATGATCAGAGGAATTACGCTCGGAGGTATGATCCTGTCCGATATTCTCCTGCTCATAACAGCAATTATTAAGTTCAATCCTTCGGTGGCAAAAGCAATAACAGATCATATTTCGATCCTGTTTCACGGTTAAGAAACGGAAGATAAGGTTAGGTGAGAAGATGGATAAAAAACTTGTTTTGATAGATGGCCACAGCATTATGTTCCGGGCATTTTACGGAATGCCGCTGACTATGACTGCACCGGACGGCGTTCATACGAATGCCGTTTACGGCTTTCTCGCCATCATGAGAAAAATTATCGAGGAGGAGAGGCCTGACTACCTGGCTGTGGCATTTGACAGGCCGACACCTACCTTCCGTCATGAAAAATACGAGGCTTATAAGGGCAATCGGTCCCCGGCCCCGCCTGAATTCCATGAGCAGATGCCGCTCATCAGGGAACTTCTTTCTTCAATGGGGATCCGCTACATCGAAATGGACGGTTGGGAAGCAGACGATATCCTGGGAACACTCTCGAGAAGAGGTGAGGATAGCGGTATGACCGTATCGCTTGTTTCCGGAGACCGAGATCTCCTTCAGATCGCTACGGACAGGACGGAGATCATTCTCCCGAAGACAAAAGGCGGTCAGACGACATATGAGCGCTATCACGCTCAGCAGGTGCTGGAGACGATGGGCGTAACTCCTCTTGAGTTCATCGATATGAAGGCTTTGATGGGAGATTCTTCCGACAATATTCCGGGGCTGCCGGGCGTCGGTCCAAAAACAGCCTCCGCCATCATATCGCAGTTCCATTCCATAGAAAATGCCCATGAGCATGTGGATGAAATCAAGCCGAAGAAAGCTCAGAGTGCAATGCGTGATCATTACGATCTTGCGGTGCTGTCCAAGGATCTCGCAACGATCCGGTGTGATGCGCCGGTGGATGTCTCGTTCGATGAGCTCACTCTCGGGGAAATCTATAACGAAAAGTCTTACGAGATGTTCAGAAGACTGAATTTCAAGAGTCTTCTCGGTCTTTTTGAAGCTGATAAATCCGAGGTTCCCGTCAGCGTCGAAGTCACTGTCGTAACTGACCGAGCCGAAGCTCAGAAGATATTTGAGGAAGCCCGGAAACATGCAGAAAACGGCGGGGACGTAGGAATCGATTTCGTCGCCGAGAAGAGGGTTCTGTATGCGGCAGGTCTGGCATTTTCCGGAAAATGCTACGGCTTTCCTGTAGGGGGCGGGTATAGTATCTGCCGTCTTACGACAGGAAAAGATTCAGAGACGGATACTGACGAAAGTCACGATTCCTTCACTGTTGCGAGCGACGGCCAGCTATCCTTCGATTTTACTGCGTCTGCCGGGAAGTATACCGCGGAAGACGGCGCTCGGGATGAATTCGGGAATAACGAAAGTACACTGATCGACGCTGATTTTCTTCTCGGAAGTTTCGCGGGAATTGTATCCGGCACCGGTCGGATCGGGTGTGTTAACGCCAAGGAAATTGAAAAGCTTCTTCGTATCACAGATACAGCCGGATTCTATGACAGTGTGGTCGGCGCGTATCTGATCGATCCTCTGAAATCCGACTGGGAGTATGATGATGTCGCGAACGGATATCTAAAGACGACGGTCAAAGCGCGGGAGGAGCTGATCGGGAAAAAGGGACCTGCTGCCTGGGTCGCGGACCGCAGGAAGAAGAAAGAAAATGAGGATGAGACGAGAGCAAATCTGGCTGTGACAGCAGGACTCGCGGCATGGACCGGATTAATGAGTATTGATCCGGTTCTGAAACGTCTTGATGAGGAGGGAATGAAAGCGCTGTATCTCGATGTTGAGATGCCGCTCACAGCAGTCCTTGCCTCCATGGAAAACGAAGGAATCCTGACAAGCCGGGATGAACTTGTCCGCTACAGTGAGATGCTGGGCGCACGTGTTGACGAGCTTACACAGGAAATCTACGAGGAGGCGGGCGAGGAATTCAACATTAACAGTCCGAAACAGCTCGGCGTAATTCTTTTTGAGAAAATGAAGCTCCCGGGCGGAAAGAAGACGAAGACCGGTTATTCTACGGCTGCGGATGTTCTGGAGAAACTGGCTCCGGACTACAAGATCGTGGCAAATATTCTTGAGTACAGAACCTACTCGAAGCTTAAATCGACTTACGCGGACGGTCTGCAGACGAATATTGAATCTGATGGCAAGATCCGCACGACTTTCAACCAGACGATCACGGCGACCGGCAGACTGTCCAGCACGGATCCCAATCTGCAGAATATTCCTATGAGAGAAGACCTGGGCAGAAGGATCCGTAAATGCTTCTATCCGGCTGAGGGATGCGTCTTCGTCGACGCCGATTACTCACAGATAGAACTGCGCGTTCTGGCCCATATGTCCGGAGATGAGAAACTGATCGAGGCATATCGCGAAGCTAAGGATATCCACAGAACTACGGCGTCGCAGGTGTTCCACGTTCCGTTCGATGAGGTCACGGATCAGATGAGAAGAAACGCCAAGGCCGTCAATTTCGGGATCGTGTACGGCATCAGCAGTTTCGGTCTCTCTCAGGGACTCTCCATCTCGAGGAAGGAAGCGCAGGATTATATTAATGATTACTTCCATACCTATCCGAAGATCAAAGCATTCCTTGACAGGCTGGTACGAAATGCGAGAGAAAAAGGTTATGCGGAATCGCTGTTCGGAAGAAGGAGACCGGTACCGGAGCTCAAATCCTCCAACTTTATGCAGCGCTCATTCGGCGAGCGTGTCGCCATGAACAGCCCGATCCAGGGAACTGCGGCGGATATTATCAAGATCGCCATGATACGGGTGTTCAACAGGCTCAGAAAAGAGGGCCTGCAGTCAAAGCTGATCCTTCAGATCCACGATGAGCTTTTGATCGAGGCACCGAAGGATGAGGCGGAGAGAGCGCGGGCACTTCTCGAGGAAGAGATGAAGGCGGCCGCGTCTCTGGATGTCGTTCTGGAGACGGATTGTCATATCGGTACGGACTGGTACGAAGCTAAGTAATGAGCGCTGGAGAATAAGATCAAAAGCAGATTATCAACAGAACGCCGGACGTTCTTGATATTTATGTACGAAAAAATCTAAGGCAGATTGCCGACAGAATGCGGGATGTTCTTTAAAAATTAAGTACGGTCAGGATATAGAAAAATGAGATTAATTGGCGTGACAGGAGGCGTCGGTGCGGGAAAGAGCAGCGTACTGGACTACCTTCATAAAGAATACGGGGCGGTTATCGTGCAGCTTGACGATGTAAGCCGCGCGATGCTCGCAACAGACGGGCCGTGTTATGATGAGACGATAGAGATATTCGGCCGGAGCGTAGTCAGAGAGGACCGCAGCCTTGACCGCGCAGCAATCGCGGAAAGAGTATTTTCCGATTCGGTCATGATGGAGAAGCTGAACGCTCTTGTACATCCCGCTGTGCGAAAGGAGACTGAAAAGATCATTTCTCGATTCAGGGAGGAAGGCGTTCAGATCCTTGTGCTCGAAGCTGCACTGCTTATTGAACAACATTATGATGAAATCTGTGATGAACTGTGGTATATTTATGCGAGCGCTGATACAAGGATGAGGAGGCTCACGGATAGCCGGGGTTATTCTAAAGAGCGCATCGAGGGGACGATGGCAAAGCAGCTCAGCGATGAGGAATTTCGCGCGAAAGCGACATTTGTCCTCGACAATGACGGCGATTTCGAGTATACGAAAGCGCAGATCGACAGACATTTCGAAGAAGTTCTCAGGTGAAGGAGTGTAATTAACATATGAAGTTCTGCAGTATATGCAGCGGCAGCAGCGGGAACTGTATCTATGTCGGAAGCGACAATACATCCGTGCTGGTGGATGTCGGTGTGTCCGGCATACGTGTTGAGCGCGGGCTCAACGAAATAGATATGACCACGAAAGATGTTGACGGAATTCTGGTGACGCATGAACACTCGGATCATGTGAAAGGGCTGGGCGTTCTTGCAAGACGTTACGGCATTCCGATTTATGCGACGGCAGGAACCATCGAAGCGATAAGGCAGAATACGTCGATCGGAAAGATACCGCAGACACTGCTGCGGACGATACGGTCTGATGTGGAATTTGATATAGGGGATATGACCATCCTTCCGTTCGAGATTTCCCACGATGCGGCGGAACCGGTGGGTTTCCGCATTGAACATGACGGAAAGAAGGCGGCAGTTGCGACGGATATGGGGTGTTACACGGAATATACGATCGATCATCTGAAAGGTCTGGATGTGCTTCTCCTTGAGTCAAATCACGACGTGCATATGCTCGAGGTCGGACGATACCCCTATTATTTAAAGAGACGTATCCTGAGCGATCACGGCCATCTCTCCAATGAGACTTCCGGCCAGCTGCTCGGACAGCTTCTGCATGACGGTGTAAAGCACGTATTTCTCGGGCATCTCTCGCAGGAGAATAATTATGAGGCCCTCGCTTATCAGACTGTCTGCAATGAAGTGACGCTCGGGGATAACCCGTTCAAGTCGGACGATTTCAACATTACGATCGCACACAGGGAGAGGCCATCGGAGGCGGTAAACTGGTGAACTTCGGTGCAGCCTGTAAGTTCCTGATGACGATATACATAAACAGGGAGACAAACATGAAAAAAACAATCATCACAGTTGTAGGCAAGGACAAGGTAGGTATCATCGCCAAGGTGTGCACATATCTGGCCAATAACAAGATCAATATCCTTGATATTTCCCAGACGATCATCGACGGCTTCTTTAACATGATGATGATCACGGATACGACCGACGCGGAAAAAAGTACGAAAGACATCCGGCATGAGCTCCACCAGATCGGTGAGGAGATCGGTGTCAGTATTCATGTGCAGCATGAGGACATATTTGAGATGATGCACCGCATATGAGTACAGCAAATCTGAAAGCCGGAGGAGAATATGATTAATATATTTGAGGTGTATGAGACCAACAAAATGATCGAGCATGAGAACCTTGATGTGAGGACAATCACTCTCGGTATCTCTCTGCTTGACTGCATCAGCGATAACCTCGAAACTTTGAAAGCAAATATTTACAATAAGATAACAAATGCAGCAAAGAATCTCGTAGCCACCGGAAAAGACATTGAGGAGCTGTACGGCATACCGATCGTCAATAAGCGTATCTCTGTCACTCCGATTTCCCTGGTAGGCGGAGCAGCCTGCAAGACACCGGAAGACTTCGTTGAGATAGCGGAGGTCCTTGACGAATGCGCTAAGACAGTCGGCGTAAATTTCCTCGGAGGATATTCGGCTCTCGTGTCGAAATCCATGACGCAGGCGGACAGACTTCTGATCGAATCCATACCGGAGGCGCTGGCTGTGACAGACCGTGTCTGCAGCTCGGTCAATGTCGGCTCTACCAGAACAGGCATTAACATGGATGCAGTGCGTCTCATGGGACGCACGATAAAAAAAGCTGCCGAGCGCACAGCCGACAAAGATTCTCTCGGCTGCGCCAAGCTTGTCGTCTTCTGCAATGCCCCCGATGATAATCCCTTTATGGCCGGCGCTTTCCACGGCGTGACCGAGGGTGATATGGTCATTAATGTCGGCGTTTCCGGACCGGGCGTTGTGAAAGCAGCTCTGGAGCACTGCAAGGATTCCGATTTTGAGGAGCTTTGCGAGACGATCAAGAAAACATCGTTTAAGATCACACGAGTCGGTCAGCTGGTCGCCAGGGAGGCATCTCAGCGTCTCGGCGTTCCGTTCGGTATCGTAGACCTCTCCCTTGCGCCGACGCCCGCTGTCGGTGACTCGGTCGCTGACATCCTGAAGGCAATCGGCGTGGAGCACCCCGGCGCACCGGGGACGACGGCTGCTCTGGCTCTTCTCAATGATCAGGTGAAGAAGGGCGGCGTCATGGCTTCGTCCTACGTCGGAGGTCTTTCAGGGGCATTCATTCCGGTCAGCGAGGACCAGGGAATGATCGAGGCTGTTCAGGCAGGTGCTCTCACGCTCGAGAAACTGGAAGCTATGACCTGTGTGTGCTCTGTAGGTCTTGATATGATTGCAATTCCCGGAGATACTTCGGAGGAGACTCTTTCGGGTATAATCGCGGATGAGATGGCACTCGGCATGGTGAACCAGAAGACAACGGCGGTCAGATTGATTCCGGCAATCGGGAAGAAAGTGGGAGATTCCGTGGAGTTCGGAGGACTTCTGGGATACGCACCGATCATGCCGGTAAACACGTTCGGATGTGAGAGGTTCGTGAACAGGAGGGGCAGAATTCCCGCTCCGATCCACTCCTTTAAGAACTGAGAAATATGTCAGCTTCCGCTGACCTCAGGTCCGCACGAGTCTCGCGAACGTAACTTGAATTGGAGGTAATGTATATGGCCGTTGAAATGAAGTACTGCATGGCCTGCGGCACGAAACTTGTTACAAGACACCTTGACGGAGAGGGGGAGATCCCCTACTGTGAGACCTGCGGTGAATTCCGTTTTCCCGTCTTCAATACGGCGGTCAGCATGATCGTCATGAATGAAGAAAAAACGAAGATCGTCCTCATTAAGCAGTATGGCAGACCGCATTATATCCTCGTGGCAGGCTACATCAACAAGGGCGAGGATGCGGAGGATGCCGTGATCAGGGAAGTGAAGGAGGAAATGGGACTGGATGTAACCAGTGTTCATTTCAATCACAGTCATTATTTTGAGCCTTCTAACACGCTGATGCTGAACTTCACGGTCACCGTGGCAGGCGAATCGCCGACGCCGAACCGTGAGATTGATTCCTACCGATGGTTCACGCCCGAGGAAGCCAAGGAGAACATAAAGCAGGGTTCTCTTGCGGCAAGATTTTTATACTGGTATTTAGATGGCGGCGAGTTCTGAAGAGAAGAGTGGGAAGTATAAGTTAAATACGTATGAATTTTCGCGACAGTGTATTGGTCACTGTCGCTTTCTTTTTCAGCGCTCTCACCATATTGTAGAGGTTAGAGACGCGGATCTCCTCCGAGAGCAGATCCCGAGCAGCCCCTTTCAGTGTTTTAAGATCTCTGGCGGGGCGGGTGATGACAGGAACATCGGATTTTTCTGTAATCTTACCGAGAAGCTCCATGGATTCGGACCTGCACCCGAGAACCTGGGCGCAGAGAGGCGTCTCCCCGCTTTGGACAATGCCGAGCGCTATATGGAGCAGGGCTCTGTTTATATGAGTCCGTGTGATGGATTTGTTCTTCAGTGTCTCTGCAAATGCACTGAAAGAACTGCAGGCAAAACGGTTGTTGAATACGGCTCTTGCAAGATCCGGGGAGACATCCGCAAACTGCATGAAGAATTCCGGCGAATCCGCACTCCATACTTTCTCTGCGAGGATAAGAGAAAAATCATCATCACACACAACGCCGTCCATGCTTGCCGAACGGATCTGTGTGTGAAGCGGTGCTTCGGGTATGGATTCGGCCAGATCATAAATACAGCGGAAATACATCTGTTCTGCTGTGTCCGACCGTACGTAGTCATAGGACAGGATGCTGTCAGAAGTAACACTGTGTAATTCCGAAGCGTTCATACGCACCGTCTCACCTGAAAAGGCGGACATAAGATTTTTTGATCCGAACGTAAAGACCGGCGTAACATTCACATTTTGAATAAGATTTCTTATGGCGGATGCCGACGAGAATTTTTCTATGGATGTGTCGTCGTTGTAACCTGCTCCGATCCTGCGGATCGTGACCGGTTCGATCGGTGATCCGGTCGACTGCAGGGCTTTCAGATACTCTACTGCGAGGACATTGTTCGGGGAGGAGAGAAGCGATTCGTACATAGGTGCAGCCATCGCGCGGGCTTTCGGAAAGGAGATACCGCTTCTGGTGTATTCACGAAGCTTTTCCTGAAAAGCAGTATTTTCATCGGAAAAGAACTGCGCACAGGAACGGAGCTCTTCCAGATCGCCGCATTCCGAGCCGAATACGAGATAATCGACACAGCTAAGGGCGTTAAGGAGCTTTACGGACATAAGGGCATAGTTCTCCGCGGAGGAGGTGGCGTATCTCGTAGAATGTGAGATAACGAGGTCTGCTCCGCCTTCCAATGCCGCCCTGCACCTTGTATGACGGTCAACGATAGCCGGTGCGCCTCTCTGGACATAGTCGCCGCTCATGATGATCAGACAGTAGTCACATCCTGTGAGCTCCCTTGCTTTTTTTATGATTTCCGCATGTCCGTTGTGGAATGGATTGAATTCGGCTATGATGGCTGCAGTTTTCATTTCAACCTCCGCTAATGTACCAAATTTAGTACTCCAATTTATATAATTCTACCACATAAGCTATTGTTTGGATATTTTTTCAAGTGTATAATTATGGTGGTACATACGTAAAATAATTTGCGTTGAAAGGAGATGCAGGTATGAGTTTCATAGATGAGATTAAAGCACGCGCAAAAGAGAACATTAAGACAATCGTACTTCCGGAGTCCGAGGATATCCGCACTTACAAGGCAGCAGAACAGGTCCTGAAAGAGGGATTTGCCAAAATCATTATCATCGGTTCTGAGGAAGAAGTCGCTGCCAATAAGCAGGATTGCGATATCACAGGTGCAGAGATCGTAGATCCGGCTAAGTCCGATAAGACAGCTGCTTACATTGACAAGCTGGTAGAGCTTCGTCAGAAGAAAGGAATGACTAAGGAGAAAGCAACAGAGATCCTTCTCACATCCTACACCTATTACGGCGTTATGATGGTCAAGATGGGTGATGCAGACGGTCTTGTATCCGGTGCATGCCACTCAACGGCTGACACACTTCGTCCGAGCCTTCAGATCCTGAAGACAGCTCCGGGCACGAAGCTCGTCTCCTCATTCTTCCTTATGAATGTCCCGGATTGCGAATTCGGCAACAAGGGAACATTCGTCTTCTCAGATTGCGGTCTTAATCAGAATCCGACAGCTGAAGAGCTCGCTGCAATCGCAAAATCTTCTGCTGATTCCTACAGAGCACTCACAGGCGACGAGCCGCGCGTTGCTATGCTTTCCTATTCAACGATGGGTTCCGCAAAGCACGATGACGTTACAAAAGTTCAGGAAGCTACCAAGATCGCGAAGGAAGCTTATCCGGAGCTCGCTCTCGACGGTGAAATGCAGCTCGATGCAGCTATCGTTCCGTCCGTTGGCGAATTCAAGGCACCGGGCAGCCCGGTAGCAGGCCATGCCAACACACTTATTTTCCCGAACCTCGACGCAGGTAATATCGGCTACAAGCTGGTTCAGAGACTTGCTAAGGCAGAAGCTTACGGCCCGATGTGCCAGGGTATTGCAAAGCCGGTCAACGATCTCTCCCGCGGATGCTTCGCTGAGGATATCGTAGGCGTTATCGCTATCACAGCAGTTCAGGCTCAGATGCAGGACTAATACACATAGCTATTTCAGAAAGGTAGAAAGAAATGAAGATCTTAATTATCAATGCAGGCAGCTCCTCTCTCAAGTACCAGCTGATTGATACAGCAGATGAGTCCGTAAAGGCAAAAGGTCTGTGCGAGAGAATCGGTATCGACGGATCCATGCTCACACATAAGGTTCCGGGCAAGGAAGATTATGCGATCGAAGCACCCATGCCTACACACAAGGAAGCTATTAAACTCGTCCTCGACGCTCTGGTCGACGCAGACCACGGTGTTGTTGCAAGCGTAGACGAGATTTCAGCCGTCGGCCACCGCGTACTCCATGGCGGTCTCAAGTTCACAGAGTCCACACTGGTAGACGCCAAGGTAAAGGATGTTATCAAAGAGTGCTTCCCGCTCGGACCGCTTCATAATCCGGCGAACCTTATGGGTATCGAGGCATGTGAGGCAGCTATGCCGGGCAAGCCGAACGTTGCTGTATTTGATACAACATTCGGTATGGCTATGGAGCCGTACGCATACCTTTATGGCATTGACCCGAAATACTATAAGAAGTATTCTATTCGCCGTTACGGTTTCCACGGCACGAGCCATATGTTCGTTTCCGGCGAGACGATCAAGTTCGGAAAGCTCCCGGAAGGAAATCAGAGAGTTATCGTATGCCACCTCGGCAACGGCGCTTCTATCTCCGCAAGCAAGGGCGGCAAGTGTGTGGATACATCCATGGGACTTACCCCTCTTGAGGGCCTGATCATGGGAACACGTTCAGGCGATATGGATCCGGCTGTCGTTCAGACGATTGCAAACGGCGAAGGCCTCTCCGTCGACGAAGTCCTTACGATCCTCAACAAGAAATCCGGCGTTCTCGCTATGTCCGGCGTTTCTTCAGACTTCCGTGATCTTGGCCAGGCAGCTGCTGAAGGAAATGAGAGAGCACAGCTTGCACTCAAGGCTTTCAAGTATCGCGTAATCAAGTACATCGGTTCTTACACCGCAGCTATGAACGGCGTCGATGCTATCACCTTCACAGGCGGTATCGGCGAGAATGATTGCACCGTACGTGAAGACGTATGCGCTAACCTGGAATATCTCGGCATCAAGATCGATCCGGAGAAGAATCAGATCCGCGGCAAGAAGGTCGAGATCTCCACACCGGATTCCAAGGTAAAGGTATTCGTTATCCCGACGAACGAAGAGCTTGCAATCGCACGCGAGACGGTTCGCGTTGCCGGCCTGGAATAAAGAACCGGAACAAGCATTTATTTGTTGAAAAATATCCGGAAAAACGAGAATTTCATACAGAAAAAAGTGTTGACAAGACCAGTACCACATATGTATAATGGTCGAAGTGTCTAAAGGATAGGAGGTGGTACCGATGTCCATTTGCCCAAAGAATAAGCATTCAGCTGCAAGACGTGACAAATCCAGAGCAGGTCACTGGAAGATGGCTAAATCTACATTAGTCAAGTGCAGCAAGTGTGGCGCTTTAATGATGCCGCATCGCGTCTGCAAAGCCTGCGGATCTTACAACAAGAGAGAGATCGTAAAACAGGACACAGACTAATCTTGTAATTGTTGCTTAGCACGACAATGATTATTTGTATTTTAGAGCAGACCAGGAGGCTGCCGCCGTTGACCGGCGGCAGCTTTTTTGTAACAAAAGGAACTATGTTCCGTTTGTCAGCTCAGGCAGGATATGAACGCCCCGCGTTGTCGGGAGTGTATCATATTTTAAGTGGCCAGATCAGACGCCGAATAATACGGGAGGAAAGAAATGGAATTTGAAAAAATCAAAGAGATCACAGCCGGTATTCTGAATATATCGCCGGAGAGCATAACCGAAAGATCATCTTTTTATGAGGACCTGGGGGCGGATTCGCTTGATCTTTTTCAGATCCTGACGCTCATAGAGGATACCTTTGATGTGGATATCGCCGAGAAGGATCTTGAGCTGTTCCGGACCGTAGGTGATGCGGCGCGTGCTCTGGCCGCTGCGAGGTAAAAAGGACCTTTCAGGCGGAGAAAAAAATGAACAATAATAATCTTTCCGAGCTCGAAGAGAAGATCGAATATCATTTCAAAGACAGATCTCTCCTTGAGCTCGCAGTTACGCATACATCTTATGCCAATGAACATCGCCGGGAGAACATCGCTCACAACGAACGAATCGAATTTCTCGGAGATGCAGTACTCGAGACTGTCAGTTCCGAGTATCTTTATCTCAAATATCCGGAACTCGGAGAAGGAAAACTCTCAAAAATGAGGGCCAGCATGGTCTGTGAGCCGTCGCTTGCGATCATAGCAAAGCGCCTTACGCTGCCACAGTTCCTTCGTCTCGGCAAGGGAGAAGAGGCCATGGGCGGCCGTGAAAAAGATTCCATCACTTCAGATGCCGTGGAGTCTGTCATCGGTGCGATTTATCTCGATTCAGGCTTTGAATCAGCCAAAAGCTTTATTCTGAAGCATATCCTGGGAGACCTGAAAAGAGAAGAGCTTTACTATGACAACAAGACACGCCTTCAGGAATATGTTCAGGAGCGGGGTCTGAAGCTTGAATATGTTCTTATATCTGCGGAAGGACCGGATCACATGAAGGTCTTTCGCATATCCGCTGTGATAGACGGCGAGAATTACGGTATAGGAGAGGGACGGACGAAGAAAGCGGCATCGCAGAACGCGGCTCGTGCGGCATTGGAGAAGTTATGTATTTAAAACGAATTGAAATGCATGGATTCAAATCATTTGCCAATAAAATGCTCTTTGATTTCCATGAAGGCATCACCGGAATCGTCGGACCGAACGGGAGCGGAAAGTCAAATGTTTCGGACGCTGTGCGCTGGGTACTCGGAGAACAGAGTGCAAGACAGCTGCGCGGCGGGAATATGCAGGATGTAATATTTGCTGGAACCGAGACAAGGAAACCGCAGAGCTTTGCTGCGGTGTCCATTACATTTGACAATTCCGATCACGCCCTGGACATTGATTTCGAGGAGGTCACGGTCACAAGGAGACTGTACCGCTCCGGTGAGAGTGAATATAAAATAAATAATTCTACGGTGAGACTGCGCGATATCCACGAGCTGTTTTATGACACGGGTATCGGCAAAGAAGGTTACTCCATCATCGGGCAGGGACAGATCGAACGGATCATTTCAGGCAAGCCCGACGAGCGCAGGGAACTCTTCGATGAAGCTGCCGGTATCGTCAAGTTCAAGCGCAGGAAGAACGCTACACTGAAAAAGCTTGATGAGGAACAGGCCAATCTTCTGCGTGTGAACGATATTCTGACGGAAATCTCCGGAAGACTCGGCCCGTTGAAAAAGCAGAGCGAGGTCGCGAAAGTTTATCTCGAGAAGAGGGATACTCTCCGAGAGTTGGACGTAAATCTGTTCCTGATCGACAACGAACGGATCGGGAAGGAACTGCAGGAGATCGAAGGCAAGGTGAAGATAGCGGACGATCAGATCGCAGAGATCTCCGGTGCCCTTGAAAAGACGAAAGAAGAGTATATGCGTCTGGACGGGGAAATCACGGAGCTGGACGCACAGATCGCGGAGCTTTCTGACAGATGCTCGAAGAATCAGCTCATGCAGCAGCAGCTGAAAGGTCAGATCGAACTTCTGAAAGAGCAGATCAATGCGGTCAGGCAGAACAGTGAGCACTATCTGAGCAGGCGGAAAGCGATCTCAGAGGAGCGCGATCGAAAGTCTTCTGAGAAGAGTGATATGAAAGATGCACTCAGCAAACTGGACAAGGACCTGGGTGCTAAGAGACGTGCACAGAGAGGTGAGGAGGAAGAACTCTCCGGGATCGATCAGAAGCTCACCAATGTAAATGATGATATAAATGCAGCCAAGAATGACATCATAAGACTCTTAAACGGCAGGACCAATGTCAAGGGAAAAATGCAGCGCTACGACGCGATGCTCGAGCAGATCGCTATCAGAAAATCCGAACTGGACAACAGAATGCTTCGTTTCAGTGAGGAGGAGAACGACGCGAAGGAGAGAAAAAGGAAGGCCGAGGAGAATCTGAAGGGGATTCGGAATCATATAGCCGATCTCCGCGACCAGTCGGCAGCTCTCGAGGGTCAGGTCGCTGAACTTCAGAGTCAGATTCGTGACGAAAATCAGAATCTGGATGCGCTTCAGAGAGAATTTCATCGCGATTCCTCAAGGCTGGATTCGCTGCGCACGATCAATGAGCACTATGAGGGGTACGGCAATGCGATAAAAAAGGTCATGGAGCAGAAAGGGAGAAACCCCGGCATCCACGGTGTTGTCGCAGATCTTATCGCAACGGAACAGAAATATGAAGTTGCAATCGAGACAGCTCTCGGAGGAAGTATACGTAATATCGTTACAGACAATGAGAGTACGGCAAAATATCTCATTGAATTTCTGAAAATGAATCATTACGGCCGCGCTACATTCCTACCTCTGACAAATGTCAAAAGCAGAAAGGGATTTGACCGTAAAGATGCTCTGAAGGAAGAAGGCGTGATCGGCATTGCGTCCGACCTCGTCACCTGCCAGAAGATTTATGAGGATCTTCGTAATCAGCTCCTCGGAAGAACAATCGTTGTCGACACAATCGACCATGCAATAAAAATCGGGAGAAAGTACAACCATTCTCTGTATATGGTAACTTTGCAGGGAGAGTCGTTCTCACCCGGAGGATCCATAACCGGCGGTGCTTTTCATAATAAGGAGAATCTGCTCGGCCGAAAGCGTGAGATCGAAGAGCTGGAACGCAGTGTAAAGGAACACCGTAAGGCGATGGAGATGTCTCAGTCCCTCATAGATGAGAAGAGGGATGAGAGAAATAAGCTGCGCGACGAGATCGTTAAGATAGGCGGAAAGATCCACGGCGAGTCTATCCGTGAAAATACATCCGAGATGTCCCGCAAACAGGCAGATGATCAAATCCGAATGAATCATATCGACCGCAGTGCCCTTGACCGCGAGAGCCGGGAGATAGAGCGTCAGATCGGAAAAATCAACGATTCGAGCTCTGTTATCCAGGGTGAACTTCAGGATTCCGAGCGCGCGGAGCGAAGGCTGCAGCAGCATGTTGCAGAGCTTGAGGGAAGGGCTGCGAAGCTGCAGGAAGAGCGGGAAAAGCAGGCGGTCACGGTCGAGAGAATTCACATGGAAGTAGCTTCTCTTGAACAGAAACGCGGATTCCTGAAGACAAATATTGAGAGAATCGACTCCGAGATCACAAATCTCGATGAGGAAGATGCAGGTATTACGGAAAGTCTTGCATCCGGAAGCAGCGAGGCGGACGAAAAGAGAGCCAATATTGAGAGCATCAAAGAGACGATCGCAGCGGCGGAAAAAGAGGCGGCGGACGATTCCTTAAGAATGACGGAATTACAGAAAAAACGTCAGGAGCTCTCTGTGCTCCATAAGAATTCGTTCAACAGGAGAGATGAACTCTCCGATACGCTATCAAAACTTGATAAAGAGAGCTTCCGGCTGCATTCACAGAAGGAAAAGATGGAAGAGAACCTTGAACATTCCATCACCCATCTCTGGGATGAGTATGAACTCACTCCGAATCAGGCGAAAAAATACCGCATGGAGGAGCAAGCAGACCGGGCTACGATCCGGAAGGAACTCTCAAAAGTCAGGGATGAAATCAAAAAGCTCGGCAATGTCAACGTGAATGCTATCGAGGAGTACAAAGAACTGGTGGAGAGGCATACCTTCATGTCGACACAGCATTCGGATCTCGTCGAATCGGAAAAGACGCTGATGCGGATCGTCGAAGAATTGGACAACGGCATGCGAAGGCAGTTTAACGAGAAGTTCTCGGAGATCAATCGCCAATTTAACAAAGCTTTCAGAGCCCTGTTCGGCGGCGGAAAGGGAAGGCTTGAGATCGACCGGGAAACAGACATCCTTGAGGCGGCTATCACGATCGTTGCGGAACCGCCCGGAAAGAAACTCCAGAATATGATGCAGCTCTCGGGCGGAGAGAAGTCTCTGACGGCGATTGCGCTGCTTTTTGCGATTCAGAACATGAAACCGTCGCCATTTGCCCTTCTCGATGAGATAGAGGCAGCTCTGGATGACAATAACGTTACAAGATTTGCAGAGTATCTGCACAAGTTGACAAAGAATACGCAGTTCATTATTATTACGCATAGGCGAGGAACGATGGCGGCTTGTGACAGGCTTTACGGCATCACGATGCAGGAGAAAGGAGTCTCCACACTCGTATCCGTGAACCTGATCGAGGATAAGCTATCGTCCTGACAGGTAACTTCGAGATGCCCTGCGAAATTCGGCGGGGCGATGACCGGTCCGGGGAAACGGACCGGATAAGCCGGATGGCGGAGGTTATTATGGGATTTTTTGATAAGCTGGTAAAAGGCCTTACAAAAACAAGAGATAACATGTCGACGAGTGTAAATCAGGTCTTTACATCTTATGACAAGATTGATGATGAGTTCTATGAGGATCTGGAAGAGACCATGATTATGTCCGACATGGGAATCAGAACAACGGATGAGATCATTACGAATCTTAAGAAGAAGGTGAAGGAGCAGCACATCAGAAGTGCAGCAGAATGCAAACAGCTCCTTATGGATACCATCAAGGAACAGATGAGAGTGAACGAATCTGATTTCGCATTTGAAAATCAGAAATCCGTTCTTCTTATGATCGGAATTAACGGGGTCGGTAAGACGACCACCGTCGGAAAGCTGGCCAATCTCTACAGAAAACAGGGTAAGAAGGTCCTGATAGCCGCAGCGGATACGTTTCGCGCAGGTGCGATTGAGCAGCTCGTCGTGTGGGCCAAGAGGGCAAATGTACCGATTATCACGGGTCCTGAAGGCGGAGATCCCGGTGCGGTGGTTTACGATGCGATCCAGTCTGCTAAGGCAAGGGATACGGATATGCTCATTATCGATACAGCCGGGCGTCTTCACAATAAGAAGAATCTGATGAAAGAGATGAGCAAGATATTCAAGATTCTTGCTCGTGAATATGGCTTTGCGCATATCGAAACGTTGCTTGTACTCGACGGTACGACAGGACAGAATGCCCTGCAGCAGGCGAGAGAGTTCGAGGAGACGACAGCAATCACAGGTATCGTACTGACAAAACTTGACGGCACCGCCAAGGGCGGCGTAGCGATCGCTATTCAGTCTGAGATGGGATTCCCTGTGAAGTATATCGGCGTCGGCGAGGGAATTGACGACATGCAGAGGTTTAATTCAGATGAGTTCGTAGACGCGCTGTTCGCGGAAGATTGAGTTCGATGGTAGTTTAATGGAAAAAAGACAGGAAAATAAAATGGGCATTATGCCCGTTAAGAAGCTAATTGTCACTATGTCTCTGCCCATGATGATTTCCATGCTGGTGCAGGCTCTCTACAACATTGTGGACAGTATCTTTGTAGCAAGACTCAGTGAAGATGCCCTGACAGCAGTCACATTGGCGTTTCCGCTGCAGAACCTTATGATTGCAGTGACTTCGGGAACAGGCGTCGGCGTAAATGCTCTTCTTTCAAAATCACTGGGTGAGAAGAGATTCGACAGATCGGATAAAGCTGCAAACACCGCGATCTTTCTCTCATTTTGCAACTTTGTGGTATTTGCCCTGATTGGCATGACTCTGTCAGCTGCATTTATCCACAGCCAGACACAGGACACAGTTGTTGCAGGGTATGGTATTACCTATCTGAGAATTGTCATGGGTCTGTCGCTGGGCATTTCTTTTCAGATCATGCTGGAGAGACTGCTACAATCGACCGGCAGAACCGTGTACAGTATGGCAAGCCAGCTGACAGGTGCGATCATTAATATCATCCTTGATCCGATCATGATATTCGGCTTATTCGGCTGTCCTGCTTTCGGCGTGGCGGGTGCAGCTTACGCTACGGTAATCGGACAGACGGTTGCAGCTATGATCGGTCTTATACTGAATCTGCGGTATAATGCCGATATCAGGATCAGTATGCGTTCGATTTTACAGCCGAATGCGAAGATCATCGGCCGCATTTATCAGGTCGGCGTGCCGTCTATACTGATGATGGCGATCGGCTCGCTGATGACGTACATGATGAACAGGATCCTGATCGGGTTCTCGAACACGGCGACCGCCGTATTCGGCGTGTACTTCAAGTTGCAGAGCTTTTTCTTTATGCCGATATTCGGTCTCAACAACGGACTTATACCTGTACTTGCATATAATTACGGTGCGAGAAACAAGAGCAGGATAGATGAGGCTTTGAAATTCTCTGTTGCACTTGCCGTATGTATTATGGCGCTCGGTACGATTATATTCCATGTTATGCCGAACAGACTGCTTGACTTGTTCAATGCATCGGACGATATGAGAGTAATCGGCGTGCCGGCGCTTCGTATCATAAGCCTGCACTTTCCGATTGCAGCTCTGTGCATTGTTATGGGGTCTATTTTTCAGGCCTTTTCCAGAAGCATATACTCTCTTGTTATATCCGTGACAAGACAGCTCCTGGTTCTTATTCCTGTGGCCTGGCTGCTGGCGAGAACCGGCATCGTGACGAACGTCTGGTTCGCATTTCCGATTGCAGAGGTAGTATCGCTGATAATTTCTGTAATCTGCTTTAGGAGATTGTACGGTGAGGTCGTGAAGCCGATGTGAGCGGCCTGATTTCGCCTCTGTATATTCTTAAATGAAGTGTCCTTTTGATGGTTCTGACCGTATATATTTAAGAATGGCACGGAGGTAGAGACGACTGGTGATGTCTGTACAAAGGACGGATATGACTGGTATATGGTTCACCTTGTAACAGGATCAGATGATGCTTGGATCGCGGGAAGCCTGATCGGATATTAATTTTTGAAAATAGTGAGAGACCGTTCGAGGCTTGTGATAAGGTTTCGGACGGTCTCTCTTTTCGTTATTAAATAAAGCAATAATTTCGATTACGGCTTATCCTGAAGTGATAGGTGCCAAGTTTTTTCACTAAATAAAACTTACCTTCCAATGCGCTGTAGTGCACTGAATCGAAATATTGCTTCGCAGGGAGGTGTCTGCTCGATTTTGCTGGTAGTAGCTTTATATACATGTATTAACCGAGTGTTTCCCTAGCTATATCCGCCCCGGATTTTGCATCCCGGGAATAGTAGTCCGCCCCGATTTTGGCCGCGTACTCCTCTGTCAGGACCGCACCGCCGACCATGATCTTACAGTCGACATGATTCTCGCGCAGGAGCCGGATCGTCTCCTCCATCGAGCCGAGCGTCGTGGTCATGAGCGCGGAGAGACCCACCAGACGGATATTTTCTTCAATTGCTGTCTTCAGGATGAGCTGCGGATCGACGTCTTTTCCGAGATCGATGACGTCGTATCCGTAATTTTCCAGTATGACTTTGACGATATTCTTGCCTATATCGTGGATATCTCCCTTGACCGTTGCAAGTATGATTTTTCCTCTCGATTCCGATGCTGTGCCGCTCTCGGCAAGTTTCATCTTTATGACATCAAAACATTCCTTTGCAACATCCGCAGCCAGTATGAGCTGAGGAAGGAAGATCTTTCCCTGTTCAAATTTTGCTCCGATTACATCCAAAGCGGGAATCAGAATATTGTTAATGATCGTCATCGCATCCACTTGATCGAGAAGCCGGGCCGTAAGCTCACGCCCGTCTTTTTTCATTCCCTTTTCCATGGCCTTGAGGATGCCAGCTCCTTCAGACGTTGCGAGACCGCCTGATGCATTGATTGTCGATGAGGGGGATGCTGCATCGTCTGATGTCCCTGTATGCGCATCAGGTGCAAAATCTGTCAGTCCGGAAGCAGGTGAACCTATGATAGTCGAATGCTTTGCGAACTCGTCCCGCGCACGAGCAAGGGCTCGGCAGCTCTCACAACTGCAATCTATCGGATGACCGGCAGTCAGGGTCAGTGCCGGCACAGGAGGCTGGGCCTCCGGGTTGTTCGCCGTCTGTACCGCTTTGGATATCTGTACCTGTGCGGAGGCACCGGACGACTGAGCTCCGCCCGCGAGAGCAGATGCATAAGTCGCTATAGAAGCATATCCTTGCTTCAGAGTCTTTAATGATTCCTCGGAAGCACGTAGTGCTTCCTTAGCATTTTTCAACTGCACGGTCTCCGGCTCATGATCCGCCGAGTAGGAGATGAAGTCGAGCGAATTCTCGTCGATTGCCGCCAGGACCTTGTAGGACTTGAAAGCCCACATCATAGGTGCAAGGTTCGGATTCATGATCGGCAGGTCAAGGCCGGCGTAGAGAGCCATTGTAAAGAAGGATGTATTGATATTCAGTCTGTTTGGCAAGCCGAATGATATATTCGATACGCCCAGTACGGTTTTCAGACCGAGCTCTGTCTTGACGCGGTGGAGAGCTTTGAGTGTCTCCATGGCTGCATGCTGCTCGGCAGACACTGTCAGGACGAGACAGTCGATGAGAATGTTCTCTTTTGGTATGCCGTAGGAGAGTGCACGGTTCATTATTTTCTCTGCGATCTCAAAGCGTCCGTCAGCAGTGGCGGGTATACCGTTCTCATCCAATGTCAGGCAGACAACAGCGGCTCCGTATTTGGCGATAAGAGGTAGAATACGGTCCATGACGGCTTCCTCGCCGTTCACGGAGTTCACGATTGGTTTGCCGTTGTATACCCGCAGAGCGGCCTCCAATACGTCGGGCTTGGTCGAGTCAATCTGAAGCGGTATGTCGATAACGGACTGTATCGCTTTGACAGTCTTTACCATCATCTCTTTTTCGTCGATACCGGGTGCTCCGACATTGACATCCAGGATATCGGCACCTGCTTCGACTTGCTCTATGGCCTGGCTCAGGATATAATCCATGTCTTTCTCTGCGAGAGCCTGTTTAAAACGTTTTTTACCGGTAGGGTTGATTCGTTCACCGATAACACGCGGCTCGCTGACGACACAGGTCTTGAGCGGTGTGCAGACAGCCAGATCGCGATTACCGCAAGGTGCGGTATCACTGCTGTTTTCATTGGAAGAAGACGGCTCTATAGTATAGATGCGGGAGGATTCCCCAGAGAGCATATCGGACAGTTTTCGTATATAGTCCGGGTTCGTTCCGCAGCATCCCCCGAGGATGCGAACGCCGAATGGGAGCATCTGCTTTGTGACTTCGGCGAATTCATCCGGAAGCACATTATAGGTATTGGTCACAGGATCGGGAAGACCTGCATTCGGCTTTACGATGATCGGGAGTCTTGTCCACTTTGATATCTCCTCGACGATCGGAATCAGGTCGCGCGGACCGAGAGAACAATTGACGCCGAGAGCATCGACCCCGAGTCCTTCCATCGTAAGACACATAGCGGAGACAGCGCATCCTGTGAAGGTCCGCTTATTTTCCTCAAAGGTCATCGTGACAAATACCGGAAGATTGCTATTCTCCTTTGCAGCCAGCACAGCGGCTTTGGTCTCATAAAGGTCAGTCATCGTCTCGATGATAATGAGGTCTGCACCGGCATTACGCCCTGCGACGACCATCTCCTGAAAAATGTCATAGGCTTCCTCAAATGCCAGCGCGCCGGTCGGCTCGAGCAGCTGCCCGATCGGTCCTATGTCCAGTGCCACAAGCGTTTCGGTGCCAATGGCAGCTGCGCGGGCATTTTTGATAGCGGCCGGGATGAGATCGCTGACGGTGTATCCGGATTCTGCCATTTTAAAGCGGTTTGCGCCGAATGTGTTGGCGTAGATGATCTGTGAACCGGCTTCTATGTACTGACGGTGGATATCGATGATCCACTCGGGTTTTGTGATATTGAGAGTTTCCGGGATGGTGCCGAGAGCCATACCTTTTTGCTGGAGCATAGTCCCCATGCCGCCATCAAGGATGGTGAACTGATTCTTCAAGAGGTTTTGAACGGTCATGTTGTCCTCCTTGTAGATTTTTGTTATTCTTCATTGCGCAATACGTGTGACTTCAGACTTGAGATGCAGGGCAGTGTGTTCAAGTCTCGCTCGCGAGACTTGGCGCGGGGTTCGGGTCAGCGTTAGCTGAAATCTTCACTGTGAGCACAATCTCCCTGCTCGCCGATATGCACAGCTTTCTTTTAATGAACAGACTTCACAGGTCTTTCTGCTTTCGGTCGCGATATGCTCCCCGAGTCCGATTATACACGTTACGGACTTTAAAGGCGTCAGCATGAGACTTGGACTGACACTCACACCGATCCGCTTACGGGCATCCAGTATATTGAGAAAGGCCGGCTGTCCTTCCAGAGGGAAGTCGCCGTACCCGAGACCGAACCTGTAAGTGTGCTGCATGCCGGGGAAAGATTTCATGATTTCCCTCTCGGCCGTATCGCAGACCTGTTCGATCGCAGATGACGCAAGCGCATCTGTCATCATGGCTTCGGTCATGCCGGTGATCTGTTTAAGACGGATCAGCCTGTCGACGCCCTCCGAGAGTGTTGCGCACAGGAATATGACCTGTGTGCATCCGGCAAGATGAGATGCAATGGAGCTGCCTTCCAGTCTGTAGGCGGATCCGGGTATCTGCCCGCCTTCAAGCGGGAAGACTCGATAAAGATATTTGCAATCGAGATGATGCAGGAGCTCTTTCTCGCATTTGTCCAGAAGGAGAAGAGTGGTGTCATCCGGTACCGTATCAACGTATCCGAGATAGCGGAGTGCGTCGCTCCTATTTATTTGCTTCAGGGTTACTTTTTCAACATTCATAATCGATATCTTACTACATAGCCTTGATTAAGACCATAGGTTGATGGCAGGAATTTTTCTCTGTGTGAGAAGCGCCTGACTTCTTCAGCGGAGACTAAAACAAGTTCACCTCAATTCGTGTCCGAAATGAAGAGGAGCTGCCGCATAAAGGTGTGAAGCTACAGTACATAGCAGTCGTTATTCATAAATGCCTGCTATGTATTGTGTCGACACTGCCTTATGCGACAGCTCCAGTCATGAGTTTCTATAGATTTTATTCCTGCTGATTCATCCGCTTTTCAGCCGTCGTCAGCATCAGCTTGATTCTGTTCAGCTGGTTGACTTCCGAAGCACCGGGGTCATAGTCGACCGCAGCGATATTTGCCTCCGGATAGCGATTTCGCAGTTCCTTGATGACGCCCTTGCCGACGATGTGGTTCGGCAGGCATGCGAACGGCTGAATACAGACGATATTCGGAACGCCTGCCTGGATCAGCTCCAGCATTTCGCCTGTAAGGAACCAGCCCTCGCCGGTCTGGTTTCCGGTGGATGTTATGGGCGACGCCATCTCTGCCAGATGGGCGATATCGGCCGAAGGTGTAAAATGTTTGCTCTTTGCAAATTCCCTGTTGGCGGCAGCTCTCAGCTGCGTTACTGCCCAGATTCCCACGTTGGTCGCTATCTTGGATTTCTTTGCGAATCCCAGATTTTCGACCTTAAAGTTCAGATTATAGAACGAGTAATTGAAGAAATCCATTAGGTCGGGAACAACCGCCTCGGCTCCTTCTTTTTCGAGAAGCTCCACAAGATGATTGTTGGCAGCCGGAGAGAACTTGACAAGTATCTCGCCGACTATACCGACGCGCGGCTTCTTCTCATCTGTGATCGGAAGATTGTCAAAATCCCGGATGATGTCACGGCACAGCGCATAGAACTCCGGAATAGAGCAATGCTTCTTATCCAGATATCTGACGCAGACCGCATTCCACTTCTCATATTTTTTGTTGGCTGATCCCTTAACTCGCTCATACGGACGCATGCGGTAGAGACACTTCATCAGAACATCTCCGAGCACGATCGAGTATGCGAGCCTTGTCAGAGTCGGCACCTTGATTTTGAAGCCGGGCTGCGGCTCAAAGCCGTTGAAGTTCAACGACAGAACAGGAACGTATTCGAGACCTGCCTTCTTAAGGGCTCTTCTGATAAAGCCGATGTAGTTCGAAGCCCGGCAGCCGCCGCCCGTCTGGGTCATGACAACCGCAACTTTGTGCGTATCATATTTGCCCGAGAGCAGAGCGTCCATGATCTGCCCGATGACGAGCAGGGACGGATAGCAGGCGTCGTTGTTGACATATTTAAGACCCATATCGACCGCGTGGCGGTTATCATTGGAGAGCACCTCAACATGGAAGCCCCCCGAATTGAAGGCCCGCTCCAGAAGTCTGAAATGGATCGGAGACATCTGCGGGCAGAGGATCGTATACTCGTCGCGCATTTTCTCTGTGAAGACAAGGCGCTTGAACTCCGAAGAGATGATCTTACGCGACTGTCCGCCGGACTCCTTAAGCTGGCGCTGTCTTACACGGATTGCAGCAAGCAGGGAACGCACACGGATCCGGGCTGCTCCGAGATTATTTACCTCATCGATCTTCAGACAGGTGTATATCTTTCCGCTCTGAGAGAGAAGTTCCTGTACCTGATCTGTCGTGACCGCATCCAGTCCGCAGCCGAACGAGTTAAGCTGGATGATATCCAGATTCTCGGTTGTTTTAATATAATTGGCGGCCGCATACAGTCTGGTGTGGTACATCCACTGATCGTTTACGCGAATCGGACGTTCCAGCTTGCCGAGATGCGAGATTGAATCCTCGGAGAGGACTGCCATTCCGTAGGAGTTGATGAGTTCCGGGATACCGTGATTAATTTCCGGATCAATATGATACGGTCTGCCTGCGAGGACAATTCCGTGTCTTCCGGTGTCTCTCAGATACTTAAGCGTTTCCTCGCCTTTCTTTCGGATATCCTTTCGGCTCTGCAGAAGCTCTTTCCACGCGGCAGATCCGGCAGAGGTGATTTCCTCTTTCGGGATTCCGAGTGCATGGAAGATATCCACAAGACGATCGACAAGGACCTTCTCGCTTGTGAATGCGAGGAAGGGATTCATGAACTTGATCCTGGGGTTCTTGAGCTCCTCAACGTTATTTTTGATGTTCTCCGCATAGGACGTTACGATCGGGCAGTTGTAATGATTAACAGCTCCTTCAAACTCGTTTCTCTCGTAAGGAACACAGGGGTAGAAGATGAAGCTTACACCCTGATTCAGCAGCCACATAATGTGTCCGTGAGCGAGCTTTGCCGGATAGCACTCCGATTCGCTAGGAATCGATTCGATGCCGAGTTCATAAATCTTTCTGCTGGATGTCGGCGAGAGCACAACCTCGTAACCGAGTTCCGTGAAGAAAGTGAACCAGAACGGATAGTTCTCGAACATATTCAGGACTCTCGGAATACCGACTTTCCCTCTCGGAGCAGGGCTCTTCGGCTGGTAACCGAAAATCCTCTGGTACTTGTAGTCATAGAGGTTCGGCAGATTATCCTTATTCTTCTTAAGGCCGATGCCTTTTTCACAGCGGTTCCCGGAGATGAACCGTCTTCCGCCGGAGAATTTGTTGATCGTGAGGCGGCAGTTATTGGTGCAGCCTCGGCATCTTCCCATGGAAGTCGTATAGGTAAAGTTGTTGATCTCATCAATGGAGAGCATTTTTGACTTTTTGCCCTCTTCGGCACGCTCCCTTGCTATGAGAGCTGCGCCGAATGCACCCATGATACCGGCGATATCAGGTCTGATGACCTGGCAGTCGGCGATCCTTTCAAAGCTTCTCAGCACTGCGTCATTGTAGAAGGTACCGCCCTGGACGACGATGTTCTTCCCGAGCTCGGATGCGTCAGAGACCTTGATGACCTTGTAAAGAGCGTTTTTTATGACAGAATAAGCGAGCCCGGCAGAGATGTCCGCTACGGTCGCACCTTCCTTCTGCGCCTGCTTTACCTTGGAGTTCATGAAGACTGTACATCTTGTACCGAGATCAATGGGATGCTCCGCGAAAAGGGCGGCTTTGGCAAAATCCTGGACCGAATAGTTCAGAGTCTTCGCAAAGTTCTCGATAAAGGAACCGCAGCCGGATGAGCACGCCTCATTCAGCATGACGTCATCTACCGCATGATCCTTGATGCGTATGCACTTCATATCCTGTCCGCCGATATCGAGGATGCAGTCCACATTCGGGTCGAAGAATGAAGCGGCGTAGTAGTGAGAAATTGTCTCAACTTCTCCCTCGTCAAGCATGAGCGCCGACTTGATAAGAGCCTCACCGTAACCGGTGGAGCAAGCTCCGGCAATCTCGACGCCTTTCGGCATATGCGCATAAATCTCCTTTATCGCATCGATGGAAGTCTGCAGCGGATTGCTGTGGTTGCTTCCGTATGTAGAATAGAGAAGTTTTCCGTCATCTGAGATGAGGGCTGTTTTCGTCGTTGTACTTCCTGCATCGATGCCGAGATAAGCCTTTCCGCGATAAGAAGCCAGAATGCCTTTTTCTACCTGATAGCGATCCTGACGTGTACGGAAGACTTCGTAATCATCCTCACTCTTGAAAAGCGGTTCGAGGCGGGAGACTTCAAACTCCATCTTGATTCCGCCCTGAAGCTTCTTCATAAGCTGGCTGAGTGTGGTCTTTTCCATCCCGTCAACATATGTGATCTCGGAAGTCTTAGCTTCGGATTTTGCGGCGTTGACGGACTCGAGCGCAGCGCCCTGTGCAGCGAAAAGGTGTGAATGATCCGGGATCAGGGTGTGCTCATCATCTAGCTTCAGCGTATCAATGAAACGGGCGCGCAGCTGATCGAGGAAGTGAAGCGGTCCGCCGAGGAAGGCGACGTGCCCGCGAATCGGCTTACCGCAGGCGAGACCGGAAATAGTCTGATTTACGACTGCCTGGAATATTGAAGCGGCAAGATCCTCTCTGGTCGCGCCTTCGTTGATGAGCGGCTGGATATCGGTTTTTGCAAATACGCCGCACCTCGCAGCAATCGGATAGAGCGACTGGTAGCTTCTTGCGTACTCATTGAGGCCGGATGCGTCCGTCTGCAGAAGATCAGCCATCTGATCGATGAAGGATCCCGTACCGCCTGCGCAGATGCCGTTCATGCGCTGTTCGATATTGCCTTTTTCAAAATATATGATTTTGGCATCTTCTCCGCCGAGCTCGATGGCAACATCCGTTAGCGGGCATTGTGCTTTGAGACACGTGGAAACAGCGATTACCTCCTGAACAAAAGGCACGCTGAGGTGCTTTGCGAGCGTAAGTCCGCCGGAGCCTGTGATCGCAGGTGACACCTCAAGATCGCCAAGCTTTTCATAGGCCTCCTCGATAAGGCGTCCGCAAGTTTCCTGTATTTCCGCATAATGCCTCTGATAATCAGAGAAGAGCAGATTGTTATCTTCATCGAGGACAGCTATCTTAACTGTCGTGGAACCGATGTCAATACCAAGTGTATAATTCATTTTAATCCTCTTAATAAGCGATATTTGCTTATATATTCAATAATACTATTGTCTAATCAGAAAGAAATTATATCCCTATCAATTTGAAAACTCAAGTAACACTTTGCAGGAGATGTCTAATACTGATAATATCATATTTTTTTATGTTGGTTTGCAGAGAAGAGAATATAATGGAGTGCAGGTTCAAAATCATTGTGCATCATATCTCAATAAAACATATCAATTTGGAATATTAAACTGATGGTTAAATATTTGAAACAGTGGTCAAAAATACGACCAATTTTAAGAAGTTAATTGAGAAATATGAAATATAGTGTTATTATATGATTCGAAAAGTAGTGGAGTGACATAGGTACTGATATTATTTTTGCAGTATTAGTGAAATCGGTTTTGTAAAGGTTTATATAGATGGGATCAGGAAAGATTGACAAAAAGTCGGTTGTCTCTTTATGGGCAAAGAAAAGTGATACAGGAGGGACATTTTCTTGGCTCCCTCTGCTGGTACACTTGGAAGACACCATGAATATCAGTGGGTGGTTGTGGTCACATTGGATAACAGATGGTCAAAGGCAGATGATAATTGACCAGATGCAACCTGCGGATGAAGATGTAGCTGAGAATGCAATACGTTTTCTTGGATGCGTTCACGACATTGGGAAGGCAACTCCTGTCTTTCAGATTCAAAAAGGCTATTCTTCCTCTTCGGATTTGGATAATTTGCTTTTGGAACGTATTGAGGGATCCGGTTATACCGGCATCAGTGAATTAGTACTGGCATCTCCCGGGTGTTCTCATCACAGTTTGGCTGGTCAGGTTATACTCAGTAGATTCGGAGTTAGGGAGGATCTTGCCTCTATCATTGGAGCCCATCATGGAGTTCCTGTTGATGAAAAAAGTATTTGTGAGAACCAGGAATTTTATCCGGCGAATTACTATCAGTCAGAAGATACGTCATCTGAAATATGGTGCCGATGGTATGACACACAGGTGTTTATTTTTAAATGGGCATTGGATCAGTGTGGGTTCTATGATGTGAAAGAGCTCCCTTCATTTTCAATGCCAGCTCAGGTAATTCTGTCAGGAATTCTGATTATGGCTGACTGGATAGCCAGCAATACGGATTATTTTCCTCTTATTCCTGTAAATCAGACAGAAATACTTGATGAGAATAACCGCTTTAGTAAAGGTATTCGAGAATGGTGCAAGAGTCTTCCGTTAATATTTGAAGAGCCTGACAATATAAAAAATTTGTACGAGAAACGCTTTTCGTTCATGCCAAGAGATGTTCAGGAAGTTATATTTAACACAATATCTGATACCCAATCGCCGGGGTTGATGATTATTGAAGCGCCTACAGGAATAGGAAAAACGGAGGCAGCACTAGCCGCTGCTGAGCAGATTGCTGCAAAGACAGCAAGAGGAGGATTATTTTTCGGACTTCCTACACAGGCTACTTCAAATGGTATCTTTGAGAGAATAAACAATTGGCTTGAAGCAGTCACTAAGGAATATGACTGTACCAGCAGTATTCGATTAGTACATGGGAAAGCAGCTCTTAATCCGATAATGCAGACCTTGTTGGATGCTTCTCATGTAGCGGAGGATTATGAAGATCTGGAAACGGTCATAGTAAATGAGTGGTTTTCAGGCCGTAAAAAGACGGCACTGGATGATATAGTTGTCGGTACCGTTGATAATTTCTTGTTGACAGCACTCCGACAGAAGCATTTGGCACTGAGACATTTGGGCTTCCAAAAGAAGGTCGTGATCATAGATGAGGTTCATGCATATGATGCATATATGCAGGAGTATTTGTACGAAGCGATTCGATGGATGGGAGCGTATGGCGTACCAGTAATTCTTTTATCAGCTACGCTTCCATATAATATCCGTATAAATCTTACTGAAGCGTATCTTCGTGGGCTCGGATTAAAAAAAAGAGAAATAGACATGAGCCGGATTGATCTAAAATCCGATCAGTATCCTCTAATTACCTATACAGATGGTGTAACTGTTAAACAAAATGCTGAGTTTCCAAAACAAAGAGATAAAAAGGTTTTTATAGAAAGCCTTAAGGAATCGGTTCTATTTACCAAGATAGAAGAACTGATTCAAGAAGGTGGTATTATCGGAATTATTGTCAACACAGTGAAAAGAGCACAGCAAATTGCAAAACAATGTTCAGAACTGTTTGGAGAGGATAAAGTAGAACTTCTGCATTCGAATTTTATTGCAGCTGATCGTATAAGAAAAGAAGAACAGCTTTTACGGATGATTGGTAAGAATGCAAATCGTCCGGGAACAAAAATAATTGTTGGGACACAGGTCATGGAGCAATCTTTGGATATTGATTTTGATGTTCTGATTACGGATCTGTGTCCGATGGATCTTTTGATTCAACGAATTGGCCGGCTGCACAGACACAATATTAAGAGGCCGGAGCAGCATAAAGAACCGGTTGTATTTGTACTTGGTATGAACGAAAAGTTTGAGTTTGAAGAAGGCTCTGAAATAGTTTATGGAGGATATCTTCTTATGAGAACCCAGAAATTCTTACCGTCGAGTATCTTAATACCGGGTGATGTATCTTGTTTAGTTCAAAAGGTTTATAGTGAGGATTTCCCCTTCATTGTGGATACAGAAGGAGAATTAACAAATAAATATACAACTCTTCGAGCAAAATTCTACCAGCTTTCAAATAAGAAATCTGAACGGGCGAAGGTGTTTCGGATTGATTCTCCATCCACAAAGATTGTTCCTGAAAGAAAAAATCTTATCGGATGGCTTAGGACATACTCTTCCTCCAATGAAGAAGAGGCTGCCGCTCAGGTACGTGATATACAGGAAACAATTGAGGTAATAGCTGTTCGTACGCGTGGAAAAGGTTATGGGCTGGTTGAAGCGGATGAAAGAGGCAATGTGGATCTTTCTGAACAGTTGGAAGAAACAGAGGTTTGCAGAATACTTGCTGGACAGACTCTTCGATTACCTAATTATGTTAATACTATGATGGGTGGCACATATAAGTTGATCGAAGTACTTGAAAACTATAATAGAAAACATTTGAAAGAATGGCAGTCAAGGCCATGGTTGAAAGGATCCCTTGGAATTATCTTTGATGAAAAACTGGAATTTGATCTTGGAAAAATCGTATTGCAGTATAACAGTAAGTACGGATTGAGAATTATTATTAAAGAGGTGGAAAATGAGCAGGTATAATCTACTCCGAGAACCGTGGATATCAGTAATAGTAATAAATACAGGCGAACAGAAGGATGTTTCTCTTATGGATATCTTCAAAAATGCTCAGGATTATCTGACACTCGCAGGGGATATGAAAACACAAGACTTTGCAGTCTTGCGATTACTTCTTTCCATTCTGCACACTGTTTTTTCAAGATATGATGAAAATGGTAATTCTCAGCCTGGTATTGTTTTGGATGAGAAAATGAAACAATCGGTACCTGTTGATGAAGATGATTTAGAAGAGTATATGGATGCAGTGGAAGATTCATGGAACTGCATATGGAATGCGGGACGATTCCCAAACATCGTTTGTCTATATCTGGAAATGTGGGAGGACAGATTTTTCTTATTTGATGAAAAATATCCTTTTTATCAATGTACAAAAGAAGAAATAGAAAACAGGCTCCCTGTCGGGAAAAAGCCGACTCAGGTTGCCGGACGAAATATTAAACGAACTATCTCGGAAAGCGGGAACAAAGTTGCTTTATTCTCCCCGCAGTCTGAAAACAATAAAGATCTGATGACAGAAGCGGAACTGACACGATGGCTGATCATGATGCAGAACTACATGGGCTTGTCTGATAAGACCAGTCTATTTGGAAAAGATAAACAGCCTTCAAAGGGGTGGCTTTTTGATTTGGGAGGTATATATCTTGAAGGAAATAATTTATTTGAGACACTTATGATGAACTATATCCCTGTCCGTTCAGAAATACGTTATAACGGGGAAGTCCAGTTACCTTGCTGGGAATTGGGAGGAGAAAAAACTCTGGAAAAACTGATTGACACACAGGATATAAATGACTTGTCAGGACTCTATACAAACTGGGCAAGAGCACTGTATATGGATCCATGTACAGATTTAAGCAAACCGATTAAAGTTGGTATCGCAAAATTACCTGCATTGAGACACTCCGATCAATTTCTTGAGCCTATGACGGTCTGGAGATTTAATGTGTCTGGAGATATGAAAGATCATTTTACTCCACGAAAACATATACAAGAACAGGCAATATGGCGTTCATTTGGTTTAATTACCTTGGAAAATTCAGTTGAGGGACACCAACGAAGGCCAGAGGTATTGAAACAATATGAACGTGTTCAAAAAGTGGCCGGCAATAGAAACATTATTTTGCATGCTGTAAGTATGAAAGATGATGGTAATGCAACTTCATGGGTACCAACAGATGAAATAATTGACGCCTTGCGTCTTAATGACATAGTTATATCAGATACAGGTAAAACTGGTTGGGTAGTTCGGATTAATGGAGAAGTTGAAAACACAAAGGCCATAGTGGAAAAAATCTTTGGCGGATTATTGACTGATGTTGCCAAGATACGTGGTCTGGATCCGCAGAAAGAGGGGAAAAACTATATTCAGAACGGAAAAAAAGAACTTTATCAGAGAATCGATGGACCTTTCAGACAATGGATAGAGTCGATTCAGCCAGAAAATTCAATGGATGTCACAATGTTACAATGGCAGAAAGAATGTAGAAATATAATTCTGCAGGAGGCACAGGACATGTTAGAAAAGGCAGGTGAACGAGATTACCGTGGAATTATAGAAAATGACGGACGAGTTATCAATATTTATACAGCATATCTAAGTTTCAGAAGTAGACTGAAGAAATTTAAAAATCTGATGTGAAAGGAGGATAGAACGGTTGAAGAAAGAGAAAAGGGACGTTTATCAAGTTACAGGAAATATTATCAGAAGACTTGAACTCGGAAAAAACAAGGATGCTGATACAAAGGCAATTCTTGCAGCTCTGCGTGATTCCATAGGAAGACCGTTAAAAGAAGCAGATAGGGTTTGGCCAATGCTGTTTGAATCTTTACCGAGTTCTTTTCTTGGTACGAAAGGCAGGGAAACATATGAAGAAGCTGCAATATACAGTACTCTACAGATTTATGCTATCTGCATGCAGGGGGCAACTGGTAATGTAATTGTAGATTATGACATGAAGGAATCAATTGGTAAATCACTTGGTACCGGACGCAGATCAGATGAATCGCAAGCACTTGATCGACGTTTTAATGCTATGATGACTGCTGTCACATTTGAAGAGTTTATTTATCATTTGCGGCATATGATAAAGATAGTTAAGTCAAAAGTTGTCATACCGATTAATTTTGCGAGGTTGGCAGATGATCTATTTTGGTATCAGATGGGAAAAAATAAGGACATATGTTTCAAGTGGGCAACTGATTATTACTCGAGTGTAAATATTACTGGAGAAGATACACCGGAGAAAAAGGAGGAAAGTAGCGATGTTGAATAATAAAAGATTGTTTATGGATGTGCATGTTATACAGACACTTCCGCCATCTAATATGAACAGGGATGATTCCGGAAGTCCAAAAACAGCTCAATACGGAGGTGTAAGACGGGCACGTGTTAGCTCTCAAGCATGGAAAAGAGCAATGCGTTATTATTTTATCGATAATAGCGAAGAGGAACTTGGCGTAAGAACAAAGCATATTGTAGCTTATGTTGCAAAGCAAATATGTGAACTGGATAATGGCATATCGTATCAGGATGCAATGCAGCTTGCCGAGCAGGCTCTTGAAGCTGCAGGATTGAAAATCGATAAGAAAGAAAAATTGGCAAAAGCGCTGTTTTTCCTCGGAAAGAAGCAGGCTGTTTCACTCGCAAGAGCTGCGATAGATAATCGAGATAATATGAGCGATAAGAAGGTAAAAGATGTTTTCCGCAATCTTCTCGGTGACAATCCTGAAATAGATATTGCCCTTTTCGGTAGGATGGTTGCAGATAATCCTGCATTGAATGAAGATGCTTCGGCTCAGGTTGCCCATGCAATTTCGACTCATGCAGTACAGACTGAATTTGATTACTATACGGCGATGGATGATCAGAGCCCTTCAGATCAAGCCGGTGCAGGTATGATTGGAATGATTGAGTATAATTCTGCCACTCTCTATCGTTATGCCAATGTTGCCGTCCATGAACTTTTGCGCCAAATTGGTGATAAGAATGCAGTTATCAACGTATTGAAATTATTCACTGAGGGATTTTCAAACTCTCTACCAACCGGTAAAGTAAATACATTTGCCAATCAAACTGTACCGCAGGCTATCATGGTCAATATTCGTGATGACAGGCCGGTCAGCCTTGTTAGTGCGTATGAAGAGCCTGTTAAGTCTGTAGAAGGTTTTGTAAAAAAATCTGTAGATAAGATGTTCGATGAGCTTCACAGGACTGAAAAGTTTGTACACAGACCAGTAGCAACCTTTTATATGTCAGTTAATGGGGACTCTGGAGTTGAGATAGGAAAAGAAGAGGCTGATTTAGCTGAACTATTGGAAGATCTTGGAAAAGAATTTGAGATACTCTTGTAATTGGAGAAAAAGTCGGGATGAAAACGATCTTATTAAAATTTTCTGGGCCATTGCAATCCTGGGGAACGAGTTCTCATTTTGAAATTCGCCATACTGACAGATATCCGTCAAAAAGTGCTGTGATAGGTCTTGTTGCTGCTGCACTGGGTTACAGGCGTAATGAAGATGAGAAGATACGTGAGTTGGGGCATGTTCATTATGCAGTACGTATTGATCAGGCAGGTCATGTGGTTGATGACTATCAAACAGTGCATAAGTATAAATATATTCCTGAAGAAGTTCTGGATAGAACTTATGTCACTCACCGGGAGTATCTGGAAGATGCGGTATTTGTGGTTGCAATCGGAAGTGAGGACTTGATGTTGATGGATAAGATTTCGCAAGCATTGCAGAACCCATACTTTCAATTATCGGAAGGAAGAAGATCTTGTCCGCTTATGGTTGACTGTTTTCTTGGATGTTCAGATACAGATGTGATTTCTGCACTTAAAGAGACTCCGTGGCAGGCGTCAGAGTGGTACAAGAAGAGAGGTAAATTGGGGAATAATACTGTTAAAAAAGAAGGGTCAGTCAGATTAGAGATAGTTGGTGAAGCAGAATTGTTGCCTGATGGGAATCCTGTATCGATGAGAAGGGATGTTCCGCTTTCATTTTCGAATAAAGGTCGCAAATACAGCTATAGAAATGAAAAATGCATACAAGTCACTGTCAAATCTGGCTTGTCTGTCAATACTGAACACGATGCTTTTGGAATAGTATAGGAGCATAGGTATGTATATATCAAGGGTGGAGCTGGATACGGATAACAGACAAAAAATACGGGATCTAACACATTTGGGAGCCTTTCATAGCTGGGTCGAGAATAGCTTTCCGGATGAAGCTGGAAGCAACAATAGGAGCAGAAAACTATGGAGACTTGATTCTTTAAGCGGTAGGTTATGGCTGATAGTAGTTAGCGAAAAAGAACCTGATCTTGTAAGACTGGAGCGATACGGTATTCGTGGCACAGCGGAAACAAAGGATTATGGGGCATTTTTAAAGAATATTCATAACGGCATGCATTGCAGGTTTAGACTGGTATTAAACCCTGCATATTCCGTTTCGCAAGGTCCGGGTGTTAGAGGAAGGGTTTATCCGGAAGTGACAGTCTCTCAGCAGCTTGATTATCTGGAAAAAAGGGCAGAGAAATATGGCTTTGAGTTAATAAATGGCCGATATCGAATCACAGAACGCAGTTATGAAATTTTGAGAAAACCACAGATGAGACCTGTGCATTTATGCAAAGTTACTTATGAAGGAGAACTCCTTGTCGTTTCGGAAGATATATTTCGAAATATGCTAATAAAAGGAATGGGAAAAAAGAAGGCGTATGGTTTTGGCATGATGACAGTCATACCAGTATAGGGGGGAGAATGAGTGCTGTTTCTGATAAAGTAATTCTTCCGGAATTGCCGCAGATTGAAGATAGAGTGACATTCATTTATATTGAACACGCCAAGATTAACAGACAGGACAGTGCTGTAACAGTGTGGGATGAACGCGGAACTGTTTATATACCTGCGGCTATGATAGGTGTGCTTTTTATAGGGCCTGGTACAGATATTAGCCATAGAGCAGTTGAACTGCTTGGAGATACCGGAACTAGTATTGTATGGGTAGGTGAACATGGGGTTCGTCAATACGCGCATGGAAGATCACTTGCTCGCTCGACACGATACTTAATGAAACAGGCTGAATTGGTTACTAACACGCGAACTCGAGTTGCCGTTGCGAGGAAGATGTATCAGATGCGGTTTCCTGATGAGGATGTAACAGGACTTACGATGCAGCAACTACGTGCTCATGAAGGAGCACGGGTAAGAAAAGCATACAGAGAACAGGCTAAACTTACAAACGTGAAATGGGATAAAAGAGAATATGATCCCAACAATTATCAGGGTAGTGACCCGGTCAATCAGGCACTTTCTGCGGCCAATGTTGCATTATACGGAGTAATTCATAGTATTGTAGTCGCGCTTGGTCTCAGTCCGGGACTTGGTTTTGTTCATACTGGGCATGATATGTCATTTGTGTATGATATAGCAGATTTGTATAAGGCTGAAATCACCATACCACTTGCATTCCAAGTTGCTGCAGATTATGAAAAAGGAGATGATGTTGGCAAAATTACGAGGTTGAAAGTCCGTGACAAAATGGTAGGTGGAAAGTTTCTGATGAAGGTCGTTAAGGATCTTCAGAGCCTTTTAGATGTAACTGAAGATGAAAAGATTACTGTTCAGCCTATTAACCTGTGGGATGATAAAAAGGGGCTGGTGTCATATGGTGTTAATTACAGCGAGAAGGAAGAGGAGTAGTAGTGCCATTTACTGTTATTACGTTGAAAAGCGTGCCGCCATCCTTAAGAGGTGATTTGACCAGATGGATGCAGGAAATAGATACTGGTGTATATGTGGGCAATTTTAATACTCGGATACGTGAATATTTGTGGCAAAGAGTATGTAAGCAAGTTGGAAAGGGTGAAGCTACTATGAGCTTTGCCTGTCGGAATGAAATAGGATATGATTTCTGTACATATAATTCTTCGAGAGAAGTAGTGTATTATGATGGAATTCCTCTTGTTTTATATCCTGAAAAAGCATACCAACAGAAAAAAGATCTGGGAAAAGGTTTCAGTGATGCGTATAAGATGCATAAAGCAAGGAAAAATACGTTGCCTAGTTCAAGTAGTATGAGTAATCATTTGCCACATGGTTCTACACAGAAAAGTGATGAAATTGACTCGTATGTAGTCATAGATATAGAGACAACAGGTCTCTATGCAGAGACTGATTCTATTATAGAGATTGGGGCAATAAAGATTAGAGGAGGCAATAAATTGTATTTTCAAAGATTGGTAAAAGTCGATATCGGACTTCCTGAAAACATTATTAGACTGACTGGAATAACCGATAGAATGTTGCAGCAAAGCGGGGTCAGTATTGAAGCTGCTCTAATAGATTTTCTTGACTTCATAGAAGAACTTGACTTAATTGGATATAATAGTCAGTTTGATATTAAGTTCTTAAACAAAAGCTTAAAGCAATGTGGTATGCAATCTCTTACCAATACTATTTATGATTTAAAGAAAATAATTCAGAAAGATAATCTATTTCAGGCTAATTATAAGTTGGATACATCTTTAAAATCATACGGAATTGAGAAAAGTGTTCCTCATAGAGCATTGGAAGATGCTAAGCTTATTTATGAGCTGTCAACGAAAGTAAAGAAATTTCGATAATTGCGGATCGGAGAATGGCTTATTTTAGGGATTTTATTGCTGTGTTTCCCGCGCAAGCGGGGGTGATCCTAACGGTATCACGATGAACGAGGCAAGGAAGCGGTGTTTCCCGCGCAAGCGGGGGTGATCCTACACATGCTCCATGACCGTTGTCGCATTCGACGTGTTTCCCGCGCAAGCGGGGGTGATCCTCCGGATGACGTGTACCCGATGTATCTCTGCTCGTGTTTCCCGCGCAAGCGGGGGTGATCCTACAACATGCCCGATGATTTCATTGTTGTCGATGTGTTTCCCGCGCAAGCGGGGGTGATCCTAAGATACCCCGCATCATCGATCACAATAGACTGTGTTTCCCGCGCAAGCGGGGGTGATCCTTGGATGCTGTTGAAGATGGTGAAATTGTTTCTGTGTTTCCCGCGCAAGCGGGGGTGATCCCTCATCCAGTCTGTCCTGATAGTTCCAATGCCAGTGTTTCCCGCGCAAGCGGGGGTGATCCTACTGTTGACCGGCCTGCTTCAGCTCTGCAGGTGTGTTTCCCGCGCAAGCGGGGGTGATCCTGAGTGGCACGCTTCAGAATTTGATAAATCGCGGTGTTTCCCGCGCAAGCGGGGGTGATCCTACAGCAACCTGCGTCTTTCCGCTAAGCTGATTGTGTTTCCCGCGCAAGCGGGGGTGATCCTACAAGTGGTTAGGTAAAAGTAATTGCGGGTTCGTGTTTCCCGCGCAAGCGGGGGTGATCCTTCTATTCCCGGCTGCATAGTTCTTATCTCCAAGTGTTTCCCGCGCAAGCGGGGGTGATCCTACAGGATATGCCAGATAGACACGACAGGGGCGGTGTTTCCCGCGCAAGCGGGGGTGATCCTAATACACTTGTTGGATACTTCGACGGGAACGGGTGTTTCCCGCGCAAGCGGGGGTGATCCTGAATCACTTCCTGACGTACCGCTATGAGCCGTGTGTTTCCCGCGCAAGCGGGGGTGATCCTGATTGAACCGTCCTGCTGACGTACCGCTGTGTGTGTTTCCCGCGCAAGCGGGGGTGATCCTACTACGAAGAGGATGCATTCGACTATGACGCAGTGTTTCCCGCGCAAGCGGGGGTGATCCTGAATTCAAGTTCTCTATCTTCTTTATGTGCTGGTGTTTCCCGCGCAAGCGGGGGTGATCCTCCGGTGTAAGGACTGTGAGAATTGGGACACGAGTGTTTCCCGCGCAAGCGGGGGTGATCCTGGTATGCCGTATTTCCGAGTAGCCTGAACGATGTGTTTCCCGCGCAAGCGGGGGTGATCCTGATTTCCTCATGCATTGTGCAAATTAAATTACGTGTTTCCCGCGCAAGCGGGGGTGATCCTAATATGTCTGAATTGTTAGCATCTAACAATTCGTGTTTCCCGCGCAAGCGGGGGTGATCCTATCGGTTTGCAATTCGGTTCACACCATTCTTTGTGTTTCCCGCGCAAGCGGGGGTGATCCCTCAACTTTCGGCACGGGACTTGTTTTCAATCGGTGTTTCCCGCGCAAGCGGGGGTGATCCTGAAGTTCCTTGTCGTGTCCATGTGGAACGGTTGTGTTTCCCGCGCAAGCGGGGGTGATCCTGGCATATGCACGATATGTCTCAGCAGAAAAGCGTGTTTCCCGCGCAAGCGGGGGTGATCCTGTGCCTACTTCCTGCAATTTGAAAATGCATCCGTGTTTCCCGCGCAAGCGGGGGTGATCCCCGAAGACGAAAAGAAATGGATGGACGCGATTGGTGTTTCCCGCGCAAGCGGGGGTGATCCTACGAAATGGAGGCTCTTGCAAATCCGCAGGGGGTGTTTCCCGCGCAAGCGGGGGTGATCCCCCTATACTATCCCGGAGACGCGGAGACCGAACGCCGTCAATGCAGGTGTTTCCCGCGCAAGCGGGGGTGATCCCAAGCTGTATGACCTGTACTATCAAGCGGGTGTGTGTTTCCCGCGCAAGCGGGGGTGATCCTACAAGTGGTGAGGTAAAAGTAATTCCGTGTTTCCCGCGCAAGCGGGGGTGATCCTAACGCATCGGGGCTCGATAGTTAGACCTGATGGTGTTTCCCGCGTGAGCGGGGGTGATCCTGTTTGAGAAGGGGCTTATACTGTACTATGGTAGTGTTTCCCGCGTGAGCGGGGGTATCCCAACGCGATATTGAAGTGGTAAGCTTATTATGGACACAGAGCGGTTAACATTTGGACATGGATTCTGTATAGTTTAATAACAGACTTCTAATCCATAGACGTTTGTTATACCCTACATGAACAGAAGGCATACCATGAAATACACCAAAGAACAATATTTCGTCATGTGTAAAGCGAAGAGTATTTCCTGCGCGCGTTGGGGTGAATTAATGAACAAACACTCTTTAAAACTTCTAGTAATGCCAAAATTGTATAGAGGTGTATTTTCGTGTAATGGTTCTAAAAAGCATAACTTTTCATATTTACTGGGAGATTCTTTGTGAGTATGATATAAAACAGTTATACAAAAACAGTATCCATTAATTGAAAACTTGTATATGTGTTTATTTATGGAGCCGATAGCAAGGTTACGAAGAGACAGCAAAGTTCTAAAAGTGATAGAAAAAATTCTTATGCAATAAGGAAAGCTATTTAATTTACGAGCGATGAAGGTATGAGTGCACAAAAGAATAAACAACGCATCCTGCGAATTCTTAAATATTTATACAAGGAAACCGATGAACAGCATCCAGTCACAAATCAAGAACTCGTGGCTATGTTCGCTGATGAGACTGCCAATGGAAACAGAAAAACTATCAAGAATGATATTGATGTACTTGAAAATGAAGGTTTTGATATCATCACGTTGAAGAATTACCGGAATTCTTATTATATGGCCAGCCGAATATTTGAAGTTCCTGAAGTAAAGTTATTAATCGATGCCGTTGCTGCCTCCCGCTTTATTACTAAGGAAAAAAGTAATGTTCTGATTGGAAAGTTGTCAAATCTTGTTAGCCGCAAGCAGGCAGAGACCTTGGTTAGGCATATGTACTCCGCTGATGTTCTGAAGCCGGAAAACGAACAAATCTTTTATGTTATTGACGTGATTACAGATGCTATCGATGCAGGGAGGCAAATACGTTTTCAGTATTATGACTATTTGCCAACAAAGGAAAAAGTTTTGAAAAATGATGGTGAGTTTTATTTTCTGAGTCCATTTGCATTGATATGGGATGATAACCATTATTATGTGGCAGGTCACTCGGAGAAGCATCCAGTTCCATTTGCGGTCAACTTTCGGATAGATCGAATCTGCAATGCTGAAATGACGGAAGAGGACGCCATCCTGCCTGATGAGGATTTTAATATCGATGTATATGTGCATAAGCAGTTTCGAATGAATGTCGGAGAATCAATTGACGTTGTCATGGCATGCTTAAATGAACGGATGCGGAATGTCATTGACTGCTTTGGTGAGGATGTGGAAACTTGGGTTTTAGATGAAGAACACTTTTGTGTACGGACACAGGTGGCAGACAGTCCGACTTTTTATAGCTGGGTGTTTGGCTTTGGTGGGGATATTCGAATTTTGGAGCCGCGGTTAGCCGTGAAGAAGTATCGAAAGATGCTGCGTAAAGGTTTGCGGTAGAAATCCAATTAAGTGAAAACATAATCTTAGTGGATGATTACAGGATTCAATCTAACAATGATATTGAAACGTTATTTATAGGAGCATTTTATGTACAAAGTTTTAAAACGCGAAGGCCGTGCAAAAAGAGCCAGATTGGAAACCGTTCACGGTGTCATAGAGACGCCTGTTTTTATGAATGTCGGAACCGTAGCTGCGGTCAAGGGAGCTGTCTCTTCTCCGGAGCTGCATGAACTGGGCACACAGGTGGAACTGTGCAATACATATCATCTGCACGTGAGGCCGGGTGATAACATTGTTAAGCAGCTCGGCGGCGTCCGGAAATTCATGAACTGGGACGGACCTGTCCTGACGGATTCCGGCGGGTTCCAGGTCTTCTCGCTCGCGCAGCTTCGAAAGATAAAAGAGGAAGGAGTAACTTTCCAGTCACACATTGACGGGCACCGCATATTCATGGGACCGGAGGAGAGCATGCAGATCCAGTCGAATCTCGGTTCCACCATCGCCATGGCGTTTGACGAATGTCCGAATGCACTGGCAGAGCGAAAATATGTGGAGGATTCGGTCGCCAGAACAACGAGATGGCTCGTCAGGTGCAAAGCGGAGATGAAACGGCTCAATTCACTCCCCGACACGATCAATCCGCACCAGCTGCTTTTCGGAATCAATCAGGGAGCGATCTTTGATGATATCCGTATTCAGCACGCGAAGGATATCTCCGAGTTGGATCTTGACGGCTACGCTGTCGGCGGCCTGGCAGTCGGAGAGACTCACGAGCAGATGTATCATGTGCTGGACGAGGTCGTCCCGTATCTTCCTTCGGATAAGCCTACATATTTAATGGGCGTGGGGACACCGGCTAACATAATAGAATCCGTCGCGCGCGGAATTGATTTCTTCGACTGTGTATATCCGAGCAGGAATGGCAGGCACGGGCATGTCTACACGAACGAGGGACATCTCAATCTGTTCAATAAGAAGTTCGAGCTTGATACGAGACCTATCATGGAGGGCTGCGGCTGTCCGGCCTGCAGAAACCACACGAGGGCTTACATACGCCATCTCCTGAAGGCCAACGAGATGCTGGGCATGCGTCTGTGCGTGATGCACAACCTGTATTATTACAATCACCTGATGACAGAGATCCGTGAGGCGCTGGACGAGGGAAGGTTCGCGGAGTACCGTGTCAGAAAGCTTGCGGGGCTGGGAGTACCGTGTACATAATCGTTAAATAAGTTCTTGCAACATAAGTTCAAATTGTGTATCATATTGTTCATGCGTAATACGTGAAGGGCACACGCCTTTCAATATTGAAATCGGAGGTTTTTACTATGTATTCAATCGCAGCTGCTGCCACAGGCGGCGTAGGTCTTATGGCCATCTACATGATCGCTCTTATCGCGATTTTCTATTTCATGCTGATTCGTCCGCAGAGAAAAGAGCAGCAGAGAGTTTCCGCGATGCTGGCAGATATGGCAGTCGGTGACAGTATTGTCACGACCGGCGGATTCTACGGAGTCATTCTGGACATCACGGACGATGTCGTTATTGTCGAATTCGGTAACAACAAGAACTGCAGAATTCCCATGAAGAAAGAAGCTATCGCCGAAGTCGAAAAAGCAGACGCTGGTTATGACGCCGCTGAAAAGTAATATATCGGACAATAATTCGGGGCTGTCGCAAGAGCGGCAGCCTTTTATCATATATTCTCTCTGTTTTTGACGTTCTATTGAAAAATGCAACTGTTTGCGCTAATATTTAATCTCGAACAGCAGGAGGTAGAATATTATGAGGTTAAGCGGTTCCGAAATCGTTATTGAATGTCTTAAGGAACAGGGTGTCGATACGGTCTTCGGATATCCGGGAGGAACGATTCTCAATGTCTATGATTCTCTGTATAGACATCCGGAGATAAGACATATCCTGACATCCCACGAACAGGGCGCTACGCATGCGGCGGACGGATATGCGCGCGCGACCGGCCGTGTCGGCGTAGCGATGGCCACATCCGGCCCCGGAGCAACAAATCTTGTGACCGGCATAGCGACCGCCATGCTTGACTCGATTCCCATCGTATGCTTTACCTGCAATGTAAGCCGCTCATCTCTCGGCACGGACTCTTTTCAGGAAATAGATATTGCCGGGATTGTTCTTCCAATCACCAAGTACAGTGTGATCGTCAAAGATGTGAACAGGCTTGCGGATACGATCCGCAGAGCATTCAAGATAGTCCGCTCCGGAAGACCCGGACCTGTATTGATCGATATTACGAAAGATGTCACGGAAGATTTTGCTGAATTCTCACCGAAAAAGGCTGAGGTGACCGGTCCTCTTACCCGAACGATCAGAGGCGAAGATGTAAGGAAGGCTGCGGAGATGATAAATGCGGCGAATAAACCGCTTTTGTTTGTCGGAGGCGGAGCCGTTGCATCGAACGCGCACGACGAACTGATCGCACTTGCCCACAAAGCCCGAATCCCTGTTTGCGATTCTCTCATGGGCAAAGGCGCTTTTCCGGGAACAGATGACCTGTATCTCGGTATGCTCGGCATGCACGGCACAAAGTCTGCAAACAAGGCACTGGCCGAGTGCGATCTTCTGATAGCTGCCGGCGTTCGCTTTTCTGACAGGGATACGGGAGAGACTGATACATTTGCAAAACAGGCCCAAATCGTCCAGTTCGATGTAGACCGGGCAGAAGTGAACAAAAACATCATGGTCGATGCGGCAGTCATAGGGGATCTCAGGGAAATTCTCAAGGATATACTCCCGGTCGTAAAGTATGCCGAACATGAGGAGTGGAATCGTCATGTCAGCGAGTTGAAAAAGAGGTATCCGCTCAAGTATGACGAGTCAGTCCTGAATGGACCATATGTCATCAAAAAGCTGTATGAGCTGACACGCGGAGATGCTATCATATCTACGGATGTCGGACAGCATCAGATGTGGGCAGCTCAATATTATAAATTCGACAGGCCGCGAAGGCTCCTGTCATCCGGCGGACTTGGAACGATGGGATACGGCGTCGGCGCTGCGATCGGCGCAAAAGCCGCTTTCCCGAATGAGCTGGTTTTCAACATCTCGGGGGATGGATGCTTTCGCATGAACATGAATGAAATTCTCACAGCCGTGCGAAGCAATCTGCCGATTATCGAGATTGTTCTGAACAACAGGGTCCTCGGCATGGTTCATCAGATGCAGCACCTGTTCTACAGCGCCCGTTACAGCGCCACGGTTCTTGACGACAGCCTTGATATTGTCAAGGTTTCGGAAGGGATGGGGGCTCTGGCCATACGCGTCACAAAGAAGGAAGAGGTCGAACCGGCTATTCGCACAGCAATCGAATCCGGAAGGACAGCGGTCATAGAATGTCAGATCGATATGGACGATATGGTATTCCCGATGGCACCATGCGGGAGACCGATCGAGGAGGCATTCGATCAGGATGACCTCGGTCTCAAAGTCGAAGAAGAGGAAGACAAGTAAAAAGGAGAAACGAAATGTATACATACCATTGCCTTAACAACATCTCACACGTCGGACTCCGTCACTTTAACGAGAATTACAAGCAGGTGGATACGCCGGACGCAGATGCGATTCTCGTAAGAAGTGCAAATATGAAGGAAATGGAACTTTCCGATAACTTAAAGTGCATCGGAAGGGCCGGTGCCGGTGTGAACAACATTCCTCTGGATGTGTGTTCCGAGAAGGGTATCGTCGTATTTAACACACCCGGAGCGAACGCCAACGGTGTCAAGGAACTTGTGATTGCCGGAATGCTTTTGGCTTCGCGCGACATCGTGGGCGGCATCGAGTGGCTCGAGAAGCAGGAGACTACGGAAGACCTCCCGAAGAAGGTTGAGAAGCAGAAAAAGCAGTTCGCAGGCAACGAGATCAGCGGCAAGAAGCTCGGTATCATCGGTCTCGGTGCGATTGGCGTTATGGTTGCAAATGCAGCAGCGAATCTCGGTATGGAAGTCTACGGATATGACCCGTTCATCTCCGTGCAGGCGGCATGGAGCCTGTCCAGCCATATTCATCACGTAACGGACCTGGACGAGATCTACACGAAATGTCATTACATAACAGTCCATGTACCGCTCTCCAATGAAACACGTGGCATGATCGACAAGAACGCGATTGCAAAGATGAAGGACAATGTGGTCATCCTGAATTTTGCCCGCGACGGACTTGTCAACGAGGACGCGATCGTAGAAGCGCTCGAGATGGGGAAGGTCAAGAAGTATGTCACGGATTTCGTTACACCGAGGGTTGCGAAGACCAGGAACACACTGGTAACGCCTCATCTGGGAGCATCCACGGCCGAGTCCGAGGATAACTGTGCGGAGATGGCAGTCAAGGAACTCATGAACTACCTTCAGAACGGAAATATTAAAAACTCCGTGAACTATCCGGATTGTGATATGGGTGTATGTACATCTACAGGACGTATTGCTATAAACCACAGGAATATTCCGAATATGATTGCCCAGCTTACAAAGGTCCTCGGCGAAGAGGGAATCAACATTACCGTATTTGCCAATAAGTGCCGCGGAGAATATGCTTACAGTCTCATCGATACCGAGACGGAGATCCCGGAGATGGCTGTGGATGATATTCTGGAGATTAAAGGTGTTCTCAAGGTTCGTGTTATCAAATAAAGACATCGCGACCGCCGGAAGGGAGAGTAAACTATGACAAAACGATCTCTGTCTTCGATAATTGTGCTGCTGTTCGTACTCTGTCTTATAGTATCAGGATGCGGCAAGAGTTCTAAAAGCAAAAAGAAAGAAAAAGAGAACGGTGCGATAGATATCACTATTCAGGACGAAGAATGCTATGCGATCATTACCAAGGGTTCCGGGAATGCCTACAATGATCACATCGTTGAGGGCTTTAAGGCCATTATCGATGGTGCGGGAAAACAGACATTTGTTTACCAGCCTGAAAAAGGGACCGCAAAAGAGCAGATTCAGGTGGTCAGAGAACTGATCGCGAACAAGGTCTCCTGTATTGCAATCGCACCGGTAGATGCGGATGCGCTCGACAGCGTCCTTCAGGATGCTATCGATGCGGATATCCCGGTCATATCGTTCGATACGCCTGCCAACCCGGACAGCCGTCTGCTCGATGTGAACGAGAGCGGTACGGAGGAGATTGCCGAGACTCTGATTGAAGCCGTAAGGGATGTCTCGGGCGGGCAGGGATACTGGGCGATCGTCTCTTCTTTCTCAACATCCGCAAATCAGAACGCGTGGATCGCGGCCATGCGTGAACTGTCAGAGGATGACAAATACAAGGGACTCGGTCTTGTCGAGATTGCATACGGGGACGATGATTATCACAAGTCATATGATCAGACGATTTCGCTGCTCAAGAAATATCCGGATCTGAAAGTTATCTGTGCACCGACAACAATCGGTATACAGGCAGCGGCTGCCGCGGTGAAGGATACAGGTAAACCCGTAAAAGTCGTCGGACTGGGGCTTCCTTCGGAGATGGCTGAATATGTGAGTAAAGGCGATATTTGCCCGTATATCTACATGTGGAATCCCAATTATCTGGGACAGATGACCGCGTACGTATCCATGGCCTTCGGGAACCGGAAAATTACCGGTGAGGAGGGCGAACAGCTGCTCGTCGACAACCACCAGATTTACGAGGTGCGTAAGGCCTCGGATGAGGGAACAGAAGTCATTGTCGGAAATCCGTTCCGATTTGATAAGAGTAACATAGATGAATGGAAATCAGTTTACTGATTTTCATATTATGCTCCTTGCCGTGCGGCAAGTGTGCAGGAACCTTCCTGGTATTTTCAGGAAATCGATTTGTAAGGAGGAAATATTAGTTATGGCTGAGAATTGTACAACTACAGACTGCAGCTCATGCGGAGAAGACTGCGCGTCAAGGAAAGCACCGCAGAGCTTCCTGGAGCCGGCCAACGCCGCATCCGATATCAAAAAAGTCATCGGCGTTGTGAGCGGCAAGGGTGGCGTAGGCAAATCGCTTGTCACGTCTCTCATGGCTGTCGCAGCTGCTAAGAACGGGAAGAAAGTCGGCATTCTGGATGCAGACATTACAGGACCGTCTATCCCGAAGATGTTCGGTATTGATGAGTCGGTGTACGGCACCGAGCTTGGTATCATTCCGGCTGTCAGTGCAGACGGCGTCCGTGTGATTTCCACGAACCTGATCCTTGACGATCCGGGACAGCCGGTAGTCTGGAGAGGTCCGGTCATTGCAGGTGTAGTTAAACAGTTCTGGAACGAAGTCGTATGGGGTGATATCGATTATCTTTTCGTCGACATGCCTCCGGGAACGGGAGACGTTCCGCTGACTGTTTTCCAGTCTCTGCCGGTCGACGGAATAGTGATCGTCACATCTCCGCAGGATCTTGTATCCATGGTCGTGGAGAAGGCGGTCCGCATGGCTGAGCTGATGAATATTCCGGTTCTCGGCATAATCGAGAATATGGCTTATATCGAATGTCCGGACTGCGGAAAGAAGATTTACATCTTCGGAGAGGGTAAGACCGAGGACGTCGCGAAGCGCCACGGCATAACAAAAGTCGCCAGACTTCCGATTAAGCCTGAGATTGCAGCTCTGTGCGATGCAGGAAAGATCGGTCAGGCAGACGAAACTGTGCTGGAGACCGTAAAATCATTTGTCGAGTGATCCCGGAAATGCCGGCTGTTTGTTTATTGACACGCTATGGACAGCGGTCACGGGGAACACTGTGATAGGATGTGAATGGCTGAAACAAGGAATGTACGGGTGAAAAGGTGAGCGGTTCCGGGGCGGAAGAGTAGAGAATGTGCTTGAGCCTCAGAGCCGTCTTAAGCCCATCTTAAGAATATTTTCAAATTTCCGGTTGATTTTTTTTATTCCTTGTGTATAATAGATTAACGGAACCGCTTTGCGAGTCCGACAATTTACAAAGCCATGTGCCGATATGGCTCAGTTGGTAGAGCAACGCATTCGTAATGCGTAGGTCGTCAGTTCGAGTCTGACTATCGGCTGTTAAAACCCCGTTGCATATGCAGCGGGGTTTTTGCTGTGTTCCTTTATGCAAAATTCAGTTAATGAAATAAAATGAAATTATCGGCAAATAAAAATCTTTGTCCGATGTTCATAAATTGTACACGGACTTTGTATATCATACAAAGTGATAACTATCCCAGTGATTCGGCGGGGATGCGAAAAGCCTTCCTGCGCGCATAATATATCTTATCGGGAGTAGCGCAGCAACTTTCGATAAAAAGGCGCTAGTGTGCGCCAATTATGATTATCGGGTTCGCGAAGCGGTTCCGATATAATAATGACCGGAAGATGAAACGTAACTGGTTCGCCAGGCTTCATAATCATGAAAGGAGTTTTCTGCCGATGGATTATCAGGACGCTGAGAAGAAAAAAAAGAAAACTGATGAGCCGAAAAATGCTCTCAGGACGCAGGATTCCGAAGAAAGCAATAACACTTCTACAGATATGGAGGAAATAGAGCGCATTATAGACGAGATAAAAAGAGAAAACGAGGAGGAAGAACAGGAAAAATCTGATCTGACAGAGGAGAACACAAAAGACCCGGATCAGGAAATCCTCGAGGAGACAGAATCGGTATCTGCGCCGGAGAAACAGACGGAAGTGCGCAGACAGTATCGCATGGATAAGTACGAGGATGACGATTCGGATGCTGATGATGATTATTACAAGTATTCCGCAAAGAACGATGCCGGTGATGTTGTCTTCAGAATCCTTGCCGGTATACTGATCTTTGCGATATGCATAACAGCTGTTGTGGCAGTTCTTCTGGCTACCGGCAGACTGAATGGCTTGATCGACACATTCGGCGGAATACAGGCAGAGAGTGCAGAGGCTGAATCGTTACCAGAAGCAACACCGACTGTAAGAGTTACGCTGACCCCCACCCCCACCGATACACCTGAACCGGAGCCGACACAGGCGAAAGAAGCGACAAAAGCCCCGACAACAGCGCCGGATAGTTCAAAAGCTGTCGGCACAGAGAGCACAGCGGCGGATGCCGGTGTCATGACTTTCAACGAGGTGAATGACGAGGTCACTGCAAAGGAGACCACGAATCTAAGAAACGTGCCAAGCCAGGGTGAGGAGAGCTTCATTATCCATATTCTACAGAACGGAGAGGTCGTAAAGCGGACCGGAATGAGCGATGAAGGTTGGTCAAGGCTGGAGTATGACGGACAGGTCGTGTATGCAATGAGCAATCTGCTGACGACAGACCTTACGAAAAAAGCTGCCACGGAGAGCGGTGCTGCAGGAACTTCAGACAGCTCACTTCCCGAGATCCAGACAAAATTCGTGGATGTAAATGAACAGGTGACGCCGAAAATCGAAGTGAATCTGAGACTCCTCCCGAGTGTAACAAATCCGAAGGCAAAGATTGTTGCTACAGTAAAGAACGGAGAGGTCTTTACACGAACCGGTTCAAATGACGAACTCGGATGGTCACGAGTTGAGTATAAAGGGCAGGTGCTCTATTGCATCAGCAGCTATGTGGAGGTAGTTCCTTCTGTGGCGAATTCACAGCCCGCAGCGGAGAATAATCCGCAGGATGCGGCGGCACCCGCAGCGTGAACCGGCGAAAAATATTAAATGAAAAATCCGGCACTGCGTACGGACTCTGTGTAATACAGGCCGCAATGCAGTGCCGGATTTTTTCTTATATGCGCATAGGTTCGGTTTGGAAGATGGCAGCTAACACTGACCCGAATCCCGCGCCATGTCTCTTGAGCGAGACTTGAAATGTGGCGGAAGTCTATTCTTTAATTTATAGGACCGGCTGCACGCAGGACGGATGCCCGGCATTGGAGCGGATTCCCGTGTCCCTGAGCGTAAGGCCGTCCAGCTCGTAGACGACAACATCGCCGGAATACTGATTGGATGTTACGACCAGATCTCCGAATATATTGAAGTCCCTCGGACCCGTGCCGCCGCTGGTGGAAAAGACTGCCGGCAGGAGAGTACCGCTCTCTGTGATCTGAAATACGGCAATACTGTCATGTCCGCGGTTCGAGACGAGAAGTCTCGTTCCGTCATCTGAGAATCGGATCGCAGCCGCCGTATTCTCCGGTCCGTCGTAATCAGCGGGGATAGAGCTTATAGTCTGAACGGTCTCATAGCCGTTTCCGTTATCTTTGAGGACATACACTGTGCTGGCCATCTCCGTGATCAGATATAAATACTCCGGGTGTGCGCTATGTATCGCCAGATGACGCGGTCCGCCGCCGGGGCGTACATGGATATTTCTGTCTGTATCGATCAGTTTTCCTGTGTTCCTGTCGAAATCAAATACCCAGACGACATCCTGTCCGAGGTCGCACGCATATACCGTTTCGCCTGTGCAGAGGGCAAAGTGCAGATGCGGTCTGTCCTGCCTGACAGGGTCTGCGCCGTGTCCTTCGAACTGACGGAAGTCTGTTCTCTCAAGAAGAGATCCGTCGCTTCCAAGGCTGAATACGGCAAGAGAACCTGTTGCGTAATTGGCGGCAAACAGGTATTCACAGGCCGGGTCAAGTGAGATATGGCACGCTGAGATGCCTCCTGTACCCAGCTTACCTGTCACGTGTGCCCCGGCGTCCTCAAGAAGAAAGGAGACGACTTCTGCCTCCCCCTTGTGTTTTTCACCTGAGTAAATGACATGACCGTTCGGATGTGGGACCATATACGTTGGATTTTCAATACATGTCACGCTTCCGATCTCATCAATCGTCTTTTTATCTGTGTCGATCCTGTAACGAATAATGCCTTTTTCTCCGAGTTCCGCATAGCCGCTGACATAGAATTCTCTGACCATAGCACCGTTCCTTTCATTTCTGTTGTCACGAAGTTCACACTATTTTAATGATACTACAATTTGACAGAAATATGAGGACATTTGCAAAAAAAAGAAACAAAAGTGCATAGAACTGGGTCCGCTTACTTGTTATAATGAAAGCAGAAGAACAAGATCTCATTTCATGTACAGAGAGGTGATAATACAATGCTTACAATCAGAACATTAAAAGAGAAACTTGCAAACGGTTCCTACGACGCCAGTCTCTCACACCTTTATTGCCAGGGTGTTGAAGCGATGGGTCCGTACAAAGAGCGTATAGCACATGTAGCTGACGGATATGCAGCTACATTCGGGAAAGATGAAAATGCGGAAGTTGCCATTTTCTCAGCTCCGGGACGTACAGAAATCGGCGGTAACCATACAGACCATCAGAGAGGAAAAGTTCTGACAGGATCTGTAAATCTTGATGCCCTTGCATGTGCCGCTCCGAACGGCACGGAGACGGTCAACGTTTTCTCGGAAGGATTCGGTATGACAAGTATGGACATATCCAGTCTCGAGATCGTTCCGGAAGAAAAAAATACCACAGCGTCTCTTGTACGCGGCATTCTGAACGCTATCTATGAGGACGGACATCCGGTCTCCGGTTTTGACGCATATATTATCTCCGACGTACCGGGCGGCTCCGGTCTTTCATCATCTGCATGCTTTGAGGTTCTGATCGGCGTCATCATAAACGGTTTGTTCTGCAATAATGAGGTATCACTTCCGAGGATCGCTCGTATCGGACAATACGCCGAGAACGTCTATTTCGGAAAGCCGTCAGGTCTTATGGATCAGATGGGCTGCGCTATCGGCGGAATTATTACAATCGATTTCAAGGATGCGGAGAATCCTGTTTTCAGAGCAGTTGATTTTGATTTTGCGGGTGCAGGCTATGCACTTTGTATCATCGACAGCGGTGCGGACCATGCGGATCTGACAGATGATTACGCAGCGGTTCCTGCTGAGATGAAGGCAGTCGCAGCGGCTCTCGGCAAAGAGGTTCTCTCCGAAGTGGATGAGAAGGATTTCTACAAGGCTATCCCGTCTATCAAGGCCGCAGTCGGTGACCGCGCTATCCTGCGTGCGATCCATTATTATAACGACTGCGCGAGAGTCGATGAACAGGTAGCTGCTCTTGCAGAAAATGACTTTGCCCGTTTCCTTACACTTGTAAACGAGTCCGGCAAATCATCTTTCACATATCTGCAGAATATAGCGACTTACCGCAACCCGGCAGATCAGCCTGTTGCAGTCGCCCTTGCAGTTGCCGAGCATCTTCTCGGTGGAGAGGGCGCTTCCCGCGTACACGGCGGCGGATTTGCAGGTACTCTGCAGGCTTTCGTACCGCTTGCTAAAGTGGCTGAGTTCAAGGCAGGAATGGATGCACTTCTCGGCGAAGATATGTGCAAGGTCATGTATATTCGTCCGATCGGCGGATGCACGATTGCCGATTAATTGATTAATCTAAAGAAGAGAACAATCTGGAGAAACAGCGGTTCGCACCATAACTGAAAGTGATTGGCTCACAGACAGAATTGATTACAGATAAGTTCTCTGAATCATAACAAACAATGAAACATAACTTCCCACTTCGCATGGAAGGTACAGATATTGTACTGTTTCAGGCGGAGCGGGAAGTTTTACCTTATGATGGGTTGCTTGCGAGGTGACTATGAGACATGTAGATATTTACGGAACGATCGGTCCGATGTGTTCGGATGTTGAGACGCTGGCGGCGATGTTTGATGCGGGAATGACGGGGATACGTCTTAATCTGTCGCACGTTACCCTGAAGGAATCAGAGAATCTCATCTCGAATCTGCACAAGGCAGCGGAAATGTCGGGAGTAAAAGCGCAGCTTCTCATCGATCTTCAGGGACCTGAACTCAGAATCGGGAGGATGAATGCCCCTCTTGATCTCAGGGAGGGTGATGTACTCGGTTTCATGGAGCAGGGAGATCCGGACGCCAGAAAGTCACAGGCTCTGAGAAAAATCGTTACGGTTCCTAAGGAAGTTCTGCTTGCACTCTCTGCCGGAAGGGAAGCTCTTCTCGATGATGGTAAGATTCTCGCCCGCGTTCTGGAAAACACAGGACATACTGCAAAAGCGACAATTCTAAGAGGCGGCGTTCTGACCGGAAGAAAGAGTATTGCTATACCCGGTACGAAGATCGACATCCCGACGATGACGCAGGCGGATATAAGGAACATTGAAGTGGCGCGGGAATATGGCGTTACGGCAGTCATGCAGCCGTTTGTCCGAAACAGAGAGGACCTGATTACGGTGCGGAAGGCTCTTCGCAAGTCGGGAAATGAGAGCATCGCGCTATTTGCCAAGATAGAGAACATGGATGGGGTAAGACAGATTGACGAACTGATCGCGGAATCCGATCACATCGTTATCGCGAGAGGTGATCTGGGCAATGCAGTTAAACTCTGGGAGCTGCCGGGTGTCCAGAAATATATTGCGGCAAAATGCCGGGCAGCCGCCAGAGATTTCATGGTCGTTACGCAGATGTTATCGTCTATGGAGACGCATCCGGTACCGACGAGAGCGGAGGTGAGCGACATATTCAATGCAGTTCTTGACGGGGCTTCCTCGGTCATGGTCACCGGGGAGACAGCGGTCGGGAGATATCCGGTGCTGACCATATCTTATCTCGCACGGACGGCGGACGAAGCTCTGAAGTTTCATGAAGCGCAATGATAAGACTGCTCAAGCTGCAGGGATGCTGCGGTACTGATGAAATTATTCGAGAAAATTTCTTTTCGGATGCAACATCCGTGCAGGCTGACCTGTATATATGGCATAAGGCAAACAACTTTTACACCGAAAGGAGCATTCATTATGAAGAAGTTCAAAAAAATTACAACTGTACTCGCTTGTTTCATTATTCTTGTTCTTGTGATCTCTGCCTGCGGAAGTGCAAAAAGCGCCTCCACGAGTGAATATGATTATGCGACAGAGGAGGCAGCGGGAGCCGTCGAAGATTATGAATACGGGAACGGATATGCTGCATCGATGACGCAGGCGAAAGCGTATGACGGCGAAGAAACAGCTGATACAGGTTCAGGAAGCGAAAAAGAACCGGAGCAGCCTGAGGCGGTAGAACCTGCGGAGTCGAACCAGAAACTGGTCTATACCTGCTGGATGACCATACAGACTCTGGAGTTCGACAAAACACAAAGTTCCGTGAAGGACGCAGTAAAAAAGGTCGGCGGAATCATCGAATCCGAGTCTGTCACGGATTCCGATTATCACTGGTACTACGACTCCTATTACAAGAAGAGCGGCACTCTCACGTCGAACCTTACGGTCAGAGTACCGTCCGCTAAATACGAGGAGTTCCTGACCCTGCTGGACGGTGCGGGCGGAAAAGTCACCAACAGATCTCAGAATGTCGAGAACATCACGAAGAGATACAACGATCAGACAGTCTACATTCAGTCTCTTGAGACGCAGGAGCAGCGCCTGATGGAGATGATGGAAAAGGCTGAAACGGTCGAGGAAATGATCACGGTCGAGACACGCCTCACAGAGGTCCAGACGGAGCTTAATCAGGCAAGAAGTTCGCTCGCAAATATGGATACCGATGTGAAGTATTCCACTGTAAATCTGACACTGGAAGAGGTAGTGAAATACACGGATACACCGAAGACTCCGCTGACATTTGGCGAAAGAGTCGCCGACGCATTTGTCGAATCCTGGGCAAACTTCGTAGCTATGCTTCAGGGAATCGTGATCGGGCTTATTTACATACTTCCGACGTTGCTGCTCGTACTGGCAATTCTGCTCGTGGTGTTCCTCATCCACAGGGAATACAGAAAGAAACACCCCAAGGCGAAGAAGGAGAAAGTGCAGAACAATCAGCCGTATGATAACAGAGGATTCTTCAGAGGTCCGGCTAACCCGTTCGCAGGCAGACCCGGCAATCAGAACATGAACCGGAATATGAACAGTACTCCGAACGAAAATGTCGACTCTAACGGTAACACAACATCGAATCCGAACAAAAATGCAGCTCCGGACGTTCATCCGGTACCGAATCCGAATCAAAACGCAGCTCCTACAGTTCGTCCGGTACCGAAGCAAAACATGAGAGATGCCAAAATTCCTGAGAAAGATCAGGAGCAGAACAAAAAAGTGTAAAGAAAAAATGCTTGACACATGCACGCTGATAGGGTATATTAGCGTGCATGGACAAAATTTATGAGCGTTCTCTGCTATTTGACTTTTACGGAGAACTGTTGACTGAGCATCAGAAAAGAATATTTCAAGAAGTGGTATTTGAGGACTGCTCGCTTGCGGAGGTTGCCGAAGAACACGGGATCAGCAGGCAAGGAGTTCACGACATGATCCGACGTACGACAAAGGCGCTTGAGCGCTACGAAGAGAAGCTCGGTCTTGTCCACAAGTTCCTGTTCCTCAAAGAACGGGTCGGTGAAATCATGGTACTGACGGATGACGAACGGATCCGTCAGCTCTCTAAGGAAATACTGGAGGAACTCTGAGAATGGCATTTGAGAGCCTTACAGAAAAACTGCAGAATGTATTTAAGAAACTTCGCTCGAAAGGAAGACTGACTGAAAAAGATGTCAAGGAAGCCATGAAGGAAGTCAAGATGGCGCTCCTCGAAGCGGATGTCAATTTCAAGGTCGTAAAGCAGTTCACTCGTGACGTCACGGAAGTCGCCATCGGCGAGGACGTTATGAACGGACTGAATCCCGGACAGATGGTCATCAAGATCGTTAATGATAAGCTGATTGAGCTCATGGGTTCCGAGACAACGGAAATCAAGCTCAACTCCAGCGGGATGACGGTCATTATGATGGTCGGTCTGCAGGGTGCAGGTAAAACGACCACCGCGGCAAAACTCGCGGGCAAGTATAAAAGTAAAGGTCGCCGGCCGCTGCTCATTGCAGGCGACGTTTACAGACCGGCTGCCATCAAGCAGCTTCAGGTCAACGGTGAGAAGGTCGGCGTCCCTGTCTTCACGATGGGTGACAAGAAGAGCCCGGTTGATATCGTAAAAGCGGGAATTTCGCACGCGAAGGAAAACGGTAACAATATCGTTTTGATCGATACCGCCGGTCGACTTCAGATCGACGAGAACATGATGCAGGAGCTCATGGATATCAAGGATGCTGTCCAGGTCGATCAGACGATTCTTGTCGTCGATGCGATGACCGGTCAGGAAGCTGTCAATGTTGCCAAGACCTTTACAGAGAAAGTCGGAATAGACGGCGTCATCCTCACGAAGTGTGACGGTGATACCAGAGGCGGCGCGGCTCTTTCCATCAAGGCTGTGACCGGCAAGCCGCTTCTCTATGTCGGTATGGGAGAGAAACTAAAGGATCTCGAGCAGTTCTATCCCGACCGTATGGCAAGCCGCATTCTGGGTATGGGCGATGTGATGAGCCTGATTGAGAAGGCTCAGGAAGAATTCGACCAGGAAAAAGCCGCTGAGATGACGGAAAAGTTCAAGAAGGCTTCTTTCGGCTTCGACGATTATCTCGACAGTATGGCCCAGATGAAGAAGATGGGCGGTCTTGAGAGTGTTCTTTCCATGCTTCCGGGAATGGGCGGCAAGATGAAAGATATTCAGGGAATGGTCGATGAGAATCAGATGAAACGTACTGAAGCGATCATCCTCTCCATGACGCCAGAGGAGAGAGCGAATCCCGATATCCTGAATCTTTCAAGAAAACGCAGGATCGCTAAAGGCGCAGCCGTCGACATCGCTGAGGTGAACAGGCTTGTCAAGCAGTTCGAACAGGCGCGCAAGATGATGAAACAGATGCCTGGCATGATGAACGGCAAAATGGGCCGCATGGCAAAACGAGGCGGATTCAGGATGCCATTCTGACAGGCAGACACCTGAAAAGTCAGGAGGCTGAAGCCTTCTAAAAGAGAAATGTGCATTAAGGCGCATAATAACAATGCAGATTACTGCCATTCATATGGCGTAATACATGCGGGAATTCCCCGCAATATATTTAAAATGATTATATGGAGGAAACACAAAAATGGTTAAGATCAGACTTAGAAGAATGGGACAGAAGAAAGCTCCTTTCTACAGAATCGTAGTAGCAGATTCCAGATCCCCGAGAGACGGACGTTTCATCGAAGAGATCGGTTATTATGATCCGACAAAGGATCCGAGCGTCTACAAGATCGACGAAGAAGCTGCTAAGAAGTGGCTGCAGAACGGCGCTCAGCCGACAACGGAAGTCTCCAAACTTCTCAAGATCGCAGGTATCACAAAATAAAGCAGCATAGATCTTTTTCCAGGATCAACATGGAGGATTTTCATGAAAGAGTTAGTGGAGGTAATTGCCAGATCTCTGGTTGATAATCCCGATGAAGTCGTCGTGACTGAAAAAGAAGACGGCGATTCCGTTGTCCTGGAGCTTAAAGTAGCTTCCCAGGATATGGGAAAGGTCATCGGCAGACAGGGACGTATTGCAAAGGCAATCCGCTCTGTCGTAAAAGCTGCATCAACCAAGACAGACAAGAAAGTCACTGTTGAGATTATTCAGTGACGGATAAGAAATATGCTTGATATGATACAGGTTGGGGCCATCTCTTCCACACATGGGCTGAAGGGTGAAGTATATATTTACCTGACATCTGATGACCCTTATCGTTTTGATAATTTAAAAGAGGTTTTACTGGATCTGGGGTCTTCAAAAAGACCCCTTTCCGTTGAGTATGTAAAATATTTCAAAGGTCGTCCGATCGTAAAATTCAAAGAGTTCAATTCCATCGAGGATGTTCAGAAGCTTCGCGGGTGTCCGCTTGTTGTAAAACGTGAAGATGCACTTCCGCTCGAGGAGGGGGAGTATTTTATCGGCGACCTTATAGGCTGCACGGTCTATCTTGAGGACGGTTCAACACTCGGAGAGCTCACGGACGTACTGAGGACCGGGGCAAACGATGTATATGTCGTCAGAAAAAACGACGGCAGTGAAGTTCTTATACCGGTCATTCCCGACTGTGTTCTGGAGAAGGATCCGGAACATCTGAGAATTGTCGTTCATCTGTTGCCGGAGATATGATTGAAAAATCTAACTGAAGGAGAACACATGGATTTTCATGTATTGACACTGTTCCCCGACATGGTCAGACAGGGACTCATGACAAGTATTATCGGGCGTGCAATCGAAGAAGACATTATACGCCTGAATGCTGTGAACATCCGGGATTACACTACGAACAAACACGGAAAAACGGACGATTACCCTTACGGCGGAGGCGCGGGAATGGTCATGCAGGCACAGCCTGTCTATGACGCATACAAAGCCGTTGCCTCGCAGCTTGATTATCTGCCGAAAGTTATTTATCTGACTCCTCAGGGGAAAGTATTCAACCAGCAGGCTGCTAAAGAGCTCGCTATAGAGAAAGGAATCGTATTCCTCTGCGGCCATTATGAAGGAATCGACGAGCGTGTCATTGATGAGATCGTGACCGATGAGTATTCAATCGGTGACTTTGTTGTCACAGGCGGGGAGATGCCTGCCATGCTTATGATTGACGCGATATCGCGCATGATCCCGGGCGTTCTGCATAACCAGGAATCTGCCGATGATGATTCTTTCGGAGATGGCCTGCTTGAGTTCCCGCAGTATTCTCGTCCTGAAATATGGAACGGAAGGAGAGTTCCGCCGATTCTTTTATCGGGAGATCACGCAAAAGTGGATGCCTGGAGGCGTGAGCAGTCCTTGATCCGAACGGCCACAAGGAGGCCAGATCTTCTTTCGTCGGCTCATATAAGTCCGAAAGAACGGCAGTTCATTGAAGAATATCTTAAAGGTATTTCGGTAAATAGCACTTGCAATACCGATGAACCTATTGTATAATATCTTGCGTTGTAAAAAAGATGGTCCTCTGTCACGCACGGACGTGTTAAGAACATCCATTAAATATAAAGGAGAAACCTGAAAATGAGTGACATTATCAAGAACATTGAAAATGCTCAGCTTAAGAGCGAAGTTCCGGTTTTCCATGTTGGTGACACAGTTCGCGTTCATGGTAAGATCAAAGAAGGTAACCGCGAAAGAATCCAGATTTTTGAAGGCGTTGTTATGAAGCGTCAGGGCGGCGGAGCACGCGAGACTTTTACAGTTCGTAAGATCTCCAACGGAATCGGTGTTGAGAAGACATGGCCGCTTCATTCACCGAACGTTGCTGACATCACAGTTGTCCGCAGAGGTAAGGTAAGAAGAGCTAAGCTTAACTATCTCAGACAGCGTACCGGCAAGAGAGCAAAGGTCAAGGAAATTATTCGCTGAGCAAAGTCTTGATAGAGACTTTGAAACGAGAGTGCATGAAAGGGGCTTTCGCATTAAGTTCACATTTCTTAATGCGACAGTCCCTTTTTACAAATGCAAAGCAGGAGATTACATATGAAAGTAAGAGAAAAAGAGCCTGTAAAACCGGTGAGACGCAGCCTGTGGTACAGCACAAAAACTCGCAATATCACGACCTGGATTGTGGAGATCGTTATTGTGCTCGCGCTTTCCGCTGTGTTCTCTTATATATTCTGTTCCTCCGTCACAGTACTTGAAAGCTCCATGGATCCGACTCTTCAGGCCGGAAACAGAGTCATGATCAATCGTGTCTCATACACTGTGGGTAAAATAAAGAGAGGAGATCTCATTGCATACACGAATTCCGACAGCACCGATGCTTCCGTGCATGTGAAGAGAGTAATCGGTCTGCCCGGAGAGAAGATTCAGATCCGCGACGGTCTTATTTTAATAGACGGTCAGACTTATATTGAAGAGCGGGCTTTTCCTAGCATGAACAGCGGAGGCCTGGCAGAGAACGGCGTTACGTTGGGGAACGAGGAGTACTTTGTCCTCGGCGACAATCGTAATAACAGTGAGGACAGCCGTTTTACAGACGTCGGAAATATCCCGGCGCGCGCTGTCATGGGAAAGGTGTGGCTGATTGTATCTCCGTTGTCTTCATTCGGATTCATAGATTAGTAATCAGAATTTCCCGTTTGCATTTGCAATGATTTCGACTGAATTTATTGTTAAGCGGGAAGCTTTAGCAGGTGAATAAAAGGAGCGATATTTTGGACATTCAATGGTATCCCGGACATATGACGAAGACAATTCGTCAGATGAAAGAAGATATGAAGCTCGTCGATCTTGTGATCGAGATCACGGATGCGAGAATCCCGCTATCTGCAAGAAACCCGGATATCGGGTCGCTCGCACAGGGGAAGGCGAGAATGCTTATCCTGAATAAAGCGGATCTTGCCGACGAGAGAGAGAATCAAAAATGGTCGGCGTACTTTAAGGGGCAGGGGCTGACCACGCTTTTAATGGATGCAAGATCGAGAGGAAACGTAAAAAACATTACTCCTGCCATTCTGGATGCATGCCGTGAGAAGATCGAGCGGGATAAAAAGAAAGGCATGAAAGAAAGGCCGATCCGTGCAATGGTCGTGGGTATACCGAACGCCGGAAAATCCACATTTATCAATTCCTTTTCGGGAAAGGCGATGGCTAAGACAGGGAACAAACCCGGCGTTACCAGAGGAAAGCAGTGGATAAGGCTCGGCGGCCGTGTAGAATTGCTGGATACCCCGGGACTTCTCTGGCCTAAGTTCGACGATCCGAAAGTGGGTGAGAATATTGCACTGATCGGATCTATAAACGATCAGATTCTGGATCAAGGGGAGCTGGCTGTTCTTCTTATAAGAAGACTTACATCGGACTATCCCGGTATTCTCAAGGCAAGATATAATATCGAAGAGACAGGGACTCCTGTGGAAATCCTCGAGTCAATCGGAGAAAAGCGCGGCTGTCTGAAAAAAGGCGGCGTGATCGACTATGACAGAGCCTCGCAGATCCTGCTTGACGAGTTCAGGTCAGGTGTACTTGGCAGAATAACGCTTGAAAAGGTAGACGGCTGTGACTGAAAAACAACTCGCAAAACAGAGAGAAAAAGAAGCCAGACAGGCTGAAAAACTCAGAAAAGAAATCGAACGCACGGAAAGTATGATGGTTTTCGAGCATAAATTTGCTGACCGAGGATATCTGTGCGGAATAGACGAGGTCGGCAGAGGTCCGCTTTCGGGTCCTGTCGTAGCCGCGGCTGTCATACTTCCCAAAGACCACAGAATACTATATCTCAACGATTCCAAGAAACTGTCGGAAAAGAAGCGCGAGGAGCTCTATGATGTGATCATGCGCGAGGCTGTCGCAGTAGGAATCGGTATGGCTCCGCCATCGAAGATAGATGAGATCAACATCCTACAGGCAACCTATGCGGCTATGCGGGAAGCGATTTCAAGGCTAAGTGTGAAACCGGACCTTCTGCTCAACGACGCGGTGACGATACCTGAAGTTCCGATTCCGCAGCTGGCGATCATCGGAGGAGACCGGAAGAGTGTCTCCATCGCAGCGGCCAGTATTGTCGCGAAAGTGACAAGAGACAGGATGATGGTGGAATATGAGGATATGTTCCCGGGTTATAAGTTCGCAAAAAACAAGGGATACGGCACGGCTGAACATATCGCCGCTCTGAAAGAACTGGGTCCGTGCCCGATCCACAGGAAGTCATTCATAGGGCACTTTGTGGATGTTTCCGAATAAATGTGCAGCATGACAGATGTTTGGTACATTTTCTGAAAGGACGCGAATGAATAATCGAGCAATTGGAACGGATTATGAGACAAGAGCCTGTGAGTTTCTGAAAACTCAGGGCTTTTCTGTTTTGGAGCGAAATTTCCGGTGCCGCCAGGGGGAAATCGATATTATCGCACAGGATGGGACCTATCTTGTGTTCGTCGAGGTCAAATACCGTAAGACTTCGGGATCGGGTTCGCCTCTTTCGGCAGTTGATTTCCGGAAACAAAAAAAGATTTCCAGGGTGGCGCTTTATTATCTGACGAAGAACGGTTTCCCCGAGACAACGCCCTGCCGCTTTGATGTGGTGGGTATATCGCCGAAGGAGACTGTCCTCATAAAAAATGCTTTCGAGTATATCTTATAAAGAAAGGAAGATTATGGACCGAAAACCATCATTTAAATGGAAGAACGATAAGGAGCCAAGGCTGAATGTACACGAAAAAGACGGCGTTGTCTGGCTCTCCTACCCGGCTTTTGACCGCGAGGACTGGCTCATTAACGCCTTCTCGACAAGAATCGGCGGCGTCAGCACCGGTCACCAGGCAACTATGAACCTCTCTTTCAAGCAGGACAAAAGTGAGGAGGCGGTGCGCGAGAACTTCCGGCGATTTGCCCATGCCGTGGGCTTTTCCACAGATGACCTCATCTTATCTGACCAGACGCACACGACCAATGTCCTGCGCGTCGGGAAATCCGACCGGGGAAAAGGATTCAATCGTGAGAAAGAGTGGCGTGATGTAGACGGATTCATCACCGACGAACCCGGCTGCGCTATTTCGACCTTCTATGCGGACTGTGTACCGCTTTATTTTGTCGATCCTGTCCACAGGGCAATCGGTCTTTCCCACTCCGGCTGGAAGGGAACCGCTCACGCAATAGGAAAAGTGACAATCGAAGCCATGCGTAGGGAGTTTGGCACCAATCCTGCGGATCTTCTGTGCGGCATAGGTCCTTCCATCTGTCAGGATTCCTACGAAGTGGGGGAGGATGTCGCGCGATTCTTCGACGATCGCTTCCTCAGAAAATCAGAGACTGTCCCGGGCAAGTTCTATCTTGACCTGTGGGCGGCCAACAAGGCGGTCCTCATGGACGCGGGAGTGAGAGAGGAGAACATCACGCTCCCGAACCTCTGCACGGCGTGCAACGCGGATCTCCTGTTTTCTCACAGAGCGTCTCACGGTAAGAGAGGAAATCTCGGGGCTTTCCTTATGATTTCCGGCGAAAGACGTGTTTAGAGTGCATGCAACCACGGATATACTTTACAAACAGAATTTCAAATGATATTATCTTTATCAGATTTTTTAAGTCATAGGAAAATAAAATTTTTCTAAAGCAGAAGGCAGGGTGAGTTGATCATGAAATATAATTTCAGACACATTGAACAGAAGTGGCAGAATGCCTGGGAAGAAGCAGGCATCTTTGAGGCGCAGGACAACTCTGACAAACCGAAGTTCTACGGTTTGGTCGAGTTCCCTTACCCGTCAGGAGCAGGCATGCATGTCGGACATATCAAGGCTTATTCAGGTCTTGAGATTGTTGCCCGTAAGCGCCGTATGCAGGGCTACAATGTCCTCTTCCCGATCGGTTTCGACGCATTCGGTCTTCCGGCTGAGAACTATGCGATCAAGACCAATACACATCCGCGTGTCGTCACGGATCAGAATATAAAGCATTTCTCCGAGCAGCTGAAACGCGTAGGCTTCTCCTTTGACTGGAGCCGTGTGATTGATACGACAGATGAGGGTTATTACAAATGGACACAGTGGATATTCCTGAAACTCTTCGAGAACGGTCTCGCTTACCGCGATAAGACGCTCGTTAACTATTGCCCGTCCTGCAAAGTAGTTCTTTCCAATGAGGACAGCCAGAACGGTAAGTGCGATATCTGTGGCAGCGAAGTCATCCAGAAAGAGAAGGAAGTCTGGTACCTTCGTATCACAAAGTATGCTGACAAACTTCTGGAAGGCCTTGACACAGTCGACTTCCCGGAAGCAATCCGCGTGCAGGAAGAGAACTGGATCGGAAAGTCCAAGGGTGCATTTGTGAATTTCGCGATCGACGGTGTGGATGAAACACTGCGTATCTACACGACCAGACCGGATACGCTTTTCGGCGTCACCTTTATGGTAATTGCACCGGAGCATCCGCTCATCGATACATATGCAGATAAGATTACGAACATGGATGCAATCAAGGCATACCGCGATGAGTGCCAGAAAAAGAGCGAGTTCGAGCGCGTCAACCTTGTTAAAGACAAGACAGGCGTTCGCATCGAAGGTCTCGAGGCAGTCAATCCGGTCAACGGTAAGAAAATCCCGCTGTTCATAGCAGACTATGTCATGATGGGTTACGGCACAGGTGCAATCATGGCTGTACCGGGTCACGACCAGCGTGACTACGATTTTGCAAAGGCGTTCGGTCTCGACATCATCGAAGTCATCAAGGGCGGAGATATGAGTGTTGAAGCCTATACAGGCGACGGCGAGATGATCAACTCCGACTTCCTGAACGGCTATACAAATAAGAAGGATTCCATTGAACGCATGATCGAGTACCTTGAGGAGAAGGGAATCGGCGAAGCAGGCGTTCAGTATAAGATGAAGGATTGGGCGTTCAACCGTCAGAGATACTGGGGTGAGCCGATTCCTATCATCCATTGCCCGAACTGCGGCATGGTAGGCGTTCCTTACGAGGAGCTTCCGCTGAAGCTTCCGGAAGTCGAACAGTTCATGCCCGGTGAGGACGGCAAGTCTCCGCTTGCCAAGATCGACAGCTTCGTGAACTGCACTTGCCCGAAGTGCGGCGGCGCGGCAAAACGCGAGACGGACACGATGCCGCAGTGGGCAGGTTCTTCCTGGTATTACCTGCGCTACATCGATCCGAAGAACGATAAAGCACTTGCCGACATGGACAAGCTGAAATACTGGATGAATGTCGACTGGTATAACGGCGGTATGGAGCATGTGACACGTCATATGATCTATTCCAGATTCTGGCATCACTTCCTGTATGATATCGGTGCAGTCAACACATTTGAGCCGTACGCTAAGAGAACGGCTCAGGGAATGGTACTCGGATCCGATAATCAGAAGATGTCGAAATCCAAGGGTAACGTCGTCGATCCGCTGGAAGTTGTCGAGGAGTTCGGTGCCGACACGCTTCGCACGTATGTACTCTTCATGGGCGATTACGGTGCATCCTCACCGTGGAATGAGAGCTCCGTGCGCGGATGCAAGCGCTTCCTTGACCGTGTTGCGCGTCTTGCCGACAATCTTCAGGATGCAAATGTCTCTTCCCTTGAGAGCAAGCTCCACAAGACGATCCGCAAGGTGACAAATGACATCGAGGATATGAAGTTCAATACCGCTATTGCTGCTCTGATGACGCTTCTCAATGATTTTGAAGCAGAAAAGAAAGTCGGCAGAGACCAGTATGTGGCCTTCCTTAAACTTCTGAATCCGTTCGCACCGCATCTGACGGAAGAAATCTGGCAGTATCTGGGCGGAGAAGGTTTCCTGTCCGTATCGGAATGGCCGATATTTGATGAAGCGAAGACAATCGATGCGACAGTGGAAATCAGTGTGCAGGTCAACGGTAAGCCGCGTGAGATCCTCAGCATTGCTGTGGACGCTGACCAGGAAACGGCAGAAAAAGCCGGCCTTGCACTTCCGAAGATAGCCAAGCTGGTAGAAGGAAAGAGAATTGTCAAAGTCATCTACAGAGCGGGCAAGATCCTGAACTTCGTCGCAAAGTAATTTAAATGATTACAAGATTACCGGAGTGCGTAGACACGAAACAATCCGTAATCGACTTTTGAAGGTTTTTAGGGCTGCTGCGCCATTTGATTTGCGCGGCAGCTCTTTTCATTTCAACAAGTTGCTCCTCCAGGGTCAGGCGACCATGCTTGCATGGTCATCTGACCCGCCAATCAAAGTTTGAAAGTTTACTTTCAAACTTCGTAATCGACTTTGGATCTTAATCACACTTATATGTATAGCAGGCAATGAAGTGATGGAAAAAAATATGACGAACAAAAAAACAGACAGGATAAAAGGCTTTCTCCATATCATTCTGGCCGCATTTGGATTTGCCATGATGTCTTTCTTTGTAAGACTGTCCGGGGATCTGCCGACGATGGAGAAAGCGTTCTTCAGGAATCTCGTTGCGGTATTTGTATCCTTGTTCATGATTTTGAAGAGCGGAAAGAGTATAAAGATCAAAGAAGGATGCTTGCCGGATCTTCTGATCCGAAGCACGGTAGGGACACTCGGGATTTTGTGCAATTTCTGGGCGATCGGTCATATGGCGATTGCGGATGCCAATATCCTCAACAAACTGTCACCTTTCGCGGCTATCATCATGAGTATCTTTGTGATCGGTGAGATACCAGGAAGATTCGAAATTCTGACTGTCATAGTCGCCTTCACAGGTGCGGCGTTTATCGTAAAACCCGGAGCAGGCGTCGCCTCTCTGCCTGCAATTGTCGGTGTAGCCGGAGGAGTGTTCGCGGGAACCGCTTACGCTTTCGTCCGTAAACTCGGTATGAAGGGTGAGCGTAAGGAAATAATCGTGCTGTTTTTCTCCATTTTCTCATCGATCGTATGCCTGCTCTTCATGCTTCCGGACTATAAGCCGATGAGCCCGGCACAGCTTCTCATTCTCATCATGGCCGGCGTTTCGGCAACGGTCGGACAGTTGAATATTACAGCGGCCTACACTTATGCGCCTGCGAAGGAGATTTCGGTATTCGACTATTCGCAGGTCATATTCGCGGCAGTACTCGGCTTCCTGTTTTTCGGAGAGTTACCCGATATCTGGAGTTGGATCGGGTATGTGATCATTATCGGAACTGCAATAGTGAGCTGGAGAAGGAATTTAGGAAGATAGCATTTTATGAATACGAACAAAATCGTTGATATTCATTGTCCGGACTGCGGCGCTCCTGCATATTATGATATTCGCAGCGGCGTATATTCCTGTCAATTCTGCGGCGGAAAAGTTACCGTAGATGCAGCTATGGAGGAAAAGCGCGGATTTCGCAAGTTGCAGCAGACAAAACTCCGGGAAACAGCGGCAAGCTATCGACTTTTGCGCGCTTCCTGTTCAGTTTGCGGTGCGGAAGTCGTATTTGAGGAAAATGAAGCAGTAGCGAACTGTGCTTTTTGCGGACATGCGCTTGTCAGGAAAGGTTATCTGCACAAAAAGAATATTCCTGAGATCATTATCCCCTTTCAGATTACGGAAGAGGAGGCACAGGAATGTCTCGCACACTGGTGTGAAGAGAACCGCGGAAAAAAAGAGGCCAGGCTTCTGAAAGCAAAGACGGATGACCTGAAAGGGTTCTATCTTCCCTACGAATTCGTGCGTGGACCGGTATCCTGCAAGGTCAGAAGATTTTCTGACGGAGGCACATATACCTGCGGAGGATTTATCGACGAGGTGTTCGTGAACTGTTCGGAACAGCCGGATAATCTGCTGCTCGACGGGATGGAACCATATGATATAAACGGGTTGACCGGATTTGACTTTGCCTATGTTGCCGGACATAGGGTTAAGACAGACAATATTTCCGGTAAGGAACTGGAGAGACGGGTACGCGAAGAAGTCAGCAAATCCTATGCACCTACCGTACAAAAGGTGCTTGAGACAAAGGCAGTGGAGGTCGATCCGGATATTTCGTCCGTTGTGAGAATGCCGGCTTTGCTGCCGGTCTATTATCTCTCCGACGGGGATCTGATGGCAGCCGTCAACGGTCAGACAGGGAAGGTCAGCGTTCGTGCCCTGAAAGAATCCTATTACTATTTTCTTCCATGGTGGCTGAAATCCATATTTGCGACGATCATCATATCAGCGATTGCTTTTCTCGGTTTTTCTCTGTTCGTAAATGATAGCGGAGACAGACTTGTTCTGACGGCAGCATTTGCCTTCTTTATATTGATTGTCACGCTCGTCGCATACAGCGATACGAAGCATATGAATTTCCGTATTGAGCACGGGAGAAAGATATTTACCTCCGGCAGAGAGGCATTCGTCAGGGTGGACGGCGTGCTGACCGGTACGCTTCCTGCGGTAAGGAATGTTACCCCGCCGGTGTTTTACGAGAAACTGGATGGGAAAAAAGAAGAGGTCGTGCTCAGATTTTCTTCCCCCTTACGTATATTCGGTATGATCTTGATGGCTCTGGGGGTGGTATTTCTTCCGGTCTTCATCGCTCTGCTTCTGAACGGGTTCAATTTTTCACAGTTAAATCTCGGCGGCAGTGCCGTCTGGTTCTGCATCTTCGTGCCGGTCATTCCCGTTTACCTGCTGAAATTCGGGAGAATTGAGCTGTACGACAGACCCTGGATCTACATAGTCTCACCAGATGGAAAAAAGACCAGATATAGAAAAAAGAGCTTATTTAATTACAGCCGGAAAGATATCTTGCAGACGATTCTGATGCTTCTGTTTATACCTCCGGTATGTTTTGCTGTGTGGTTCGGCATCGTCTGCTTCTTAGTGATGTGCTATCTGACAGCTTTTGGGTGGTGATAGAAGAAGCCCACCGCAGCGTTACGGTGGGCTTTAAACATGTCTTTTATTATTTAATGGTAAGACAGCTCAGATATTTCATGTGGGAAGTTTGAGCTAATAGTATTCATTCGATTCGCTTCAGTGCAGATATATCCGGTACGGCGACGAGAGAATAGTTGGTGTGATAAGTCACAAAACCCGGTTTTCCTCCGTTCTTTTTGTGGAGATTCTTCCTCTGTGTGTAATCGATCTCGACTTTAGGGGCTCTTCTTCCCGACGAATACCAGGCAGCCAGCGCCCCTGCCTCTTCAAAGACACGGTCAGGCAATTCCCCGTCGCCTCTGCCCTTTATGATGACATGGCTTCCGGGCATGCCCTTCGCGTGGAACCACCAGTCATTTGCATTTCCGATCTTGAAGGTGACCTCCTCATTCTGATAATTATTTCTGCCGACATACATCGTGTAGCCGTCAGAGGAGAGGAATGCAAGCGGTTTCTGCTTTGCCTCCCTGGCACGGCCTTTCTGAACGGTCCGTTTTTGCAGAAAACCGTATTCCGTAAGCTCTTTCCTTATCTCGGAAAGGTCCTGCTCGCTCTCGGCCAGGTCGATCGCCATAAGGCAGGCTTCCAGCTGATCCCTGTCATCCTTTGTCTCTTCGATCTGTGTCGTCAGTGCTTCCGCGGTCCGCTTCAGCTTGTTATAGCGCTCGAAATATTTCTGCGCATTCTGGCTGGCTGTGAGCGTGGGGTCCAGAGGCACCGTCAGCGGTTCGCCGGTGTAATAGTTTATGACGTCTATCTTTTTGTCGCCTTCCTTTGCGCTGTATCCGTAGGTGTTCAGCATTTCACCGTAGATGCGGTATTTGTCTTTTTTCTCTGTGTCAGCCATCTGCTTCTGCTGAATCAGGAATTTTTTGTTTGTGCGATCGAGCGCTGTGGACACCAGATGTCTGAGATCAGCCGACTTCTGCTTCATACGGGTCGCAGACTCACGGTCAGAGTAAAACTTACGGAGCATCTCGCTGACGGAGTCCATGTTCTCTACGCGCCCGCCGTATAGCATGAGAGGAAATACACCGAATTCTTTCGGCTCGTCATCGATGTATACGATGTTCGGTTCAAATATTCCTTCAGCCACTTTCCTCATATGACCGACAAATATTTCGGCCAGCGTTCCAAGCTCATCGTCCTGCAGGTCACCGGGACCTTTTCTCGGTTCAATTCCTGCCTCATAGACGAATTCTTCCGAGACGATAGGAGAGATTCCGGTATAGGACATGTAAATCGCTTTTACGATATTGTACGGACTTTCACGTATTGTGCGGACAAAATCCGCCGCGTCCGTCTCGAGCGGATTTTTCTTGGTATCTGCACCGGGGATGAAATAAGGCCTGCCCGGAAGGACTTCGCGCACGGAACTCACAGAAGAGGGTATACGCTTGATGCTGTCTATGATGGTGTTCTGTTCATCCGTGACAATGATATTGCTGTGCTTGCCCATAAGTTCGATGATCAGTTTCTTTGTACACAAGTCACCGAGTTCATCGCGGTGCGAAATATCAAAGCAGATTACGCGTTCGAGCGAAGGCTGCGATATTTTCAAGATCTGTCCTCCCTGCAGATGCTTCCTTGTGAGCATGCAGAAATTCGGAGCTGTGAGCGGCGCCTGTCTGTTCTCCGGTACAAGATAAATCAGAGGGAGAGAGGGGGAAGCACTCATGAGGAGCCGATAGGTGATTTTGTTATTCTTTATGGTAATCAGCAGTTCATCTTTTTCCGACTGCACGATGCGGCTGATACCGCCTCCGGTCAGGCAAGCTTCGAGCTCGTGCCGGATGGCTGCTGTGGTGATTCCGTCAAATGCCATGTGACCTCCATACTTTATAAATAATGCTGAGATATAAACGATGACGCCGTATCCCCGGTCTTAAAGTGGGTCGGTAAGAGTTATGATAGCACACTTTGTCTGCAAATCCAAATGCATCGTCTTGCATGTTATGTACAAGAATGGAAAGGGGCGGTAAACAATCGTTGACGGAGTTTCTTAAATGATGTAAAATACGTAGGATTATAAGAAAAAGCAGGTGGTATCAATCAATGGTTAAAAGTATGACTGGTTTCGGTCACGCGGAATACATAGGAGACACAAGAAAACTGACTTGTGAAATGAAATCCGTGAACAACCGATACCTTGATTTTAATATCCGCATGCCAAAAAAATACAGTGCCTTCGAAGCGCAGATCCGCAATATTCTCAAAGAATATGCAAAGCGCGGAAAAGTCGACGTCTTCATAACCGAAGAAGTCTTCGGTTCAGGTACCGGCGAGCCGTGTTTGAACCTCGAGCTGGCACAAAAGTATGTTAAAGCATGCCAGACTCTGCAAGCCGAGACAGGCGTAGAAAATGATCTGTGCATCTCCGACCTGACCCGCTTCCCGGAGGTCCTCACGCTGAAGGATGCAGAGACGGACGAGGAGGAACTCTGGAGCCAGCTTGAAACAGTTATCCGCAAAGCGGCTGATAAATATGATGAATCGAGAAAGATAGAGGGGGCAAAACTTCAGACAGATCTCGAGGAAAAGCTGAACGGAATGCGAAGCAATGTGGCAGAAATTGAGGTGCATGAGCCGGAAGTCATGGCTGACTACAGAAAGCGTCTGGAAGACAAACTTCACGAGATCCTGGAAGATAGGACGATCGATGAATCCCAGCTTGCGACAGCTCTTGTGGTTTATGCGGATAAGATTTCCACAGATGAGGAGACGGTTCGTCTGGCAAGTCATATTGACCAGATGTTAAGCGAGCTGAAAAAGGCCGAGAGTGTCGGAAGAAAGCTTGATTTCCTCGCACAGGAGATGAATCGCGAGTCGAATACGATCCTGTCGAAAGCCGGCGATCTTGCAACTTCCAATATCGGTATTGAGCTTAAGACAGTTGTAGAAAAGATTCGTGAGCAGATACAGAATATTGAATAAGTTTTTTGGCATCTGTGTAAGGACGAGTGAACGAAATTTGGGTTCTATGTGATCTGGAGGGAAAGCGTTGGCTGAAAAGGGAATACTGATCATTGTCTCCGGATTTTCCGGGGCAGGAAAAGGAACAATTACGAAGGCGATCTGCAATAAATATGACAACTATGCACTTTCCGTTTCCGCTACTACCAGAGCGCCGAGAGAGATGGAGAAGGATGGCATTGACTACTTCTTTCTTATGAAGGAGGAGTTCGAAGATATGATTCGCGTCGATGCGCTGATCGAATTTGCCTCCTACCAGGAAAACTATTACGGGACTCCGAAAGAGTATGTCCTGAAAAATCTTGCGGAAGGCAAGGATGTCATCCTTGAAATCGAAGTGCAGGGAGCACTCAAGGTCCACGAGAAATATCCGGATACGCCGATGATATTTGTCACTGCACCGTCGGCGAAGGTTCTGGCAGAGCGTCTGCGCGGGCGCGGTACCGAAAGTGAGGAGAAGGTACAGGGGCGGCTCAGAAGGGCTGTTGAGGAATCCGAGTTCATGGATGCTTACGACTATATTTTGGTGAACGATAAACTGGATGATGCGGTCGAAGCGCTTCATCGGATCGTACGTACCGAACATATCAAGGCGAACAGAAACAGTAAACTCATTGCCGAATTAAAGAACGATCTTAAACAGTACGTGAATGGCTGAGAGATAGGTTATGCTTTTGTTACATTGGTCCATGTTAACGCTGACATGTTTCATGTCGGCATCTATACAATAGGAGAAATTGCATTATGATGATTCATCCGTCTTATAAGGAAATGATTGCAGCAGTTAATTCGGAGATCGAGGACGGCACGGTGCCGGTAGTTTCCAGCAGATATTCGATCGTTATGGCCACTGCAAAACGAGCACGCCAGATCATCGATGGCGATGAGCCGCTCATCGAGAGCGAGGAAGAAAAGAAACCGCTTTCTATTGCCGTTGACGAAGTATTCAAAGGGGAAGTCAAGATCCTTCCGGAAGAAACAAATAAATGATCAGGGAAGGGCAGTGGCTTAAGCAGCAGCTGCCCTTTTACTTTTTTAAAGATTATTCCCGTGACACGGGAATGCCTGGATTGGAGTGTTTATGAAGTTACTGATGGTATCACTCGGATGCGACAAGAATCTTGTCGATTCCGAGGAAATGCTGGGAATTCTGGCCTCCCGCGGATATGAGATCACGGATGATGAGACGGAAGCGGACGCCGCCGTTATCAATACCTGCTGTTTCATTGAGGATGCCAAGAAGGAATCGATCGAGGAGATCCTTGCCCTTGCTGAGCTTAAGACAGAGGCGCGTCTTCAGGTCCTTGTTGTGACCGGCTGCATGGCACAGCGCTACAGGGAAGAGATCCTTGAAGAGATTCCTGAAGTGGATGCCATTGTCGGCACTACGGGAAGAGCAGGTATTGCGGACGCGGTGGATGATGCATTCCGCGGGAAAAAGACGATCCTGCTCGCAGATGCGAGCCGCGATGAGACGATCGACACGAAGCGAATGGTCTCAACCGGAGGACACTATGCATTTCTTAAGATCGCCGAAGGGTGCGACAAGCACTGCACATACTGCATCATTCCGAAGATCAGAGGCCGGTACAGGAGCTTTCCGATGGATAAACTGGTCGCGGAAGCACAGAGTCTGGCAGACGACGGTGTGACAGAACTTATCCTCGTTGCGCAGGAGACGACCATATACGGAACAGACCTGTACGGAAAGAAGACGCTGCATGAGCTTCTGAAGAAGCTGTGTAAGATTGAAGGCCTGCACTGGATCCGTATCCTTTATTGTTATCCGGAGGAAATCTATCCTGAACTGATCGATGTGATGGCGGAGGAGAAGAAGATATGCCATTATCTGGATCTCCCTATGCAGCATGCGTCGGACGTCATCCTAAAGCGCATGAACCGCAGGACTACCGAAGCCGACCTTCGCGCCCTGGTGGAACAGCTCAGAAAAAAAATGCCGGATATATTCCTGAGAACAACTCTGATTTCCGGATTCCCGGGAGAGACCGAGGAAGACCACGAAACGCTGAAGCGGTTTGTGAGTGAGATGAAATTTGACCGTCTCGGAGTTTTCACATACTCGAGGGAGGAAGATACTCCCGCTGCGAAGATGAAGAATCAGGTCAGAAAGCAGACAAAAAACAGACGTCGCAGAGAGATCATGGAGATCCAGCAGAAAATTTCCATGGCCCGCGGAAAATCCCGGATCGGGAAAACAATCGAGGCGGTTATCGAGGGAGAATTGCCCGAAGAAGGAATCTACGAGGCCAGAACGTACGGAGATGCACCCGGTGTGGATGGACTTGTGTTCATCCCTGCAACGGAAGAGCATATGAGCGGTGATTTTGTAAATGTCCGGATCACAGGCGCTTCCGAATATGATTTAACAGGAGAGTTTGAAAATGAATCTGCCGAATAAGTTAACTGTACTGCGTATGATACTTATCGTTCCTTTTGTCATCTTCATGCTTGTCGGGCGCGGAGAAGGATGGATGAGGTGGGCAGCTTTGCTGACATTTATCATCGCTTCCCTCACAGACATGCTTGACGGAAAGATAGCGAGAAAATATAATCTGATCACTGACTTCGGAAAGTTCATGGATCCGCTTGCGGACAAGCTGCTTGTCTGTTCGGCTCTCATCTGCCTGGTGGAACTTGGCAGACTGCCGGCGTGGATCTGCATCGTGATCATAGCCAGAGAGTTCGCAATCAGCGGTTTCAGACTTGTTGCATCGGACAACGGTATAGTAATCGCTGCCAGTTACTGGGGCAAGACAAAGACAGTCAGTCAGATGGCTATGGTCATTCTGATGATTTTGAACCTTCAAATACCTGCAGTGCAGATGCTGACAACTGTCATCATGTATGTAGCGTGCGCACTCACGATTATTTCCCTTGTGGACTACATTGTGAAGAATAAGCAGGTACTTGCATCCCAGAAGTGATTCTGATGATTGAGCACCCTGTTTCGGGACCGGTCACCCCGACACAGGAGATAGGAGGAGATTATTATGGAAATGGAATACAGACAGGTTCATATGAACCATACTTCGCATCTTCTTGAACTGGAAGAGCATATGTATCCGCTCGTAGATGTTGAGCGTCCGAATACATTCCGAAACCTTTTCCCGTATGACGAAGTTCCGAAGATTGCTTTCAATGATCGAATTGTCCCGCACCATATGCCGCATCAGATCTGGATTACCGACACGACATTCCGTGACGGTCAGCAGTCCAGAGCACCCTATACGACAGATCAGATTGTGACAATTTATGATTATCTTCACAAGCTCGGCGGACCTCACGGTCTTATAAGAGCCTGCGAATTCTTTCTCTATGACAAGAAAGACAGAAAGGCTGTCGAGAAGTGCCTGGATCGCGGCTATCGTTATCCTCAGGTAACGAGCTGGATCCGTGCAAGCAAGAAAGACTTTGAGCTTGTAAAGTCCATGGGTATGCGTGAGACCGGTATTCTGGTTTCATGTTCCGACTACCATATTTTCTATAAGATGCATATGACACGTCGTCAGGCCATGGAGCATTATCTGGCAATCGTAAAAGAGTGTCTGGAAATGGGCATCAGTCCGAGATGCCATCTTGAAGATATTACTCGTGCCGACATTTACGGCTATGTCATCCCGTTCTGCCTCGAACTTATGAAGCTTCGCGACCAGTACGGCATTCCGATTAAGGTCAGAGCCTGCGATACGATGGGATACGGCGTCAACTATCCGGGCGCAGTGATCCCTCGATCCGTACCGGGCATTATTTACGGACTTATGGTGCACTCGGGCGTTCCGTCCGAACTCATCGAGTGGCATGGACACAATGATTTCTATAAGGCTGTCTCCAATTCCACGACAGCATGGCTGTACGGTGCGAGCGGCGTCAACTGCTCACTCTTCGGAATCGGAGAGAGGACGGGCAACACACCGCTTGAAGCGATGGTATTTGAGTACGCACAGCTCAGGGGTACTCTGAACGGCATGGATACAACGGTCATCTCAGACCTGGCCGAGTATTATGAGAAGGAGCTGGGTGAAAAGATCCCGCCGCGCACGCCGTTTGTCGGAAAGAACTTCAATATCACGAGAGCCGGTATCCATGCGGACGGTCTCCTGAAAAATGAGGAAATCTACAACATTTTCGATACCGAGAAGTTCCTTAAGCGTCCGGTAGAAGTTTCAATCTCCAACACATCCGGACTTGCGGGAATCGCACACTGGATCAACCGTCATTATGACGTGCCGGAAGAGCAGAAGATCGACAAGAAGTCAGAACTGGCCATGGCTGTCAAGGCATGGGTAGATGATCAGTATGAGAACGGCCGTGTCACGGTCATATCGAACGATGAGCTTTTCGTCGTCACAGATTGTGCTCTTGCAGAACTCGGCATGAAACTTGAGAAAAAGCAGTGATATGGCATCTGCTGAAGCGGTTCGCTCACAGGGCGGACCTGCTATTACCTTTCCCGGAGGAAATAAAATGGAAAAAATTAAAATGACAACGCCTCTCGTAGAGATGGACGGAGACGAGATGACGAGAATCATCTGGAAGATGATCAAGGATGAGCTGCTCACTCCCTTTATAGACCTTGAGACAGACTACTATGATCTGGGTCTGAAGCACAGAGATGAGACGAACGATCAGGTCACGATTGATGCTGCCAAGGCAAATATGAAGTTCGGCGTCAGCGTCAAGTGTGCCACCATCACTCCGAATGCTGCCCGTCTCAAGGAATACGACCTTAAGGAACTCTATAAGAGCCCGAACGGCACGATCCGTGCAATGTTGGACGGCACTGTTTTTCGCGCACCGATTCTCGTAAAGGGTATCAATCCGGTCGTCAGCAAGTGGAAGAAGCCCATCACGATCGCACGTCATGCTTACGGCGATGTGTATAAGAATACAGAGATGCGCATCGACAGACCGGGAAAGGCAGAAATCGTGTTCACCGCAGAGGACGGAACGGTCACCAGGCAGACGATTTTTGATTTCAAGGGTCCCGGCGTTGTGCAGGGTATGCATAATCTGGATGCTTCCATAGAGAGCTTCGCACGCAGCTGCTTCACTTATGCTCTCTCCGTAAAGCAGGATTTGTGGTTCGCCACAAAGGATACGATTTCCAAAATCTATGACGGAGAATTCAAGGCTATCTTCGAGCGTATTTACGAGGAAGAGTTCAGGGAGAAGTTCGAGAAGGCCGGTATCGTCTATTTCTATACATTGATCGATGATGTGGCAGCTCGACTTATGAAGAGTGAGGGCGGATTTGTCCTTGCACTCAAGAACTATGACGGGGATGTGCAGTCTGATATGCTTTCATCCGCGTTCGGATCTCTTGCCATGATGACATCTGTCCTGGTATCCCCGAAGGGCTATTTTGAGTATGAGGCAGCCCACGGCACGGTCCAGAGACACTACTATAAGCATCTACAGGGAGAACTTACTTCGACCAATTCCGTCGCGACGATCTTTGCATGGACAGGCGCACTCAGGAAGAGGGGCGAGCTGGACGGTATCGATGAGCTGTGTGAGTTCGCGGATAAGCTTGAGAGGGCTACGATCGAGACAATTGAGAGCGGACAGATGACGGGAGACCTGACGCTTATCACCGAGATCAAAAATCCGAAGAAGCTCTCGACACTGGATTTCATTCTGGCGGTCCGCAGGACGCTGGAGAAGATGATTTGATAAGAAACAGGGAAAGAAGTTTCCTATGATACAAAAACTGCAGTCGAAGCCGCAAATGTCGTTTCGATTGCAGTTTTTCAATTACAGTATCTCTAATAATCAGACTGTTAAGGGATTTCAAGTAGGAAGTTTAAGTAATTCATCCTTCCGATTCCTGCAATTCCTCCCACAGCGTATAAAGCTCCTCGAGCCGTGCTGCGATTTGTTCCTTCCGATTCCCCAGCCGCGTACACTCCGCTGGATCACAAGCCACTTTCGGGTCCTCGAACAGCGTGTCGATCTCTATATCCTCCTTTTCGAGCGCGTCTATTTCATTTTCACATCTCTTAATATCGTTCGCGCGTTTTCGTTTTTTTGCCGCATCCTCTTTCTGTGCCTTCCAGTCCAGCTTTGCCTCTGAATCTACTGATGCTTTCTGAGTAAGAAGTTCAGGAGCAAGACCGGCCTTCTCAACATCTTCCTTTTTTGCGAGGTAATAATCGTAATTGCCTATATAATTGAGAAGTGTTTTGTGAGTCAGGTCAAGGATTCTGCCCGCTGTACGGTTGATAAAATATCGGTCGTGAGATACATAGAACAGCGTTCCGGTATATGAATTGATCGCGCTCTCGAGAATCTCACGAGATTCAATATCCAGATGATTGGTCGGCTCATCGAGCATGATGAAATTGGCATTTGAAAGCATGAGCTTGCACAGTGAGACGCGTGCCCGTTCGCCGCCCGAGAGATCGCGAATGTATTTGAATACGTCCTCGCCTGTGAAGAGGAAAGCTGCAAGCGCACTGCGGATCTTCGTGTTATTTAGCGTCGGATAATCGTCTGAGATCTCATCGAAAATGGTCTTGTCCGGATGAAGGACATGCATTTCCTGGTCATAATACCCCGTGATAACATTGCTTCCGAGGACGAATTCCCCTCTGTCCGGGAGGTAGACGCCGTTCAGGATCTTCAGCAGCGTGGATTTTCCCGTACCGTTGTTTCCGATGAGGGCGACATGTTCTCCTTTTTTAATTTCAAACGAAATATCATCGAACAGGCTGATGCCGTCAAATCCTTTTGAGAGTTCTGTGACAGTCAGGACGTCTTTTCCGGATTCTATGCCGGGTGCGAAGGACAGTCCCATAACCGGGTCTTCGCCGTGCGGTTTGTCCGGCATATCCATTTTATCCAGCATCTTCTGGCGGCTTTCCGCCCTTCGGATCGACTTCTCCCGGTTGAACTGCTTTAACTTTGCGATGACCTGTTCCTGATGTTTTCTTTCCTGTTCAGCCTTCATGTAGGAGAGATACTCCGCGTGTCGGATCTCTTCCTTCTTGCGGCTGTAAGCATCATAGTTGCCATCGTACGTCCTCGCGGAACCGTGGTTCAGCTCGATGACCTTGGTCACGACACGGTTCAGGAAATACCGGTCGTGAGAGACGATCAGGACGGCGCCCTTATAGTTCATAAGGTATGTTTCGAGCCATACGATAGAGTTCATATCGAGATGGTTCGTCGGCTCGTCGAGCAGGATAATATCCGGACTTGTGAGAAGGAGCGTGCCCAGAGCAACGCGGGTCTTCTGTCCGCCGGACAGGGTCGATACCTTCTTACCGAAGTCATCTTCCGTGAAACCGAGTCCCTTCAGGACGCCGACAACCTCTGATTTGTAAGCGTAGCCGTTAAGCCGGTCGTAAGCTTCCTGCATCCTTGCATAAGCAGCCATCTCGTTTTCAAGGTCTTCGCCTGTCAGATGAGACATTTTCTTCTCGGAATTTTCCATGCGTCTTAAGAGATTCAGGATATCCTGCCGCACCTGCATGAGCTGTTCATAGATCGTTGCATCTCCGGCCAGATCCTGATGCTGCGCAAGATATCCGAGCGTCCTGTCTTTAGAAAGGACAACAGCACCGTCATCGGCCTGCATTTCCCCGACTATGATTTTTAAGAGCGTGGATTTTCCCGCACCGTTAATGCCGACGAGAGCTGCTTTTTCATTTTCTTCTATATGAAATGATACTTCCCGCAGAACTTCGTTTCCGGGGAAAGTCTTTGATACTTTCTGAATGTTCAAAATCATGATGTGATCCTCCGACTCATGGAAAGTATACATGAGTTCGGGCTCTTTTGCCACTGAAACTTCTCTGTCGTTGCAAAGGAGATTTTAAGGGTTTATAATATTTGCGTCAAAGATACGGGAGGTGGCTATGAGACATATTGTGACAGCAGCGCAGATGAAAGCAAGAGACCAGTATACGATCACGGAGATTGGTGTACCGTCCAGTGTCCTTATGGAGAGGGCATCCTATGCAATCGCGGAAGAAGTTCTTTCTTATATGGAACAATCCGGGCGGACCGGACGGGTTCTTTGCGTCTGCGGAAGCGGAAATAACGGCGGCGACGGGGCGGCCTGCGCCAGAATCCTCCATATGAAAGGTATCCGGGCGGACCTTTATCTGGCAGGTAAAGAAGATCGTTTTACGGATGAGATGAAACTGCAGGTGTCGATCTGCAGAAAACTGGGAATTGAGGAGATCCGTAAATCTACATTTGCAGAATATGATGTCATAGTCGACGCGCTCTTCGGAATCGGGCTCTCAAGAGATATCGAGGGCAGTTACGCTGACGTGATCGGACGAATCAATGCGTCCAGGGCATTTGTCCTGTCAGCGGATATCGCGTCGGGTATCCACGCTGATACCGGACATGTCATGGGATGTGCCGTGCAGGCAGATGTGACTGTCACCATGCAGCTTCCGAAGCCGGGCATGTTGCTCTATCCGGGAGCCGATTATTCCGGCAGGATCGTCGTGGCCGAGATCGGTATAGCGGACTTGTGGAACGATGATCCCTGGAAACCGAAAAAGGACAGGAGAGACGAGGAGGGACCCCGCATCTATTGTCTCGATGACAGTGATATTCCGTCTTACCTTCCGAAACGGATTGCATCCGGAAATAAAGGTACTTTCGGAAAGGTCCTGGTTATTGCCGGTTCGAGAAACATGTCGGGGGCCGCATATTTTTCTGCCCTGTCGTCTATGAGAATGGGTGCGGGTATGGTCCGCGTCATTACGGTGGAGGCGAACAGAGAAATCATTCAGCGTGAACTGCCTGAAGCGCTGCTTACGACTTATAACGATATAGTGGAGGCTGAGGACGCCATTGATAAGAATCTGGACTGGGCGGACGTGATCTGTATGGGACCGGGACTCGGGACGAGTACTATGTCGGAGGGCATCGTAAAACATGTCCTCGAGAATTCCGTCCTGCCTCTTGTCCTGGATGCGGACGGACTCAACTGCCTCTACGGGAACACTGCGCTGATCCGGGAGTATCGGGGTATGGTTTTCCTCACCCCGCATATGGGAGAGATGGGAAGACTGGTCGGACGAACGATCGCAGAGCTTAAGAAGGATCCGATCTCGGCTGCCGCAAATCTCGCGACTGCGTGCGATGCAGTCTGCGTTCTGAAGGATGCGCGCACGTGTACAGCGCTTCCGAACGGAAAGGTCTTTGTCAACACGTCCGGAAATGACGGGATGGCGACCGCGGGAAGCGGAGACGTACTCTCGGGAATTCTTGCCGGACTTCTCGCACAGCACTGTGACGTTCTGGCAGCAGCGCCTCTTGCTGTCTATATTCATGGCAAAGCCGGCGACATTGCGGCCGGTGAGGACGGGAGAAGAAATGTGATCGCTTCAGATATTATTGCACAGCTTAAAAATGTGGTTCGATAAATACTAATCAAGGAGACTATTATGAAAAAATTCAGCAGGATCAGGGCAGATATTGACCTGGATGCAGTACTTTATAATTTTGAGAGTATGAAGGCAAACATCCGTCCGGGGTGTAAGATTACCGCAGTCATCAAAGCCGACGGCTACGGACACGGCAGCGTGCAGATCGCCGAGCTGATGGAACCATATGATTACATGTGGGGGTACGCAGTGGCAGCGGCTGATGAAGCGTTCCGCTTAAGGCGCGCGGGCATCCGCAAGCCGATCATGCTTTTGGGCTATACCTTTGATGAATTTTACGAAGATTTGATCCGGGAGAATGTCAGGATTTGCGTGTTCGATTACGATACGGCTATCAGTGTATCAGACGCTGCATTTGCAGCGAAAAAGAAAGCTTTGATCCACATTGCTCTCGATACCGGCATGAGCCGTATCGGTTTCAGAGACAATGATGCTTCTGTCGCTGAAATCGTAAAGATCGCAAAACTTCCGAATATTCAGATCGAAGGGCTGTTCACGCATTTTGCCAGGGCGGATGAGGTGAGTATTGAGCCGGCGGTGAGACAGCTTGAGAGATATGACACATTTGCAGAAAAAGTCAAAAAGGCCGGTGTGGACATCTCAATCCACCATGTCAGCAACAGTGCGGCTATCATACGCCTCAGAGAAGCAAATAAAGACATGGTTCGCGCAGGTATCACCGTATATGGCCTTATGCCGTCCGCCGATGTCGAAACGGACATTGTACCGCTTAAACCGGTCATGAGTCTGATCAGCCATATATCATATGTGAAGGATATCGAGGCGGGGGACGAAGTCAGCTATGGTGGAACGTTCAAGGCTGAGAAGACAATGCGTGTCGCGACCATACCTGCAGGTTACGCGGATGGTTATCCCCGCCTGCTTTCCGGCAAAGGATATGTTCTCATCAAAGGGCGAAAAGCACCTATCCTCGGAAGAGTGTGTATGGACCAGTTCATGGTCGATGTCACGGACATCGAGGGTGCGGCAAGAGGAGATGAGGTCGTTCTGCTCGGAAAACAGGGTGATGAGAGAATCACAGCCGAAGAACTCGGAGATCTTTCCGGACGTTTTAACTATGAGCTTGTGTGTGACATAAGCAAACGCGTCCCCAGAAATTATATTTACCAAGGCCGGATTATTGAACAGAGCGAGTGTATCTGACTCTTGAATAATTTATACAAAACTGATATAGTTTACTGTAATGTGCATTTCCATGACTTGTATGAGTGACTGATACTTCCGACATGCGGTCTCATTTCAGTCCTATGCACAATTAATTCATAATGTATGGCACAATCCATGAGGGTACGTGCTGCAACTTATATGTCCCGGTAAAAGAAACAAATAAGAGCTTTTGGAGGAGATAATATGTCTGGACATTCTAAATTTGCCAATATCAAGCATAAGAAAGAGAAAAATGATGCTGCAAAAGGTAAGATTTTTACGATAATCGGGCGCGAGATCGCCGTTGCCGTTAAAGAAGGCGGTCCTGATCCGGCCAATAACTTCAAGCTTGCAACAGTCATCGCCAAAGCGAAAGCCAATAACATGCCGAACGATACGATTGAAAGAGGTATCAAGAAGGCTGCCGGTGACGGAAACAGTGCGAATTATGAGTCTATTACATATGAAGGATACGGACCGAGCGGAATTGCCATTATTGTAAAGACACTCACAGACAACAAGAACCGTACGGCCGCTGCAGTCCGCAGTGCTTTTACCAAGGGTAACGGCAATATCGGTACGCCGGGATGTGTATCTTTTATGTTCGATGAGAAGGGTCAGATCATCATTGACAAGGAAGAGTGCGAGATGGACTCCGACGATCTCATGATGGAAGCACTCGATGCAGGCGCTGAGGATTTCAGCGAGGAAGAGGACAGCTACGAAATTATCACAGATCCGGATTCTTTCCCGGAAGTTGAGAAAGCACTCAAGGACATGGGACTTGTCCTGGCATCTGCCGAAGTTACTATGATTCCGCAGACATATGTAAAGCTGACCAACGAGAAGGATATTACATCTATTGAAAGAATCCTCGATCTCCTCGATGAGAGCGACGACGTTCAGGCCGTTTATCACAACTGGGATGAAGATTAACGGGTAACAAGAGGAATTTATGGATTATCTGCAAACTATACTTCTTGGAATCATTCAGGGACTGACAGAGTTCCTGCCTATCAGTTCGACCGGACTTCTTGAGTTCGCAGAACATACATTGCGTATCGAGGGCAGTACACAGTTCCTGAATATCGTACTGCATGCAGGCACACTTATAACGATACTGCTTGCCATGCAGAAAGATGTAGCAAGGCTATGCAGGGAAGCCGTACGCATGATCCGGGACATAATTTTCAATATCAGAATCATGATCCGGGCTGCGAAAGCGCATGAAGAACCGCGCTTTATTCATATCGTTACATCCAATTACAGACAACTTGTGGTATTGGTCCTCTGTGCGACGATTCCGTCCGGTCTTGTCGGCTTTCTTCTCAGGAAAGCCGCGTCCGTTAGTTTCGGTCAGGTCATGTACAGCGGAATCGGCATGCTCCTGACCGGTGTTCTGCTTCTCGTAGCTGATATGGTGCCGGCAGGCAACAAGATCCCTAAGGATATCACCTGGAAACAGGGCATTCTGATTGGGATCGTTCAGGGGATTTCCATTATTTCGGGCATTTCGAGGACGGGATTAGTTCTTGTCTGCGGGATTCTGCTCGGTTTTAATAAGAGACTTGCAATCAGATTCTCCTATCTACTGTCAATCCCTGCCGTACTAGGAGCGATGATCACGCAGGTAAGCAAGGTTCCGGTCGTCCTGACAACGCCGAGATATGCCGGAACATGCCTGGCGGGAGCAGTCACTGCAGCCCTGGTCGGTTTTCTGTCTATTCGCGCGATTTCGAAATTCGTCAGACAGAGAAGACTCAGGTTATTCGCCATCTGGAGCTTTGTACTGGGAATCGCAATTATTGCGGTCAGTTATGTTCTGTAAAACAAAGTGGTTCATTATAGGGATGCAAATGGCGGCAGGTCGCAACTGATTCGGCAAGAAAAGTCGGATTTGTTGCGACACACTGTTTTATGGTCATCGTCCCGAATGGCCTGATCACGCGATATTCTGCGATCGATACTTTAAGGAGATAAACATGGCAGCCAGAAAAAACAACAGCCGTAAAACAAGCACTAAAGCCGCCGGTTCAAAAAAGAGCACAGGCAGCAAGAGCAGAAAAAAGAATACTACGCAAAGAGCATCGTCATCTTCTAAACGGCAGGCTAAAAAGCCTGTCGAGTCCGCAGGTATTGCCGGCGATGTAATTTTGCTCGTTGCACTGGTCTCCGCCATTCTTATCTTTGCGTTCAACTTCGGAGTCGGAGGTGTTGTCGGAGGCGCGGTAAGCGATTTCCTTTTCGGAGTATTCGGCCTGACCGCTTACGTTGTACCTTTCTACATCTTCTTTGCTATCGCTTTTTATATTGCCAACCGAAATAATTCACTTATCGTTCGCAAGACATTCGGACTTATTTTGCTTCTTATTTTTGTCTGTGCCATCGTTCAGCTTGTGATGGAACCCAATTTCAGCAGAGAAGCTCACATTTCCGATTACTATTATGACAAGGAAGGCGGCGGATTTATCGGCGGTGCGATGGAACATATCTTCACACTGGCATTCAGCCCGATTGTCGCCTGGATTCTTACCCTTGCCGGTCTGGTTCTGTCTCTGATTATTCTCACACAGAAGCCATTGCTCTCAAAACTTGGTATCAAGACAAAAAGAACAGCTCTTGAAGTCAGGAAAAGGCGTAGAGAGTCAAGAGAGCAGGAAGATGATGACGATATAGATTATGAGGATGAAGAAGATCTCGCTTCAGCGGACGCGATGATGAAATCGAAGAGACGTAAAACGTTTCCGATTTTCAATCTGCTTCCGTTTGGTTCGAAGTCATCCGATTATGATATGGACGATGAACTCGATGAAGATGATTTAGAAGACGAAGAAGATAGAAGGAGATACGAAAGAAGACGAGCAGAGGCTCGAAAAGCATCTGCTGATCAGGATATTTCCGTTAACATCACGGATGTGATGGAGAATGAAGGAAAGAATGAAGCCGAAAATGGTACGGCAACGGAGACTTCCGATAAGAAAAAAGGAAGCAATTCGAACTCCGGAAAGAACGGGAAGAAAGGTAAGGGAAGCAGAAAATCCTCTGCTAGGAAAAAGCCTGCTTACACAGATGACAGTAAGATGCCTGCATTCCTTCGGACCGCCATGCAGAACGCGGCTAAGAAATCGGAAAAGAAGGAACTTTCAGATGATTCGCTGCCTCTCGAGGAATCAGGCCGTGATCATGGCAAAAAAATTAATGATGATTATACGCAGCCTGAAGAAAGCAAAGATAATGCGGCCTTTGAAGGTATCCTAATCGAGGAACCGGATGAATCCGACGCAGGTTCACATATTGCCATCGAGGGTACCGGAATCTCCGACAATCAACATGCTGAGAAACACTCTGATTCCGAGGATGCCGCGAAGGAAGATAAGAGCCCGAAGAAACGCGGCAGCGTGAAGAAGGCAAAATCCAGGGAAGAGGAGATCGTTTCAGGCATCAACACAATTTCAGACGAGATCAACACCAATACAGTAACCCAGAAGACATATGTTCTTCCTTCCACGGATCTGCTTACAAGAGGGAAGATTCAGCCGGGCGATTCAAGGCAGCATCTGATCGAGACTGCCCAGAAGCTTGAGCAGATATTCAGAGACTTCGGTGTCAACGTTCACGTTAATAATGTCAGTCGCGGTCCGACAGTTACCAGGTACGAGCTTACCCCTGAGCAGGGCGTAAAAGTCAGCAGGATCGTGTCGTTGACAGATGATATTAAACTGAATCTTGCCGCTTCAGAGATTCGTATCGAAGCACCGATTCCGGGCAAAGCGGCGGTAGGTATCGAGGTGCCGAATAAGGAAAGTACTGTTGTCGCGTTCAGGGATCTGGTTGAATCGAACGAGTATATTAAATCCAAAGCGCCGCTGACATTTGCAGTCGGTAAGGATATTGCCGGTAAGCCTGTCATTTCGGATATTGCGAAAATGCCTCACCTGTTGATCGCGGGTGCTACAGGTTCCGGTAAATCCGTATGCATCAATACACTTATCATGAGTGTTCTTCTGAAGTCCACACCGGATGAAGTCAAAATGCTTATGATTGACCCGAAGGTCGTTGAACTGAAGATTTATGACGGTATACCGCATCTTCTGATTCCGGTCGTCACAGACCCGAAGAAAGCGGCGGGTGCTCTGAACTGGGCCGTTCAGGAAATGAACGACCGCTACAACAAATTCGCAGAATACACAGGCGTACGTGACCTGAAATCCTATAATAAGCGCATTGAAAAGATCAATGAGGCACTTCCGCCGGAAGAAAGACTGAAAAAACTGCCCCAGATCCTCATTATCGTCGACGAGCTTGCCGATCTTATGATGGTAGCTCCGGGTGAGGTCGAGGACGCAATCTGCCGTCTTGCACAGCTCGCAAGAGCAGCAGGGCTCCATCTCGTCATTGCGACACAGAGACCTTCCGTCAATGTTGTGACAGGTCTCATCAAAGCGAACATGCCTTCAAGGATCGCGCTCGCAGTGTCGTCCGGCGTTGACAGCCGAACGATCATCGATATGAACGGTGCGGAAAAGCTGCTCGGACACGGTGATATGCTGTTTGCTCCGCAGGGTTATCCGAAACCTGCACGCGTGCAGGGTGCATACATTTCCGATGAAGATATTTCGCGTGTCGTAAAATATTTGTCTCAACAAAGTCGTGAAATAGAGTATAATAGGGAAGTTGAGAGTGAGATAACCAAAACGATCAACAATTCTTCACAGACACAGACGTCCAAAGACTCCGGCCGGGACGAATATTTCCTGGAGGCAGGCCGGGCTGTGATTGATAAGGACAAAGCAACGATCGGTATGTTCCAGAGAATGTTCAAGATCGGCTTTAACCGCGCAGCGAGAATCATGGATCAGCTGTGCGAAGCGGAAGTCGTCGGGCCCGAGGAAGGAACAAAACCCAGAAAGGTCCTTATGGATGCGGCTACATTTGAAGCTAAATTCGGAGGAGAGGAGTGAGCATAATCTGCTCCGCCTTACCGGAAGAATGTAGCTAACAAGATACGATATGTGATGCCTTGCATCATTCTATCTATATAGGGGAGTGCAATCAGCTCCCCGGAGGAGGAAGCCATGTACAAAATCTTAAAGAAAAAGCAGCTGAGTGCAGTCGTCTGGCTCATGGTAGTTGAGGCACCACTTGTTGCACGTAACTGTCAGCCGGGCCAGTTCGTTATCGTGAAGAATGACGAAGTTGGCGAGAGAATTCCGCTTACGATCTGCGATTATGATCGTGAGAAGGGAACCATTACCATAGTTTTCCAGCCGGTAGGCGTCAGCACACTCAAATTCCTGAAGCTTGAAGAGGGCGACTCTTTCCAGGATTTTGTCGGACCGCTCGGCAGGCCTTCCAATATTCTCGAGATGAGCGAGGAAGAGCTTAAGAGCAAGAAATTCCTGTTTGTCGCGGGCGGAGTCGGAACCGCGCCGGTATACCCGCAGGTCAAATGGCTCAAGGAACACGGATATGATGCAGATGTAATTATCGGTGCAAGGACGAAGGATCTCCTGTTCTTCGAGGATGAGATGAGAGCAGTTGCTAAAAATCTCTACCTCACAACAGACGACGGTTCCTACATGCATAAGGGCGTTGTCACTTCAGTGATCGACGAACTTGTAGAACAGGGCGTGGAATACAATCACTGCGTGGCTATCGGACCGATGATCATGATGAAGTTCGTATGCCTTACAACGAAAAAATACAACATTCCGACAATCGTCAGCATGAATCCGATTATGGTCGACGGTACCGGTATGTGCGGCGCGTGCCGTCTCACTGTCGGTGACGAGATCAAGTTCGCATGTGTAGACGGGCCGGAATTCGACGGCTTCAAGATCAACTGGTCTGAGGCTATGAAGAGAACGACGCTGTATAAGACGGAAGAGGGTCGCGCGAAGCTGAGATACGAAGAGGGCGAAACTCATCACGGCAACTGCGGAAATTGATAGGGAGGTAACGCGTAATGCCTAATATGTCAAAAACAAAGGTCCCTGTAAGAGAGCAGGAGCCGCTTGTCAGAGCCAGAAACTTTGATGAAGTTTGTTACGGATATAATGAAGAGGAAGCTGTAGAGGAAGCCGGCAGATGTCTGAACTGCAAGAATGCACGCTGCATCGAGGGTTGTCCCGTCAGCATCAATATTCCCGGATTTATCAAGAAGGTCGTGGAAAAAGATTTTGCCGGAGCTTATCAGGTAATATCCGAATCGAGTTCCCTTCCGGCTGTCTGCGGTCGTGTATGCCCGCAGGAGACACAGTGCGAAGGAAAATGCATCCGCGGTCTGAAGGCTGAGCCCGTCTCCATAGGAAAACTCGAGCGGTTCGTAGCTGACCGCGCGAAGGAGGATGGAATTAAACCGCAAGGCGCGAAGGTCAAAAACGGTCATAAGGTCGCAGTCATCGGCTCCGGTCCGGCAGGCCTTACATGCGCAGGCGACCTTGCCAAGATGGGATATGATGTGACTATCTATGAAGCCCTTCACAAAGCCGGCGGCGTTCTGACCTACGGCATTCCGGAATTCCGTCTTCCGAAAGAGAAGGTCGTTGCAGAGGAAGTCAAGAATGTTGAAGGTCTCGGCGTAAAGATCATCACAGACGTTATCGTCGGCAGGACGATTTCGTTGGATGACCTGATCGAGGAGGAAGGATATGAGGCTATTTTCATCGGATCAGGCGCAGGTCTTCCGATGTTCATGGGTATTCCGGGTGAAAATGCAAACGGTGTTTTCTCCGCAAACGAGTATCTGACCCGCAACAATCTCATGTATGCTTTCCGCGACGATTATGACACACCTATTTACAAGGCAAAGAAAGCTGTTGTAGTCGGCGGCGGCAACGTTGCTATGGATGCAGCCAGAACAGCACTCCGTCTCGGAGCGGAGGTCCACCTTGTATATCGCCGCTCTGAGGCTGAACTTCCGGCGAGAGCAGAGGAAGTCCACCACGCAAAGGAAGAGGGCGTTCAGTTCGATATCCTTACGAATCCGACTGAGATCCTCACAGATGAAAATGATAACGTGATCGGAATCAAGTGCATCCGCATGGAGCTTGGCGAGCCGGATGCATCCGGAAGAAGACGCCCGGTTCCGATTCCGGGTTCAGAGTTCGAGATGGACTGTGACGCTGTCATCATGTCTCTCGGAACATCTCCCAACCCGCTCATCTCCTCAACGACGCCCGGTCTCGAGACGAACCGCAGGAAATGCCTTGTTGCCACAGAGGATGAGGGCAAGACTACGAAGGAAGGCGTGTATGCCGGCGGCGATGCGGTCACAGGCGCTGCAACCGTTATTCTTGCCATGGGTGCCGGTCGCGTAGGTGCGAAGGGTATCGATAATTACATCAAGAGCAAAAATCAGTAATACTACTAACTTCACACATTCTGACAGGTCAGGAATGTCGTGTAGGAAACCTGTTTTAACGAATCAACAAGGGCTGTCGCATGAACCGGCGGAGTTCGTTTCATGCGGCGAGCCCTTCTTTTATTATGAAGATCAGAGTAATTTGTGTAGGAAAAGTTAAAGAAAAATTTTATCGCGATGCTGTTGCGGAATACACGAAACGTCTTTCACGCTACTGCAAGACGGAAATCGTTGAATGCTCCGATGAGAAGACACCGGACGGTGCCTCTGTTCAGGAGGAAGACCGAATCAAAGGGAAGGAGGGGGAAAAAGTCCTCTCCAGGATCACAGATAATGATTATTGTATAGCACTCGCAATAAACGGGAAGACTTACTCATCCGAGAGTCTTTCGACACATTTGTCACATCTTATGATGAACGGCAGGAGCACCATCACATTCATCATAGGAGGCTCCCTAGGATTATCAGATGCGGTCTTAAGGCGGGCTGATGAGTCTATGAGCTTTTCGGAGCTCACATTTCCGCATCAGCTCATGCGGGTCATTTTGCTCGAACAGATCTACCGGTCTTTTCGTATTATGAACAATGAGCCCTACCATAAGTGAGCAGGACGTTAATTTATAAATTGTTACCAAAATATTAATTGGCGAATAGCAAAGTATTTCTTATTTTTGATTATTGTGTTAAAATATTTTAACACACTGGAAAGGGGACAATCCATGGGAAACACAACCGAATCATCTGTTGCGATTCCTGCCGAACATGAACGAAACATATTCGGAGATTTCGATCAGCATCTGAAATCCATCGAGAATACGCTGCACGTTGAGATGATTGAGCGCGACGGTGTATTGAAAATCATCGGAGAAGAATCTGCCGTCAAAAAAGCTAAACGGCTTCTCGGTCAGCTGCTTCTTCTTTCGGAAAGAGGAAATACAATCACCACACAGAACCTGAATTACGCACTCTCCCTTCTCATGGAGGATAAAGAGAACGCTATGACGGCTCTGGATGATGATATAATTATACATACCGTTGCCGGAAGACCTGTTAAACCGAAGACAATAGGCCAGAAGAAATATGTGGATTCCATTCGTGAACGCATGATTACGTTCGGAATAGGTCCGGCCGGAACAGGTAAGACTTATATAGCTATGGCTATGGCTGTCAGAGCTTTCAGAAGAAATGAGGTCACACGCATCATTCTGACAAGACCGGCTATCGAAGCCGGGGAGAAGCTTGGCTTTCTGCCGGGCGACCTTCAGAGCAAGATTGACCCTTACCTGAGGCCGCTCTATGACGCGCTCTACGAGATCATGGGAGCGGAAGCTTTTCTTAAAAACTCGGAGAAGGGACTCATTGAAGTGGCGCCGCTTGCTTATATGCGCGGCAGAACGCTGGACAATGCTTTTATTATACTGGATGAGGCCCAGAACACGACGCCTGCTCAGATGAAAATGTTCCTTACAAGAATCGGTTTCGGAACCAAGGTCGTCATCACAGGTGACCGAACACAGAAAGACCTTCCCAAAGACACAGAGAGTGGTCTGGACGTTGCCTTCAAGGTTCTGAAGAAAATTGATGAAATCGGCTTCTGCGAACTGACTTCTAAGGATGTTGTGCGTCATCCGCTTGTCCAGAAGATTGTGCAGGCCTATGAAGTTTATGAGGAGAAGAAGGGCAGAGACAGAAAGAGTGCAAAGCCCAAAGTAAGATTTTACAGATGAGAGATTTATTCTTCATCGCGCAATACTCGTGACTTTGGAGGAATCAGATTGTGACAGTGACTATAGAAAATGAATTTGATCCGAAAGAGAGAGACGAGATTCTCTCTTTCGACTACCGAAAAACTGCCGAGGATGTTCTCGGTGGGTTTCTCGACGCAACGGAATGTCCCTTTGAGTCGGAGGTCAATATCCTGCTGACAGGGGAAGAAGAAATCCGGGAGATCAATCGCGAGCAACGGGGCATTGATAATGTGACAGATGTCCTTTCCTTCCCGCTCCACGAATATCAAACGCCGGCCGGCTTCGATGAGCTGGATGAGGATAGTTTTGATGATTTTGATCCGGAGAGCGGTGAACTCCTGCTTGGAGATATCGTGCTTTGTCTGCCAAAGATCCAGGAGCAGGCAGCTGCATTCGGGCACAGTACAAGACGTGAATACGCTTTTCTGATTGCGCACAGTCTCCTGCATCTTGTCGGCTTTGACCATATGGTGCCGGAAGATGAGGAAAAGATGACGTCTATGCAGAACGCTATTCTGGACAGTCTCGGTATTACACGGGATGCGGGCTGAAGTAACGACATTGATTGAAGATTCATATTGCGTAACGGTCATGATACGAAGACTACAATTCACATAAAGGAGATAACATGAAAAGGGTCAAGCTTGTAATACCGGTGCTGATTGCAGCGTCGCTCCTTAGCGGATGTACTATAAAAGGTCACTTCTGGAGATACTGGGGCCATAATTCGGGCAATGGTATGGATATGTCCTACGATACAACTCAGAAGGACGAATCGAATACAGGGCTTCTGGAGAGAATCATGAAGGAAGCCACGCCGACCCCGACCGAAACACCGACGCCTACGCCGGCTCCCACTGCGACACCTACGCCGACACCGATTCCGACGGAACCGATCCCTCAGGGAATGATCAAGAGTGATATTACCGGTGAGTATATTCCCGATACCTTTAAGAATAAACGCCCGATGGCGTTTATGATCGACAACGTGAGCGGTGCGATTCCGCAGAGCGGGATCAGTCAGGCGAGCATGTATTTTGAGGCGACTGTCGAAGGTAGCCTGACACGTATGATGGCTGTTTTCGAGGATTATTCCAATCTTCCACGCGTGGGCCCGCTTCGCAGCTGCCGAGACTACTTTGTATCTCTTGCAGCCGGACTGGATGAGCTGTATGTCCATTACGGGCAGGCTGCTTACGCTCTCCCGTATCTTGAATCGGATGATGTGGACAATCTTTCCGGATTAGCATGGTATACCGATCAGGTATTCTTCCGTGATAATTCTTTCCACAGTGCGCCGCACAACGCTTACGCCAACTCGGAAGGTCTGCTCAGAGGAATAGAAATCCGGGGGTACAGGACAGAGCATTACGATGGCTACAAGCCCCAGTATAAATTCCACTGGGTCGGCAAGGAGAGCAATTTTGAGAATGGCCAGGACGCGGCGTTTGTCGCACTCGGTTATCCGTATAATCAGCCGAAGTTCTATTATCAGCCGGATTCCGGACTTTACCTCAGAGAGGAGTACGGTGCACCGCACATCGATGTGGAGAACGGGGAACAGATCGCGGTCAAGAACATTATCATAGAGTTCCAGAATTATGCAAATTATCAGGAATCTCAGTACCTGCATTTCGACACGACGGCGGGAGGAAAAGGAAAGTATATAACGAACGGCAAGGCAATCGACATTACCTGGGAGAGACCGAGTTTTTATGAGCCGGTCACCTATAAGACCCTTGACGGTAAAGTGCTGGAACTCAACACCGGAAAGACATTTGTCTGCCTTGTTCAGAACGAAAATATCAGGGCCTGCCAGTTCGGAGCGAGTGAGGAAACAGCGACCTGTTGTGTATCGGAGGAAGAAGCAGCCGCTGCCGAGGTCTACAATGAAGAATGGAGAGCTGCCTATAAGTACGGTGAGGATCCGTATCTGTCCATCATGGCTCAGGAACGGGATGCAGCGATTGCTTCCCACGGCGGCCAGTCTAAAGTTCAGGTGGGCATGGGCAATGGAGATTTTTAACGGATGAGCAGAGAAGAGTTAAAAAACAGAAAAAGGATCGTGATCAAGCTTGGATCCTCCTCGCTGGTTCATAAGGAGACCGGCAGATTGAACCTCACAAAGCTTGAAGTTCTTGCGAGAGAAGTCACGGACTTGCATAATCAGGGCAAAGACGTTGTACTGGTCTCGTCGGGTGCAATTGCCGTAGGACGCGCTGCAATGGGCATAAAAAAATGCAGGACCCTGCAGGAGAAGCAGGCCTGCGCTGCGATCGGACAGGTCAAGCTCATGATGATATATCAGAAATTCTTTTCGGAGTACGGGCAGACTACAGCCCAGATTCTCATGACCAAAGATACTGTCACGGATCTGGAAGCTAAGGTCCACGCTCGTAACACGTTCGAAGAGCTTTTCCAGCTCGGCGTAATACCGATCGTAAATGAAAATGATACGGTATCCACATATGACATTGAGATAGGGGATAATGACCGAGTCTCCGCTGTCGTTGTAGCGCTCATTCAGGCGGACCTGCTCCTTCTCATGTCAGATATTGACGGTCTGTACACAGATGACCCGCATAAGAATAAAAATGCGAAGTTCATCTCGCAGGTGAATTCTCTGGATGACCATTTCAGGGCCATGGCCAAAGACACGACCGGAAGCAACTTCGGTACAGGCGGAATGGCAACAAAGCTTGTTGCCGCGGATATTGCGACCGCTTCCGGTGCGGATATGATTATTGCAAATGCCTCGGATTTCCGAATTATTCATCGGCTGATCGACGGCGAGGAGCTCGGAACGCTGTTCCTCAGCAATCCGAGAGAGGAATTCTATCTGGCGGATTACCTGGAGAGGAATTGATGCAGTTTCCGGAAAACCAAACCATAAGATGATCGGAAACTGCTTCCGTCAGATAATTGAATGCCGCTTCCGTAGGATTACGGCACGAAAAATAATGACTTTACATATTTCCCGGTAAGGAGTTACAGAAAATTCCCTGCCGGGAAATTCTTTTTTGCGTTAAGCAGCCGAGTAGCGCGCAGATCAGGTATAAAAGCGTATCTTGCCAAATCTTTGACAGATGATATAATATTATCTTACTGTTTGGATAGTGGAGAAAAGTATGGGAAATTACAAGATAGATTTAAGAAGTGAAGAAGAACAGAAGGTAGAAGCGGAGCGCCAGCTTCAATATATCGATGAAATCCGAGAACAAGTCAGTGAGATCTCAGAAAATCTCGGAAGACCTCTGTATTCCTGCGTTGTGACTTTCGGGTGTCAGATGAATGCTCGCGACTCCGAGAAGCTCCGCGGTATTTTTGCGTCCGCCGGGTTCCTGGACACATCCAATGAGGATGATGCCGACTTCGTTATTTATAATACATGCACTGTCAGGGATAACGCCGATCAGCATGTCTATGGCAGACTCGGCCATCTGAACAGCGTTAAGCGCAAAAAGCCGGGTATGGTCATCGGTCTGTGCGGCTGCATGATGCAGGAGAAGCATATTGTTGAGAAGATCCGGAAGAGTTATTCTTTCGTCGATCTTATTTTCGGTACCCACAATCTGTATGAGTTTCCGGAACTCCTTCTTCGGGTAATTCGTGAAAAGAAGCGTGTTATCGAAATCATGGAGGCGACGCCTTACCTTCCGGAAAGTTTGCCGACCGAGCGCAAATATGCCTTTAAATCAGGCGTCAATATTATGTATGGATGCAATAACTTCTGTACATATTGTATCGTTCCATATGTTCGCGGACGGGAGATCAGCAGAAAACCGATCGATATCATCAGGGAGTGTGAGAAACTGGCAGCGGACGGCGTACGGGAAATCATGCTGCTCGGGCAGAACGTCAATTCCTACGGCAAGACACTTGATGAGAAGATCTCATTTGCCGAACTTCTCGAAATGGTATGCCGGGTAGACGGAATCGACCGCATCCGTTTTATGACATCCCACCCCAAGGATCTCTCCGATGAACTAATTTCTGTCATGGCGAGAAATCCGAAGGTGTGTCGGCATATGCATCTGCCTGTACAATCCGGAAGCGACCGTATCCTGAAAAACATGAACAGGCATTATGACAGAGAACACTATATAGAACTGGTCAGGAAACTGCGTGAGGCCATGCCGGATATTTCCCTCACAACGGATATTATCGTCGGATTTCCTGGTGAGACCGAGGAAGACTTCCTGGATACGCTGTCTCTTGTGCGTGAGGTAGGCTTTGACAGCGCCTTTACATTCATTTATTCCAAGCGTACAGGCACGCCTGCCGCAAAGATGGAAAACCAGGTACCGGATGACATAGTACATGAACGGTTCGACAGACTGCTGGCGGAGGTCAAGGTGTCCGCTGAGAAGATGTGCGCGAGATTTGAAGGACAGGTAATGGACGTTCTTGTAGAGGAGAAGAATAAACAGCCGGGGCTCGTGACAGGAAGGATCGGCCACAATCTCGTAGTACATCTGACTGGAGACGAATCTATGATCGGTAAGATCGTTCCGGTACGTCTTGTTGCATGCAAGGGCTTTTATTATATCGGGGAACCTGCCTGAACAGTTGCACTCAATTGATCGGCAGGGGCAAATGAGGTGAAAATATGGCTTTATCTCCTATGATGCAGGAGTACAAAAAAGTTAAAGAAGATTACAAAGACTGCGTTTTGATGTACCGCGTCGGGGATTTTTACGAGATGTTTTTCGATGATGCGATCCGCGTTTCGAAAATGCTGGAAATCACGCTGACAGGAAAAGAGTGCGGTCTGCCGGAGAGAGCGCCGATGTGCGGCGTTCCCTACCACGCGGTGGATACCTATGTCAGCCGTCTGATCCAGAAAGGCCAGAAAGTAGCCATCTGTGACCAGGTCGAAGATCCGAAACTCGCAAAAGGTCTGGTCAAGCGCGAAGTGACCCGTGTCGTTACTCCCGGAACCAACATGGATCTCTCGGGAAGCGATGAGACCCGCAATAATTTCCTGATGTGTATCGTCTGCACGGAAGACCGGTTCGGCATCGCAGCCTGCGACGTGTCGACCGGCGAATTTATGTTGACGGAAGTCGACAAAACGTCGAAATTAACGGATGAGATCTATAAGCTCTCACCGTCGGAAATCATATGTAATGAGCCTCTCATGATGTCAGGACTCGATATTGAGGATCTGCGAGGAAGGCTGGGGATCATGGTCGAGACGATGGATCCTCGTTACTTTGGGGATACGATCTGCAAAAAGACTCTTCTCGACCACTTTCATGTCGGCTCCGTAGAGGGGCTCGGAATCGCCGAGTTCAGCTGCGGTGTGAATGCCGCCGGAGCGCTTCTATCCTACCTGTTCGAGACACAGAAGACAGATCTTTCGCATATCACATGTATCCGACCTTACCATACAGAGGAGTTCATGATGCTGGACGGCTCCTCCATGCGGAATCTTGAGCTCATTGAAACGCTCCGCGAGAAGGAAAAGAGGGGATCTCTTTTCTGGGTCCTTGATAAGACAAGAACTGCGATGGGAGCCCGCATGCTGCGCACTTGGATCGAACAGCCGCTGCTCGATGTGAATGCGATACAGGCCAGGCTCGATGCGATCGAAGCTCTCAATAAAAATGAAATTACATGCGCAGAGATACGGGAATACTTAAATCCGGTATACGATCTCGAGAGACTGGCAGCCCGCATCAGCTATAAGAGTGCGAATCCGAGGGATCTGGTCGCACTCAAAGGCTCTCTGCAAATGCTGCCGCACATTAAATCTCAGCTGACCGAGCTTGACGCCGACAGGTTCCGCGGTTTTCTTGACAGTTTTGATACACTGAGCGATCTTTATGAGCTGATCGATGCCTCTATCATCGACGATCCGCCGCTTGCCATGAAGGAAGGCGGTATCATCCGCGACGGCTACAATGAGGATGTGGACGAGTACAGGCGGGCTCGCACGGAGGGAAAAGCCTGGCTTGCCGAACTGGAGGCGACAGAACGGGAAAAGACGGGAATTCACACCCTTAAAGTGAAGTATAACAGAGTGTTCGGATATGTCATCGAGGTCTCCAACTCTTTTAAGGACATGGTTCCGGATACATACACCAGAAAACAGACACTCGTCGGCGGTGAGCGTTACACAATGCCGCGGCTCAAGGAGCTGGAAGATAAGATTCTCGGTGCGGAAGATAAGCTGAATTCTCTGGAATATGAGCTTTACAGCGACGTGCGCGATGAGATCGGTTCGAACATCACAAGGATACAGAATGCAGCCAGAATCGTGGCAGAGATCGATGTCCTTGCATCCCTGTCAGAGGCAGCCAGAAAAAATCACTATGTACGACCGAAAATAACGACAGATGGAGCAATCGAAATTAAAGGCGGCAGGCATCCGGTAGTCGAGCGAATGATCGAGAACGAGGCGTTTGTTCCGAACGACACAGTTCTCGACAACAGAAAAAAACGTATTTCAATCATCACCGGTCCGAATATGGCAGGAAAATCTACTTACATGAGGCAGACTGCATTGATCGTGCTGATGGCGCAGATCGGAAGTTTTGTGCCCGCCAAATCAGCAAAGATCGGGGTGGTTGACCGGATCTTCACTCGTGTAGGAGCATCCGACGATCTTGCCAGCGGACAGAGTACCTTTATGGTGGAGATGACGGAAGTCGCAAATATTCTTCGCAGCGCCACAGCAAAGTCTCTTCTCATTCTGGATGAGATCGGGCGCGGCACATCTACATTTGACGGTCTGTCCATCGCATGGGCCGTCATCGAATATGTGGCAGACAGGAAAATCATCGGAGCCAAAACACTCTTTGCGACACATTATCATGAACTGACAGAACTCGAAGGAAAACTTGACGGAGTCAATAACTATTGTATTGCCGTCAAGGAGAAGGGGGACGGGATCGTATTCTTAAGGAAGATCGTCAAGGGCGGTGCGGATAAGAGTTACGGTATTCAGGTAGCCAGATTGGCCGGCGTTCCGGAAGCTGTGCTCTCAAGAGCTCAGCAACTGCTCGGAGAACTCAGTTCCGCCGATATTACGGCAGCTATTGAGAATATTGCAGGGGCGCCGCGTGTCAAGTCGAAGAGCGTCCACTATGATGAGGTGGATCTCTCACAGATGTCTCTGTTCGACACGGTTTCCGACGCTGATGTCATTAAGGAACTAAGCGAAATGGATCTGCAGACCATGACGCCGATCGATGCTCTCAATGAATTGTATCGTCTTCAGAATAAGCTGAATAATCGTTGGAAGAACGCATGACTTTAGTACTGCCCGTAAGACGGGTTACGAGTTTTTATTCTTCATCGCACAATACTTGCGGTTTTTGTCGTGATATTCGCGCAAAGTTATGCTCGTTCCACATAAATTCAGATCGAAAGCGAGGTGGCAGACTATGGGTATAATACATGTTTTAGACCAAAACACAATAGATAAGATTGCCGCCGGTGAAGTCGTCGAGCGGCCTGCATCCATTGTAAAGGAGCTCACGGAAAATGCGATTGATGCCGACTCGTCCCGCATTACCGTTGAGATCAAAAGCGGCGGCATTGAGATGATACGCGTGACCGATGACGGCAAAGGTATTCCGGCAGACGATATCCGTCTGGCCTTTCTTCGCCATGCGACTTCTAAAATCAGCTGCGTTGAGGATTTGAATTCGGTTCTTTCCCTCGGATTTCGAGGTGAAGCACTTTCGAGCATCGCTGCAGTAAGCCGGGTAGAGCTGATTACGAAAGAGAGCGATGAACTCACAGCGGTCCGCTATGTCATAGAGGGCGGCAGGGAAAAGCTGTACGAGGAGATCGGTGCACCTGACGGCACCACAATAGTTGTGCGTGATATTTTTTATAACACCCCTGCAAGGGCAAAGTTTCTCAAAACAGCTATGACTGAGGCCGCCCACGTGGGGGCTTATGTCGAACAGCTGGCGCTCTCGAATCCCGAGATTGGATTTGAGTTCATTGTGAACGGAGTAAGCCGGATCTCGACGACCGGCAGCGGTAATCTGAAAGATGCGATTTATCATATATACGGGAGAGAATTGTCATCTCAGCTTTTGCCCGTAGATTACGACGAGGACGGAATACGTATCACCGGTTTTATTGCCAAGCCGTCCGTCTCCCGCGGAAACAGGAACTTTGAAAATTATTACGTGAATGGCCGTTATGTGAAGAGCCGAGTCGTATCTTTGGGAATTGAAGAGGGATACGGCAACAAGCTTATGCAGCATCGGTATCCCTTCACATGTCTGATGATCCGTGTCGACGGGTCTCTGGTAGACGTCAACGTTCATCCCACGAAGATGGAGGTTCGTTTTTCGGATGAGAGAAAAGTGATGACGGCTGTTTCGGACTGCGTGCGAAGCGTTCTGTATCATCAGGATATGATCATCCGCTCGTCGCTCAATCCTCCGGTCAAAACGCCGGGCTCTTCGAAAAAAGAAGAGAAGTATGCTGCTCCGGCACCGTTCGAGAAGAATGCTTTGCGGGAAAAATATCCATTTCCCATTGAGGACAATAATGGTCAACCAGAGCGTCTGATTTTCCCGGAGAACAGAGATGCCCTATCTCCGGCAAGTGTTCCAAAAAACGTAGATTCGGAAGAGATTCTGCCCGGCGAACGGGATTCTTTACAAGATGCATTTTCTGTCGGTAAGAAGCCTGACATGAATACTGTGACCGAGAACGGAATACGGCAGCAGAAAAAAACATCCGAAGAATACGAAATAACGCAGCAGAATACAGCAGCGGGAAAGAACGCAGTACCGCGGCAGAAGAGATTAGACGGTGAAGATGAGCAGACTGTCCGATATGAGCAGCAGACTCTCATGGACATTTCTCCGAATGTTCTCTCTCCCGAAGCGGCACCAAACAGGAAGATCATAGGCTGCGCTTTCAAAACATATTGGATCATCGAATACGGCGATAAGCTTTATATGATTGATCAGCATGCTGCCCACGAAAAAGTTCTTTTCACACGCTTCATGAAAGAGTATGAGAATAGTCAGGTGACAAGCCAGCAGGTGAGTCCCCCTCTGATTATTACGCTTGACAGCATGGGACAGGCACTCTGTGAAGAATACATGGAGGCCTTTACAAAAGCCGGATTTGAGATAGAATCCTTCGGCGGCAGTGATATAAAAATCAGTGCAGTTCCTTATCATATGAGCGCTCTTGGTACCAAGCAGCTCTTTTTGGAGATGCTGGACCATCTGGAAGTCAGTACGGATCCTAAAAAGCTGAAGATCTATGAACATCGCGTTGCAACGGAAGCCTGCAAGGCGGCGGTAAAGGGCGGCGACCGACTGTCGGTCAATGAGGCAAAAGCGCTCATTGACGAGCTTTTTACATGTGAGGACCCTTATCATTGTCCGCAAGGGAGACCCACGATCATCTCATTTACAGAGAAGGATCTGGAAAAGAGATTTAAGAGAATTCTTTAGTCTCCGGCGCAGAATTCCAGTAACGCACATCTACTATGAAAACGGAAAATGAATAAGCAGGAAATATCCGGAAATACAATTCCAACAGGTAATCAGTAGTGACCGGAAGGAAAGCAGGTACAAGCTTTGACAGAACATGAAAACAGACTGGTCGTGATCAGCGGTCCGACCGCCTCCGGAAAAAGCGAAATAGCGGTCGAACTTGCGAGAAAAATCGGTGGTGAGATCATCTCAGCGGATTCCATGCAGGTATACCGCCACATGGACATCGGTTCAGCAAAAATAACCCTCGAGGAAATGATGGGAGTGCCCCACTACATGATAGACGTGGCGGAACCCACGGAGAACTTCGATGTCGCAAGGTTTGCCGAGGAAGCAAAAGCGCATGTAAGAGACATCCAGATGAGGGGTAAGGTACCGATTCTCTGCGGAGGAACCGGTTTTTATATCCAGGCTGTGACAAGGGATATTGATTTTACGGAGACCGGATGCGATGAGGCTTATCGGTCGGAACTTGCAAATTACGCTGCAACGCACGGAAACGAAGCATTGCATGCACAGCTTCGTAAAGTCGATCCGGAGTCGGCCGATGCAATCCATGCAAACAATATTAAGCGCGTTATAAGAGCGCTGGAATACTACCGCCAGACCGGTGAAAAGATATCCGAACATAATATCAGGGAGAGCGAGCGTCCGTCTCCTTATGACCTGCATTTTTATGTTATTCACTGTGACAGACAGACACTCTACGACAGAATCGACCGGCGTGTTGATTTTATGATGGATATGGGTCTTATCGACGAGGTAATGTATCTCAAGGCCATGGGTCTCACCAGAGATATGGTATCCATGCAGGGACTCGGCTACAAGGAGATGCTTGACTATCTGGACGGAATGTACGATCTGGAGGAAGCCGTTCGGATCCTGAAGCGCGATTCAAGGCATTATGCTAAACGTCAGCTCACGTGGTTCAAGCGAGAGAAAGAAGCCGTGTGGATTAGGCGAGAAGATTTTAATAATGACACTTTCAAAATTGTAGACTTTCTGGCAAATGATCTCAGAAAGTAAGTCGAAAAAGGGCAGGAACAATCAAATGGATACTATGTATGCTTCTTTTGGTATTGACCGGGATATTTATGAGTTTGGAGAAAAAATATGCGAAACGCTGGAGGACCGCTTTCGGGAAATAGATAAAACCGCAGAATATAATCAGCTGAAGGTCATCGGCGCTATGCAGCAGTGCCGTGTAAGTCAGGCCTGCCTTCAGGGAACGACCGGATATGGATACAACGATCTCGGAAGAGACACCCTGGAGGAAGTCTACAGCAAGGTCTTTCATACGGAAGCTGCTCTGGTACGTCCTCTCATCGCATGCGGCACACATGCTCTTTCCATCGCGCTTGCCGGGAACCTGCGTCCCGGAGATGAACTTCTGTCTGTCTCCGGAAAACCGTATGACACGCTGGAGGAAGTAATCGGAATACGTCCTTCCCGCGGAAGTCTGGCAGAATACGGCGTAACATACAGTCAGGTGGACCTTCTACCTGACGGGAATTTCGATTTGGATGGAATCCGGGCAGCTATAAAGCCGAAGACAAAGATGTGTGCAATCCAGCGTTCGAAAGGTTATGACACCAGAAGAACGCTCTCCGTAGCACAAATCGGGCAGGCCATAGAATGCATCCATTCTGTGCGTTCCGATATAATCGTTATGGTCGATAACTGCTACGGCGAGTTTGTTGAGAAAACAGAACCCTCTGATCTCGATGCCGACCTTATCGTAGGCTCCCTGATCAAAAATCCGGGCGGCGGACTCGCACCGGTCGGCGGATACATAGCCGGGAAGAAAGAATACGTTGAAAATGCAGCATTCCGCATGACATGCCCGGGACTTGGCAGTGAAGTCGGTCCGTCTCTGGGATTGAATCCTTCCATGTATCAGGGGTTTTTTATGGCCCCGGTAGTGACTGCGTCGGCTCTGAAAGGTGCGATCTTCGCTGCAAATGTGTATGAGCAGCTTGGCTACGAAGTCCTCCCGAACAGTACCGAATCACGACATGATATTATTCAGGCCGTGACATTGCGCTCCCCGGAGGCAGTCATCGCATTTTGCAAAGGTATTCAGAAAGCGGCTCCGGTCGATGCACATGTCACACCGGAACCATGTGACATGCCGGGATATGACGATCCGGTCATCATGGCCGCGGGCGCTTTTGTAGAAGGTTCATCTATTGAGCTCTCCGCAGACGGTCCGATCCGTCCGCCCTACAATGTATATTTCCAGGGTGGACTCACGTGGCCCTCGGCGAAACTCGGAATTCTCATGTCCCTGCAGGCTATGAAGGATGCGGGGCTCATTGACTTATCTAAGAAGGAGTAACTCTGAAATGGCGAAAAAGAACAGAGTTCTCATAGTCGGCGGCGGTGCCTCCGGACTCTTCGCGGCAATCACGGCCGCCGAACATGGCGCGGAGGTTGTCGTTCTCGAGAAAGAAAAGAAGGCCGGGAGAAAGATCCTTAAGACCGGGAACGGCAGATGTAATTTTACAAACACAGGGGATCCCTCTCACAGCTACCACGGAACAGAACGTGAATTTGCCAGGCATGTCCTGGCTTTGTTTACACCTCAGGATACCATCGCGAAATTTACTGCTATGGGTATCTATACGACCAACAAAAGCGGTTGGATTTATCCGCACTCGGAGACAGCGGAGTCTGTCCTGACTTCGCTCCTTTGGCGGCTTGAGGAACTTCATGTAAAGGTCAAATGCAATGAAACCGTGACCGGAATAGATAAGAAAAATGATGTATTCACCGTATTTACGGAGAGCTGGCACTATGAGGCGGATAAAGTCATTCTTGCCTGCGGCAGTGCTGCTTCCCTTACAGATAAGCAGCTGCCGTACAATGGATATGATCTGATAAAGAGGGCAGGGCATACATGCATATCCCCGCTTCCGGCACTTGTTCCGCTTAAAGTCAAAAACGGCAACATGTATAAGTGGGGCGGGGTGCGGACGAACGTATCGGTGAGTCTATATGCGGAGGACATTTTTATTGCAAAATCCTCGGGTCAGATTCAGCTCACAGATTTCGGTATCTCTGGCATACCGGTATTTGCCATAAGCGGTCAGGCTCTGAGGCTGCTGGAAGGCGGTCTCAAAGTATTTGTTCGAGTCGACTTTTTTCCGGAGCTTTCGGACAACGCACTCTTTGCTCTCCTTAAGACCAGGAGAGAGCAGCATCCGGACCGCAGCACGCCGAATCTTCTGACAGGCCTGCTTCCCGAAAGGTTGATTCATGCGGTGAATGCAGAGGCTGCGGAAAAGAACAGACTGCATGAAAGAAATGCGAATGGCAGACGCAAGAACTCCAACATCCCGGAACGTAAAACATCATGCACAGGGGCAAAAGAACAGGATCTTTCCGGATGCGATGAGATTCGAATTCTTGCTGAAACCATCAAAGCGTTCGATGTGGTCGTTACCGGTAGTCAGGGGTTTGCTTATGCTCAATCCGTTTCAGGAGGAATTCCGACCCGGGAAGTTAACGCTGAAACTTGTGAGTCAAAAAAAGTACAAGGGCTTTATCTGACCGGGGAGATACTGGATATCGACGGTGAGTGCGGTGGCTGGAACCTTCAATTTGCCTGGTCTACCGGATACCTTGCGGGAAAAAATGCAGCGGAGGCATTATGATCAGAATTACAGATTTAAAACTTCCGGTCTCAGCGGGCAGGAAAGAGCTGATAAGTAAAGCAGCCAGAGAGCTGAAAGTCGGGGAGTCTGATATTCTTTCGCTCAGGATTCACAGACGGTCGCTGGACGCGAGAAAAAAACCGGATCTTTTCTATATATATACAGTTGATGTAAACATCGGGAAAAAGTCTCTAAAAAAGGCCGGAAGTAAACATAATAAATTTATGTCAACTCCGAGCGAAATCTATATCGTTCCACCTTCCGGAAGTGACGTGATGAGCGAGCGTCCGGTCATCATAGGGTGCGGTCCTGCCGGTCTCTTCGCAGCATATCTTCTATCGCAGCAGGGATACAGACCGCTTATTCTTGAGCGCGGCGGGGACGTGAATGAGCGCACTCTGAAGGTCAACCGTTTCTGGAAAGAGAATTCACTGGACCCGGATACAAATGTCCAGTTCGGAGAGGGAGGCGCCGGCACATTTTCCGACGGCAAACTCAATACCTCCGTGAAAGATCCCTGTTTCCGGGCAAAGTTCGTCCGCGAAACATTTGCAAAGCATGGTGCGGAGGAATCGATTCTTTATGAACAGAAGCCTCATGTAGGCACCGATGTTCTTGTGGATATTCTCGAAAGTATGCGGAAAGAGATAGAAAGCCTGGGAGGAGAGTATCGTTTTCACGCGAAAGTCACGGATATAGCGTACTCGGGCGGAAAGATCCGCAGCGTCACGGTGAACGACAGAGAAAAGATTCCCTGCGAAGTATGTATATTTGCACCTGGACACTCGGCGAGAGATACCTTTGAGATGCTCTCCGGCAAAGAGCTTATCATGCAGCCGAAGGCATTTGCCTTTGGCGTCCGGATCGAACATCCGCAGAGCATGATAGATATGTCCCAGTACGGAAGGCTGTCCGGAAAGGTGCTGGGTCCGGCAGCTTACAAGCTGACGGGCAAAGCCTCCGACGGAAGAGGAGTGTATTCGTTCTGTATGTGTCCGGGAGGATATGTTGTGAACGCATCCTCCGAGGAGGGGAGGCTTGCCGTGAACGGTATGAGCTATTCCGGAAGGGATTCCGCGAACGCCAACAGTGCGCTCATCGTCACCGTATCCCCCGAAGATTATGTCGGCTATGCGCCGCCGGGCACGAAAGAAGCACTGACCGGTATAGAATTTCAGAGAAATCTTGAGAGAACGGCTTTCGAGAAAGGCAGTGGCAGAATTCCCCAGCAGCTCTACGGAGATTTCATGACAGGAACGATAAGCTCGTCATACGGAGAATTTGCCTCCTGCACGAAGGGAGAGACCTCCTTTGCGGATCTGAATGAGATCCTTCCGGAATTTGCATGCCGCGATATCGGTGAAGGAATCCGTTCATTCGGCAGAAAAATCCGCGGATTTGACCGTGCAGACGCTATTTTGAGCGGCGTCGAGAGCCGGTCTTCCTCACCTGTGCGTATAGTCAGGGATGAGAACTGTGTCTCCTCCATAGACGGATTTTATCCGTGCGGTGAAGGGGCGGGTTACGCGGGAGGTATCGTATCTGCTGCCATGGACGGTCTGCGCTGCGCTGAGGCAATTATTAAAAGATACCGAAAACTCGGATGAAACGTGTACACAGACATTTTTTTATGCTAAAATGCATATGCCTGTTTTTCAACTGTTCGTGGCTGGCGGAAGAAAGCAGGTCATATGAAAGATTTACTGAAAGAAAAAAATGCCGATTTTAACAGACCGTACGAGAGATGTCTCATGTACGGTCCGGCATCTCTCACGGATGCGGAGCTTCTGGCGGTCGTTATCCGGTCAGGAACAGCGGGACTGACCGCTATTGATCTGGCAGAGCAGATCCTGCACCTGTCCAGAACGGATAACGGCCTGCTTTCGCTGCTTCACCTTTCCATTCACGAGCTCATGGAAGTTCCAGGAATCGGACAGGTGAAGGCTATTCAGCTGAAATGCGTGGGAGAATTGTCGAAAAGAATCGCCACTTACAGTGCAAGACAGGAGCTTTCATTTTCCGAGCCGTGTTCCATTGCGAATTACTACATGGAACAGCTGAGGCATGAGGAAAAAGAAAGTCTGTTTTGCATGATGTTAGATACAAAGAACAATATGATAGGAGATGAACGCATATCGACCGGGACCGTCAACTACGCGGTATTATCGACGCGGGAACTTTTTCTTACGGCACTCCGGTATCGGGCTGTTTCCATCATTCTCGTTCATAATCATCCGAGCGGTGATCCGATGCCGAGCGAGGAAGACATATTACTCACTGAGCGCGTCAGGAAGGCAGGGAACCTTCTTAATATAGTTCTTCTGGATCACATTGTAATCGGAGACAGGTGCTATGTCAGTTTCAGAGAGAGCGGGATCCTGACAATGGGGGAGTAAATGATAATTCATAATGCGTTCGGCGTTGACCTTGGCACCAGCGCTGTTAAAGTCTACTGCCATCACACCGGACAGACTATTGCTGAAAAAAATATGATTGCCATCCGAAACGGCAGACAGGTGCTTGCTGTCGGTGACGATGCATTTGAAATGTATGAGAAAGCACCTGACAACATTCAGGTTTCGAGACCTGTCATGAACGGCAGGATCGCGGATGTGGCTCAGGTCGAATACGTACTGCATACAATGATAGGGCGGGCGGACAGAAGCGCAGGATATGCTCCGATGATATTCTTCTCCGCTCCAGTAAATATGTCTGAAATTGAAAAGAGAGCCTACTATTCCATCAGTCATGCCGGATACTTCAGGAGTCCGCGCGTCTATCTGGTCGACCGTCCCGTCTGTGACGCGATCTCGCTCGGTATCAATATACCGCAGACAAGAGGCTCCATGATCGTCAATATCGGCGGTCAGAATACGGATATCTCCGTGATAGCCAACGAGCAGGTCATTATCAGCACGGATATCTCCATAGGCGGACAACACCTGAACGAAGCGATCTGTAACGAGATCAGAAGGCAGGAGAACCTCATCGTAGGAAGAAGGACGGCGAGAAGGCTCAAAGCTGTCCTGGCAACACTCGGAGAGGATATACGTGAAACGCGCCAGGTCACGGGTATGAACACACTCTCCGGTCTGCCTAGGCAGGGAACGGTCAGTTCCGAGCTCGTATCCTTCGCGGTCGAAGGTCAGATTTCGCAGCTGGCTACCGAGATCCGCACATTCCTTGAACGGACACCGCCTCAGATCCGCGAATCCGTCGCGGAGGAAGGCATCTATCTGACCGGGGGAACTACACGTATTCCGTCGATCGACAAGTACTTAAAGCGTGTTATCGGGTGTCCCGTGAATCTGTCAGGATATTACGAGATGTGTACAATACGCGGCCTCGCCGAACTGATCCGAAATAAAGAGCTCCAGAAGTGGGCCTATACGATAGGTAAGAAGAAATGAAAAAGAAACGATTCTCGATAAAAATAAAGAGCAGACATCTTCTCGCAGGTCTGTCGATTCTGTGTTTTCTGATGATTCTGGGAACACTTACCTCTGCGGCGGTACCTTCACCGATCAGGAATGTTGCCGGTGCTATCGTGACGCCTTTTCAGAACGGTGTGAACCGCGTTGGGACCGTTATGAACGGATGGGCCTCCGGCTTTAAAAATGTTCAGAAACTGAGCCGCGAAAACGAAGAACTGCAGAGTAAAATAGATGATCTCACAGAGGAGAATAATCGTCTGATCCAGAGCAGCGAGGAACTGAAACGGCTTGAAGATCTGTATAAGCTCGATCAGGAGTATCCGGAGTATACAAAAGTCGCCGCTTCGGTCATAGCAAAGGATCCCGGAAACTGGTACAGTACCTTTATCATAAATAAGGGAAACGCAGATGGGCTTAAAGTCAACATGAATGTCATTTCGGGCGGCGGACTCGTCGGTATCATAACGGAAACAGGGGAGCATTGGGCTAAAGTACGCTCCATCATAGACGACGAAAATAACATCAGCGCCATGATCGCAACCACATCCGATACATGTATTGTGTCCGGAAATCTTGCCTCCATGTCGAACGGCCGCATTGATTTCTCAGAACTCCGTGACCGTGGCAATGTTGTCGAGGAGGGTACCAGCATTGTGACTTCCAGTATCAGTACACAGTATCTTACAGGCATCCTGATCGGATATGTAGCTGAAGTCGCAGAGGATTCGAACCATCTGACGAAATACGGCACGATTATACCGGCGGCTGATTTCAAGAATATCCGCGAGGTCCTGGTCATTCAGGAACTGAAACAGACAAAGGAGAATTCTTAATTGAAGAGAAAAGGGGTTATTCTGATCCTTATATGGATCTGCTTCATTCTTCAAACAACTGTCTTTAAGTTGCAGACTTTTACGAACGTATCGCCGAATCTGCTTCTTATGATGACAGTATCCGTAGCATTTATGCAGGGAAAAAAGGAGGGGCTGCTTACAGGTTTTGTGAGCGGTCTCCTTATTGACGTCTTTTTCGGAACAATCCTCGGAATTTACAGCCTTCTATATATGCTGATCGGATTCGCAACGGGAAGTTTTGCCCAGATTTATTTTGACGAGGATGTGACGATTCCGGTGGCACTGGTCACAGCCTCGGATTTCATCCTGAACTTCCTGATCTACGTGGTGGGATTTCTGCTTCGAGGAAGGACCGCATTTCCGACCTATCTGACGCAGATCATTCTGCCGGAAATGATATTTACTGCAGTAATGACACTGATTTTTTATCGTGTCATCTATAAGATCAATCATGCTCTCAGCGAGAGCGAAAAAGAAGAAAGGCAGTCACTTTGGATAAGAGATTGAAAACACTTATAAAAAGTGCACATATTGAGCGCGCGACTGTACTTGCTCTGATTTTTACGATCATGTCTTTCGTACTGGTCCATCGTCTTTACCGTCTTCAGATCATCGACGGTGCGACATACAGAGCCAATTTCAGTCTTATGACGACCAAGACCCGTACGCTCAAGGGAACGCGCGGAAATATCTATGACCGCAACGGGAATGTCCTTGCATACAATGAGCTTTCCTACACTCTGACGATCGAAGATTCCGGTACTTACAATACGAAGCGCGAGAAGGCGCTTGCCCTGAACAGTGAAGCCTACAAGATTTCCAATATTTTAAAATCGCACGGAGACTCTCTCAACAACGAGTTCCATGTCATCATAGGTGACGACGGCAAGTACGCCTACGACTGTACCGGACGCACGCTTCAGCGTTTCAAGGCTGATGTTTACGGTCACGCTCTCATCGACGAGATGACGCCTGTTGAGGCCAATTCTACAGCGGAGGAGATGATGGCTTATCTTCAGAGTGAAGAGAAGTTTGCAATCATCCGTACGGATAAGCCTTATACGGAGGAGGAACTTACGGAGGTCGGTCTACCGCTCCGTTTTACTCCGCAGGACGTTCTGGACATAACATACGTACGTTATCAGCTGTTCACGACCAGTTACAGAAAATATGTACCTGTTACAATCGCTACCAATCTGTCCGATGAATCTGTTGCGGATCTTATGGAGCGGTCCAGTTCACTGGAAGGTATAGCCATCGTAGATGACACACTGAGAGTATATGACGAGCCGGAGGCATTTGCATCCATCATCGGATATACCGGACGTGTCTCCTCCGAGGACCTGAGTGAACTCCAGGCACAGAATTCCAAGTATAACAGCTCCTCCATTGTCGGAAAGTCCGGTATTGAAAAAATCATGGAGACAACGCTGCAGGGCTTTGACGGGCAGGAAACTGTGTATGTAGATAATCTCGGAAAAGTTCTGAAGATCGATGAAGGCAACACAATCAGACCTAAAGCCGGAAATGACGTCTATCTGACGATGGATAAAGACCTGCAGGTCGCAACATACAAGATGCTGGAGCAGCGTATTGCCGGTATTCTCGAGAGCGTAATCATTAACCAGAAGGATTTTGACACATCGGAAGTTACCGATACCGCGGATATTCTGATCCCGATTTATGATGTCTATAACGCTATTATTTCAAATAACGTACTGGACATTACGAGGTTCGAGTCGACTGACGCTTCTCAGGCCGAACAGTCTCTGGCTGCGGAATTTACTAAGAAGCAGAACGAGGTATTTGCCCTGCTCGATAACGAGCTGACCGGAGCGACGCCGCTTCCGTACCAGAACCTGACCAAGGAAATGCAGGAATACGAGAGTTATATCGTAAATGACCTGCTCATGTCCCAGACAGGAATTCTGAACAGCACTGCGATCGACAAAACAGATGAGACATATCTTGCCTGGACACGAGATGAGACCATTTCTCTCAGGGAATATCTGACATATGCTGCCAGCAAGAACTGGATCGATATCTCCGTGTTCAACGACGATGACACATATCTGGATTCATCCGAGATTTATGAACGCCTTTCGGATTACATTAAGGAATATCTGTCGACGGATAATGATTTCAGCAAAAAACTTTACAAGTATCTGCTGAATGACGACCGAATCACGGGTAACCAAATCATCCAGGCGTTGTACGACCAGGGCGTATTTGACAAAGAAGACGGAGATTACGGGGCTTTTCAGGACGGATACTACACAGCGTATGAGCTGATCATTTCAAAAATCAATGATCTTACTCTGAAACCGTCCATGCTGGCGCTCGATCCGTGTTCGGGATCCGCCGTCGTAACAAATGCCAAGACCGGTGAGATCCTCGCATGTGTCACATATCCGGGTTATGATAACAACAGGCTGTCCAACTCCATGGATGTCGCTTATTACAATTCGTTGGCACAGGACCAGTCGAGGCCTTTCTACAATAAAGCTACGCAGCAGACTACGGCTCCCGGATCTACTTTCAAGCTGGTCACGACGACTGCGGGTCTGGAAGAGGGCGTAATCAATAACGATACGCTTTACACCTGCACTGGTACATTTGACCTGATTGAAACGCCGTTGAACTGCTGGTATAAGTCCGGTCACGGCGTATTGAATATTATCGGCGGTATAGAGAATTCCTGTAACGTTTTCTTTTCAAATGTAGCTTATGAGCTCGGTATAAACGAAGAAGGCAACTGGTCCGATTCCCTGTCGCTTTCCAAACTTCAGTCATATGCTAAAATGTATGATATGGATAAGAATTCCGGCATTGAGATTCCGGAGGCCAGCCCCGGAATATCCGACCAGTACGCTGTACCTTCCTCAATCGGACAGGGAACGCATTCTTTCACGACAACGCAGCTCGCCCGCTATGTCACAACGCTTGCGAACAGCGGAACAAGTTACAGTATTTCACTGCTTGATCAGGTAACGGACTCCGACGGTAAGGTGATTCAGGATTACTCACCGTCAATTGAGAGCCATGTTTCAATCAACAATAATACCTGGGATGTCATTCATCAGGGTATGAGGGCGGTTATTGAAGGTAAGTATGAGTATACTGACATGCCGATCGCGGTAGCCGGCAAGACCGGAACGGCTCAGGAATCCAAATCAAGACCTTCCCATGCGCTCTTCGTGAGCTATGCCCCGTACGAAGATCCCGAGATTGCTCTTGCAGTCCGTATCGGTAACGGCTATTCATCTACCAATGCTACGCTGGTAGGAAAGGATATCTATCAGTATTATTTCCACATTGTAGACGAATCTCAGCTCATCACAGGCAGTGCAAGAACGGACTATGTATCTTCTGCACAGGTCGACTGATATATCTCAGTGTGATACGCCCCCCCGCCTATAGGCGGTTGGCAACAAAATAGTCTCAGTGGCGGGTGTGAATCCCCCACTGAGATATACGATCTCGCGATGAAGAATAATATGCACATTTTTTCACTGAAGCAAGGAGTATCATTAAGGTTATATGCTTAGACAGTATAAAATCAGAGATTACAATTTCAGACTGGTCCTGTGGCTTCTGGTACTCTCGATCCTGGGAGTACTGCTCGTCGGATCTGCCGAGTCTACACTACAGTTCCGACAGCTCGGTGGCGTTATTCTCGGTCTTGTGGTCATGGTCATCGTATCTCTGACCGACTATTCCTGGATCATGAATTTCTACTGGTTCGCTTATGTCGGCAACATCTTTATGCTTTTGCTGGTTATTGTTGTCGGTTCCGACGCCGGCGGCGCCACAAGATGGATCTCCATAGCCGGTCTCAGATTTCAGCCGGTCGAGCTTACAAAGATCATACTCATCGTTTTCTTCTCGAAGTACTTTATGGATACAGAGAACAATCTCAATAAGCCGAGAAGTATACTCAGATCGCTTCTGCTGATCGGTCTGCCTCTGTTCCTCGTATTCAGTCAGCCGGATCTTAAGAATACTCTTACAATTATGGCGATTTTTTCGATCCTGTACTATTCGGCCGGACTTAGCTACAAAATCATCATTTCCGTTATTGCAGCTGTTGCGATCCTTGCCGGCGTATTCATGGCGATAGTCACGCAGCCGAATCAACATCTGATTCGAGAGTATCAGCGTCAGCGAATCATGGCGTTCCTGAATCCGGACGAAGCGGAATACACTGATGATACTACGCAGCAGAATAACTCTGTAACGGCAATCGGCAGCGGTATGCTGACCGGTAAGGGACTGAATAACTCGGATGTTTCTTCAGCCAATAAAGGTAATTTCATTTCTGAGATCCAGACCGACTTCATCTTCGCAGTGGCGGGAGAGGAACTTGGATTTTTAGGAAGCTGCGGTATTATCATCCTGCTTTTATTGATAGTTCTGGAATGTCTGCATATGAGTACCCGGGCGAAGGACCTGTCCGGAAAGCTTGTCTGTTGCGGGGTAGCTTCCAATGTTGCCCTGCAGAGTTTTATCAACATCGGCGTTGCCACAAGAATGCTGCCGAATACAGGTACGCCGCTGCCCTTCGTAAGCTATGGTCTGACCTCGCTGGTCAGTCTTTATATCGGTATGGGCATGGTGCTGAACGTAGGGCTGCAGGAAAAAATTGAATTGGAAGAAGTCAGCCACAGGAGATTGCCGGTACATCAGGAGGCATGAACGTGAAAGTGAGGAATTTTCTCGAAAAAAAACCGGGCCCGATAAAGCTGTTCGGGCGGCTTGGCAGTAATGACTTACCCAATCAGGATAAGTCCGCCCATGAAGATGCTAAGACAGCTTCTGAAGAAGCAGAGGATGCACCAAAAGACGTAAAAGCTCCTGCGGATGGTGTTAAAACTGTTCCGAAAGAGGATAAGACTGCCTCGAAGGATATTAAAGCTGTTCCGAAAGAGGATAAGACTGCCTCGAGGGATATTAAAGCTGTTCCGAAAGAGGATAAGACTGCCTCGAAGGATAATAAAGCTGCTTCAAAAGAGAATAAGCATGCTTTAAAAGATATTAAAGCTGCTTTGAAAGAAGTTCAGGCTAAAGCTCCTGTTATACATAAAAAACATGAGACGGACAGCACGGAAGCGGCAGATGAAGTCATCGCAGATGCCGCGGTCGAAGATAAATCGGAGATAACTGATAAGGGCAGGAACCGTCTTTCTGCCGTTATGGGAACTATTTCGAATGCTTTCGAAAATACAGTCAGATTTATGCGCTCGCTGTCTCCGAAAATGCTCCTGACTGTCACGCTGATCGGAATTATGCTGGTTGCTGCCACAATCGGCCTGCTTACGGCACTGATCCTGCATCATGCGGACAATCTGCCTTTGACTGCTCCGTACTCCAACAAAGAACTCGTATATCAGGCCAGTGAGGACACAGCTCTTGCTGTCAGCAACGCATTGTCTTCCGACCTATGTGTCGGGAAGGATAACACGAGCACAGGTGATATCGTACTCAAGGAAGGAGAATCTGCCGCTCTCTTTGATCTGGAAGACAAGGAAGTCATATTTGCCAAGAATATGTATGAAAAGATTTATCCTGCGTCCATTACGAAAATCATGACGGCAATTCTGACTTTGAAGTACGGGAACATGGACGATGTGGTCACGATCATGTGGCGCGATCTCGAACTCGAGTCCGGTTCGCAGGTAGTGGGATTTCATATCGGCGATCAGGTGACTGTCCGCGAACTTCTGCACGGACTTCTCGTCCATTCGGGAAATGATGCGGCTATGGCTCTTGCGAGATACGTCGGCGGCGGATCCATGAACAGTTTTGTCCAGATGATGAACGATGAACTCGTTCAAATCGGAGCGACCGGATCGCATTTCACGAATCCGACAGGTCTGCAGGATTCGGATCACTATACCACCGTATATGATATTTATCTGATGCTCAACGAAGCGATAAAGTACAGTGATTTTGTAAGTATAATGCAGATATCGGTCTATAACGTCACTTACACGACCGCGTCGGGAGAGACGAAGTTCGTAAACCTTGACTCAACGGATCACTATCTTACCGGCGAGATCAAACCGCCGAAAGACGTAGTCGTTCTGGGCGGTAAGACGGGTACTACATCCATAGCGGGACACTGTCTTGCTATCGTCTCGCAGAACGCATTCGGGCAGCCGTACATATCAATCATAGTAGGTGCACAGACAACGGAAGACCTCTATGAGGATATGAATGTACTCCTGTCTGAAATAAACTGAGAGCCCTACATAATCCCTTGTGTTTTTTGGGCATATAAATTATAATTATAGTCAAGAACCGGGTGCCTATCTCAGGTTCCACCGACGCTGAAAATGGTAGTAAACACAATGAATAAAGGAGGAAAACGGATATGGTTCGTTTAATTGTTGGTCATAAAGGAAAAGGTAAAACGACAGAAATCCTGCAGATTGCTAATCAGCATATTAAAGAGGCTACAGGAAATGTCGTTTATCTTGACAAGAGCAACAAGCATATGTATGAATTGAACAATAAGATCCGTCTTATTGACGTATCCAGATATCCGATCGAAAATAGCGAGCAGTTCATCGGCTTTGTCTGCGGTATCGTTTCACAGGATCACGATCTGCAGGAGATGTACCTTGACGGTTTGCTGAAATGCGCCAAACTGAAAGAGGAAGATATTACAGATACTATTCTGAAACTTAACAACGTCAGCACACAATTTGATTTTGAACTTATTATTTCCGTCTCTGTAGCACAGGAAGAACTTGATGAGCGACTCAAGGAGCTCGTTCTTCTTTCGCTTTAATGCTTTCACAATAAACAGTATAAGGGATGAAAATTGAAAGATAGAGAAAACAGAAATTCCGGTATTCAGCGATATTTTTCGCTGAATATCGGAACGATTATTTTCAGTGCGGTTTTTATTTATCTGGTGGTGAGCCTTATTTTATATCTCACATCCAATCATGTACAGTCCTATCAGGTAACATCGGGACCGCTTGCCAAAAACAATACATACACGGGACTTGTTCTTCGCTCCGAGCAGGTGGTATCTGCCGACTCCGGCGGGTATATAACGTATTATGCACGTGATAATTCGAGGGTGAAACGATACGGCGCCGTTTATTCTGTGAGTCCATCCTCGCTGGATAAAGAGGGCGCCGAGATTTCGGAAGAGACGCTTTCCGGTATTCGAAAGCATGTACGTGACTTTGCGACAGGCTATTCGCCGAGAGATTATCGCAATGTATACTCCCTCAAGTATACACTGGAAGGTGATATTTTGGACAATACACTGGCTGATTCACCCGATCTGGTAACGAATACGGGTGCTTCCTCCATCACATTCGGAAACCAGACTATCAGTACCTGTCCGGTGGACGGTATGGTCAGCTATTGTATTGACGGATACGAGAACTTTACCCTGGAAGATATAACCCCGGATGCGCTTGACAGAAATTCCTATCATCCGACCGATCTCAAGATAAGCGGCCAGATAAAGGCGGGGCAGCAGGTCTACAAGGTAATCAACTCCGAGAACTGGTCGTTGATCATTCCGCTCACATCAAGGCAGATCGTGCAGATGACGGATAAAAAGACCATGCGCGTTAAGTTCTTGTCGGACGATGTAACACAGAACGCTGCATTTTCAATCCTTACCTCGGCCAACGGTTCGTACTATGGGAAGCTCGATTTCACCTCCGGAGTTATCAGATATCTCGATACAAGATTTTTGGATATTGAACTTGTGACAAATGCCGCTACCGGTCTCAAAGTTCCGGTTACTTCCGTGGTATCCAAAAAGTTCTACACTATACCTGTCGAGTACGGTACACAGGGAGGAGATTCCAATTCCGTGGGCTTTCTGCGATATAAGAGAGCTGAGGACGGAAGCGACAGCACCGAATTCATCGCTCCGACCATATATAATGTTCAGGACGGCAAGTATTATATAGACACCATTGACTTTGATGAAGGCGATATTATTATGAAGGAAGGTACGTCATCCGATCGTTATATTATCAATAACACGGATACTCTTGAGGGAGTGTACTGTACCAATAAAGGATATGCCGTCTTCAGACGGGTCAACATTATTGACAAGAATGAGCAGTACTGCCTTGTTGAGAGCGGTACTCCTTACGGAATAGCTCAATTTGATTATATCGTCACGGATTCTACCAAAGTAAAAGAATCGCAAGTGACTGCGAGGTAAACTATGCTGAAAGCAAATCTGGATCATGTAAAAGAACTGGTCAATGAAGCTTGCGTGCGGAGAGGGCGCGATGCGTCGGAAGTGACGATCGTAGCGGTCAGCAAAACGAAGCCTGAAGAAGCTATCATGGAGCTTTATGACGCCGGCCACAGGGACTTCGGTGAGAACTATATTCAGGAACTCAGAAAAAAGCATGATGATCTCCCGAAGGATATACGCTGGCACATGATCGGTCATCTGCAGCGCAACAAAGTCAAGTATATAGCAGAATACATTCATTTGATTCATTCTGTCGATTCCTACGCGCTCGCCGAGACGATCAATAAGGAAGCCGCAAAGCACGGACGTATCATCCCGATCCTGATTGAAGTAAATGTCGGCGGTGAAGAGAGTAAGTTCGGTGTAAGTCCTGAAGAAGCTCCGGGTCTTGTTGAACAGATCAGCCAACTCCCGAATATCCGTATCGAAGGCTTTATGACAAGCGCTCCGTATTTTGAAGATCCTGAGGAAGACCGAGCGTGCTTCGCCAATTTGCGCGATTTAAGTGTTGACATAGGTAGTAAAAAAATTGATAATGTAAAAGTAAATGCTTTGAGTATGGGTATGTCCAATGACTATATTGTGGCGGTAGAGGAAGGTTCCACAATGGTCAGAGTCGGAACAAGTATCTTCGGCGCGCGTGACTACTCAAAATAATGAGATCGGAGAATGTTAGAGTATGAGTTTGTTTGATCGGCTTCTTGGCGCTATCAGGTTGGGTGATGACGACGAATTGGATGATGACGATTACGACGAAGATGACGAACTGGATGAAGAAGACGACGAAGAGGAAGATTTTGAGGAAGATAAACCGAATAAGCTGTTCAGTATGAAATTCCGGAAGAAGTCCCGCGACACAGAGTACGATGAAGAGGATGATGAAGACTCTGACGACGAAGAGGACGACGAGGAAGAGGAAGAAGATAAACCGAGAAGATCCTTCTTCCCGTTCGGAGGCAGAAAGAAAAAAGCTTCACGGGTCGAAGAGGAAGACGACGAGGACGAGGAGGAAGAGGAGGAAGAACCTCCGCGTTCCAGACGTTCTTCCGAGAGAAAAGCATCCAGAACACGCGACAGAAGATCACAGCCCCGCAGAGATACATCTGCCAGGCAGTCACAGAGCAGCTACACATCCTCGCAGAGCGCGTATTCGTCATCCGGATCCTATTCTTCGGCAGCGTATTCTTCTGCAGGAACAACATCCGGCCGAACAGGATACAGGAGCCAGGGCGATGAAATCGACTGGTCATCTTTCGTCACACAGAAGCCCGGCGTAAAGCCGAAGTCACATAAGAAACGTAATACAGGAGCCAGGGTAAGAGTAGAGGTCATCGTTCCGAAGTCAATGGAGGATACGCAGGATATCGCAGAACTGCTTATGTCCGATGCGGCCGTGATTCTGAATCTGGAATTTATCGATGTGGATACAGCTCGTAGAATCGTTGATTTTTCATGCGGTGCATGCTATGCCCTTGACGGAGGTGTACAGCAGGTTTCTAATTATGTCTACATTCTCACGCCGGTGAACGTTGAGGTTTCCGGAGATTTCACAAGCATGTTCAGTAATTTCTTTGAGTTTTCTTCGAAGAGATCCGTTTACTGATCAGCCAACGGTTTATAGATAATAGTCTATTCGAGCACCAGGCTTCAGGTCTGGTGCTTAGTTTTTGTAATAGTGATCTTCGTTCCCTATTACAAAAACTAAGCCACACAGTGATGTTCTAAAAATGCGAGAATTTCAAAATATGTCAAATTATGTCAAAGCGAGGAAAAAGAATATGAAATTGTACTTCGATGAGTCTTTTGAGGATCTTAAAAAAGCTTTTTCGGAATTATCCACATTACCCGGGAAAGTTTGCATTGTCGCCGATACGAACACGGGCCCTCTCTATGCAGATTCGATCATTGATGTCTTAAAGGAAATGTTTGATAGTGTGGATAACTTTTTCTTTCCTGCCGGCGAGGAGAATAAGAATCTGCGTTCCATTGAAGCTCTGTATAACTTTCTCCTTGATAAACACTATGACAGGCATGATTGCCTGATCGCCCTCGGAGGAGGTGTTGTAGGTGATATGACCGGCTTCACAGCTGCTACCTACCTCAGAGGCATTTCATATGTCCAGGTCCCTACCACGCTTCTCGCCCAGGTCGATTCCAGCATAGGCGGGAAGACCGGCGTGGACTTTATGGGATATAAGAATATGGTGGGTGCGTTCCATCTGCCGGAATTCGTATATACGAATCCGCTGACTTTGAAGACTCTTCCGGAGAAGGAATTTGTCTCGGGTATGGGTGAGGTACTTAAGTCTGCGTTACTGGCAGACAGCGACTTCTTCGAGTGGATTCTTGATCATATGGATGGGATAACCGAGCAGGAAGATAACGTGATTTTTGAAATGGTCAGAAAGACTGCTTCTATTAAAGAAAAGATAGTAGAGAAGGATCCGACCGAAAAAGGTGAGCGTGCGCTTCTGAATCTCGGACACACGATTGGCCATGCCGTCGAAAAATACAAGAATTTCACCATGCCTCACGGGATGTGTGTCGGACTCGGATGCATCGCAGCGGCTGCGATCAGCATGAAACGCGGCTATCTGGGACCGGAAGAGCTTTATGAAATCCGCGATGTTTGTGTCATGTTCGGGCTTCCTATGTTCATCGACGGTATCGATGATCAGGAAATTCTGAAAATAACCAAATCAGATAAAAAGATGGTCGGCGGCCACATCCGATTTATTTTACTGGAGGAAATCGGCAAAGCTGTCATTGCGGACGACGTGACGGATGAGGAAATTCTTGAGGGAATACGGTTCATAAACGGGGATGAAATCCGCTTCGAAGATTGAATAAGGAGATAAAACTGCTTATGAAAACACAAAAGCAATACGGGCGTTATTTAGCAGCCATCGCTCTGTTCGCAGTGCTGGTCTGCCTTGATCTAATGACGAAGCTTTGGGCCCGTAAAACACTCCCGGAGAAACCGCTCATCCTTATAAAGGGTGTGTTCGAATTCCGGTATCTTGAGAACAGAGGAGCTGCATTCGGCCTCCTGCAGAATCAGAGGACGTTCTTTATCATCCTGACGGTCATTTTTCTTGCAGCCATGATATATGTTTATGTGAGGATACCTTCGGACAGGAAATATCTGCCGCTCCGTTTGCTCGTTATCATCGTTTCTGCGGGAGCATTCGGCAACTTTTATGATCGTCTGACGCTGACATATGTCCGGGACTTCCTGTATTTTTCACTGATTGATTTCCCGATTTTCAATGTGGCTGACATTTATGTGACATGTTCGGCGGTCGCGTTCTTTGTACTGGTCGTGTTCGTCTATAAAGAAGATGATCTCGCATTTATGGAGAAGAAGAAATGACATATGAAGATCCTGAAGAACTCGATATGCATACAGATACGCACGAAATCACCGTACCTGCTTCCGCTGCCGGTGTGCGTGCAGACAAGTATCTGGCAGACACACTCCCGGAACTCTCCAGAAGCCGCTTACAGGAACTCATAAGAGACGGGCAGGCAATGATAGGGAATAAGCCCTTAAAAAGCTCCAGAAAGCTGAGTGCGGGCGAAATAATCATACTTAGGATGCCTGAACTCAAGGATCCGGAGATTCTGCCGGAAGATATACCGATAGAAATTCTTTATGAAGATGAAGATGTATTGATTGTGAATAAACCAAAAGGGATGACGGTCCATCCGGCTCCCGGTCACGCTTCCGGGACGCTTGTCAACGCGGTCATGTATCACTGCCGCGGTAATCTTTCCGGTATAAACGGTGTATTAAGACCCGGAATTGTACACCGGATCGATAAGGACACGACCGGAGCACTGATCATCTGCAAAAACGATGTTGCGCATCGCCTGATTGCGGAACAGCTGGCGATCCATTCGATTAACAGAGAGTATTTAGGCATCGTAACCGGGAATATTAAAGAAGACAGCGGAACAATCGAGGGGAATATCGGACGAGATCCGAGAGACCGCAAAAGAATGGCTGTTGTCAAAACAGGAGGAAAGCCGGCTGTCACTCACTATACGGTACTCGAACGCTTCGGTAATTACACGCTCTGTGCGTTCAAACTCGAGACAGGCCGCACGCATCAGATCCGCGTACATATGGCCTCCAAAGGACACCCTCTTCTCGGAGACACTGTCTACAGCTCCGGGCGGTCACCTTACCCGACGGAAGGACAGACGCTTCACGCGGCAACGATAGGGTTCATACATCCACGAACAGGTGAGTACGTAGAGTTCAAGGCTCCTCTTCCCGCATATTTCGAGGGCATTCTGAAACGATTACGCGATGGAAGATAAGAGAGTCATCAAGGATAGATTCCTTTTGACTAAAGTTACGAAAACTGCGCGATGTCGAAAAGTGTGATGTTCTATAATGAAGAACAACAAAGTACGGGCTGATGCGGAAAAATCATGCATCAGCCCGTTTTCTATCGCTAATTCAGTTCATTTATCAGCCATAAATAATTTTGAAGACGATACAATCTATTAATGTGTCGATCGGCATGGTCTTCAGGTTCAATTCTTGCAGTGAGCTGAAACCGTTCTTACTGAAGAACGAAGCAGACAATACCGCCGATCACTGCGAAAAGCACTGTATAGACAGCTGTTTTTCCTAAGATTTTGCTCTCAACACCGCTGAGGTTGCAAGCTGCAGTACCGATCGCAATACTCTGCGGGCAAATCATCTTTCCGATACCGGCTCCCATGAGGTTCGCGGCTGCGAGCCAGATCGGATTCGCTCCGATCTGATTGGCTGTCTCGACCTGAAGCTGTCCGAACAGAGCTGTTGTGGATGTTCCGGAGCCTGTAACGAAGCCGCCGATAGTGCCGATTAGCGGGGATATTAACGGGAACTTGTCACCGGCAACCGCAACGAGAACGTTGGCGATGTCGCTGATCATTCCGCTGTACCCCATAATTTTGGCAACTGCAAGAACCGAGCAGATCGTAATGATTGTCTTTACATTGTTCTTGACTGTTGTGCAGAAGATACCGATGATTTCTCCGAAGCCGGCTCCCTGAATCAAACCGCCGATGATACCTGCAAGTATGATCAGAACGCCCGGCGTGTTGATCCAATAGAAAGTCAGCGTGGCCGGATTTTCACCGGCATAGAAGCTGATCTTGGAATTGATGGCTGCCAGAGGATCGTGAATGAACGGCACGATCGTTGATGTAAGAAGCAGGAACACGAAAATCAGGATGAACGGCGACCATGCAACGAGGGCCTCATTCATAGAAAGACCCTTCAATCCATTGCCGCTGCTCTCGACTTCGAATTCCGGAATTTTCTTTCTCGGAAGCTTAATGGCTGCTATGATAATGCAGATCATACAGATAATGGCGCCGATGATATTTGCAAGATCCGGACCGATGACATTTGCAACAATGTACTGCGGAACCAGGAATGAAATATCTGCGATGAGGATCATCGGAATGAGTCCCTTCAGCGCTTTGACGCCCTGTCCGATCACAATAACAGCGATGAACGGAAGCAGGAACGAAACGACCAGCTGGATTTTAGCAACGTTGCCGGAAATCGCTACGGCATCAAATCCTGTGATATTAGCCATCGTGTTGGTCGGGACACCGACTGATCCGAAAGCAGTCGGCGTAGAGTTGATGATCAGACAGCTTACGATTGAGAGGATTGGATCAAATCCGAGTCCGACAAGGATTCCGGCCGGAATAGCAACGGCTGTTCCGAATCCTGCCATACCTTCCATGAAGTTGCCGAAACCGATAGCGATGAGAAGCATCAGGATACGCTTGTCGGTCGAAACACCGGCGAGCATTGCCTTAATCTTTTCCATGGCTCCGGTCTTGAGGGTGAGATTGTAAACAAAAAGTGCAGCCAGAATAACGATGATGATCGGCCACAATGCGTTGCAGATACCTTCAAGGGCTGCAGTTGCTGTGTTGATAATGCTCAGATGCCATGCTGCGGCAGCAAGGATAAATGTGATCACAAAGGCGATGAAACATGCCTTAAAGCCGGGCATCTTCAGGATACTCATAGCTACAATGAGCCAAATGATCGGAATTAAAGCTAAAATGAATTTCAGAAACATAACGGCTTCGGGCCCCCTTTCATTAATATTAATATTATATCATTTTTCTTCGCACTTTCCACAAAAGAATGTCATAAAAAGACGGAAATACTGACTATTTTGTTATGTGCGGCGCGCCTCTTACATTGCTTTGAAAAGAACGCGAGTACGCCGGTACTTTTTCGCTTTTCGTATTTATTGTTGAAGCTTTTATAAAGGATGTTATAATACATTTTGGAAAGAAAGCATAAGTAGTCAGACGCCGGAGAGGAAAAATGGAAGATTTACTGATTTTAGTTGATGAAAATGATAATGAGACCGGTTACGGGGAGAAAATGAATACCCACATAACGGGCAGTTTGCACAGAGCATTTTCATTATTTATATTTGATAAGAACAGTAAAACACTGCTAATACATCAAAGAGCTATGGGAAAGTATCATTCCGGCGGTATGTGGACAAATTCATGCTGCTCACATCCCAGAAAAGGAGAATCTCTTCAAGATGCAGTTGTGCGCAGGGCGCATGAAGAACTTGGTCTGGAGCTTACTCGTGAAAATGGTTTGGTTCAGGGAATTACAGAAGTAGGCAGTTTTCAGTACTATGCGGATTTTGGTAATATTTCTGAGCATGAGATAGATCATGTTTTTATTTTGGAAACTGATAGCCAAGTTAAGTTACACCCAGATTCCAATGAAATTATGGATTTTATGTGGGTAAAACCTTTATACTTGACGGAGTGGATGTTGCGTGAACCGGAACAATTTACTGCTTGGTTTCCAACGGCGCTTTCAATAGTAAAGAAAAGTAATATAGGTAAAATGTATTTTACTGATAACTGAAGTTTTCAGTTATCAGTCTTTTCTCAGATGCACTGCACCCGCAGCACGTTTCCTCCTATCCTCATCTATGGCAGCGTAGTGGCGTCGTGTCGTGTTTACATCTTTGTGACCAAGTACGTCCGCCACGAGATAGATATCGCCTGTTTCCCTGTAAAGAGCAGTTCCGTAAGTACTTCTAAGCTTATGAGGAGTAATTTTTTTTGTAGTCGTTACAGCTGATGCATACTTTTCTACGAGGTCCTCTACAGAGCGAACAGTCATTCGCCTCCTCTGAATAGAATAGAAGAGAGCGTGCTCGTGTCCGGCACAAGGTGTGATTCCTTTCCTTATCTCAAGGTAATTGCGTAGAGCTTCCTCTACTTCGGGACCAAAGTAGACGACGGCTTCATTTCCGCCTTTTCGAACAATGCGGATACCATTGTTGCGAAAATCAACATCCTCCACATCAAGGCCGACACATTCTGACACCCGAATGCCTGTTCCGAGCAGGAGGGTAACGATGGCGAGATCGCGTTCGCGTGTTTTCTTATAATAGCTCAGGGCTTTCCCTGTGAGCTTATCACCGCAGTTCTCAATATAATCGAGAAGAATCGCAACTTCATCCGTATCGAGACGAATGATCGTTTTCTCGTGGATCTTTGGCATATCAATCAGGACGGTAGGGTTCGTTTTGATCATTTCCTGTCGGAACAGATACCCATAGAAGCTTCTGAGAGCCGATAATTTGCGTTTAAGACCGAGAAGTCCATTAGTATTCATCGGTGAGGTGTTCTTGCGTTCTGAGGGCGTTTCATAGAGTTTGAGATACTCCATGTATTCTTCGAGGTCACGTGCGGTGACACGGTCTAGGTCTTCGAGGGTGAAATCGCGGATTTCATAGTTCCGGTACACCGGGTTCTGGCTCTTTAGGAACTCGAAGAAGACCCGTATGTCATAAGCATAGGAAATGCGGGTCTTCGTGGTTGAGGTGGAATCGATGGCCCGGAAGTAATCCTTGACGTACGGGGGCAAGGTGTTCAGGACTTCCCTGAGTTTGAGGATGTTTTTGCGATCGGTTTGTTCGCGGTAGGTGATGCGGTCAGCCATATAAGAGATCCTTTCATTATTAACAAAACAGACGGAATAGTTAGCATCCCAACATGCTTAAACTTTATTTGAACTTTAATAGTTTATTCACTTGGGAGCCGTCAATAAGCATCCCCCCGAGTTTAACGAAATAGATGGAGCCTGACAACATGCTAAATATTCCCTTTTTTTGGCTCCATCTTTTCGTTAAACTCGCGTTTGTGGAAGAGATGGATATATTCATCATACCCCCACACCACCTCCCTGTCAACTCCCAACACAAAAGCAGGTCCCTCCCGGAACCTGCTTTAATTTCATATTGCCCGATCACGTATAGTAAGGCAGCGTCAGATGATATCCGGCACGGATTTTATCCGAATGCAACCCGTTTATTCTCATCACCTCATCTATGTAATCCCAGTTGTTTTTCCATTCCGTACCGCAGTTCTTTTCCGCAATTGTCCACAGTGTATCCCCATACTCAATCATATAGCTCTTGTAATACTTCTTTGAAAACCTGGATGTATCCTCAGCTATGGTTTCTTTGGCCGTGAACTTCATACACAGCAAAACAATAATCAGTGTAACGATCGTGACTGCCATAGCCGTTGCAATCCTGTTACGTATCAATTTTCTCCTGCGCTCGGCACGTCTGCGTTCTCTCAAAATTCTTCTCTTTTTTTTCTCTGTCCCTGTCATCGTATTTACTCCCCAGCTATACAACAAACCTGTGTTCTGAACTTCCGTTCGATATTAATATATCACCCGAACGGGCGTTTGTCAATAAAATCGAACGTATTTTCCGAATATCCGTTTGATTTTTTACGAACACTGTGATACTATATTCTCAGGTGCATAGTGAGTTTCAAAGGAGGTAAACAGTTCTATGGCATACGGCAAAATAACCGCAAAACAGAAGGAAATTCTTGATTTTATAAAGAATGAAATACTGAACAAGGGCTATCCGCCCTCAGTCAGAGACATATGTGAGGCTGTCAGGCTGAAATCCACATCTTCTGTGCACGCGCATCTGGAAACACTTGAAAAGAACGGATATATAAGGAGAGATCCTACTAAACCGAGAGCAATCGAGATTATCGATGACAATTTCAATCTGACAAGACGTGAGGTAGTAAATGTTCCTCTGGTCGGGACGGTTGCCGCCGGGCAGCCTCTTCTGGCAGTCGAAAATGTCGACAGTTACTTCCCTATCCCGGCAGAGTATCTTCCCAACAAGCAGACATTCATGCTGAAAGTAAAAGGCGACAGTATGATAAACGCCGGCATCCTGAACGGGGATGATGTAATCGTTGTCGAACAGAACACAGCGCGCGACGGAGATATCGTCGTCGCCCTGATTGAAGACTCCGCAACCGTGAAGACTTTTTATCGTGAAGACGGCTATATCAGATTGCAGCCGGAGAACGATACTATGGATCCGATCATAGTTGAGGACAATCTCACAATTCTTGGAAAAGTCATAGGTGTTATGAGGTTCCTCAGCTGAGTTCCTCAGCAGGGTTATCTCACTTAGTTCATCTGTGTCATCTGATTTCATAGTTTTGAGGTTTCTGCATAAAAGCGTAAAAAAGATGAAGAGCTGCCGCGGCAGCTCTTCATCTTTTTTTACCAGTATATATCGATTGTGCAGAGCGCATCGTCATTCATAGGATAGTAAGACATGGACTCCAGTCCATCCCATTGCATACGGAGCTGAAGCGCCTCGTTAAGCAGTCCTTCATCAAATATTGCGGAAACTGCCGCAGCATATTCATCAAAATTTGAGAATTTGAAATGTACGGATGTCTCACCGTTCTCGACAGCTGTCTGCAGAGCAGCTCTGATCTCCTCACGGTCACAGTATTCGTGATAATAGCCGTTCAGTAGATAATAGTTGTAGTCTCTGGACTCGCACACCGGGTACGCAAAGGTCGGATCCGGGATGTGTGTCGCTCTCTCCATATCTTCTGTTGTGAGACACAGATAGTTGTACAGGATATCCGGCATTTTTCCTTCAACATCCGCTCCGCCGTAATTTGGGTCCCCCCAGGTCACATCGACCATATAATTGGTGCCGTCTATATTGACCATACTCCAGGCGTGTGATTCCAGTGCCCCGTTGTGCTCCACCGTACCTGCTATGTACGAGCTGTCAATTCCGACTTTGGCAAGCAGGTACTGGAACGAACGTGTATAACCTGCACACACGCTCTGCCCGTAGAGAAATACGCTCTGAATATTCTGAGCCTGCGGTGCATTAATCATGTAATCTGCTTTCCGAATCACATAATCGTAGGCGATTTTCACCTTCTCGTATGAACTCGCATTTTCCGGCAGCATACTGATATATTCCTGCGTCGCGGCGTCTATAACGGACTGAACACTATCTATAGCATCCGCATCAATATTGAATTCAAGTGTTATTTTCTTTGCACCCGGTCCCTCATAGCCGTAAATAGATGCATTGCCGTCGATCCAGAAAAATTCCGGATGGTCGCACACAAGTGCGTTGAGCGCCGGGCCGCAGTCTGCATCATCCTGAGCATATATAAAGAATTCGGATTTTCTCTCGACAATACCTGTATAAAGCTGTTCGTAAGCATCCTTACGGTCGTCCGAGAGCTGATTAAAATAAAATCCTGTAAGGCCCTCTGCTCTTGCTTCTATTTCCTCATCACCGTCTGAGGAAGGATCCGGGTCTTCTTCGTGCACTTCCACGGAGATATCGGGATTGATATCGAACCCTTTAAAGCGTTCGGAATCGTCTGAGTAAGACTCATTATTCCCATCCGTTCCAAAGCCTATCCTCTCCATGAGTGCATTCCACTCTAGTCTTATGACTTCCCGCCAGTCAGATAATGAAAATCCCTCTTCCGAGCTCCCCTGACCGCAGGCAGTCATCATAAATATCAAAGACATCGCAAGAAGCGATGTCCTGACCATTTTGAAGTTATATTTCATACGCTGTATTTGTTGTGTTATTACTCTATTGGATTTGAAATAAACTGTTCTAATGATTAAAGTTCATCCGGCTCGATCTGCTTACCGTCCTTCCAGATCCTGTCAAGGTCATAGAAGCCGCGTGCTTCCTCATCAAATACGTGGACAACGACGCCCTTGAAATCAATCAGAGTCCAGTTTCCGTTCTTGTGTCCCTCGATATGATCCGGTGAGAATCCGGCCTTCTCTGCAGCTTCAAGGGCAGCTTCGACCATAGCGTCTGTCTGATTGACATTGCGGCCGGTGGCGATGACAAAATAATCTGCGAGCGGCGAAATCTCATCGATTTCAATAACCTTAATATCGCGGCCGAGCTTGTCTTCCAGTGCCCCGACAGCGATTGCGGCGAGTTTTCTACTCTCTTCTTTTTCCATACACTATCATCCTCATGTTATGTGTGAATTAATCGCTACAAAAGTAGTCATATCAGTCCTGAGAGACATTCTCATGATCGACAGCCTGATATTTTATACAATGAATTCCGTTATAGAAATTGTAGGCTTCTTCCGTCATGCTGTCAATCTTTGCCTTCTTAGATTTCAGAAAATTTAATGTATCTCTAAGAATTATGTAACAGCATTCATCCAGATCCAGGAATGCCATCCTTCTGACTTCCGGCAGGTTGGGTGCTTTATCTCTTCTGGGTTCGATATAATCCGCAATAAAGATGATCTGATCCAGCGGGCTCATATTCGGCTTTCCTGTTGTATGATTTCGGATAGCTTCAAGCACGTCCTCGTCGTGCACGTCATATTTTGCCTCCGCTATATACGCGCCGAGTTTTGAATGAAGCAGATACGGACTTTGCATTTCGATTTCGGTCATGGGAATATTGTGCTTTTTGCACAGCTTGATTTTTTTGTCATCCGGAATGTTCTTCGCACTGTCGTGAAGAAGACCTGCGAGTTCGGCTTTATAAAGATCAACGCCGTGTGCCATGGCCATAGCTACAGCTGTGTATCGAACGCCCTGCGTGTGATAGAATCTGCTTTCATCCAAATACTTCTTAAGTCTCTTATTGTATTTTTCAAGGTCTGCCCTGACCATCTTTTCCTCCTGAATAAACTCCATAGATGTTCATATAATTGATGACAGTGTCCGGCACGTAATACTTGACGGTGTGGCCTTGTGCGACCCAGCTGCGGATCTGATGAGATGAACAGTCAATGTTCTCCGTGTCGAGTTTTACAACGTCTGCTTGATATTTCGTACGAACATGCATTATGGCTGCATCCAGCTGACTGTTGCTTGTATGATTGCGCGTCGCAACGACCAGAGTACAGGCATTGCAGATTCTCTGCGGATTCATCCACTTATCAAAATCGAAAAGGGAATCCGCCCCGATAATAAAATAATAGCGGGTATCCGGATGCTCCGCATTCAGGCGTTCAAGTGTTCTGAACGTATAGGAATAACCTTCTTCGTTCATCTCGATGTCGGATATTTCAAAATGCGTATTTGTTGCTATTGCCAACTTGACCATATCCATGCGCTGCATGTCGGATGCCCTGCCCTCACGATTCAATTTGTGGGGAGGATTTCCGGAAGGCATGAACACGACTTTGTCCAGACCGAGCTGAAGATATGCATTTTCTCCGAGAATCAGATGCCCGATATGTATCGGGTCAAAAGTACCGCCCATGATTCCTACTTTTCTCATCTTTTATTCCTTCTTTGCTGCGCGTGGAAGTTCAATCTTACGGTTCTTATCTTTTCCGGGTCTGTAAAGAACGATTTTTCTCCCAATGACCTGTACGACCTGTGCATGTGTCCGCTCCGCAACGATATCTGCTATCTCCTTCGGATCGTCGTCGCAGTTCTTTTGTACACCGATCTTGATGAGTTCTCTGGCAGCCAGAGCCTCCTCGACGTTTTTTGTATTTTCGGGCGTAAGGGAAGACTTGCCCAGATAGATTATTGGATCCTGCGACATGGCAAGGCTTTTCAGATATGCTCTCTGCTTACTCGTCAGATTCATTTTCCGCCTCCGTATTCTCTGTATAATAGTTGAATTCATGGCCATACATTCGGACGGTGTCGCCCTCGCCTATGCCGTAGCGCTCAAGATTCTGATTGATACCGGTCTTGCGCATCCAATTCTGGAAGTATGTAAAGCCTTTCTCGGATTCGAGATTCGTATAGCTGAGCATCTTGTCAATCTTCGGACCCTCGACGATATAGACACTACGTCCTTTCTGGTCTGTTGTGACCGCGATTGTGTATGGCAGGTCATCCGTTACAATCATATCCTCCGGGAAGAACTCCTGCTCATAGAACTCGATTTCCGGCGCGACAGTGTCGAGAAGTTTCTGCACGGCGTAGAGCAGTTCTTTCACGCCCTGACCTGTGACAGCTGAAATCGGATAGACTTTGTATCCGTCTTTTTCAAATGCATCTCTCACTCTCTCGACCGGATCCTCTTCCATGCCGTATATGACGTCAATCTTGTTGGCTGCAATGACAATTGGTTTTTTCATGATAGCCGGATTGTATTGCATAAGTTCTTTGTGGATTGCACGAATATCCTCGACCGGATCTCTTCCGTCAAAGGAAGCGCAGTCAACGATGTGGATAATGACACGCGTTCTCTCAATATGTCTCAGGAATTCATGTCCCAGTCCTACGCCCTCCGCAGCACCTTCGATGAGACCCGGCATATCTGCGACGACGAAACCTCTTCCGTCACCGAAATCAACAACCCCGAGATTGGGTTGAATCGTTGTGAACGGATAGGAGGCGATCTTCGGTTTGGCGTTCGTCACGCGGGACAGGAAGGTCGATTTTCCTGCATTCGGAAAACCTACAAGGCCAACATCCGCGACCAGTTTCAGTTCCATGATAATATCCAGATCCAGGGCAGCCTTTCCGGGTTCCGCATATTGCGGTGCCTGATTGGTAGCCGTGGCAAAGTTCATATTTCCCCTGCCGCCGCGTCCGCCTCTGAGGATGGTCTTCCGCATGTTTTCGCCTGACATATCGGCGATGATCTCACCTGAGTGCTCCTCACGAAGAATGGTTCCCTCAGGAACTTTCAGGACAAGATCGGCGCCGTTGGCTCCATGGCAGCGTTTGTTACCGCCCTCTTCACCGTTGCCGGCTTTGAACATATATTTGTGCTTGTATGTAAAAAGAGTATTCATACTCTTGTCGACTTCGAAAATAATATCTCCGCCTTTTCCGCCGTCGCCGCCATCCGGTCCGCCTGCCGGGACGTATTTCTCACGACGGAAACTGACGTGTCCGTCACCGCCCTTTCCGGAGCGGATATGAATTCTTGCACGATCTGCAAACATGTATTTTTCCTTTCAATACAAATCCCGGCTTAAAAATTCGGCGCGGGGCATATAGATCAGCATCGGCTGACACAGTAAAAATGTTTTAAAAAAGGCTTCAAATCCTTTCGGATTCGAAGCCCTAGACTTTTTATTCTTCCACTGCCTCAGCAACGAGCTCGATTGAGCACTGCTTGCGGTTCTTGCCGAGTCTTGTGAAACGGACAATGCCGTCAGCTTTAGCGTACAGAGTGTCATCTCCGCCACGGCCGACATTTGCACCCGGATGAATATGAGTGCCGCGCTGTCTGTAAAGAATATTTCCGGCCTTAACGAACTGGCCGTCCGCTCTCTTCGCGCCTAATCTTTTGGCTTCGGAATCGCGTCCGTTCTTTGTGGAACCGACACCTTTCTTATGAGCGAAGAGCTGAAGATTCATGTTCAGCATGTCTACACCTCCGAGAAAACTACCTTTACATAAGGTTTATCGTAATTAGCTTCAATCTGTTGGAGACCGAGAATCATGGAACGCATGAGCAGTCGTCCGCTCTCAGATAACCCATCCGGGAATCTGCAGGACAGAAATCCGTCCTTCTCGCAATCCTCTATTCTGTCTCCGGTCAGGGTCTCGATCGAATTTGCAGTGTTCACAGTGAGTACTGAAACTGCGGCGCAGATGATATCATAGCCGCTTTCTGCCTGTCCGGCGTGACCGGATACCTGAAACCCTTCGAAATCATCGGATCTTTTAAAGATCTTGACTGTAATCATACTTAAGCGTTGATCTTTTCGATCTTAACAGCTGAGTAAGCCTGTCTGTGACCGTTCTTCTTGTGATAACCTGACTTCGGTTTGTAATGATATACGATGACTTTCTTTGCACGGCCGTTGGAAATAACCTTGCCTGTTACAGTAGCACCCTTAACATCTTCACCGACTTTAAGGCTCTCGTCCTTAACTGCGAGAACATCGTCGAATGTCACTTCGCCGTTAACGTCGATACCGAGTTTCTCAACACGGATCACATCACCTTCGGAAACTTTATACTGCTTTCCGCCAGTTGCGATAATTGCATACATGAAGCACACCTCCTTCATCTAAAACTCGCCAGATGCGGCGTCAAAGCTTTATGGCTCCGAACTTACAGCCCCTCTGTGCGGCATACTCGAATATATTAGCATGGAAGGTTTTATTTGTAAACCATTATTTTTTGTTTTTTACCCCTTAATTTTCATAGTACCGATTCACGCCAGATCCTAAGGGTGTGAGAGACTCCTGTCCTCACATCATACCTGCCCTTCCAGCCGAGGGACTCGGTCTTAACGGATGAAAGCACCTGTTTTGCAATAGGCGTTCTGTTGGCAAGATCGGCTGCTGTAGGATCCGCGAAGACTACTTTTGTTCCCGATACCTCCGCCACAGCTCTGGCAAATCCTTCTATAGTCGCTCTCGCCTCAGGTACGGCACTGTTGTAAGCGCTCCCCTTTTTGCCTTTTAAGAGCACGGTGAGTGCCGCAGATGCGCAGTCGGCCACATATGTATAGGAACGTTCCTGGGTTCCCGCACTCTTCATCACGATATCATTTCCGTCAAAGCCGTTCTTCAGGAACTGAACGTTTGCACGGCTGTCGGTCGGTGTGACGCACGGGCCGTAGGTGTGACTAGGTCTCACAATGACCGTCTCCATCCCATATTGCGCTGTAAAGGACGCGCACAGTGTTTCCGCAGCCCTCTTTGAATTCGGATAGGACGACCTCGGAGATGTGGGATCTACATATCCTCCGTACGTCTCCTCAAAGCTTTCCAGCGAAAGGTCACCCTGACCGTAGACCTCACCTGTGGAAATATACAGAAATCGTTTGCAGCCGTGGTCCAGACCGTATTTCAGGAGATTCCAGGTGCCCAGGATATTGCCGGTGATCGTACCGCATGGATCACCGTTGAAAGCAGCCGGATGTGCGTTGCCCGCGGCATGAATTATGTAATCAACGGGAAAATCCCATTCGGGTGCTTCGCCGAGGTCAAAATATACATAATCAGGTGGTGTTGTCGGGCATTTTTCAAAATGTGCCTTCATTCGTTTTATGTTTCGTCCGGCGAGGATGATTTTCATATCTGCGGCATTTAACTCATTATATAATAGCAGCGTATCGGCGAGCCAGGAGCCGATTGTTCCTGTACATCCGGTGATCAAAATGCTGCTGCCGCACAGGGATTTTATATCCGCGGCATCCTGAGAAGTCGAAACTAAATCCTCTATATATGTTTTACTTAGGTAAAGATCTATATGATTTATCTGTTTCATGATTTACTCTTTAAGCCAGTCTGCCCGCCTTGCAAGGAGCAGCGCTTTGAAAATATCGATATCATCGATTGTAGTCAGCTTAATGTTCTTTTCACTTCCGGCAGAAAAATGGACCTGTTCGCCCATCTCTATCATAAGCGTGCAGGAAGCCACGGAATTGGTGATCCCGGCTTCGAGAGCCCGTCTGTGAAGGTCGCAGATCTTGCCGATCGGAAATCCCTGCGGCGTCTGTGTTCTCTTCAGATTGTCGCGCGGATAGCTGCCGGTAGACACAAAACCATCCTCCGTCTGCATCATGGCCTCAGCGCACGGAATCGTGGCAATACCGCTGCCGTATTTCTTCGCCTTGATGATGCAGTCGGAAATGATTTCGGCGGAGACCATCGGTCTGATGGCATCGTGGACAAGGACAATGTCATCCGGTGCAAAATGCTTTTCGAGCTCGAACACACCGTTGCGTATGGAGCCCTGGCCGTTCGATCCGCCCGGAATGACATATTTAAGTTTTGATATATTGAACTGTCTGGCGTAAGCCCAGAGTACCTGATCCCAGCCCTCAATACACACGACCGCAATGGCGTCGATTTCCGCGTGGCGCTGGAAGGCTTCGAGTGTATAGACAATGACAGGTCTCTCATTGACTGTAAGGAACTGTTTCGGGATGTCCTGATGCATTCTGGCGCCTGAACCGCCGGCAATAATAAGTGCTACGTTTGCCATTGTGTTTCCTCCTAATTTTCACTTCCCGGAAAGGATCTCATCGAGCGGTTTCCCCTTCTTTTCACGGACCATTTCCAGTATTCCGAGTTTCGTAAGATCGATCACTTCCGTCTTCCTGTGTTCTTTCCGCGCCCGTTTCTTCATCACATTCACAAGCTCCTCACGGTGATCTTCGCTCTCAAGGTTTATAAAATCTATGAGTATCATCCCGGAAAGCTCCCGCAGCCGCAGCTGCCTGAGGATCTCCTCGCCTGCCTCCAGGTTGATTTTTCTGTATGTTTCCTCCGGGATTTTGCCCCTAGTGCAGCGCCCTGTGTTGATGTCAATGATGACAAATGCCTCTGTCCTCTCAATCACCAGATAAGCCCCGCTCTTAAGCCACACGATCTTCTGCGAGAGCCTGTCCAGATCATGCTCCAGATTAAAAAGCTGTGCAAGCGTAAGAGTGCCGGGGCGAATGAGGCAAGGATTCAAGTCATCCGTTCCTACAGGTTCAATCCCGTCCGATTTATCAGTGATGTGATCTTCCATGTAAGTATGAAGCGCATCGGCGATCTTCGGCACATCGGAGAAGGCACGGTCCGGCGCGACATACAGATCACGTATCATCGTGATATAGAACGGTTCCGGTGTGTAGAGACATTCCCCCGGTTTAGCAGCGGATGCCCGTTTAAGCAGATCACGAAGAGACTCTGACAGCTCATTCAGCTCATCAAGGATATCCTTTTTCTCTGCCTGCAAAGCATTTGTTCTCAGCAGAATATGCATGCCCGGATAATCATGAGGGTTCACCCACTTCTTGAGCAGGGCTTTCTCCTCGTCATCCAGCTTCTTTGAAAAAGACAGGGATGTCTTTCCGGGGGATACGACGCTGTATTTTCCCGCGAGCTCGATGGATGTGGAACACACGGCCTCCTTTACACCCGCCGCATCTTTTGTGATGCGGACAAGCATGTGGCCTTGTGTGTTCTCATGGAGCAGCTGTGTACCGCTCTCCGTGTCACCTGATGCGGGGGCAGCATGCGCAATCCTTTTGTAATTCGGCAGGAAACACTTGAAATCCTTTGATATCCGGATAAAGGCTCCGCCGATATTCTTCGCGACTGATTCGATATAGCCGATGTAAATTTTTCCGACCTGAGATTCCTCGCGTGAAGGCATGACCGCAAGTTCTGTCAACTGTCTGTCCTCATAGAAGGCAGCAGCCAGAAACTTTCCGCCGTCCCGCTCGATTCCTGTGACAATAAAATCGTTCATTTTCAGAATAAAAGTCCCTCGTCAAGCAGGGTCTTTCCTCCCTCCATATACATCTCTCTCCTCAAAATGAGGAATGAGAACGGATCATAGGGCAGATTTGCATGTGTGCACATAGCCTCAATGACCGTCTCCGGTTTGAGGTTGGCCGCGCTCCCCGCGCTGAGCTTCATATCAATTACGACCGGATACCCTTCTGCCCTGATGCGTTCCGATGTCTGTGCAGCCAGGTACTCCTGCTCGTAAGATGGGTGCTCTTTCGGAATACGGCACATATCATCCACATGATGGATGAAGAGGGAATGTTCCCCGGTCATGACTTCCGCTTCGAAGATAAGAGGCCTGATATCGACGTCGCTTTCCGTTTTTTTGGTCACTTTATGTACTATGATCTCCTGTTCTCTGAGAAAAGAAGCCAGAAGGTCGGAAACGGAACGGTCTGCAAACGTCCCTTCCTGCAGGAATACCGAATAATCCGCAGCCCTTACCTGAGCCATCGCTTTATTATTGTTTTCTTCCACGCGTTTTACGCCGAGGAATCGAACGCCCTGGGGAGTCTGAGCATTAAGCTGTTCGAGGACCCAGGTGTATGGCGGAGCATCCGGCAGATCATCATTTTCAAGACCGATGCTGTTCAATCTTGCAAGATCCACCTTACTCATTTCAAACGGGTCGCGATAAGCAAGTTCCAGATCGAAGTATTCTCCCGTGCTCTCAAGTCCGACTCCCAGAGGAGATGCAAATGAAAGTATGTGGTGCGGACTGAAGCCCTTCGTGTAAGCGGCCTCGATGTCAGTCCGCCTGATGATCTTCTGCACGGCACGCATAAAGTCGAGGTGACCGACGTACCGGAGAGGACCTGTTTTAGCAAATTTAATTCTGACCTTCAAAACACACACCGCCTCCAAAGTTTCTTGCACCGCAGCCGGAGCATTTCTGCCGGCAATTGGGCGTTACCTTTTCCTCTTTCGCAAGCTTCCACTCGCGAATCATGAACTGTTTCGTCACGCCGATATCGATGAAATCCCAGGGTAGAATCTCCTGTGTATCCCTCTCCCTCAGATTGTAAAAATCTATGTCGATACCGGTCATATCGAACGCTTCAAACCATTTATTAATGTCGAAGAAATCCGTCCATGCGTCGTACATTGCCCCGTGCTCATAAGCATACAAAATGGCAGCGGAAAGCCTTCTGTCGCCGCGTGCAAATACGCCCTCAAGCACAGTTCCGTCCGCATCATGCCAGTTATATCGTATGCTTCTCTGGTTTTTCATGGAACGGATCTCCGATTTAACTGTGCGTGCGAAGCTTATGTAGTCCTCAGCGCGGAACATCGGAGCCCACTGGAAAGGTGTGAACGGCTTCGGTACAAAGAAAGATGTGCTGACAGTGATCTCACACTTGCCGTTCCGCTTATCCTTGGGTATCTCATAATAATTGTCTGCTACTGCCTGTGCAAGGTGAGCGATTCCCTTCCGGTCATCATCCTGCTCGGTCGGCAGACCTAACATGAAATAGAGCTTGACCTTGTTCCAGCCGCCTCGGAAAGCCATGCCGGATCCGTTCATGATGTCTTCCTCGGTCAGGCCTTTGTTAATAACATCGCGCAGGCGCTGCGTTCCCGCTTCCGGAGCAAATGTAAGCGAACTCTTTCTCACATCCTGCAATCTGCTCATGACGTCCAGAGAGAAGTTGTCGATTCTGAGGGACGGCAGTGTGATGTTCACGGATTTGGTCCTGAAGTTCGTAATCAGATAATCAAGAAGGTCGGGAAGCTCCGTATAGTCGCTTGAACTCAGAGAGCTCAGAGAGATCTCTTCATGTCCGGAACCGGTAATCATGATATCCGCTTCCTTTTTAAGCTGCTCTAGCGGCTTCTGTCTGAGCGGGCGATAAAGCATACCTGCCTGACAGAAACGGCAGCCTCTTATACATCCACGCATGATTTCGAGCGTGATGCGGTCCTGTGTGGCTTTGAGATAGGGTATGACGGGCTTCTCGGGATACGGAGCATTTTCAAAATCCATACATGTCTGCTTCCTGACGGTCTTCGGAACATCTTCAAAGACCGGTTCAAATAAGGCAATCGTGCCGTCCTCATTGTACTCGACCGCATAAAGGGATGGTACATAAACACCCGGAAGCTTTGAAGCAGCTCGCAGGAAGGCAGATTTTCCACATCCGTCCGCTTTCATATCGCGGTAGAGATCTATAAGCTCATCGAGCGATACTTCTGAATCGCCGATATAAAAGAGGTCAAAGAAATCCGCCAGCGGTTCCGGGTTGTAAGTGCAGGGACCGCCGCCTATGATGAGCGGGAAAGAATCGTCCCGGTCCTTAGCCAGGAACGGGATCTGTGCGAGATCGAGGATCTGCAGCACATTGGTGTAGCAGAGCTCATATTGCAGTGTAAATCCGAGAAAATCAAACTTGCGGATCTCCTCCTGTGACTCCAGTGCGAAAAGAGGGATATTTTCTTCTTTCATGATCTTATGAAGATCCGGCCACGGCGAATAGACGCGCTCACACCAGGTGTCTGCGCGTCTGTTCAGCTGATCATATATGATCTGTATCCCGAGGTGGGACATTCCAATCTCATATACATCCGGGAAACACATACAGTATCGCACGGATACACTGTCCCGGTCCTTTATAACGGCATTCATCTCACCGCCTATATATCTTGCCGGCTTTTCCACAGACCGAAGAATCCGGTCTTCCAGAAAAAGTTTTCTCATATACACCCCTTATCTTCTGGCGAGCTCAGATGTTATATCATCCCAGGTGACGCCGCGCTCTGCCATAAGCACCATCAGGTGATACAGATAGTCGGAAATCTCGTACTTTATCTCCTCAGGGTCAGGGTTCTTCGCGGCGATGATGATCTCTGTATTTTCCTCGCCCACCTTTTTCAGGATCTTATCGATTCCCTTGTCGAACAGATAATTGGTGTAAGATCCTTCCTTCGGGTGCTCTTTTCTGTCCAGAATGACATTATAGACATCCTGGAAAACATGCAGAGGGTTCGAGTCATCGCTGGTCGTTTCCACGAGCGTTCGGTAAAAACAACTGCGGTTACCTGTGTGGCAGGCTGCACCGATCTGGGACACTCTTGCGAGCAAAGTATCATTATCGCAGTCAACAGCCATGGACTTTACATACTGAAAATGTCCGGAGGTCTCTCCTTTCACCCAGAGGCTCTGCCTGCTTCTCGAGTAATAGGTCATACGGCCCGTCTCCAGGGTCTTCTGAAAACTTTCCCTGTTCATCCATGCCATCATGAGGACCTGATCGTTTTTATAATCCTGTACAATGCAGGGAATGAGGCCCTGTTCGTTGGTCTTCATTTCCTCCCAACTGATTTTGCTTGTCAGGATATTGACGGGGATTCCCTCCCTGGCGGCCTCAGTCTTGAGCCAGTTGAGGTCCATATCTGTTCCGCTTACGCAGGATCCGCTGATGCAGTCAACGCTGTCTTTGCCGAGAAGATCGAGAACTTTGCGCGGGTTCCCGTGGTTCGTGTGGAGAATGATCGGCAACGCTGTCTCCCGGTGCATCTCCTCGTCAATGTTGTCGAGCAGAAGGATCATGGAGGCATACTCCTCGATCAGATCCTTAGCCGGAAGATATTCATCCATGGAGGAGACGCATACTGCTATTTTATTCTTGCCGAATCTTTTCGAGACCTCTTCCAGCATCTCAATGTTACCCGGTTTCCCCGCATTCAGTACTGCTGCACTGCATCCCGCGTAGAGAAGCTTCTTGACATCTTCCACACGTTTTACATTTCCGGCTGCGTAGACCGGGACCTGTGAAGATTTACAGATATCTTTGATACAGGCGATCGACCGGTCATGCTCGGCGTCTCCGCTCGAGAAGTCAAAGACGAGCAGTCTGTCAGCCCCATGGTCACTGTAGAACATGGAGAGTTCCGAGAGATTGCCGGATGCAAAGACATTTTTGTGTCCGAAGCCGGTCACGGCTCTTCCCTTATAAATATACAGACATGGTATAAAATACTTGGTCATTCTTTAATCCTTTCCGGCTTACTCGAATCTCACGTGAATGGAATTGGCATGGGCAGTGAGGCCCTCCGCCTTTGCAAATGTCTCTATGTCCTCATGCATGCTTCCGAGCGCTTCCCGGGAACTGTAGATAATACTGGTCTTCTTGATGAAGTCATCCACCGAGAGTGCTGAAAAGAACTTGGCGGTACCGTTCGTCGGCAGGACATGGTTCGGTCCGGCAAAATAATCGCCGAAAGGCTCCGAGGAATGATCGCCGATAAAGATGGCCCCGGCGTTCCTGATTCTTGTCATCAGAAGGAACGGATCGCGCGTGACGAGCTCAAGGTGCTCCGATGCGATCTCGTTGACAGCACGGATAGCTTCTTCCATATTGTCAGCCACAAGGATCCTTCCGAAATTGTCCAGTGATTTCTGAATAATTGCCTTTCTTTCAAGTTTCGCGGTGAACTTCTCGACCTCCTCACTCACTTTTTCGGCAAGTTCCGCTGAAGTCGTCACGAGAATAGCGGACGCAAGTTCATCGTGTTCTGCCTGGGACAGAAGATCCGCCGCTACATATCGCGGATTGGCTGTCTCATCTGCGAGAACTGTGATCTCGGAGGGACCCGCTACAGAGTCGATTGAGACATGCCCGTAGACTGCCTTCTTGGCCAGCGCGACAAAGATGTTCCCCGGTCCTGTGATCTTGTCCACCTTCGGAAGGGATTTCGTCCCGTAAGCCATGGCAGCGATCGCCTGTGCACCGCCAACCTTGTAAATCGTTCCTACGCCGGCCTCCTTGGCCGCCACAAGCGTTGTCGGTGTGACTTTACCGTCCTTACCGGGAGGCGTGCACATCACGATGTCCGGTACGCCTGCAACCTGAGCCGGAATGACATTCATGAGAACAGATGACGGGTATGCTGCCTTACCGCCCGGCACATAGACGCCGACTCTCTGGAGCGGAGTCACGCGCTGACCGAGTACAATGCCGTCTTCCGTCATGAACCAGCTCTTCTGCTTTTCCTGTTCGTGGAAGGCTTTAATCCTTACGATTGCCCGTCTGATCACGCCGATGAGTTCCGGATCTACTTTTTCATAGGCTTCCTTTTCCTCTTCCGGTGTTACTGTGAAATTCTCTTCGTTTATGACTGCGCCGTCGAATTTCTCTGTATAGGCGAATACCGCTTTGTCTCCGTCAGCTCTCACATTTTTCAGGATATCGGCTACGGCAGCTTCCTGCCTGGGGTAGCTGTCCGGACTTCTCTTTAACATATTTGTGAGAATTGTACCGAATGAATCATCATTAAGCTTTAAAATCTGCATATTCAAATTCCCTTCGCGAGTTCATTCTTGAGCCTGCGGATGAGATCCGCAATGCGCTCATTTTCCATCTTCATACTGACCTGATTCACGACCATTCGGGCAGAGAGCGGACAGACCTCCTCGAGGACCTCAAGACCGTTCTCTCTAAGCGTGGATCCGGTCTCCACTATATCTACGATAACTTCAGAGAGACCTACGATCGGTGCAAGTTCAATGGAACCGTTCATTTTAATGATCTCTACAGTCTGATGCTTCCTACCGAGGAAGTAGTCCTTGGCTATGTTCGGATATTTGGTGGCTACACGGATCGTATCTCCGTTTTCCAGATATTTGCGTGCAGAAGCGGGACCGCAGACACACATACGGCATTTTCCGTAGCCGAGGTCCAGAACTTCGTAGAGCTTCTTGTTTTCTTCAATAATTGTGTCACGGCCGACGATACCGATATCTGCGGCGCCGTAATAGACGTATGTCGGAACATCGGGGCCCTTGGCCAGGAAAAAACGCAGACCGAGCTCTTCGTTTGTAAAAACAAGCTTTCTGGTATTTTTATCGAGTGCACCGGAGGCGTCCACTCCGATCCGCTCAAAGAGCTCAAGTGTCTTGTTGGCAAGTCTGCCTTTCGTGAGGGCTATCGTAAGGTATCTCATGCTTTCCCTCCCTTCCCGGCGAGCAGAGCATCCGCGCCGTAAGGAATCAGCTGTCTCTGGAGACAGTTGGTCAGCTGGTCAAAATAGAGACCGACGCCGACAGCCGGCAGATCCTTTCCGAAATGTCCGAGCAGATGATCGTATCTTCCGCCTCTCGCTATAGGTTCTCCGGTTCCGTACGTAAACGCTGAAAAGATAATGCCGGTGTAATAGGTGTATTTTGAAAGAGAACCGAAATCATAGGATATATATCTGTCAAGTTTCTTATCGACCAGCGCGGAATGAATGTCGCGGAGACGCCGGATAGCTTCCTTTTCCTGATCGGCAAGTGCATATTTCTCGGCCTTATCGAAGATCTCCACTCCGCCGAAGAGCTGAGGAAGTTCTTCCAGGGCTTCCCGGATCGCATCATCCACATTTGCCTGATCCAGCACTTCGCTGACTCCGAAAAAGTTCTTGGTTGTAATCAGGCGGCGGATCGTCTCCACGGTCTCCTCGTCGAGCCCGGACCTCTCCGCCAGAGACTTAAAGAAATTGACTTCTCCGATGCTGACCTGGAACTCTTTCAGACCGGATGTGAGCAAAAGATCGCAGACAACTGCAATGACTTCGGCATCCGCGTCCGCACTTCCATCCCCGATGAGCTCAATGCCCATCTGTGTGGCTTCCTTCAGCTTTCCCTGATATTCTCGTGAATTGACAAATGTACTGCCGGAATAACAGAGCCTGGCAGGAAAAGCATCATCCGGGAAGTGCATGGAGACTGCTCTTGCTACGGAGGGCGTAAAATCGGGCCGCAGTACCAGTGTATTCCCGTCCCTGTCAAAGAACTTGTATAACTCATTGGACGGAGTCGTTCCGATATCGCTCGAGAACACATCAAAGTATTCAAGAGTAGGCGTTTCGATGTCATTATATCCGTAGCGTTCGAACACGCCGTCGAGCTGTGCCATGAGAATCTTCTTGTTCTTTTTATTTCGACCGTACAGATCCCTGACGCCGTCCGGGGTGTGGATCACTCTGTTGTTCATGAATCTATTCTCCTTATTAATCATCCTCTTCGCGATCATTAAGATCTCTCTGTATTCCTTCGAGCAGTGGAATCAGATTTCTTTTTTCCTTCAGGAAAAATGTAGGATCGAGCTCCTCGAGACGAAAGCTCTTCCGTCCGCCCGCTTCCCTTCTCTTCCAGAATGTAAGCATTTCCCTGAGCCGCAGGTAATAATACTCCTGTCTTCCTGTGTAATAGAGGATAAAGAACGCAATGCCTCCCTGCTTTTCAAAATCCCGCATGAAGGCAGTCTGATGCTCGTGTATGTTCTGCAGCGGAAATGTGTCAGATGCACATTCCTTCGCGTCGAAGCAGATGGGAATTCCCTGCACGACGCCCATATAATCTACTGTGCTCTTCTGATCGAAATAGGCCAACGTGATATGCCTGGATGTTTTGTCTATCTCGATCGGCGTGATGGGGGTCGGGATCTTCTGAATGACCGCCAGCCCGGCGTCCCGGTAATGTTCAATCGTGTAATTGATTACATCCTCCAGTACGGAACCGCGCAGTCCTCTGGAATTCCAGGTACCCATCAGCTGATCTTTCCGAATCGGCTGGCAGGCCAATATCTCAGGAATGCTTTTCCGAGAATCTGATCTTCCCGCACGAAATGATTATTCCAGTATCTGGAGTCGTGACTGTTGTTCCTGTTATCTCCCATCACAAAATAACAGTTAGCCGGTACGATATAAGGTCCGAAATTACCCAGCGGCGCCTCCGGACAAAAGCTGTCGTCGAGAGGTTCCGTTTCATCGTTGATAAAGACCTTGCCGTCGACGATGTTCACGACTTCACCCGGCATACCGATGACTCTCTTTATAAAAAGCTTACTCTCATCGTCAGGGTATCTGAAGATGATGATGTCATACCTCTGCGGTCCCTGAGACATATATGCAAGCCTGTTGCCGAAGATCTGGTCGTTGACCATGATCGTTTTTTCCATGGAAGAAGAGGGAATTTTCGCGTTGACAACAAAAAATTCATTGAGAAAGAGAACGGCTGCAACTACGATCACAATCATATAGACGTAGGACATTATCTCCTTCTTAAGATCAATCTTCTCTTCGTTCTTTTCTTTTGTATCCAATGCAGTCAGTCCTTTCTTATAGTCACTCTGATACCGGTCATCCCTTATGTAGGATACAGGAACCCTGCGAAATCCGGCGGCATTTCGACACGAAATGTTTTGCCTGCCAGATATTCAAATGTTCCTTCGGTAACACAGAACATAACTTCGGCGGCATGCAGCATCTGATACTGTATACCGTACTTTTGCTTCACTTCACGGTTCACTTCAGATTTCCCGTATTTGGGATCTCCGACGATACTGCATCCAAGATGGGACAGATGTGCCCTGATCTGATGTGTTCGACCGGTCACAAGCTCAGCCTCCACGACAGTATACCTGCCGTGTCCGCCTACTGTACGAAAGACGGTCGTGATCGGCTTCCCTCCGGGAATCGGATTGTCAGATACCTCAACTTTGTTGCCGGTTTCCGCTTTTTTCAGATATGCATCATAGCGTCCGTCTTTAATCCTGCCATATATCACGCAGACATACTTTTTTTGAACGGTCCGGTCGTGAACTGCCTCCGAGAGGAACTGCAGTCCTCTGAGAGAGATACCGCACAGGACAATTCCGCTCGTGTTCCTGTCGAGTCTGTTCACAGGTGCGGGATGGAACGTCGATAGATCCTTTTCACTCAGTTTCCCTGACTCAAGCAGGTAATTCTGAAGCATTTCCACGATGCTGTCCTGCTCTGAACCGTCCGGTTGAGAGAGCACGCCGAGAGGCTTGTTCCAGAAAAGAAGGTCATCATCCTCGTAGATAATGCGCTTGGCAAATTCCGCCGCTCTCTCTCCCCTGTCTCTTTCGCTGAGCGCACCGGTGTTCCTCCGAGCCGCGTTCTCTATTGTTCCGGAGAATTTCAGGAATGTCTCATCTGATAAGAAAAGCCTGATTTCATCTCCCTCTGAGAGCATTTCTGACCCGACTGCTCTCTTACCGTTCAAAGTGATGTTCTTCTTCCGCAGCATTTTATAAATGAAGCTTTTCGGCGCCTCGCGGAGCAGTTTTGACAGATACTTGTCAAATCTCTGTCCTGCTTCATTTTTACCGGCGATAAAACATTTCATAGCGATATTTCCGTTAAAATAGTCCAGATCACTTCCTCACGGTTGTAATCCGGATATCTGGAATCCGGCCTGAACGCGATTCCTTCTCTGAGTGAATCGGCATGCTCATTCAGGCTGTCCATGCGCTCAATGAATTTTTCGCGATTCGTCATGAGATTTACGTTGACCGAATAGCCTGCACCTCTCAGAGTTTTTTTGATATATTCCTGTGTGAATGCTGCGTCAGCTTTCGGATTCGATACGAATCCGACGACATTGTTGCCGCATATCGCACAGGCATCTACATACGTGCTCGCTTTTTCATGCGTCACATAGAGCTCGTAGGCCATCAGCAGAGACCCTGTGTGCGAGGAAATCTCGCGATACTCTTCCTCAGGAAGCGAATCATGCAGGAACACCATGATGACACTGACAAGAGACATTGCGCAGGGGATCACCGATACGAATGCGACCACTGTCAGGAGATTCTGAACGGATCCGTTCAGCACAATTCCCGTGATCATCAGGGATACCGGCACGATCAGCATCAGAATCAGTATCACAAGTCTTCTTCTCCGTTCACTTCTGAAATATCCGTATTCACCTTTGCCAACTTTATTCATAGCATAAAACTCCTTAAGAGGCTATTCTAACATAGATTCTCCTGTCATGCACTAATGATTTTACTGAGAGCGCCACCCCGGATTCCGCTTGTTTTTCATGATGCCTCTGTTGCCGGATCCGAAACCTACCGGAAAACCATCGGCAAGAATCAGTATATCGCCCGCATATAGTGCATCCTCAAGACCGGTCGTATCATGAGGGGCAAGGCTTTTGCCGGGGCGCTTTTCTGTTTTTTTACGGCTCCTGCTTTTTCCTTTCTTTCCCTTATCAGATGTAATGGAGATACCGAATAGCTTAGCCGGAGGCTCTTCGGAAATCATAATCTCATCATCATTGTAAGAAATACTTTCCCCCCTCAGATACCTTAAAAGTCTTTCGTCCGTACTCTTCAGGTTCAGTGTTCTCGGCCAGTCTTCCCTGCGAACAGCCTGGGCGAAAGCCTGGGAAGGACTTAATAAACCGGACTTAAATGTACCTATATGAAGACCTGTCATAAGATATCGTATACCTGCACGCGGCATATGGCCCTGCGGGAGAAGGTACAAGCGATCTTCCACGGTATACAGTTTGGGCTCGGTCTGTTTCATTCGTTGTCTTTCCGAACCGGCAGCATCACCGTTTTTATATATCAGGCAGACAAATTGCCCTTCGCCTCTCATCCGGTGAGGCATCACACGCACGCACTCTTTAAGTCCCGAAACACGGCTTTTGAGAAACCCGGGATATTCCGGAACACTGCGAACTTCAAGGTCCGGATACTCTTTGAGGAGCTTACTTACATTGCCTTCATTTTCAATTTCGGAAAATGTACAGGTCGAGTAAACCATCATCCCGCCCGGTCTGAGCATTCTTACAGCCGATTCAAGAATTTCATACTGCAGCGGTGCGTAATAAGCGGGGCCTTTCTCCTCCCAATCCCTGATCATATCCGGCTTTCTCCGGAACATTCCTTCCCCGGAACACGGACCGTCGACTAAGATTTTGTCGAAAAAAACGGGAAAGGAAGCGGCAAGTTTTTCAGGTGATTCCGCAGTAATATACGCGTTGGTCACTCCGGCCATCTCGATATTTTTCCGCAGTGCTTGGGCACGGGAGACGGAGATATCATTTGCATAAAGGAGCCCTGTTCCGCGAAGTTTTGCAAGGAGCTCAGTCGCTTTTCCCCCGGGTGCGGCGCATAAATCAAGTACAAAGTCGCCTTTCTCGATCGGCAGAACTTCGGCAGGAGTCATCGCAGAGGGCTCCTGAATGTAATAAAGACCCGCCTGATAGAACGGATGCCCCGAAAAGATGGAAGTGTCCTGAATATGGAATCCGTTGTGGACCCATTCGACAGGATCGGACAGCGCTTCGTCAAGAGCCTTATCACCGACGCCGGACCACAAAGTCCTGAAGCTGTTCGGGTCTGTCTTCAACTCATTTATCCGGATTCCATGTTCCGGAAACGCAAGAAAACTATCCTGCCACGCAGGATAGTCTTCTTCTAATAATTCCTTCATAATTGCACGATAGTTTTCCGGAAGATTCAATGTTTTATCCCTTTCAGAGCGGTTTTGAATCTACAGACTGAGCTCTGTAGCCCTCTGCAAATATGTCGAGCTGCCGCTGGAACCGCTTTAATTCTTCAATGTCATTTGTCATGAATATCCTGTAGAACTCGTTCTGGATCTTCAGAACTTCGCGCTCACTTGCGACATGGTACAGATTTTCTATACATGTCAGAATATCTTTTACGATGCCGGTCTGGATCTGAGAATCGATCTGTGCGTCAATGATCTCACTCCGGACCTGGGACATTTCATTGTCAAGGACAAAAATAACGTCCGATATACGTTCGAGCTGACCGGAAACATGTTCGGGAATGCTGCCCTTGTACTTATACTGAAGAGAATGTTCCGTTGTTGCCCAGAAATTCATTGCCATCGTGCGGATTTGAATCTCCACACGAATCCTTTTCGGGCCTTTGATCGTCTCGACGACATAGGAAACTATCAGATGATAACTGCGGTATCCGCTTGCCTTTTTATTCTCGAGGTAATTCTTCTGCTGAAGGACCTCCATGTCGGAACGCATCCTGATCAGCGTCGACACCTTCTCGATGTCTTCCACGAACTGACAGATGATTCGTACGCCGGCAATATCTTCCACCATGTCTTCGAGATGCTCGAAGGGGATTCCCTTCTTTTTCATTTTTTCCAATATACTGGATACGGTCTTTACCCGTCCCTGGACACTTTCGATCGGCGAGTAAAGACTGTTCTTGGAGAACTCCATCTTGAGACTGTTGAACTTTACGATCAGCTCTGAAACAGCCTGCTCATAAGGATGAAGCAGCTCCCTCCAAAGTTGTATTTCCATATCTGTTCTTTCTGCGGTTAAACCACCTGCTATGCCGGATACTGTCTGTTATTTCAGAGCGGAAAGTACCTTGAGCAGATAATCCCAGGTTCTTTTTGCTGAAGAGATGGAAAGTTTCTCATCCGGAGTATGGATACCTATCATGTCAGGCCCTATGGAAACAGCATCAAGACCTTCGATTTTGCTGACAAAGACTCCGCATTCAAGACCTGCGTGTATCACGTTGATGACAGGTCTCTTGCCGTTCATCTCTTTATATACATCAGCCATGACCTTCTGCAGTTCTGAGTTTTCATTATACTCCCACGCCGGGAAGGAATAAGAGACCTGTGTGGAGCCGCCGAGATACTTTGTAAGGCTTCGAATCTGTGCCGCAACAAAGTCCTTTTCACTTGTATGGGAGCTTCTGATCATGGATGTAGTCAAAAACTGTGTCGGTCCTGTCTTTATGATACCGAGATTCGTCGAGGTCTGAACAAGCCCTTTGCTTATCCCGCTCATGTGCTGAACGCCGTTCGGAATATGCATCAGGAAAGTGATGACCTTGTTCTGGCTCTCGGGATCCATGACGGAAACTTTGTGCGTATGACCGCTCTCAAGCTTGATTGTCAGACCGTCGTCCGTACCTGCATATTCTTTCCTGACCGAAGCGGTAAATTCCCTGGTAAATTTATTTGCCGCTTCAAGGTCCTCGTCATCTATGACAAGATGTGCCTTGGAAGAAGCCGGAATCACGTTATCCTTATCGCCGCCACTCACATCGCAGAGTGAGAAAGCGATCTTTCTGTCCAGCTCATACAGGTACCGTCCCAACAGTTTGTCGGCATTTATTCTGCCTTCGTCGATATCTGCACCGGAGTGTCCGCCTTTAAGACCGCCGATTTCAATCAGGACAGGTAATCCCTTAATAACTGCTCTTCCGACCGGAATGGAAGTTATGACGATTGTTGCGCCGGCACACCCTGTTGTGATGATGCCTTCCTCTTCGGAATCCAGATTGATCATTCTCTTTCCGTCGATAAAAGAAGGATCGAGCATATTGGCTCCTACAAGTCCGGTCTCCTCGTCAATGGTAAAAACGCACTCAAGCGGCGGATGTTCAATTGTATCATCATCAAGGATTGCGAGCATGTAGGCAACCGCAATTCCGTCATCTCCTCCGAGTGTTGTTCCGACAGCTGTAATGTAGTCATCTTCGATGGCTAGTGTAATCGGATCAGTTTCAAAGTTATGTACTACTCCCGGAGCAGCAGCACATACCATGTCCATATGGCCCTGCAACACGACGATATCGGATTCTTCATACCCTTCCGAACCGGGTTTTTTCATGATTACATTGCCTTCTTCATCGGCGATGGCGTCAAGATTGTGGTCAATTGCAAACTGGACAAGGTATTCTGTCATAGCCTGTGTATCGCCTGAACCGCGCGGAATAGCAGAAATCTCCTCAAAATAGCGAAATACATTTTTAGGCTCTAATTCTGATAAAATTCCCATAGCCTCTCCTTTCTTTTCTGCAGTGATCAGGCAGGGAACGAACTAATCATTCCCCGCGGTAGAAAAAAGAGGGATGTTTGTTACATCCCCCTTCGTTAAACATGATTCAGATTATTCTTCATCATCATCGTAGTCCATATCGTCTTCTTCGTCGTCGATATCGTCCTCATCCTCATCGTAATTCTCATAATCCTCATCGTCGTCATAATAATCAGATGAGTCTACCGGACGAGATGTCTGCGGGGAGAGCTGCATACGGTTCTGTCTTACAGTCTCGTACGCGCCCTGAAGAGCGTCAATAAATGCCTTGTACTTGTTACCTGCATCCTGAATCGTAGCGCCGGTTACGACCTCGATGTTGGCAAGCATCTCATCTGTATATGTGAGAGCGGAAAGTCTGATATTGTTCGCATCCTGTGTGGCGGAATCGAGAATTCCCTGTGCCTGCTGATTAGCTTTGTTGATCGTGTCGTTGGCCTGTGCATATGCCTGTTGCATGACCTCATGCTGACTTACAAGTTCCTTTGCCCTTGTCTCCGCATTGGCAATAATACCGTCTGCCTTAGCCTGAGCATCCGCAAGAATAGCATCCTTATTGGAGATGATCTTCTGATAGCGCTTGATTTCATCCGGAGTCTTAAGCCTGAGTTCTCTCAGAAGCTCCTCGAGCTCTTCTTTATTTACTACGATCTTTGTCGTAGAAAGCGGCTGAAATTTACAGCTGTCGACATACTCTTCAATTTCTTCGATGATCTGTTCAATCCTGCTGGCCATTTTTTCTCTCCTTATACCCGAGTTTTATATAAAAATCGATTGAGAATTGAATTCTCGTAACGGGAACATTCCCATCAGTGCCTGCTTTCAAGCTTTTTTCTCAGTGCTTCCGAGACAACAGGGGGAACAAATTGTTCTATTGAAGCATCATATGCAGCGACTTCCTTCACGGTCGTTGAACTGAGATAAGCATATTCCAAGCTGGTAATAAGAAACATTGTATCAATGTCCGGAGCAAGAATTCTGTTAGTCTGAGCCATCGAAAGCTCATATTCAAAATCAGTGATTGCTCTCAAACCCCTTATTATGACCTGTGCGTTACATTCCCGAACAAAGTTCACGGAAAGTCCCTCGAACGACTTGATTGTCACATTCGGGATACTTTTCGTAACTTCCCTAAGTATATTAACACGTTCTTCAGTGGAAAACAACGGAGTTTTTTTCGAATTAATTAAAACTCCGACTATAACTTCATCGAATTGCTGGGATGCTCTCTCTATGATGTCAATATGTCCGTACGTGACCGGGTCGAACGATCCGGGGTAAACTGCTCTGTGTATCAAAACCGAAATCACCTCATTCTTTTTAGGAAAATATGCTGGCTCTGGCCATATCGCCTTTCCCTGAAGATCTCATATCCGAGCTCATCCAGATATGAAAAATCCGTTCTGGGCGAAGCTTCAACGACAATCAGTCCATCCTCTGCAGGCAGAGAACTATGCGCCAGAAGTTCAAGTGTAGTCTTTTCTAAATGATGATCGAACGGCGGATCCATAAAAATTACATCGAAAGGTTCTTCTGATTCGAGTCTCGGCAGAACCGCGTTGACATCGCCGCGAATAAGGCGGGCATTTTCTTTAAGGCGTGTAAACTCCAGATTTTCAAGGATCAGATTCTGGTGTGCGCGGGTCTTTTCAATAAAAGTGCAGTGTGCGCATCCTCTGCTCAGGGCCTCGATACCGATTGAACCGCTTCCGGCGTAAAGGTCGAGAAAACGGCACCCCGGAATCCATGGCATGAGAATATTGAACAAAGTTTCTTTGGTCCTGTCTGTTGTCGGGCGTACATCCATCCCTTTGACTGTTCTAAGCGGCATGGATCGTGCTGTTCCGGCTATTACTCTCATAATTCGTCACTGCTTTTCATGCTGAGTCTCCAGTCCAAATCTCCTCTTCCGAGTCCGAGAACCAGAAGTTCAGCCGTTGCTATGTTGGTAGCAACCGGTATATTGTTCCGGTCGCATGCTGTTACTACCGTGTTGACATCCGGGTCTTTCGGATCGATCATATTCGGATTATAGAAAAAGATGACCATGTCCATTGCATTTCTTTCTATCATCTCCGTGAATTGTTTATCACCGCCGATAGAACCCGGAAGGAACTTATGGACATGCAGATTCGTAACGTCTTCAATCCTTCGCCCAGTTGTACCGGTAGCATAGATATCGTGTCTTGAAAGGATTCCCTTATAGGCAATGCAGAAATCCTCTATGAGCGTTTTTTTGCTGTTATGAGCTATGATCCCTACGTTCATTTCGCACCCCTTATACTGCTGCAGATCGTTGTTCCTGTGATATTGTGCCTGATTCCTTAAAAAAGCACAAATGAACTTATCGTATCTTATTATAGCAAATTCTACAAAAAAGAGCAATATATTTCGGTTATTTTTCGTCGTTTCGACGGAATTAAAGTACGATTGTTCGTACATCAGAATGCATGTACTCTCTCATTTTTAATCGAAGAAGATCGTGTTCTTCGAGGACCAGAGCCGGATCATCGTGCATGACCGCTGCTGCAAGTTCCCCGGCAGCTTTTAGTATGTCTCTGTCTCTTGAAATATCGGCAATGCGAAAAGCGGCGTCACCGCTCTGTCTGATTCCGAGAAGATCGCCCGGCCCCCTGAGTTCGTAGTCCTTTTCAGCTATCTCAAAACCGTTATTGGAATGATTCAGTATGTCAAGCCTGCGGATAGTTTCCTCGCTCTGAACCCCCGCCATAAAAATGCAGTAGGACTGCAGATCACTTCTGCCGACACGTCCACGGAGCTGGTGCAGGGTCGCAAGGCCGAAGCGCTCGGCATTTTCTATCATCATAACTGTAGCGTTCGGCACATCGACGCCGACCTCGATTACTGTCGTAGAGACGAGGATACTGATTTCGCCTTCTGCGAAAGACTGCATAATAGCATTTTTCTCAGCCGGTTTCATTCTTCCGTGCAGACAGCCGATTACAATATCGGGAAATTGTTTTCTTAATTTGGCCGTATACTCCGTTACATTCTCTGCCTGAAGATCCTCTGCGGGTTCAATCATCGGACAGACTATATAAGCCTGATGCCCGGCCTCAATCTCCTTTTTGATGAATCTCATGGCGTTCGGTCTCCAGGAAGTACCGACAACACAGTTCTTTATCGGCAGGCGTCTGGCCGGCAGCTCGTCGAGAATCGATATATCGAGATCTCCGTAAAATATCACGCCCAGTGTTCTCGGAATCGGAGTGGCGGACATGACCAGCATATGCGGCGGCTGATCCCTTTCTGACAGGACCTGTCTCTGATATACGCCGAATCTGTGCTGTTCATCCGTTATAATAAGAGCGGGATTTCTGTATGTGACAGTACTCTGTATAAGGGCATGCGTACCCACTATGGCATTGACATGTCCGGCTTCTATATCCGCCAGTACCTTTCTACGCTCGGATGCCGTTACGGAACCTGTAAGCAGGACCGGTTTGACCGTATCAAGCCCCTGTTCCCGGCACATAGCCAAAAGCTTCTCATAGTGCTGCCTTGCAAGGACCTCTGTCGGAGCCATCAACACACTCTGATATCCCGCAGATGCTACCATGATCATAGCAAGAAAAGCAATTATCGTTTTGCCTGAACCCACGTCACCCTGAATAAGTCTTGACATCCTTCGTCCTGATGACAGATCCTGTTCTATTTCCCGCCAGACATTCATCTGTCCGTTTGTAAGACGAAACGGGAGTCTCTCAATGACATCCTCTGTCAACCAGGTCTCCGGAATCCTGAAATCTGACGATTTGTTACCCTCCTCCTGTCTGAGCATTCTGAGTGCGAGAATGAACAGAAAGAATTCATCAAATGCAAGCCTGCTTCTCGCTCTCATGAGGCTCTCCTCATCAGGAGGAAAATGGATATATGATGCAGCTGTCTCCTCTTCCATGAGATCAAATGTTTTTGCAATCTGTTCAGGCAGATATTCCGGTACGCCTCCAGTAGCTGCGAACGCACTGCGGATCGCTTTCACGACAGTATTATTCGTAAGGCCCTTGGTTAGTCCGTACACAGGATTAAGAGTACTAAGCTTTGACTGATACTGCCCGGGACTGAATATCTCCGGATGTTCCATACAAATGGTACCCTTCTTTGAGACAATATTTCCTCTGAAGACATAAGTTACGCCTCGTTTCACTACAGACCTGATAAATGGCGAGTTGTACCACACAAGGCGGATCTTTCCTGTACTATCCTTCACATCAAGAGAAACGATTGTGAGTTTTCCGGCTTTGTACATCGATACGGAGTCTGTAACCGTCACAGAAACTGCGCTTTTGCTTCCCGGCCTGCAATCTTCGATGCTCTGCGGTTCCGTATAGGAATCATAATGGACCGGATAATACTCCTTCAATTCTTCAACGCTGTTCACGCCGACTTTTGAGAACAGCTCTTCGGTTTTCGGCCCTATGCCTTTTAATTCCGACAAACGCATAAAATCGGCCTCCGCTGATATGAATAAACAAGGGCTGCCTCACATATGATGTTCAGCAAGTAGCCTGCTCATTTGAAGAGCATTGCCGTATCAAATTGCTGCATCACATAGTGTGACAACCCAGGATAGGTATTACGTAATAATATCATACGGCTGTTCCAATACGCCGAAAGTCATATTTTACTCGACCGACAGAATGACATAATAAATTGGCTGCCCGCCGTCGTTCACCTCCACATCGACATCCGGATAGGCTTCCTGTATCCGTTCGCAGAGAGCCTCTGCGTCTTCCTCCGAATAATCGCTGCCGTTATAAATGCTGATTAATTCAGAATCCTCATCTGTGATTTTTTCCAGCATTTTCATAACTACATCAGAGACATCGGATCCTACTGCAAGTATACCGTTATCACCGATTCCCATGATATCGCCGGACTTTATCTCTACCCCGTCGATCTTTGTATCTCTGACAGCGTAGGTCACTTCACCGGTTTTTACGGATTCAATCTCTTCGGTCATGTCAGCTGCATTATCCTCCGGTGATTTATCCGGAACATAGCTTACAACTGCGGTTATTCCCTGTGGAATGGTCTTAGTAGGAATAACGAAAACATTGCAGTCGGTCGTAAGTTCCTGTGCCTGATTGGCAGCAAGGATAACATTTTTATTATTCGGGAGAATGAAGACGTTCTCCGCATGAGCCTCAGCAATGGCATTCAACATATCATCTGTGCTCGGATTCATGGTCTGACCACCCTGGATCAGCACATCGACGCCCAGCTGTTTGAAGAGCTCAGAGAGACCGTCACCGATTGTGACCGATATAAAAGCTGTCTGTTTTCTGGGTTCTTCCCTCTTTGACGTCTGTAACTTCTCTTTTTCCCTGCGCTCCTTATCACGTGCAGCCTGTACTTCATCTGATCGAAACAGCCTTTCCTGATGCTCCTCACGCATGTTGTCTACCTTCATACGGGTGAGCTGTCCGTATTCGAGACCCTTTTCAAAAGCTTTTCCGGGATGATTCGTGTGCACGTGGACCTTGACGATATCATCGCCCGCAACAAATACAAGACTGTCACCGAGCGAAGCGAGATATGATTTCATATCATCCTCGTCTTCCTCCGTGAACTCTTTGTCAAGCTTCACAATGAATTCGGTACAGTATCCGAATGTGATTTCATCCGTACTGATTGGCTTAGCGGTGTTCTTAATATTGACTTCAGGAGCTTCAAAGTCAAGTTCTATTTCAAGACCGTTGAACGCATCAACTGCTCCGTGCAGTACCGTCATAAGCCCCTGACCGCCGGAATCAACAACGCCGGCTTCCTTGAGTACCGGAAGCATCTCAGGCGTTCTCGCAAGCGTCTCATCGCCTTCTCTGATGATGCTTTCTAAGAATACTTCAAGATTCTCCTTGTCCTCGATTTGGGCAGCCTTGTCCGCCATAGCGCGGGCAACCGTGAGAATCGTGCCTTCTTTCGGCTTCATGACAGCCTTGTACGCAGTCTCGACAGCTTTTTGGAAGGAAAGCGCAATTGTTTCGCCGTCAATTTCGTTGTGATCGCGAATAACTTTCGTAAAACCTCTGAGAAGCTGAGAAAGAATGACGCCTGAATTTCCTCTGGCTCCGCGTAGCGAGCCTGCGGATATTGCCTTGGCAAGCTCATCGATCGTCGCGTCAGGAAGCTTGTTGACTTCCGTTGCCGCAGACATGATTGTGAGCGTCATATTTGTACCGGTATCGCCGTCCGGAACCGGAAAGACATTCAGCTCATTGATCCAGTTCTTCTTGATTTCGAGGTTTTTTGCACCGGAAAGAAACATTTTCCGGAGCATAATCGCATCAATAGTATGTGTACTCACTTCTTCTCCTCCCGTATCAGTCGATCACACGAATACCGTCAATCAGAATGTCGATATGTTCGACAGTCATGCCTGTAAACTGCTCAAGCCTGTAACGAACACTCTCTTCGAGATTGTCAGACATCGCCAAAAGATTGACACCGTAGGAAACTATGCAATGTAATACCAATGAAATTTTATTATCTTTTATTTTTACATTGATACCATATTTCAGACTATCCTTTTTCAGAAGGTGTACAAGGCCGTCCTTCATACTGATTGCCGCCATGCCTACTATGCCGAAGCAGCCGACAGCCACAGAACCCGCATACGTTGCAATCACATCAGAACTGACGGTTACTGTTCCGTATTCGGTATTTATGCGTCCTTTCATATACTTTACCTCCGTTTTTATGTAAGAAATCGTTTAGACGATATTCAAAGGTATTATATACGGTTTAGCTGAAAAAAGAAAGTAGATATTTACTCTTCATCGCAGAATACTCGTGACAGGAAGTCAGCTAAGAATTCTGCGGGTCATGACATTCACATCATCGGAAGTGAGTTTCCCGTCGACGTTGATATCTCCCATATAGAATTCCGAGCGCAGCGCACTGTCGGGATCCGAGAGATATTTGGATAGAAGCTGCATATCGTGAACGGAGAGCTTACCGTCAAAATTGATGTCGCCCTGCACGTATTTCACGCCGATCTGACTGTTATCCGATGTTACGAAAGAATTCGAAATAAATGAATGAAGTCCGCCGACGGGCCTGGATTGCACAAGCCATACATCTTTACTTCCGTTCCAGAGTGCAGCGTTCCGCCAGGTATTTACGTTGCTGCAGTTATCGAACATAATTCCGCAGCTGTCATTGCTCATAAACAGGTTTCCGTTAAACTCAAGCATGTTGCTTCTAAAACAGTAACAACCGAACTTCTTTGTCCATTTTACCTCATTACTGTACACACTGACTGCGGGTGTTTCTTTCAGATAGACGCCCACGTCCCCGCCATGAATTATATTCTTGGAAACAATGCTTCCTTTTGATGCGTAATTAAACTGCACACCGTATGTTTCAAAGTTACCGTTAGGATGCGGCTGGAGATAGACCCTGTTTTTCCACATATTGATCTTGCAGCCCCGGCCTACAAGAATGCTGGCATAATTTCTGTTTTCTCCTGCTTTGCCTGCAGCGTTCTCAATCAGATTAAGATTTATTTTAACTTCACTGAATGCGGTATCGGTTTTGTAGGAAGCTCCGTCGGTAATATGCATGCATGCAGCCTGAATATTTCGAAATATATTATTCTCTATGAGAACTTTGCATTCTCCGACAAGATATATTGTATCCTGTACGGGATATCCGGAAAGTTTCCCACATTCGACCGTGTTATTCTGGATGTAACTGCACTCTTTGTTCCTGCCTGCGCAGTCTTTTCCGTACAAGAAACCGGTAACGTTGTACGATTTATTATCGATTACAGTCAAATCCTTAAAATTCATTGCATGTATGCACTGATAATAAACCGTATGAAATGTATTTCCGCGAATCATTACGTTGTACGTCGGATTGTTCTTTGAAAAGTTGTGTGTTCCGAGACCGCTTACTACATTGCGGAAAGTACAGCCCGTGATAGTCAGATTCATGCATGGAAGTATCTCGAGTGGGTAGGCAGTACTCCAGTTATCAAAGTTTATCTCATCGATATGGAGAGCTTCCCTCGTCCAGTAATCGTAGGATGAAGGCGGAACATACTTACCGCCGTAATATCCGGGTTCGCTACCGGTATAACGGTAATGATTCTGAAAAGTGACATTCGAAACCGTAAGATTTCTCACACCGTCTATATTCACGGTATGCACAGAGCAGTCGTCTCCTATCGTCATGTCTGCAATCGTGATATCCGAGCAATGACGAAACGTAATGATATCTCTGCTGTACACAGGACCGCCACAGTCACCGCTGCCGATTCCTCCGTTCCATCTGCCCCCGGTAACTTTGGTATTAACGACCTGTGTATAGCCGGTATGCCTGCAGCCGTTATAGCATAAGGCATTATTTCTGTCCCTGTGGACGCCGGCCAGCATTTCTTTTGTCTGATTCGTTCGGGTAATTGTGGCCCTTGAATCCAGATGAAGCCACGTATTGGAATAAATATGAAGAACATTATTGATATAGTATGTCCCGGCAGGAACATATACTTCGATGGTCCGTCCGAAGTTAGAGGCGGAAAGCGCTGCCGCATATAGTGCGTTATTCAGTGCGTGTGTGTCGTCTGATCTGTCGGAGCCGTTTGCACCGAATTCCGGCCAGGTCACATTTATATAAGTATAATTACCATTCACGCCAACTACTTCTTCAATAGTCGACTCGTCTTCATCTGAGGAAAAATCGGATATGGAATCGGAATCAGAATCAATGTCTGCCTCATCAGTGATATATAGCGGAGAATCGATATCATCTGAAACATCCCGATCGGAATCGTTTAGATCAGAGTACAGAGTATCCTCAACAGAGTTTATGCTATCCGTGGGACTATCTGTGTCCTCTTCTGATTCGGACACATCTTGAAGAGATGCATCCTGTGCAACGATGAGTTCAGCATCGGTTGAAGAACTGTTTTCCTGTTCTGTGCTTGAAGAGCCCGAAGCAAAAGATACGTTATCTGACGCGATCTCATCCGGAGCGGAGTTTATGCCTTCTGCTTTTGAATCGCTTCCTTCGGCGAAAGCTGTATCTGTCGCCGGGTTCATATGGTTTCTGTCTGAAATATTGGCGTCATAAATCTGCCCGCCTTCAAGGTGCGGACTATATGCAACGGCTTCTGTGGTTGAAAGCGGTATAATACATGTCAGAGTGATCACAAGGCATAATGCTGCAGAAAAAGCGGTTCGGCGTACGTTCATCATAATTCTCTTTATTGTCTTAAATGCTACATCTTGGGAGTGCATTACTATTAAACCACAATTCTTAATAATATGGTAATATTTGTTAATGAATAATATCAATTTGCACACTTTTGAGCAAACGGGTACTGAGTTCATTTCAGGGAGAAAACTACCTTTTCACTTCATCCTCTGAACAAAACAAAAAAATATATCAAAACACTTGCATCATTCAAATCTATCTGATAGAATAGTTGACGTTGCAGGCCATGTAGGCCTTATTATATTGTAAGGAGGTGTTATCGATGGCTGTATGCTCTGTATGCGGAAAGGGAGCTCACTTCGGAAATAACGTGAGCCATTCTCATAGAAGAACGAACAAGATGTGGAAATCCAACATTAAGCGAGTCAGGATCATGGAGAACGGTGCTGCAAAACATGCTTATGTTTGCACGCATTGCCTGAGATCCGGCAAGGTCGAAAGAGCTTGATTTTAGTGAAACCTTGTTATTAGTCATTAAGTACAATTAACTCCCGTCCATTCGGACGGGAGTTTTTCTTGACCTTCTTTATTTGATTTTCTGTTATTCGATCTCGACGGCATCGACATCTATCTCATCGGCCGCACCCTCTGCCTTGTCATTTCCGGTAAACCTGTTTACAAAGTCGGGAACCATGTCGAGAATCTTGGTAAGACCGTCTGTACTCTTGACATTGACCAGCTTTGTCGTCCCGTTGTTGATTACGAGCATGGCGCTCGGGTTGACCTTACCGCCCATACCGCCGCCTGCGTTATTGCTGTTTTTAGAAGAACCGGACGCAGCGCCTGCACCGACAGCGAAGGATACATCTACAAGCGGAAGAATAATCGTGTCACCAAGGTAAATGGGATCACCGACCACCGTCTTGCTCGAGACGAATTGATTCATCCCCTGAAACAGTGATTCTACCGTTGATTGAAATTCATTATCTGCCATTATTCCGCTTCCTCCTTATTCTTAAATGATTTAACGTAGTTGATTACGTATTTTGTGTTTTTATTAAAATATGTAGTTAGTGCAATGAACGTAAGATAGAACAGATAAACTCTGCCTTCAATATCAGCTTTGCAGTTAAATATCAACTGTTCAAAGTCAGGCTCCAACCTGAAAGTCTTTCCATACAGGGGATAGAATACACACGCCGTTGCAAGGACGCGTCCCGTGAGATACGGATCATCCAGTCCGAACTCAAGATATCCGCTGAGTTTCCTCGGCAGGATATGCCCTATAAGCCGGCCGAACTGCTTTTTCAGCAATCCAAGAACTGCCTGTGTATGATCGTCCTGCAGAAAATAAAATATATCGCCGATCTTTTCAAGAATGCTTCCTACTCTATCCGTTGTATCTTCGACTTTTCCGAAAACTTCCGCTGTAACTGAAACGATTCTGCCCGGCAGCTTCCATATCGTCACTATGAGTTTGATGAAGCTCCCGAATAATTTAGATAGAATTTTCCAAAGCGTTATCAGAATTTTGACATAAACTTTACGGACTGCACGATGAATCCTTGTCAGGATTCCGCCTTTCGGTTCTGCACGTTCGGAAACGGCTTCCTCTTGTTTTGCGGCTGTCTTTTCGGCATCCTTTTTCAGCCGTTCTTTTTCCTCTGCATCTTTACGGAGCCGCTCTTCTTCAGCCTCTTTTTCCCTGGCTTCCTTTTCAGCCCGCTCGGCTTCCAGACGGATTCGTTCTTCTTCCTTCCGTTTCTCTTCTTCCTGCCGCTTTCTGCGCTCCTCTTCTTCTTTTCTGCGCTTCTCCTCTTTCTTTCTGGCAAGTGCGTCCGCACGGAGCTGCTCATAGCGTTCAGGGTCTTCCGTCTTCATACGTTCGAGCTTAGCTCTCTTCTCCTGTCTCCGTTTTTCTTTTTCTTTTTCGGCTTTGCTCCTCTTTCGTTCCTGCAGCCAGGCTTTCACTTTGAAGAGAGATATGCCGAATATTCGTATATCCTTCGTTAGCCTTTTACCGGAAGACAGGCTGTACCCGATCTCGACGGTCAGCATGCGAAGCAGCCATGTTACGGTTGCCACCGCTTCGATCGTGCCGGGTTCTTTCACACCTGCGGCCTTGTAACGGAACGGTACGAAAAAAACAAGCAGTATCAGGATAATGATCAGGGCCAGGATTATCAGCAGTAGTTTTAATATTGTTTTTAGTATTGCGAAGAGTATCGCCATGTTCTACTTCCGATCCCAGGCGTCGTTCTGTCTGCCACTCAGTGAATCAGATCATCGACGCTGATTTTCTTTAAATTATCAACAGAAGGGTTTGAATCAATGAATGCGTTGAGATCCACATCGCCTGTTGCTTTTAAACATGCTTCAGTCAGACTGCATATCATACTGACTGCTTCCCGTCTGTTCACTGCCAGGCCGACGATCTCCGGAAGCCTTTGGCGAACAACGGACTGCTTCAGATAGATGGCGTTCATGATTTCAAGCTGATCGCCTTCATTCGTCGATCTGGTAATAAGCCACGTCATATAGGGTGCTTTATCCGCATTGAGCATGCGGATCGTTTTTGCACTTCTCGACTCGATCCCTTCACCTAAAAAAATCTCACTAGCCCATTTTAACATGTTTTTTTCCTTATAACTACTTTAAATGATGTCTTTCGGCAGAATAATTGGATTTATTCATAATAATATGCATCAAAAATCTGATGAGCCATTGGAACCGCTGTCTGACTGCCCGCGCCGCCGTTCTCAGCGAGAACAACGACCACGATATCGGGATCATCGACATTGGAATAACCGACGAACCAGGAGTGTGTCCCGATCTGACCGTCTGCCATATAGTACTCCGCGGAACCTGTCTTGCCGGCGACAGTGTACTCGAGGCCGGACAGCTCTGTTGCCGTGCCGGTTGCGACGACTTCCTTCATAAGCTCCTTCATGACCATAGCCTCACTGTCGGTCATGATCCTGCGATACTCCGTGGATCTGTTTTCACGCACGATCCTTCCGTCCGCAGATTCAATTCTGGAGATGAACTGAGGCTGCATAACAACTCCTCCGTTCGCTATAGCAGATGTGATTAGTGCCATATGATACGGCGTTGCCACAGTATTCCCCTGACCGAAAGCTGTCTGCATCATAGCAGCCGATCCGTCCTCTTCCTTGAGTGTAAATCGACTCATATTGTAATTTAAATCGCAGGGGAGCTTCTTTCCGAACAGCAGTGTCTCCGCTGTAGCCCTGAGCCTGTCCGCGCCGAGATCGAGACCGACCGATGAAAAAGCGCAGTTACAGCTGTTGGCAAATGCCTGCACAAAGTTCTCCTGCCCGTGTACGATACTGTTGAAACAGTGGACAGTATGATCAGCGACTGTGAGCTGCCCTTCACAGTTAAAATCAAAACCTTCGAAAGAGCCGTACTGTTGGAAATACGATAACGCAGTTATGATCTTGAAAGTCGACCCCGGGGGATAAAGGCCCTGCGTTGCACGATTCACGAGCTGACTGTTCCCCTCACCTGAGACTATGGAATCCCAGTCCTCAGCAATCGTATTCGGGTCGAAATCCGGCTTGCTGACCATAGCAAGCACCGCACCGGTGTGCGGATCCATGACCATGATCGCACCCTGATAATCACCGAGAACATTATAACATGTCCGCTGCAGTCCTGAGGAAAGAGTTGTAACGACCGAATCACCAGGGCTCTTTGCCCCGCTGAATTCATTTATGACCCTGTCTATCACATTATAGTGCGATGCAAGAAGATCATAGTTGGCAATCGACTCTATACCGCTCTTTCCGTTCGAAGCATAACCAACAACATGAGCAAAGGCACGACCGTAGGGATACTCGCGGACCTCATTTCCGTCATAAATATTTGTTTGAGCCAGCACATCGCGATCCGCACTCAGAATGCTGCCGCGCACAACAAACCTGGCCTGCGTATCCTGCCTCCTGTTATATGTGCTGTTCTGCACTTCATCCCTTCTGTAGATGTTAAAATACACAAGGTAAATAATCAAACTGATAAATATAAAAACAAATGCATAAGAGATGAACACATAGGGAGCCGCGCGTCGGCTCTCTTCCTTCCTCCGCCTTTTTTCAGCCTTCTTTTCCGCTTTTTTTTCAGCTCTGGTCAGCTTTCCGGAGGGAACCGCTTCTCCCGATGTGAATGCTTCATAGCCCGGATCAGGACCTTGTTCCGTGTTTTTCTGCACAGGTCTGCCGCGCATAATGTCCTGAACATCACGCCCGATTCTTTCCTCCGTTGTTTCATCTCCGAATCTTCTTCTTCTCAATCTCTACTCCTTCATCTTCACGAAGAATATACAAGCCCTGTATGATAGCTATGAGAATAATCGTACTCATGACAGAGCTGCCGCCGTAACTGACAAGCGGGAGGGTGATTCCGGTCATCGGAATGAACTTTGTCACACCGCCGATCGTCAGGAATACCTGAAACGCATATTCCGCGCCGAGACCGATCGCTACGAGTTTGTAAAATGTATTTTTTCGCAGTTCCATCGAAATATTCACAATCAGGAGGAACATACTCATACATACAAGAATGAGACACATGGCAAATACGCCGCCGAATTCCTCACAGATCGCGGCAAATATAAAATCTCTCGACGCAACGGGTATCGTCTCGGGTCTTCCGTGGAATAAACCTGTGCCGAACCATCCGCCCGCGCCGATTGCAAAAAGTCCCTGTGCAATCTGATACCCCGATGTATCGTAGACGAGGAACGGATTTTTCCACGCCTCCACTCGCTTCCGCACATGCGCGAACAAATGATATGCAACCACGGCTGCACAGCTTCCGCCGAGCATTCCGACCAGCGGATACAGCGGCCTGCGGGTCGCTACATACACGATGACAAGATACGCTACAAAAAACACCAGAGCTGTTCCGAGGTCTGTGGACAATACCAGGATCATAACATGCAGAGCTGCAACAACACTGGTCACCACGACAGACTTGAATGATGTGTCATGAGATAGCTTTGACGCCATGAAGAAAACCAGTGTGATCTTGACCAGTTCCGAGAATTGAAAAGAGATGCCGCCGATCGTGATCGAGAGCTTTGCACCGCCGCTGACCGTTGCAAGAACAAGTACAACAGAAAGCGCCATAATGCCGACCACTGCGTACAGCCACGTGAGCTCGGACAGTAAAGACAGTTTTCTGACGATCACAGGAATGATAAAGGCAATAACTACCGCTGCCGAAGCGATCACGAACTGCTTCATTCCCTCATCGGGATCCAGCCTCGAAATCATGACAAAACCGATTGCCAGCAGCATGAGCATATCATTCACTAAAAGCATGGAGGCCTTGCCGTAAAGCAGGCGGTATCCGTGCAGCGTAACGAAATAAAAGACGCATATGCCGAGCATTGTACCCAGAGACACAATACTTCCGGTGTTCAGAAAAATCAGGATGAAGGCCAGGATCGTAAACAGATATATGATACTGATCTGCTTTCTGATCACCTTTTTCTTTTTTTCTTCCGTCCGTTTTCCGAAATATGTGTAGTCCTCCAGGGCGAACAGCATAATCAGTATCAGAAATAAATATTTTGACAACTGTGTCAGGATATTCAGCGAATTCCCCATGAGTTCCGGAAGACGCGTCAGAATATCCTGAACCTGTGCTAAAGAATTGCTCATTCGACTCCTCTGTTAAAGTGTCCTTTCGTGTGTTCTCCCGGAACGTCCTCCCGGGTTCCGGCGTGAATTGTCCTGCCGGCAATTCTGCAGATTTCAGATACGGTATTTGGGGCTTCATCCGTAAAGACAAGCCTGACAAGCCTGATACCGATCCTTTTCATAAAATCCGTTTCGCTAAGCAGCGACAGAACGACAGGATTCCTTATGATATTATAGCAGAAATCGCAGTCGCATGTGACCCTGAATGACCTGCCCTTTCGATCTGTCAGGGAAAGGGAAGGATGATCGTTTGTACAGCCGGAAGTCGTCTTCTTCAGGCACTGCGCAGTGATCATCAGCGGAAGATGTCCGTAGACAATAAGCTCGGAAGTGTCATTCTGCCTGTTCAGAATCTCTTTTTTGTTCAGTTCTACCGGTACCGTATCTTCGTCAAAGCCGAAAGATTTGAGGAAATTTCGTGCTTCGCTGTTAAAGGTATAAACAGAACTGTCTGCCCGGGTAAGACTGACAAGTCCCTCTTTGCGAAGTCTTGCAAGCGTCTCGAAACTTCTTGCGAGAAACCCCTCATAACCGAGTTCAGCGATTTTTTGGTCAATCATTCTGATTTTTGCTATTCCGTCATTCCGTTCGATATAAGGCATTGCGAGGGATAGCTTTTTTCCGCATTTCCGGGCTTCCGCAAGGAGCGTCTCAGCCTTTTCGAGGACCTTCCCGTCATCAGTATCTTTCCTGCAGAAAAAGCCGTAAGGAACATAAATAAGGTCAATATCTTTCGAAGACAGGACCGCTCTGAACTGCTCTTCCGTCTGCACTTCAGCAGAGATTCGTATCGAACTGTCGGCCCACGCCTCTGCCTTGCTGTTCTTTTGCTTTTGCCGATTCAAAGAGGATATCTCTGTAAGATCAGCAGATAACATACGCTCTTTCTCAGCCGGAACAGAACGTATACTGCCTGCAAGCAGAGCCTCGTCCATAACCGCAAACACCTCACGCCGAAGCGCGTTGAGCTGCGCCATAGGAACAAATGATTCTCCGTCTGTATCCACTGTGAGTTCACGGAATCTGTAACCGGATCCCCCGGTCTTCATCACCTGGTCATAAATCCTCTGCTCCGATAGAGGTCTGTTCTCCGCCGGCTGAACTTTCTCGCCGTACACTGTCACACATTCTCCGGTGCGCAGTTCGGTCACATTCATAGCGAGAGATCTGCCGGCTCTGACAGTCACGTTACCGGTAAGTACGAGACTTGTATCTTTCTCGACATATCGAGAGTGCATTTTTTCGTACAGGTCTGCTCTCGTCTTCTCTTCCTGTTCATTTAATGTATGCCTGTTCAGAGCGATCATATCGGCTCCGTTATGCCTCGTCAGGTAACCGTCCGTGAAACCGTCCCTGTTGAACAGTGTGAGAAGCGTCTTCCTGTCTTTTTGGCTGACCCGATAGGATCGGCGCCCGCCGTTTAGATACAGGTCAATATATTTTCTGTAAATGCTTACAACACCTGCTCCGTACTCGGCCTGTTTCATCCTGCCCTCGATTTTGAAGGAGCATACGCCCGCTTCAATCAGATCGGGAAGAAAATCGAGTGTGCACATATCTTTGGGACTCAGAAGCTCACCGGAAAATGAAGTTTTTCCGTCGGTCTGCTTACCTCTTTGACCTCCCGAAAGTGAGTAGCGAAGCCTGCAAGGCTGAGCGCATCTTCCTCTGTTTCCGCTCCTTCCGCCGATCATGCCGGACAGCAGACACTGACCGGAATAGCATACGCAGATAGCTCCATGAACAAATGCTTCCACTTCAAGATTGCTGATTTCCCTGATATCCTTCAGTTCACGCAGAGACAGCTCCCTTGCGGGCACTACCCTTGTGACGCCGTATTCGCCGAGCATAGCAGCGCTGTATGGACCGGTCACGGTCATCTGAGTACTCGCATGGAGAGGCAGATCGGGGAAGTTTTCATGAAGAACTTTGAGAACGCCGAAATCCTGCACGAGGACAGCATCCACTCCGTGAATATAGTAAGGGGTAATGTAATCGACGAGCTCATTAAGCTCGCTTTCTTTCAAAAGCGTATTAACGGTGAGGTATACACGCACTCCCCTCCTGTGAGCATAGTCGAGCGCAGAGACAAGATCCGCCTCATCCGGATTCTCCGCATATGCACGTGCGCCGAAACGGCTTCCGCCGATATAAACAGCGTCCGCACCGGCTTCTAGCACTGCTTTCAGGGCTGTGACCGAACCTGCAGGCGCCAGTAGTTCAATGCTTTTTTCTTTCGTCATATGTCCTAAACAAAAGTCCTCTGTATAAATGAAAGGGTGATCACAATATGTAATCACCCTTCTCGTATTTCTGATTCAATGTTTTCTGGATGATCTGTACCGATCATTGGACGGAGTCGGCGGATCCGGGCTCGTCAGTTCATCCAGTTCCATCTGAAGCTCGACAATCTGCTGTTTCAGCTCATAAAGCTCTTTGTCTTTATTCTGTAGATCTTCATCAAAGACTTCAGCCTGATTTCTCGCCTTAAAATAATCATCGGCAATGTTGAGTGCAAGAAGGGTATTCTTCATCTCGGCTGTCATGCGGTTCCAGCCCTTGAGCTCGGAAAGCTCATTCATCTTATGATTAAGATATGCGGCCACTCTCTGCAGATACTCTTCACTCTCATAACCGGAAAGCTTTGTGACTTTTCCGCCAATAACAACTGTGACCGTATTTTTCGCTGACATAAACCGCCTCCATTATCGGGACATGTGACAAGCCCGTTTTTCGTTATATATGAACATTATACAAAAAATGAAGAAAAATACAACCGTTTTCCTCACCAACGCGTTAATATCGCATCCGCCGCGGCCTTTGTCATGGTTCCGCGCCGCAGAAGACGTCCGATACGCTCTGCTCCGCGGCAAAGTCCGTTATAATCCTCATCTGTTAAAGATTCGACAGCCTCTTTGATTTCTCCGAGAGAAGAAACTGTGATCCCGCAGTGATTCTCTCGTACAAAATCGGCAAGCGCAGCGTTTTCCCATATGATGACCGGGATTCCCGAAGACAGGAAAAGGGAAGTTTTATGGGGGTTGTTGAACGAGAGGTATTCACCGTAAACTCCGCTGCAGGTCTCACTGCTGTCTCCGTCCCAGACAAGACCGAAGCTTCCTTTAAGAAGGAAAGGAAGCTCTTCCGGAGGCTGAGATCCCATGTATGCAATATTTTCCGCTTCCGAACCGCAGAAGTTCGTCCCGAACAGTTCGAACGATACATCCGAAGGAAGATCATAGACATATCCTGCTTTATGTCTTGCAAGATTGCCTGCAATGAGGATCGGTCCGTTTTTCATGCATTTGCCCGAACATGAATTTCTTTTTGTAAACTCAGGAATCAAATAATCGAATATGCCGAGACAGACGATCTTATCGGCATCAATTCCGAGTTCTGTCAGAAGACCTTTCATTTTCTCGTTGTGCGCTATGATTCCGTCCGCCGCAAGAAGGACCGTCTTTTCCTCGATGTCAAACCGCATTTTTTCCGCGAAAGAGGCATTTGCCTTCTTTTTCCAGCGGAGGATCTCAAGATCATGAATCAGGAGTACTACTTTCACACCGCGCTTTTGGAGAGACCTGACGCAAAGTGCATAGAAGACGGTATGCAGAACAGGCGGGAACTGGATATACAGTATGTCTCCCTCCGTAAGTTTCGCGAAAGCCCTCTTCCATCTTGCGGCAATTTTCACATGTTCAGCCATCTTCCGCAGAGGATCCGGCGTATCACGCTTCATGTCTGAGAGTGTGATTCTCTTCATACCCATATGGGACAGAATCCTTGTGACATCGTCTCTTGCCTTGACTGCTGCGTTATTTTTCAGGTGCTCATCATATTGTATTTCGGATACACAGTATTTCAAATGTTTACCCCGTATTTAATCTCTGACGCAGAATTCTCGTGACTTTAGTCTTGAGACGAATGCGCAAAATGAGACTTATCTCTTTGATTCATGCTTTCATAAATGCGGTGATACCGTGGACTACGCGCTTTTCTTCAGGCGGCAGCTGCATATAGTCCCCGTAGAGATTCGAAAGATACTCGACATAATTGGACGGGACCGGATAAAGCTCCCCTTCGAATTCCTTCCATACAGGGGTCATATACTGCTTGCGGTCGATTTTTTCTCTTGGTCCGCAGCCCCACATGATGCAGCAGACCGTCTTGCCTTCATCGAACGGAAAGCTTTTGGAGACGTCATCGATCATACGGCACAGTGTGTGCATCGGAATCGGCAGAAGGGCAGCTTTCGCGAACGGTTTTAGCGCAGCCTTAAGCCGGCTTTTCCCCTCGCCTTTCTGAGACATTTTCAGGAGCAGTGCATGCCTTAAGATATGTGATTTTCTGCAGGCAGCGGCACATTTTTCCGGATCATCCGAATTGCCGTCCATCGGAAGGATATCGATCCAGATATGGCGGACATTGTATCGGTCATCATAATAATCCACACTGATATCTGTCCTTGTATCGACAAGCTTCATGAACGGGAAATTACTGCTTCCGTCTTTATAACTCACGATTTTTACATATTCCGGCAGAAAAGTAAGATCCACATCACCGTTCAAAAGCCTTTCATAGTCCGGGCGGGGCATGAATACATCGATGTCATCATCCCAGGGAATAAAACCCTGATGCCGGATACTTCCGAGCATGGTGCCTCCGCAAAGAGTATAATACAGACTATTTTTGCTGCAAATAGTATCGAATTCTCTGAGAAGTCCTTTCTCTACCTGTTTGATGTCGGCCAGATCAAGGCGGATCATATCTTCCCTCTCAAGATCGTTCTTTCTGCGAGCAGCTGAATTCTTCGGTTCTTCGCTCTTTTCCCCCGGCGTGCTGTTCATGTCCGGATGCAGCCACAAAAGTTTATTGCGAAAAGCCCACATCTTCCTGTACAGACCATAATCCATAAGAACGAATCGTATTGCAAGCTGGTCGCGTGTAGGAGCCTGCGGATCATGGAGCACGATCTTACTGTACTTTCTTATGAACGCAATGATATCCTTTCTCAGATCGTCATAACCTTCCACGCCTTCCAGCTGGTTCAAAGTGCTGAAACGGGAATAGACGCGGCGCCTGATCACCGCTGTCCGAAGCTCCGGATAAACGGCTAATACTCCTTTTGCCATCATATCCGTAGCCTTCAACATATCGATTTTATGCGGATTAAAAGAACCGTTCACTATGGAATTCGGCCGATACATGTATGTGTATGTGGAACGGTATCCGACTGCGATGCGCTTCGCTTTCAGCATTAAGGAGTAAGTGATTGCGATATCTTCAAAGCAGTAACCTTTCGGATAATGTATTCCATCGAAAAGCTCTCTTTTGTACAGCTTTCCCCATGCCGAGGTATCGATTACATCATGATACAGCATCCTTTCGATACAGGTCTTATCATCAAGACATTCTTCACCGTATCCGCCTTTATCATGAATCTTGCCGTTGTAATACATGAACCTGTGCTGCGACACAGCCATATCCGTACCGAACTGTTCGGCAAGTGACATAAGATATTCGATATGATCGTTGTCCACTATGTCATCGGCATCGACGAAAATGACCCATTTCCCCTTGGCTTTTTCAATTCCGTAATTCCGCGTATCGGAAATTCCGCCGTTTTTTTTGTGATAAACAGTGACTCCTTCATGATCTTTATAGCTGTCGCATAGACGACTGCAAGATTCACGGGAACCGTCATCCACGATAATGATCTCGAAATCTTTATAAGTCTGGTTGAACAGACTTTCCATGCACTGAGGAAGATACTCCTCGATATTGTAAACCGGCAGAATAACAGAAACACTCGCTTGCGACATTCTCTCCTCCTGAAACTGATACTGCGCTTGATCAGAAGCTGGTTTCATATTTTTTATGCAGGAACTTCGCCTGCAGGAAAGCAAAAATCTTCTTCAGCCAGTTTACTTTCTCTGTAAGAATACAGGGAAGTTCCTTAATGTCATTTTCGGAGACCACACCGGTCTTGATCTGATAATCCAGCCAGACGTTGAAGATAATTTCTGCAACGCGTCCGAAAAACCTCCCCTGATAGTAGCTGTAATTCGGACGGTCCGTCCATTTTTCCAGTTCCCCGAGAATCGTAAAGAGCCATGTACAGTACTGATCAAGAAGACTTCTCTCCATGATCATCATATTGAACATATAGCCGCCGGTGCGCTTCATGACATCGTCGAAGGACTCAAGATAGTCGGGATACACACGCGTCACGATTTCTCTGATTTCGTCAAGATGTTCCGCATAATGCGTATGCGCATAATGTGTATAAAGCGTTTCAATAAAATATTCACGTTTTTCCGGAACAATAATTCTGTACTGTTCTATGAGAGCATCAGCCTGACTTCCCGTGAGGATCTTCTCATTAAGAATCTCTTCAATGCTTTTACGCTTCACAATACTTCTGTGTCTCGTAAAATACCGGCGGTAGTGCACAAGTCCGAGATAATCGGCCGGTACATGTTTCCATGCCCAGTACAGTCCTGTCAGCTCACAGTACTGTGGATTTTTCTCCGATATGTTTTCCCCGATACAGTCTTTCACATAACCGAAATCGTTCAGTTTACCGGTAGCCGGATTCGGAATGGAAGCTCCGACATGCAATGGCATATATAAACCATCGCTCGGCATCGGATATTCTTTATGAGTTGCCACGATCACTTTGATCCTGGGATTGCTATCTGCCATCTGTTAAATACCTTGCTTAATTATATACTTTTTCCCGTTTTTATGTCTGAACGAACGTCACAGGCAAGATGAAAATATATATTTCCATACTCATCTGAGAAAGACAACTTCGAGAATGTATAGTTGCTTAATAAATAGTTACATATGCTTATTTATCGAAAAAGATCGGAAAATGTATATTTCCTGTCGATTTCTGCCGAGTCATTATATCACTTAACGGGCGATAGTCCAAGATGTCTGTAAGAAAGTGGTGTAACAACTCTTCCCCTCGCAGTACGGTTTATGAAGCCGTTTTTTAAAAGATACGGTTCGTATACGTCTTCAATCGTACCGGGATCCTCACCTACAGTTGCCGCGAGTGTATCCAGACCGACAGGACCTCCGTCGAATTTCAGTATCATGGTTTCAAGTATACGTCTGTCCAGCATCTCCAGTCCATACTGATCGACTTCAAGCAGATCCAGTGCAAAGGATGCAACTTCATCCGTTATTCGGCCGTCATATCGAATCTGAGCAAAATCTCTGACACGCTTCAGCAGTCTGTTGGCAAGTCTGGGCGTTCCCCGTGATCTTCGTGCCAGCTGCATGGCACCGGCGTCATCGATCTCCACGTCCAGAAGGACGGCTGAACGCTTTATAATAATCATCAGTTCTTCGGGAGAATAATACTCCAGATGATTCACGACGCCAAATCTGTCCCGCAGCGGGGCTGTCAGCATGCCGGGTCTCGTCGTTGCCCCTACGAGCGTGAATCTCGGAAGATCCAGGCGTATCGATCTGGCGGTAGCACCTTTCCCGATAATAATGTCGATTGCATAATCTTCCATTGCCGGATACAAAACTTCCTCGACCTGACGGCTCATACGATGAATCTCATCGATAAAGAGAACATCGCGCTCCTGAAGATTATTTAAAATGGCTGCCATATCACCGGGTTTTTCTATTGCGGGACCGCTCGTCACTTTCAGATGCGTTCCCATCTCGTTCGCAATGATTCCGGCAAGTGTTGTCTTTCCCAGTCCCGGAGGACCGTAGAAAAGCACATGATCGAGGCTGTCTCCGCGCTGTTTCGCAGCATCGATATATACCCGGAGAGTCTCCTTGGTCTTATCCTGACCTATATATTCTTCCAGTCTCTGAGGTCTGAGACTCGGTTCTATTCTGCTGTCTTCGTATGTTGCCTCAGTTGTTATCTTCCGTTTGGCCGGCATTGACATTCCTTCCGTATATCACATTTCCCGAAGAGCAGCCTTCAGCAGTTTTTCAACAGTGATCTCTTCCATATCGGAAGCAACTTTTCGAACTGCCTTCAATGCCTCGGCGTTGCTATAGCCAAGTGCCGCAAGAGCGAGCACGGCTTCCGTCTCGGGACTGTCCTCTCCCGCCGGGGTCCTCTCTTCGGTATGGGAAACTTTCTTTTCAAACGCATCCTCAAGATCGACTTTATCTTTCAGCTCAAGTATTATCTTCTGGGCTGTCTTTTTCCCTATGCCCGGCGCTTTTGCGATAGTTGCCGCATCTCCGGACAGAACAGCGAACCGCAGTGTGTCTGAAGACAGTCCTGACATAACTCCCAGCGCACCTTTCGGTCCGATGCCGCTTACACCGAGAAGCATGCGGAACATTTCCAAATCATCCTCGGAAAGAAATCCGTAGAGGAGCATTGCATCTTCCCTGACAGCAAAGTGTGTGTGAAGCAGGATATCGTCACCTTTCCTAATTCCGCTCCCTATAACAGAAGAAGGTACGAGAATATTGTACCCTATACCGTTATTGTCCAAAACAAGACTGTCGTCCCGGATACGGACCACTTCTCCTTTAATGAAAGCATACATGACTTACTCCTGTTCGAGATATCTGAGGAACCGGTTCTTTTTATCTGACTCCGAATCGATGCAGTCTGGGTATTATCATCACATCGGCTATTCCGGTCAGAATACCCGCACCGACACCCGCAAGCATAAGGATCGGCATATACCATCGCACCGGAAAACCGGTGACCATCAGGTATGCCGTCATTACCTGTGCAATGTTGTGCGCAACGCCTCCGGCCGCACTGACTCCGATCACACCGAACAATCCGGTTCGCTTCAGAATTGCCATAACAGTGAGGCTGAGTAATGCGCCTGAAAGACCGTAAAGAATGCTGAAAAGATTCCCGAATAAAAATCCTATGATGACCACCCTGAGCGTTGTGATCACTAACGCTTCTTTATATCCGTAAACATAAAGAACAGCTGTGATAACAAGGTTCGTCAGACCAAGCTTTATACCGGGCACCGGAACCGGAACCGGAATCAATGCTTCAACATATCCGAAAATGACAGCGAGTGCCAGAAATATTCCGAGAAAAGCAATCGAGGGTTTCAGCAGGGGAAAATCGGTGTAAGGATCCCTCATCATTTTCATGGGTGTTTGACCTCTCATGAGACATAACCGTCAATATTCCCGGGATATTCGGCATTTTCAACACTGACAACTATGCCGTTCGGCAGACAGACAATATGGCCGGGCGATTCCTGACCGATCGGTGCAGTATGTACGCATACCTGATCCCTGCAGTCAGCATGAATCATGGAAGCACGCCCGTTTGCGATCTCGAGTGTGTTCGTTTCTCCTATCTCAATAATTGCATGAGTATTCAGATTATACTTTCCGTACAGCTCGCCGTATACATACACCGCGATCTCCGGCGTATCCTTCGCAGTTCCTGAGATAAAGTTGTAGCTGAGCATTGCTGTCGGAACAGCTATCAGTACAATAATCAGGAGCAGATCCGGGATGCCGATATATTTCCGAACACGAAAATCTTTCAAGTGAGAACCTTTCAAGTTGTACCCGTTTGCAAAATCAGATAGGAAATCGTACAATATTTATGTGACGTAATTTCCATTATGTCTTTCTGTCATACCGGACAGTGCAAACCGGGTGCAAATCCCATACGCACAGAACGACATAATAAACAACTATAGCACAAAAGGATTTTAAAATCCACTTAAGTTGCAGAATGTTTGAAGTTATTTTCAACAGAACACATAGATATACATGAAAACTTTATATACAGAAAGAAAAAATAAATACATAGAGTATTTCCAACGGGACGACATGATTTTGGATATACAGACAACCACAAGGTTCTGGAGGACCAGCCAGATTCTGTCGGCAGAAATCATAACCGAAGATTCCGGGATGGCCCGTTGCATCCGATTTCTGGCAGAAAAAGAAGCAGATGAATATGATATTCTCCTGGAACTTTCCGCGTTGATCCGCAAAACAGATCACATATATACGTTCAACGGGAGAAGTTTTGATCTTCCGCATCTGAAGAAGAAATACGAAGCTTACAGAATCAAAAGTCCTTTAGACAGCTCCAGTCATACAGACCTGCTTTGGGAGCTGAAAAAATACGATTCCTACCTTTCCCTTCCTTCTCATCGCCTGACAGATTATTACGCACTTGTAAGTCTTGAACCGTTCCCGGATTCGGAAGTATGGGCTGCTTACGAAATTCTTCCGCTCCTCTCTCTCAGAAGCTTCACGGAGGGAAATTTCAATGTACGGGAAATCCGGACAACCGATTCGGGATCTGCCGTATGTTTTGTGTTAGACTGTGATCTGCCGTGTCGAATCTATGCCGAAACGGAATTTTTTGAAATTTCAGGAGATCGGGAGAAAGGAACAATCACGGCAAAGCTCGATCACGGTAATCTGAGAATGTACCACACGGATTACAGTAATTATATTTTTCTTCCGCTTGAAGGTTACGCCGTTCACAAAACGCTCGCGTCTTATATCGCTTCTTCCAGAAAAGTAGCGGCTGACAGAGAGAGTTGCTATTCATTCATACCGTTCCATAAAAAGTTCACGGAGAATCCTGAAAAGGTGAAAAAATACCTTTTGTCCGTTTTACGATTCATATCAGAAAGCTGACATGTAAATAATACAGTAAAAACGCCACTATACATAGCAGGTATTCCTTAAAACCTGCCATATATAGTGGTGTAATTGCCTAAGTCACAGCTTCTGTAAATCAGAGATCAGCCGATTATTCAGCGTAATCATCTTCCTCATCTGTGTAGACAGTATCGTCATTCTGCTGACGATCCATCTCAAGAGCTTTGATGGAAAGAGAAATCTTGTGATCTTCAGCGTTGAAATCAACGACCTTAGCCTCGATCTCCTGTCCGATCTTCAATACGTCAGACGGCTTGTCAACATGATCTCTTGAAATCTGAGAAACATGAAGGAGCGCATCTACACCCGGAAGAAGTTCTACAAATGCTCCGAAATCCGTCATGCGTGCTACGTGACCTGTCACAATGCTTCCCTGACCGAAATTCTCAGCTGCTTCGATCCACGGATTCTGATCCGGGAACTTGAGGGAGAGAGCGATCTTCTCACCCTTGATGTCCTTAATGAGTACTGTAAGTTCCTGTCCGTTGTGGAAGAGCTTCTTCGGATTTTCAACTCTGCCCCAGGACATTTCGGAGATGTGAAGAAGACCATCGGCTCCGCCGAGATCTACGAATGCACCGAAATCGGTAACATTCTTGACTGTACCTTCAACGATATCGCCCTTGTTAATGCGTGCAAAGAGCTCCTTGGCTGCCTCAGCCTTGCGCTCTGTGAGGATCTGGCGACGGTCACCGATGATGCGGCGTCTGCGCGGATTGAACTCGGAAATAACAAATTCAATCTCCTGATCCTGATACTTGTTGAGATCTCTCTCGAAAACATCTGATACAAGACTTGCCGGGATAAAGACTCTTGTGTCCTCTACGAGAACAGTAAGACCACCCTTGAGAACCTGTGAAACTTTAGCAGTCAGGACTTCTCTGTTGTTGAAAGCTTCTTCAAGTCTCTTGTTGCCCTTCTCGGCAGCAAGTCTCTTGTAAGTAAGAACGACCTGTCCGTCGCCGTCGTTAACCTTCAAAACCTTGACTTCAAGCTTGTCGCCGGTCTTAAGTACTTCTGTAAGATCCTTGGCATCGTTGCTGTACTCTTCTCTTGTGAGAACGCCGTCTGCCTTGTAGCCGATGTTAAGATAAGCCTGTTCAGGTTTAACATCAATGACTGTACCTTCTACAACCTCTCCATTCCTGATAGTTTTGAAGCTCTGATTTAATAATTCTTCAAAGCTCTGTTCCTCTGACATGTGCAAAGACCTCCTGTATTATTTTATTAGGGGTTGACGCCCCAGCCGTAATACCTACACAGCTATCGGATTGGAAATTAACGGTAACCAAATCATCGAGTGTCTGTATGTAGTAAGTATTATCACATTGGCTGCGACAGATATCATACAGCTTCTGAGTATTGGAGGAATGTTTCCCGCCGATTACGATCATTGCGTCTGATCTGCCTGCGAGTTCCAATGCTTCTGTCTGCCGCTCCCTTGTAGCGTTACAGATAGTATTTGTAACTACTACATGATACCCCAATTTTTCTATTATTTCAACCAATTCTTTAAAATTATGAAAATTGAATGTTGTTTGTGAGACGATACAGAGCGATGTATCCTTCGGCAGGTCGAGAGATTTCGCCTCTTCACGGCTTTTGATCACCGTGCAAGGCCCTTCTGCCCAGCCCCGAATACCTTCCACTTCCGGGTGGTTCGGGTTTCCGATAATAATGATATGATACCCTTCAGCACTTTTCTTTCTCACAATATCGTGAATCTTTCTCACAAAAGGACATGTGGAATCGATGATCTCACAGCCGGTAGCCTTCACTCTGTCCATCAGGGTCTTGGGGATGCCGTGAGACCGGATGATGATCACGGAATCCTCGGTTATTTTTTCCCCGGTATCCACTCTGATGAGATCATCATTTATAACATGGACTCCTTTTTTCTCCAGATCTGCGACGACCTGCTCATTATGTATGATAGGACCCATCGTACATACCCTACCGGGATGTTTTGCGGCTGCTTCATATACGAGATCGACAGCCCTTTTTACGCCGAAGCAGAATCCTGCGCTCTTTGCGACAGTAACACTTTTCATGATTATTCTCCGGTAAATCTATATAACACGGTTTTTGCGTCATATGTTGAGATAAGTTTCTTTTTGCGCATTCATCTAACGCTCATGTCACAAGGATTTTGCGTCAGAGACTGAGTATTTCCGGTCAGGCTTTCTTTGTTAAATCAAGTATTGCAGAAACAACTTCATCGATCGTCATATCGGAAGAGTCTACAAGCACAGCATCATCAGCCTGCCTGAGCGGCGAATTCTTCCGGTTCATATCCCTGTAATCGCGGTCCCTGATGTCTGCGGCAATGGCATCGAAATCCGCCGTCAGCCCCTTCTCGATCAGTTCCTTATATCTTCTCTTCGCCCTTGTCTCAACGGATGCTGTGAGATAGACCTTGACTTCAGCGTTCGGAAGGACAACTGTCCCGATATCCCGTCCGTCCATGACGACACCTGTGCGTTCTGCCAGTTTCTGCTGAAGGCTGACGAGTTTCGTCCGCACTCTGGCATTGACCGATGTAGAGCTTGCCATATTTCCGACCGCTTCCGTTCTGAGTTCTCCCGTGACATCTTCCCCGTTCAGCATAACGTGCTGTGCGCCGTCCTGATAGGCGATGGAAATATCAGCATGCTCGCATGCCTCCTCAATCGAGGCTACATCATCCGGAGAAATACCGTTCTTGATCATATAAAGAGCCATCGCTCTGTACATGGCACCTGTATCCACATAAATGTTTCCGAGTTCTTTTGCAACTAATTTTGCAATCGTGCTTTTGCCTGCTCCGGCAGGTCCGTCTATTGCAATATTCATTCTATTCCTCCTCATTGATGGCTCTTGCGGCACAGGCCGCCGTCATCCACGCGATCTGGAGATTGAACCCCCCGGTGAAAGCATCGAGATCCAGAACTTCACCGATGAAATACAGACCGTGAATTTTTCCGGATTCCATGGACCTTGGTCTGACTGCTTTCACAGAAACGCCTCCCTGTGTCACGACTGCTTCATTATACCCCCTGAGAGACTCAAATGACAGAGGAAAATGCTTGGTAATCCTGATCAGTGCCTCTCTGTCACTTTTTTTCATCTGATCAATCTTCTGTTCGGGATCCAGATCTGCGAGCTCCATGATCACGGGCAGCATCCTGGATGGGTACAATTCCGCAATGACATTCTTCAAAGCTTTCTTTTTGTTGGCATCGAAGAGTCTGATAAGCCGTTCATTCAGCTGTTCTTCCGAAACAGCAGGTTTCAGGTCGATCCACACGTCGATATCCCTTCCGCCGTTTTCGCTGATCATTCTGCCTGCTTTTGCGCTTGCGGAGAGAATCAGAGGACCGGTAACGCCGAAGTGCGTGAACAGCATCTCACCGAAGCCGCTGAAGACGACCTTTTTTCCGCGCTTTATGATCAATGAAACATTTTTCAGAGACAGGCCCTGCATTCTCGGACAGATGTCTCCCCTGCAGTTGATCGGAACCAGTGAGGGACTGCGTTTTGTAACGCTATGCCCTGTTTTTAATGCAAATTCATACCCGTCTCCCGTCGCTCCGGTCGACCGGTAAGAAAGCCCTCCCGTCGCAACGATGACTTTTTCCGCTTCAAATGTCAGAAGCCTCTCCTCCTTACCGGGCCTGGTCTCAATCGCAGTTACGCCGGACACAGCACCGTCTTTAGTGATAATATCCGTGACCCGGGTGTGAAGCATAACCCGCACCTTATTCTTCTTCATCTGATCTCTGAGCGTGTCGATCACATCAGCCGATTTATCAGAAGCCGGAAAAGCCCGATTTCCTCTCTCCACTTTCGTCTTCATTCCCCAGCTCTCGAAAGCAGCGATGACATCCTGCGGCGTCATGACATCCAATGCACTGTAGAGGAATCTCGGATTTGTCACCACATTGTCAAGAAATGTCTGACGGTCACAGTCATTTGTAAAATTGCACCGTCCCTTGCCGGTTATATAGAGCTTTTTTCCGATTCTTTCGTTTTGCTCCAGGACGGTGACCTTGTGTCCGCTCTCTCCTAACAATATAGCTGCCATCATGCCGGAAGCGCCGGCACCGATTATTATAACATTGCTCAAATCTAAAGCTCTCCTTTTTTCCTGATTCAAGACTGTCATCGCGAGCGAGACTTGAATACGGTGTATGAAACGCAGGCCTCTGAAAAAACTATGGGCAGCAGACTCGTCTCGGTGGGATTCAAATACAAGCTGCATGATAACATAAAAAGAAGCTGTTTCACAACCTCCGCCATGAAACAGCTCCGATATATTAATGTTATACAGGATATGCCTTATTCTCAGAATCGGCGCTCTTGGTGTCTACGCCTGAATCCTGTGCTTCTCTGTATTTGAAGTAATCCAACGCTACAGACGGGAACAGAGCGTATGTGAGTACGTCCTCATCCTGCTTCTTGTAACTGCTGATTGCTTTCTCATATTCCGGAAGCTTGTCTTCAAGAAGATCAGCCGGTCTGCATGTGATCGGTGTCTCATTGCCGATGACCTGTTTCTGAATTACCGGATCGAACGGCTTTGTGGACTTTCCGTATCTGCCGAGGAACATATCCTTCGTCTCCTGAGGAACGACCATGTAGCGCTTGCCTGTCAGGACGTTCATAACAGCCTGAGTACCTACGATCTGTGAAGACGGCGTTACAAGTGGCGGATCACCCATATCCTTACGTACGCGCGGAACCTCTTCCAGAACCTCATAGAACTTATCTTCTGCATGCTGCTGAGCAAGCTGGCTTGTAAGGTTGGAAAGCATACCGCCCGGTACCTGATACTGAAGAGTCTTGATATTGACGCCCATGTTCTTGGGGTTCATGAGGCCGTTCTCAAGATACTTTTCACGGATCGGTCTGAAGTAGTCAGCGATCTCAGCAAGTTTGTCAAGGTTAAGACCGGTGTCGAACTCTGTTCCTTTGAATGCTTCGACCATAACTTCTGTTGCCGGCTGGGATGTACCGAGTGCGAACGGACTGATTGCACAGTCGAGAATATCGGCACCTGCCTCAACAGCTTTCATGTATGTCATGGAAGCACAGCCTGATGTATAGTGCGTATGCATTTCGATCGGAAGAGAGGAACCGGCCTTAAGGGCTGTTACAAGCTCGGTGGCTGCCTTCGGAACAAGAAGACCTGCCATGTCCTTGATACAGATAGAATCCGCACCCATCTCCTCGACCTCTCTGGCCATGGTCGTCCAGTAGTCAAGTGTATAAGCATCGCCGAGTGTATAGGAAAGTGCGATCTGTGCTTCTGCGCCTTCCAGTTTTGCGGCGTCAACTGCTGTCTTCAGGTTGCGAAGATCGTTAAGGCAGTCGAAGATACGGATAACATCGATTCCGTTTGCAACGGACTTCTGAACAAAGTACTCTACAACGTCATCCGGATACGGCTTATAACCGAGAATGTTCTGTCCGCGGAAGAGCATCTGGAGCTTTGTCTTCTTGAATCCGTCCTTGAATTTACGAAGTCTGACCCACGGATCTTCGTGCAGGAAACGAAGCGCTGCATCAAATGTTGCGCCGCCCCAGCACTCTACTGCACGGTAGCCGATTTCATCGAGCATCGGAACTGCCGGAAGCATCTCATCCGTTGTCATTCTTGTCGCAATAAGACTCTGATGCGCATCGCGCAGGATAGTCTCTGTAATCTGTACAGGTTTTTTTACAACTTCTGACATTTTATCCTCCAATTATGTAAGGTGCAGTCAGGGCATACAGCCCCGACATTGTAATTCTTAAATTCCGAAAATTGCCATGAATGTACCGGCAGCAACAGCTGTTCCGATAACGCCCGCTACGTTCGGTCCCATTGCGTGCATCAGAAGGAAGTTCGTCGGGTCTTCCTCAGATCCGACCTTCTGAGATACACGGGCTGCCATCGGAACGGCGGAAACACCCGCGGAACCGATCAGCGGATTGATCTTACCCTTGGTGATGATACAAAGAAGTTTTCCGAGCATGACACCGCCAAAAGTACCGAATGCAAATGCGACAAGACCAAGAACGACGATTTTCAGTGTGCTTGCGTTGAGGAATGCCTCTGCGGAAGTTGTCGCACCGACAGATGTTCCGAGGAGGATGACAACGATGTACATAAGTGCATTGGAAGCTGTCTCTGTAAGCTGGCGGACAACGCCTGACTCACGGAACAGATTTCCGAGCATCAGCATACCGACAAGCGGAGCCGTAGTCGGAAGGATCATACAAACAACGATCGTGATGACGACCGGGAAAAGGATTTTCTCAAGTTTGGAGACGTTTCTGAGCTGTCCCATCTTGATTTTTCTCTCCTTCTCCGTTGTGAAAAGCTTCATGATCGGCGGCTGGATGATCGGAACAAGTGACATATAGGAATATGCCGCAACCGCGATCGGTCCGAGCAGCTGTGTCTGGCCAAGCTTAGATGCAAGGAAGATGGATGTCGGGCCGTCAGCACCGCCGATGATAGAGATGGCGGCAGCAGACTTTCCGTTGAATCCGAGTACGATTGCAAGGAAATATGCAACATAGATACCAAACTGTGCAGCCGCACCCATCAGGAACGAAATCGGATTGGCGATAAGCGGACCGAAGTCTGTCATGGCACCGACGCCCATGAAGATGAGGGACGGCAGGATGGACCATTCGTCCAGCTGATAGAAATAATACAGAAGACCGCCGACGCCGTTCGTAGTATCAGACGGATTCGCAATGATATCCGGATAGATATTTACGAGCAGCATACCGAATGAAATCGGTACAAGAAGAAGCGGCTCATATTCTTTAGCAATTGCCAAATACAGGAACACGAGAGCCACTACAATCATGATATAGTTTCCTACGGTCAGATTGAAGAAGGCTGTCTGTGCGACCAGATTCGACAGGGTTCCAAGTATATCCATTTAATTGCCTCCGTAAGTATCAGTTCAGAGTTGCAAGAAGATCGCCGGTCTCAACAGCATCGCCTGCTGTTACGTTAATGCTTGCGACAGTTCCGTCTTCCGGAGCAACGACCGGAATCTCCATCTTCATGGACTCGAGAATAATAATATTGTCGCCGGCCTTGACTGTCTGGCCTACAGAAGCTTCAATCTTGAATACTTTGCCGGGAACTGCAGCAGCTACTGTGATACTGCCAGCAGCGCCTGCTGCTGCCTTCGGAGCCGGTGCTGCCGCGGGAGCCGCTGCCGGAGCCGGTGCTGCTACCGGAGCTGCTGCGGGAGCTGCGCCGGCTGCTGTCTCTTCTACTGTGACGCTGTATGCTACGCCGTTAACTGTAATCGTATAGTTCTTCATTTTATAATACCCTCCTGGATTCATAAAGCCCTCTTATCGAGGATTCAGCCTGGCACATCAGCGCCACTTGTTGGTTTTAACTCTTCTTATTGAACGTACGACAAATCCCTCAACAGGCTTCTCTTCCGCTGCGGCAATTGCGGCTGCAATGACAGCGACAAGAGCCGGATCCATCTCCGGATTCTCCAAAGCGACCGGAGCAGGTTTTGAAACGGTCTGTACCGGAGCCGGTACTTCTTCCGTTTTCTTGCTCGGCGGCGTTGCCATCTTGTTAACGAATTTAAAGCTGTAAATGATGAGGCTGAGCAGGACAAGGATTGCAAATACCGTGGCAAGGCCGATAATAGTGTTTCCGCCTGCAACTGCAAGCCTCTGCCCCATCGTCTGTGTCGAGTCATCGGAATAATCCGCTATCGTAGTCTTGATCGGTGTTGCCGATTCATCGTATGTGATCGTCATGGCCATCTGTGCGCCGTCTTCGCCGGTCATGATAATGCGGCTTGTATATTCATACTTATCGCGCATTGTCTCATCGACGTAAGCTTCCACACACTTGCCGTGTGCGTCTGTAAATGACTTCCAGCGGTCGCCGAAATCATTGTCAAATGTACGGCTGATCAGAACAGACCCCTGTGCCTTGTATGCGGCATACTCGTCATAACTGACCTGAGAGAGAATTGCCGCAAACTCGCGCTCCGTGTAATCTGCGATGGTGGCGATATTTGCCTCACGGATACGTTCGATTGCTTCAACTTCCAACTGTGTTGAAGTCTTTTCGATCCCACATCCACTGAAGCAGAAAGCCATCATGCACAGAGCAAGGAGGGCTACTGTCAGTTTCTTAAGATTCTTCATGTATTCCGCCTTTCTCAAATCGTGCCATGCTTTTTGCTCGGGCGATTTTCCCTCTTTGTGTAAAGCATCTCAAATGCACCGATAACATATTTTCTTGTATCGGCATCTTCGATAATGGTATCCACATAACCTCTCATGGCTGCGGACTTCACATTCTGCTGAAGGTCAGAGTACTCAGCTGCAGTCTTTCTGATTTCAGCGGCATCATCGGAATCCGTAAGGATTCTGGCTGCCTGCTTTGCATCCATCATTCCGATCTCGGAATCCGGCCATGCATATACGAAATCAGCTCCGATTGCCTTGGAACCCATAAGCACATAGCAGCTTCCGTATGCAGTACCTGTTACGACCGTTACCTTCGGAACCGTAGCCTGCGCATAAGCGGTTGCAAGCTTTGCAGCAGCTTTCGGAAGTCTCTTCTCCTGGCATTCGTTGCGGGAGAATCCCTTAACATTTGCAAGAGTAAGAACAGGAATGTTGAATGCATCACAGAACTTGATGAAATCAGCAGCCTTGTCAGCGCCGTTTGCGCAGATCGTGTCGACCTTGCCGCTGTTTGCTACCGCGCCGACTGTCTGTCCGTTCAGTTTCATAAATCCTGTGACTATGCATTCTGCAAAGTCTTTCTTTGTCTCAAAGAAGATACCGTTGTCCGCGATCATAGCGAGCATGGATGCAGCATCGCCCCTGAGGGAAGCAATGTTGGTGCATGCACGGTTAAGATCATCACTGCATGGTGTAACCTCACCGGCGTCTTCGTTATTGAACGGAAGCATGCCGACGAGTGTTCTGATAGCTGTGATGAGTTCCTCTTCGGATCCCGTGAAGTCTACGTTACCGATGCCTGCCTGATACTCTGCTGTGCGGTTATCGGTCAGATCTGCACTGTTCCCTTTGATTGCATCGGGAGTATTTACGTAAAGCTGTGCTTTTGTATCCTCCATGAATACGAAATCGGAAAGTGCAGGCACAAAGGACAGTCCACCGCCGCAGTTGCCGTATACGACTGCGATCTGCGGGATAACGCCGCTGATGAGGACCTGATTATTATAAATTTCTCCGAGTGCATTCAGCGCATCTGTCGCCTCTTCAAGACGTACTCCCGTAGAATCGAGCATAGCGATGACCGGTGCGCCCATACTGGCTGCTCTTTCATAAAGCTTCACTATTTTTTTCGCGTGCATTTCACCGATGGAACCTCCGAGAACGGAAGCGTCCTGGCTATACACAAACACAAGACTGCCGTCGATCGTACCGTATCCGGTTATTACACCGTCAGACGCTGCGAACCTGGCTGAAAGATTGAAGTCAGTACTGCGGGCAGTTACCTGAGCACCGAATTCAACAAAGCTGTTTGCGTCAAGCAGCGAAACAATTCTCGTGCTTGCAGCACTCTGTGTATCACTCATTCTAACTCCTCCATATGTGTAAAACTATAAAGCATTTCCGCCTTATAATAACGCAATAGCGATTTTTTATCAACTGGTTTTCTCGGAAAACTGCACAAGAAAAGAAAGACATTTTCCACATAATGTAGAAATGTCTTTCTTTATGTAACAAATACTTGTGTTTTTGTGCTATTTGTACTTAATGAACATGTCTATACATCGACCTGAACGGCGGCCTCGCTTTCGGCCTCTGCTCGGAAGTCCTCGAGAAGTACCGGATTTATATCCGGAAGTTCTTCCTTTGAACGTACTCCGAAAGATCTAAGGAATTCTTCCGTCGTGCCGAAGAGAATCGGTCTTCCGGGAAGCTTTGCTCTTCCGAGTTCCCTGACCAGATTATACTCTACCAGCTTATTTACCGCACGGTCGGAGTTGACGCCTCTGATTCTTTCTATTTCGGCTTTCGTTACCGGCTGTCTGTACGCTATGACGGAAAGTGTCTCAAGCTGAACATCTGTAAGCCGGGGCTTCTTGGGCTGAAGTTCCAGACGGATCAATACATCGTAGTAGTCGGGATTTGTACACATCTGCCATGCGTCTTCGAGTTCGATTATTCGTACTCCTCTTCCCTCGCTCATATACTCATCGGAAAGCTCATGAATTACTTCTTTTATTATATCCCTGTCCGTGTCCAGAGCCTTTGCCAGATCAGCGGTACTCTCGGCTTTGCCTGTTGTAAATAAGACAGCCTCGAGAGCTGCTTTCATTTCGTTTCTTTCCATTTGCTTTACCCTGTATTGTCATAATTATGATAGCTTTCCGGAATCACATCTCGTCAAAATCCGCCTCAATGTTAACGGTACTTATATCCGCGCCGGGAACTGCCTCGATCCAGATCTCATCATTCGCACTATCCTGTGAAGCCTCAATAATGCCGTACTTCATGAGCTCCAGCATGGCAAGGAATACTACGATCGTCTGGACCTTGCTCTTCTGTCTGAGCAGGATTTCCCTGAACGA